>JAPJQL010000023.1 GCA_030825115.1 Lachnospiraceae bacterium
ATAATTACTGGGCTTGTAGCCATTTTTTACTTTCACAAGTGTTAAACTCAGGATTGTATCATGTCTTCTTCATAAAAGAAAGAGGGTTTTTGATTTTTCCTCTATTTTCGTTGTTTTCCATTAATTTTCATGCTTTTTTCTCAAGAATCTGTCCGAAAACCTCATCCGGATGGCTGATAATATACTGAGGATGGAAGCTTTCCAGCTCTGCCCTGTCCCGAAAGCCCCAGGTAACGCCTACGGTCTGAAGCCCTGCTCCCAGACCGGTCTGCATATCTGTGTTGGTATCACCGAAATACAGACACTCCTCCGGCTTTACTCCAAACCGTTCCAGAATCAGCTTTACGCCTGCAGGATCCGGCTTTCTGGGAATTCCCGGCTGTTCTCCTGCCACATAGTCAAAATATCCCGGTCCGAATACGTTTTCTATATTTTCCACCGTCCTCGGGTGGGGTTTATTGGACAGAACTGCCGTCCTGATTCCCTGTTTTTTTAATTCCTCCAGCAGCCCGCAGATGCCGTCATAGGGATGCACCCCGTCCATACTGTGTTTTGCAAACAGTTCCAGATAGACCTTCAGGCTTTCCTCGTAGTGCTCCAGCTGCTCATCTCCGCTGTAACGGAGCGCCCGTTCCATCAAAAGCTTGTATCCGTCGCCTACAAACTGCCGGACATGGTCTTCATCCACCGGCTCATATCCGAAATGCTCCAGGGTAAGATTAACCGTCACAGTTAAGGCATTCAGCGTATTCAGCAGTGTTCCATCCAAATCAAATATACAGCAGCGAATCATAAGGTTCTCCTCTATTCTTCAATATTTTTCTTCAGTGCTGCCAGTATTATACATCCAATTACGGAACCGATCAAGACTGCCGCCAGATATCCCAGAGGATTTCCAATCGTGGGAAGAACAAACAGTCCTCCGTGAGGAGCCCGAAGCGTACATCCCAGGAACATGGACAATCCTCCTGCCACTGCGGAACCTGCCACACAGGAAGGAATGACACGGAAGGGATCCTGAGCTGCAAAGGGAATGACGCCTTCTGTAATAAAGGACAGTCCCATAATGTAGTTGACCAGACCGGACTGGCGGTCTTTTTCAGTAAATTTCTTTTTAAAGAAGGTGGAGCAGAGAGCGATGACCAGAGGAGGAACCATTCCGCCTGCCATAACTGCCGCCATAACCTCAAAATTTCCCTCGGCCAGCTGCGCTGTTCCAAATACATAAGCTGCCTTGTTTACCGGGCCGCCCATATCCACAGACATCATGCCTGCCACTACCATGCCAAGAATCACCCGGCTGGTTCCGCCCATGCTGTTTAATGCGTTTGTCAGAGCATCATTGATCATGCCCACATAAGGATTAATAAAGGTTGTAACAACTGCGGTAATAAAAACGCCCAGCACCGGATATAAAAGCACCGGTTTAATTCCCTCCAGAGACTTGGGCAGCTTTGACAGAAGCTTTCTTAAGCCTACCAGAATATATCCTGCTGCAAAGCCTGCAAACAGCGCTCCCAGAAATCCTGCATTCACATCACCGCCAGCAGGATTGCCGAAGGTCATGCCCATTTTTGCCACCAGACCGCCTACAAAGCCTGCTGCCAGTCCGGGACGATCCGCAATGCTCATGGCAATATATCCGGCCAGAACAGGAAGCATCATGCCGAAGGCCTGTTCGCCCACCGTCTTTAAATATGCTGCCAGCGGCGTGTTTTTACCGAAATTCGCCGGATTGATTTCATAATCATCAAAAAGAAATGCCAGTGCAATTAAAATACCGCCGCCAATTACAAAGGGCAGCATGTGGGAAACGCCGTTCATCAGATGCTTGTAAATCTGACGTCCCAGACTGTCTCCGCTTCCGGCTCCGCCCCGTTCACTTTCTCCTGTGCCGCCGCTGTGATGGTATACGGGAACGGTTCCGCTGACCGCCTTCTTTACCAGCTCCTCGCCGTGGTGGATTCCCTCTGCTACCGGAACCTGAATCAGCGGCTTTCCGTCAAAGCGCGCCATTTCTACATTTTTATCTGCTGCAATAATAATGCATTCTGCATTTTTGATTTCCTCTGCTGTCAGCACATTATCTGCACCTGCTGATCCATTGGTTTCTGCCTTTACCGGAATCCCCAGCTTTCTTCCCATGTTTTCCAGATTTTCCGCTGCCATATAGGTATGAGCAATTCCTGTAGGACAGGCTGTTACCGCAAGAACACGGTATCCTGACTGTGACTTCTGCTCGGCCTCTGCAGACTTCTGCTCTGACGCTTCTTTCGTTTCTTCTGATACCTGCTTCTCCTGCTTCTTTGCATAGCGGGCATTCTCTGTGTCATCAATAATCTGAAGAAACTCTTCTTTTGTCTTTGCCGCAATCAGCGCATCCTTAAAACCAGGGTTCATCAGCAGCGTAGACAGCTTGGAGAGTGCCTCCAGATGTGTATCCGCCTCTCCGTCCGGAGCCGCAATCATAAAAATCAGATTAGCCAGAGAACCGTCAAAAGCCTCATAATCCACTCCTTCCGGAACAGTCACTGCTGCCAGTCCCGGTTCCTTTACTGCTGCCACCTTTGCATGAGGAATGGCAATTCCCTCTCCGATAGCTGTGCTTCCCAGGGCTTCTCTTGCTAAAATCCCTTCTTTATATCCAGCTCTGTCATTCAGTCTGCCGCCCTGATCCATCAGGCCTGTAAGACAGTCAATGATTTCATCCTTCGATGATGCTTTCACTCCAAGAGCAATACTCTCCGGCTTCAAAAGCTCTGTAATCTTCATTCTCATTTCCTCCATTTTATTTTCACACAGAATTTCCGGATCCTTTTTCTGTGTTCCCTGCGCCCGGCTCCTGCACACAATTCCGTTCTCTCCGCGTCTTCTGAGTCTGCCGTTTTTCCGTTCTCCCTTTTTCCCGGCCTCTCCCGCCTCCGGCGTTTTCCGGAATTGCTTCCCTTTGTGCAGGCATTTGCGCGCTTCCTTTTCTCCAGCCTTCTGTTTCTCGTTTTACAAAAGCTTCCCTTCCGAATACTTCTCCCCTTTTCTTCTTTCCGGAATCTTCTGTTCTTCTTATAGTCTCTCTTCCAAAGCCCTATATTGCATCATAAAGCTCCCAAATGAACTCTCCTGATGCCAGATCATCGGAAAATGCCGTAGCACTTCCTGCTGCCGTTCCCAGTTTCAAAGCCTCCTCGTAATCTCCTGTCTTCAGATATCCCGCAATAAAGCCTGCCACCATGGAATCTCCTGCTCCCACAGAATTCTTCACTGTTCCCACCGGCGGCTTTCTCTTATAGATTTCTCCGTTTTCCGCAATCAGAACAGCCCCGTCTCCGGCCATGGAAATCAGAACATTTACCGCGCCTCTTTCCTGCAGGATTCTGGCGTAATGAACGATTTCTTCCTCTGATGTAAGTACCTTTCCAAACATCTCTCCCAGCTCGTGATTGTTGGGCTTAATCAGAAACGGATGATACTGCAGCACATTCAGAAGCAAATCCTTTGTGGCATCTACCACAATCCTGATTCCCCGTCCTTCCAGGCGCGCCATAATTTCCTCATAAATCCTGTCGCTGATGGATGCGGGAATACTTCCTGACAAAACCAGCACATCGCCGCTTTTCATCCTGTCCAGCTTCTCAAAAAGCTGCTGCACCTCTTTTCGCTGTATCTCCGGCCCCATGCCGTTGATTTCCGTTTCCTCCTCTGCCTTCAGCTTCACGTTGATTCGCGTCATTCCCTTTTCTACATGGATAAAATCCCCTGTAAACCCAAGACCTGCCGCACCCCGTTCAATTTCCGCTCCGGTAAAGCCTGCCACAAAGCCCAGGGCCGTATTTTCAAACCCCAGACGCGCCAGAACCGTTGATACATTGATGCCCTTGCCCCCGTAAAATACATGTTCCTGTACGGTTCTGTTTACCTCACCCAGCGCAAATTGATTTACCCGGATAACATAATCCAGAGCCGGATTAAACGTCACTGTGTAAATCATCTGTCATGCCTCCTATTTATTATGAAATTTCTTTTCATTTCCTGAGACAATCATATTATGATTTTTATATTTCGTCAATATATTTTGCCGTAAAATTTTATTTCTCAACCATTTTCAGCAATTACCCTAAAAGCCGTCATTCTGTTTTGTCTATTTTTTACAGGAAACCGGGAGAACAGCGCCCCGCGGAGCGTTTTTATGCCTTAGGACGAATTTCCCATGAAATGAAAAATGCGGCATGGCAAATGCCACACCGCACCGTAGTTCTTTTTTCTTTTTTATAACAATCCCTGCAGAAGCAATACCAGAATCATAACCGGCAGTACCAGAGTAACGTACCACTTCATCCAGGGAGCAACCCGGATTCCTGTTCCCTGATTGGCCTCCTCCCGGTATTTTTCAAAGCCCCAGCCATAACGGCTGGTACAGAATACCAGGTAAATCAGAGAACCGATTGGAAGCAGCAGATTGCTGACAATGAAATCCTCCAGATCCAGAACAACACTTCCCTCTCCCAGCGGCTGGAAACCTGAAAGCAGGTTGGGGCCTAATGCACAGGGCAGGGAAAGCAGAATAATCAGCACCAGATTGATATAAGCGGACTTCTTCCGATCGATTTCAAACAGCTCCATATCACATGCAATAATATTCTCAAATACTGCAAGCACTGTAGAAAAAGCTGCAAAGAACATAAACAGGAAGAACAGGGTTCCCCACATACGTCCGCCTGCCATGGAAATAAACACATTCGGCAGTGTAATAAAAATCAGGCTGGGACCGCTGTCCGGATTGACACCAAAAGCAAAGCAGGCCGGGAAAATAATCAGTCCGGCTGTAAATGCCACAAAGGTATCGAGAATTGCCACGTTTACTGCCTCGCCCAGCAGAGTGTGATCCTTCTCCAGATAGCTTCCGAAAATAGCCATCGCGCCAATTCCAAGACTCAGAGTAAAGAAGGACTGGTTCATGGCTGCAACAATCACATTTCCAATACCCACTTCCTTCATTTTTGCAAAATCAGGATACAGGTAGAACTTCAGGCCCTCAGCGCCGCCCTCCAGGGAAATTCCGCGAACAGCCAGAATCACCATCAGACACAGCAGGCACAGCATCATGTTCTTTGTGATCTTCTCAACTCCGCTCTGGAGTCCTCTGGAGCAGACAATAATTCCCATGACAACAACGACAACCATCCAGAACACATTGATTCCCGGGCTTGCCAGCATCTCGCCAAAGGATGCGCTGACCATATCTGAGGTCATTCCCGTAAATTTACCGGTCAGGAAGCTGTAAAAATAATACATCATCCATCCGGCAACCGTAGTATAGAACATCATCAGAACATAGTTTCCAAACAGCGCTACATATCCGTGAAGGTGCCATTTGCTTCCTTTCGGCTCCAGCTGCTGATAAGCCTTAACCGGGCTTTTCCGGCTGGCGCGTCCTACTGCAAATTCCATGGAAAGAACCGGAACTCCCATAATCGCCAGAAACAGCACATAAAACAGTACAAAAGCTCCTCCGCCGTTCTGTCCTACTACATACGGAAATCTCCATACATTTCCGATTCCAATTGCGCACCCTGCTGAAAGCAGCAAAAATCCCAGTCTTGACTTAAATGTTTCTCTTTGTTTCATTTGTAAACTCACCTACCATATTTCATTAATTTCCTGCAATCGCTCAGGAGCCCTTCCCTCGGGGGGAAGTCTTCCAAAACCATTACATTCTTCCCATGCGTGTAATTGATGCTGTAATCAGCTTTTTAAACAGCGGGGCCACGCGATCCGCTGTCTCTTTTACCTCTTCATGACTCAAAGGCTCCTCGGACATTCCGCATCCCAGATTGGAGATACAGGAAATACCGCATATTTTCATTCCCATGTGATTCGCTGCAACTGCTTCACAGGCAGTACTCATTCCCACTGCATCCGCACCCAGAATCCGGCACATCTTTACTTCCTTTGGTGTCTCGAAATTGGGGCCTGTCAGCTGGATATAGGTTCCCTCCTGCAAATGGATTTCCAGTTCCTCTGCTGTCTCCCTGAGAATCCGGCACAAATCATGGTTGTAAATCTGGCTCATATCGCAGAAGCGCTCTCCCAGCTCTTCGATATTGGGACCGATTAACGGTGACGGAACAAAATTGGAAATCTGATCCGTAATCATCATAAAATCGCCAACATGAAAATCGTAATTGACCGCACCTGCTGCATTGGTCAAAAACAGGATCTCCGCCCCCATCATCTTCATCAGACGAATAGGAAGAACCACATCCTCCATAGAATAGCCTTCATAGTAATGAACTCGTCCCTGCATAATCACTACAGGAATTTCATTTACATATCCGAATACAAAACGTCCCTTATGTCCGCTTACGGTTGATACGGGAAAGCCTTCAATGTCATGATAATCCAGAAAAGCTTCTGCCTGAATCTCTTCTGCATAATCTCCCAACCCGGAGCCCAGCACCAGAGCTGCCTTTGGCCGAAAGGGAATTCTGTCCTGAATACTCTGGTAACAGGCTGTCAGTCTCTCATAGGCTTTTGTCATTCTATCCTCCTCCTTTTTATACTATCCTATATCTTACCTGCTTCCTGCGATTTTATCAATCTGAAAATGAATTTCTCACAATTTTCTTTTTGTTTTTTTCTCTGCAGCAAAGACCCAGACGGAAGAATCTGACAATTCTTCGGTATACCGGTATCCCATCCAGTCAAAATTCTTCATTTTTTCCGGATCGGTTACCTGATTTTCAGCCAGATACCGGACCATAGCGCCTCTGGCCATCTTGGCAGCGGTGGCTTTTACCTTTACTCCCGGCATTTTTTGTCCGCTGTTTTCTTCCTCCCGCTCGCCAAAGACACAGGTAATCATGTTCACATCCTCCGTCAGCCAGGGTTCTATAGCCCTGCTGTATTCTTTGGATGCCAGATTTATGACCGTATCTCCCGGCTTTGCCAGGATACGATACAGACTGTCTCCCCAGTATTCATACAAGGTCTTCCACTGCCACTTCATTTTTGCCTGCATTTCCAGACGGTAGGGAACAACTCCGTCGAAGGCCCGCAAAATCCCATAAAACCCGGACAGAATATAAAGATGCTCTTTCAAATATGCCAGCGAATTCTGTTCCATCACTCCGGGAGCCATAGTCTGATACTGAATTCCCTCATAGGCAATCACCGCCGGAGTCAGCCGGTTTTGCAGATTCATCTGTTTCAGACGCTGCGTATTTTCCTGAACAAGCCTGTCATTGCACTTCCAGATCTCCTTTAATTCCTCCGGCTCCAGACTCTGAAGATACTCCTTAATCTGCTCTGTCTTCTCAAGAAGCAGCGGCAGGGATACCTCTGCCGGAAAATCATCATCGATCCTCATTTTTTTCGCCGGTGAGATCATTATTTTCAGCATGCTTTTCCTTTCTTTCTGCTAACAGAAAACTCCTCAGTCTTTTAATATTTTTTCACATGGAAAACGGCAACGGTTCTCGGCTTCATAACAAAGCTTCCCTCAATACGGCGTTCCTCGTTCTCTTCATAAAAATATTTTCCATTCTCGTCTCCATAGGTATTGACACTGAGATACCAGTATCCTGCCCGGTTGGTTTTCGGAAGTGTAATTTCCACATCCTCCCAGTAAGTGTTGATAGCGAGATAAACAACATCATCCTGGCCCTTTTCTCTGTCATAGCCTGCAAAGCTGGTGGCAAAAACTCTGGTATCCCGCGGGATATTCACCCGGTCTGCATTCACATCATGGGCATGAAGTGCGTCCATGCCGCAGACTGCCCGCGGAAGCTCCTTGCGGATAACCGGATGGCGGAACCGGTAGGCAATCATAAACTTAAAGAATTCAAACAGATCCCTGTTTTTCTCCAGATAAGTCCAGTCCAGCCAGGATAATTCATTGTCCTGGCAATATCCGTTGTTATTTCCAAACTGAGTATTTCCAAATTCATCTCCTGCCAGGAACATGGGCGTTCCCCGGCTGCACATCAACACGGCACAGGCATTGCGGATCATGCGGAAACGAAGCTTTAAAACCTCCGGATCATCGGTATCACCCTCTGCCCCGCAATTCCAGCTCCTGTTGTCATTTGCCCCGTCTGTATTGTCCCATCCGTTATTTTCATTGTGCTTCTGATTATAGGAATAGAGGTCATACATGGTAAAGCCGTCATGGCAGGTGATAAAATTCACGCAGGAATTGTATCCGGCATAATTTCCATGGGAATTTCCTTCCCCATACAGATCGCTGGAGCCGGCTACACTCCAGGCTGCATCCCAGGCAAGCCAGCAGTCTCCCTTCAGATATCCGCGGATTGCATCCCGATATCTTCCATTCCACTCCGCCCACCGTTTTCCGGCCGGAAAGCTTCCAACCTGATACATGCCGCCTGCATCCCAGGCCTCTGCAATCAGCTTTACATTGCTTAAAATAGGATCGTAGGTTAAGGTCTGAAGCAGCGGAGGGTTGTTCATAGGCGAACCGTCCTCGCTGCGTCCCAGAATACTGGCCAGATCAAAACGGAAACCGTCTACCCGATAGCTGATGGTCCAGTACCGGAGACAGTCTGCTATCATCTGCCGGACAATGGGATTGTTGCAGTTCAGAGTATTTCCGCAGCCGCTGAAGTTATAATAGTTTCCGTCCGGTGTCAGCATATAATATTCATTATTGTCCAGACCCTTAAAACAGAAGGAAGGTCCCAGTTCATTTCCTTCCGCAGTATGGTTGAATACCACATCCAGAATCACCTCGATGCCATTATCATGGAGACTCTTGATCAGCTCCTTCAGCTCCGTTCCCTCATGGTTGTACTCCTCCGCTGCCGTATAGCTGCTGTTCGGAGCAAAGAAGCCGACTGTATTGTATCCCCAGTAATCCAGAAGTGTGTTTCCGTTCACCTCTCTGGCATTCATATTCTCATCAAATTCAAAAATAGGCATCAGCTCTACGGCATTGATTCCCAGCTCCTTCAGATAAGGAATTTTTTCTTTCAGTCCGGCAAAGGTTCCCTTCTGACGCACACCGGAAGACGGGTGCTTCGTAAATCCACGCACATGGAGCTCATAAATCACCAGCTCATTCAATTCTTTTTTAGACTGCGGCATGGTTCCCCAGTCGAACACATCTTTTACAACTCTGGCATGGTAATGCTCCTGACTCTGGGATCCCCAGACACCCTGTCCTGTTACTGCTCTTGCATAGGGATCCAGCAGAATATTGTTTTTGTCGAACAGCAGCCCCTTTTCCGGATCATAGGGACCGTCAATCCGGTAGGCATATTCAAAATCCTCTACCTCCAGACCAAAAACCATCATGGAATATACGTCACCGATTTTATATTCCTCAGGAAACGGCAGAACAGCGTAGGGTTCTTCCTCTCCTTTCCGGAACAGCAGAAGCTCACAGGAGGTTCCTCCGTGAGTATGGATAGTAAAATTAACGCCGCTGGGCAGAGGCATGGCTCCAAAAACATCAAACATTCCCGGTCTGACCGGAAATCCTGAGATTTCCCCCAGGGGAGAAACGGATACGGAATAATCCAACATAAAATTCTGATTACATGTTTTCACAATGTGACTCCTTCTCTGTATTACTTTTTCTGTTCGTACAACAGCTTGTATTCTTTTCATTCGTCCTGTTTAAAACTAGTAATTTAACATTCTAACTATATCATATCAGAGAAAACATTGCCACATCTTCTCTAACAGTCCGCGGATTTAGAAGACAGTGCACAGCTGAAACAAAAACAGAGCTGGATTAGCAATGCTACCAATCCAGCCCTGATAAATTTATTTTACTATTTAATTGATTTTTGAATAAAACGCAGTAATTTTCAAGCGCCCTTTATCCGGCCAGCCATAATTACTGTTTACATTATCGGATTCTCCGTGATAATCAAAGTCCATCTCTGTGCTTAAAGAAACTCTTCCATCTTCTAAAAGTTCAAAATAGCTATCTGCATTTTTTTCGGCTTCCTGCAATACATTATCTGCATTTTCATCACAAAACCATTTGCCGTCCGAATTGATAAACTGATATGATTCCCCGAATTCACTGTATAAAAATTTCTCACCATCTGCACTTACTATTGTAAACGAACCGTGATTAACAGCATCTGCCGGATAAATTTCATCAAACCACTGGTCTTCTGATGAATCCGCTGTTTCAGCATGTAATTCAAAATCTCCGGTTCGACTATTATACAGATAAGAAGCTCCACCGCTGTATTCATAACCACCGGCATAATTTGTGGAAACATTGTTATTGCCGGCAGCTGCGTCACGATAATATACAACACCTGTTAATTGTTCCTGACCATTAAAATAAAATCTGATTCCATATGGATTTGTAAAATAATCAAGAACAGAAGCGGCCTGGGAAATAATACCTGCCTCTGCATTGCCGCTTGCAACCATAAATTGAAACCATTTATCGGAACCGGTATTATAATTGTGAGATTCTATAGTTCCGTATTTTTCTAATACATCTTTTTTTAATGCCCCTAACGCAATACCCCTGGCTGTTGTTAAAGAATCCCCGGTTACAAATACATGATAAGGCATTGGATCGGCATCATATCCTATGCGTACCCAGTTGGTAATGATACTGCAGTCAGCATTATTTCTTGTAACAGAGTTATTGCCAGACACAACAAAATCGCTTTCACCAATGGAAGCTGCCGGTACACTTACACCTTTTGTCTTAATGTTTCCATTTTCTACCCATGCACCGTCTTGATTTACGGTATAGCCATCTGGTGTTGTAGTATTTACCAGCAACCAGCCATTAGCATCAAAATAATAGCATTCAGCGACTCCATCACCATTTCCGTCAATCCATTGCTAGCCATTACTTGCATATGTCTCATTTCCATTATCATACCGCCATCTGTCCTGATTTTCGCCTGTTCCATTTTTCCAGGCGGCAAGTGATGTACCGGTCATTGCCATAGACATTGCTGCTGTTACAAGAATTGTCCTTTTTAATTTCTTCATACCCATCCTCCAATAAAAAAACAATTTTTGGTTTCTTTATTATTATAATCCCTTTTTTCCCCATACACAAGTGCGTGTATTTCTGAACTATAAAAATTCCATCTCTTATTTCCTATGAAAAAACGGAAGCCTTGTAAATCAAGACTTCCGCTGCAAATAAAAAGAGCGCGAGACGGGACTCGAACCCGCGACCCCGACCTTGGCAAGGTCGTACTCCACCAACTGAGCCACTCGCGCATATCATAAAACACTTATTCAGTTATCCTGCAACGAAAATTATTTTATCATATGTTTTTTTTAAATGCAAGCCCTTTTCACAAATTTAAACCAATTTTTCGTTCTCGTATACCACCCTCGGGCCTGCTTCCGGTATTTTGATCCCCCTCTCCTGTTTCAGCCCCGGTCAAACGTATTTACCATTTAAATATATCCAGATCCGAAACGCCGCACGCCTGAAGAAACGCCCGGACATTCTCCCTTTCCAGCTCCCGGTTCACACCAGCACGCCCAATCCGGTCGCAGAAGCCAAGCAGCGCCGCATCCCGGATGTCCACCCTTCGTTTCATCTCCTCCAACTGTGCACGTGAAGCTTCCTTCGTTACAAACAGGATCTGCATATGATAGCGCACAAGCCCGCAGACATTTTCCACAAACATTTTATCCTCCGAAAATGTTTCCAAAAAACGTCGCGCCAGTCGTTCCCCCTCCACATCATGATTGTAAGAAGTGATTCTCCCCTTCCTGAATCTGGTGGTCAGCGGCTTGCCGATATCGTGGAGCAGGGCAGCCCACATGAACACCCGCTCATCCCTGCTGTCTTTTCTCCGCTCCGCCGCCGCATCTGTCACCATCATCGTGTGGATCCAAACATTGCCTTCAGGATGATACCGGGGAGATTGTTCCGTCTTCTTCATCCGTTTCAACAAATCATATGGCATTTGGGAGAATATCTCCGTTTTTACCGCTCTTTCCAGAAATTTCGACGGCTTTTCATCTAGCAATAAATGTTTTTCTATTTCCTCATACATCTCTCTTGGACTCATAGCCTCTCCTCCAAACGCTTCAGTACCAACTCCAGTTCAGAAACCGGCGGCATACAGTTGCTGCCGCTGCAAAGGTAAAACTGCATCCCGGTATCGGGGATCGGGTAATCTCTGGTATAAGGAGCCAGCCGTACAAGCTCCGTACTATTCTCCTCCGTTTTTACCACAACGGCCAGCCCCGGCACCGTTTTCGTCAGGTAACCAATCTGGTCTCTTAACTTCTCTTTTTCTTCTAAACTGCAGTCAGATGCAAGCGCGCATACCAGTTCCTTTGTGGGATACAGCACATCCATCATAGCTAAAAGCGCGTAGCTGTGCCCCGACGGATAACCATCCATCGCACCGGCAAGAAAACGCATCTGCCGCTCTAATACCTCCTGCCATTTCGTCTCCCCGGTTATCTGCGCCAGCTTCTGCAGCACCGCTGCCGCCACGGAATTTCCCGACGGCATGGCCCCGTCATAGGTCTCCTTTGTCCTGACAATCAACTGCTCCCCATCCTCTGCATACAAGTAAAATCCACCCTGCTGCCAGTCAAAAAACTGCTGAACCATAATCTGAGCCCACGAAACTGCCCTGCTCAGATAATCAGCCTCAAACGTCGCCTGATAAAGTTCCAGCAGTGCAAGGATATAGCAGGCATAGTCATCCAGTTTCCCCTCCCCGGCCGCATCCCCATCCCGATACCGCACCAGCAGACGATTTTCTTTCACAAGATATCCCCGGATAAACGCCTCCGCCCGGACGGCCATCCTTAGATACTTACAGTCGCCAAGCACCGCGCCAGCCCTGGCACAGGCGCAAATCATCCAGCCGTTCCATGATACAAGTATCTTGTCATCTCTGTGCAGTTTTGTTCGCTTAAGCCGGTATTCATACAGCTTTCCACAATCATTTATTCCCTTATATTCTTCATTTCCCAACAGGTTCGGAATGCTTTTTCCCTCAAAATTTCCGTGCCCCGTGATATCATAGGCACGGCAAAACCGTTCGCCCGCATCCTTTCCCAGAACTTCTTCAATCTCTTTGGGCGTAAACACATAATATTTGCCTTCTACCCCGTCGCTGTCCGCATCCTGACCGCAATAGAACCCGCCCTGACTGTCTCTAAGCTCCGTCTCTACATAGGCAAGGATTTTTTGCACCACAGATGCAAACAGCTTTTCCCCTGTCGCAACATATGCATCTGCATAAGCAATCACAAGCAGCGCATTATCGTAGAGCATTTTCTCAAAATGCGGTACCAACCATCTCTCATCCGTAGAATATCTGGAAAACCCTCCGCCAATGTGGTCAAAAATCCCGCCCCGGAACATCTGGGTAAGAGTGATCTCTGCCATTGACACCGCCCGTTTTTGCCCTTCTCTCATCCCATACGCTATCAGAAACATCAGGTTGTGCGGTGTCGGAAACTTCGGTGCACTGCCAAATCCACCATTTCTTTCATCAAAATTCCCCGCCAGCTGCCGGTACCCCCGGTGCACCAGTCCCATCCCCGGCTCTCCCGACACCGGAATCTCCTCCTGCTCTTTCAGGTACGCTTCTATCTGGCCTGCACTGTCTATAAGCATCCCCCTATCCCGCTTCCATCTGGCTGCCACCTCAGTCAGCACTTCCTCCAGACCCATCCTGCCGTACCGCGCCTTCGGCGGAAAATATGTGCCGGAAAAAAACGGCTTACCGTCATGCGTCATGATAATTGTCAGAGGCCATCCGCCCTGTCCGTTCATCGCCTGGCAGACTGACATGTATACCGAATCCACATCCGGACGTTCTTCCCTATCCACCTTAACACTGATAAAATCCCGGTTTAACAGTTCTGCAATAACCGGATTTTCAAACGATTCCCGCTCCATCACATGGCACCAGTGGCAGGTACTATATCCGATGGAAAGAAATACCGGTTTGTCCTCATCTCTTGCTTTATCAAATGCCACATCCCCCCAAGGAAACCACCGCACCGGGTTATAGGCGTGCTGCAATAAATAGGGCGACTTCTCATGAATCAGGCTGTTTGGTGTCTTGTTTGGATTGTCCATGTGTACCTCCTTCCCTGAAAGAAAAGGATATGCCGCAAACGCAAACATATCCTTTTTGAGTTAATTGAAATTGGGTTTTTACAAAAATATGATTTCCTGTTTGGCGGCAGATTATACTGACTGTTGATTTCTTTAACTGCCTGGTCTGAAAAATCCACCCTGCCTGTACTTTTATTTCAAACCGATACCATCCCCTTCACAATATTCTTTAATTGTATCTCAATATCCGAAAATCTCATATTCAAATCCAATGTCTTCGCGCTGATTTTATTTCCTCCCATTACATACACACAATCCGGCACAACCTGCTCCTGTGTCTTCGCATAAAGCACCATTCCCTCCACCTTCCCGGAGCTCCCCACATCTTTATTTTTCACATAGGCAAAGATCTGATATAAATGCTCCGAATAAAGCTTTTTCTTATCAGAATCAGACCATCCCTTCATCGTACGCGCATAAAATTTAGTATCAATAATCAGGACACGATTCCCGTTCTGCAGCATAATATCCGTATGCATCTTAGGCAAAAACTTATCCTCCCCCGCATCAAGATTCCAGGGAATCCAGGATGCTGCCGCCTCAAGCTGCGGATAATGATACCGGTAATATTCCAGTACAAATTTTTCGAACAGCCGCGACATCCGCTGCTCATCCAAAAACTCAGCCAGCTTATATTGCCCCAATTCCGTTGTCAGCAAAAGCCCCGTCAATACAAAATAGCAGATTCCAATCAACATCTGATAGCTCTGATTATTCCTCTGAAAATGAAGTGCATCCCACCTGATTGCAGCCGGCAAAACCACATCGACCTCATCAAAAAACAACAGCACTTTTTTCAGCGCCGCCCTACGCTTCGGCTTCACGTTTGGCTGCCGCAAAAGAATCACTGCAGTAGTCTTTAGAATCTGGTTGAACCTGTTGTTAACAGAAAAGTCGTCAAATTCACAAAACAGCTTCTTCCGATGCTGTATCCGGTTCCCAATCGTCCCATGAATATCCAACTTTCCCCGCATACCGGAAATGCTCTCAGCATCCGTAATATATTCCCGGTAAAGCCCCTGCTTCAACTGCTGGCCAATCCCCGCTGCAAGAATCTCAGCAAACAGATCCTCGATGTAATCAAACTCTTCCGATGCAATATCCTCATAATTTGACTGCCTCAGAACCCGGAATGCATAGGTCAGCATATAATAGATATTTTTAATTAAAATTCCGTTTTCATTCGTCATGGACCACACCACGCAGTACAGTTTCCCAATGTTCCGTTTTTGCCGGTTCATCAAACCAATACTCCCCGAGCATCGGCAGGATATCATACAAAACCACTTCCTTCATCCACTCATCGGTACATTCTGTCTGTCCGCAAAAATAGCTATGCCCGATACAAAAACCTTTTCCAAGAGAAGCATCGTCCGCAATTGCCTGATTCAAATCCTCAACACACTGAATCAGGTCATTAAAAGTCTGATTATCAAATTTCTTCTGATATACCTGGAACCCGTTTGAACGAAATCCCGGCTCCATTCCAAAAAAGCTGAATCTCCGGCGAAGCGCATAATCAATCATCGCAAGGCTGCGGTCAGCCGTATTCATCATCCCGATGATATAAAAGTTCTCAGGCACAGAAAACGGCTCACTATGATATGCGAGCGCAGCTTCCATACCTCGATAATCACGCTCAATCAGCATCAATAACTCGCCAAAAATCTTGCTCAGATTCCCCCGGTTAATCTCATCGATAATAAAGAAATACTGCTTATCTTTATTTCTCCTTGCCGTATCACAAAAACGGTAAAAAACCCCTTCCCGCAGTTCAAACCCATCACCAGCCGGCTTATATCCCAGCATAAAATCTTCATAAGAATAACTCTGATGGAATTGGACAAATTGAATCCGGCTGTCATCCTTTTCCCCCATCATCGCATAGGCAAGCCGCCTCGCCGTAAAGGTCTTTCCCACTCCCGGCGCACCCTGTAAAATGAGGTTTTTCTTGTTTTTCAACAGGGAAACCATTACGTCAAACTGCTCGGAGGTCATATAAACTTCATCTAAAAAATCCTTTTTTGTATAATCTTTTTTACCAATATTTGTGGTATTGGACTGCGATAATCCACTTTCCGAATCCGGTTTTCTTTTTTTCTCTTCCGCTCTGATTTTTGCCTGCTTTGCAACGATTTTTCCCGCCAGTTCATCGGTCATCTGTACTGTTTCTCCCTTCTCGGTAAGCTTCCAGATTCCCTTCTTTTCTTTACTAATAATCCCTTCATCCGCCAGATATTGCCTCGCCCAGTCTATCTGATTGAGGATTCTGCTTGCGTTGGATTTTTCGTTTTTTGCCTTCAGCTCTTCTTCCGTAATATGGCATAGTTCGATAACTTTTTGATGCGCGTCCTTCCGCTTGGCCTCGCCCCCCAGTTCTTTTAATGCCTGAATCAGAGGGACGAACCATTTTGTCACCTCTGCGTTAGATGACAATGTCTCTGTTGAGACAGCTTCGTTATCTTTCGTCATGATATCTTCTCCATGTTTTTATGTATTTACCTTCTTCTGCCTCTTCTGAACCCATATTCCTGCTTCAGCCGCTCCCAGATTTCATAAGCCACCGGACACACCTCTACCGCCTCAAGTACACTATACAAACTCCACAACCGTTCCGGTTGATTCGTATAGGGATAATTCCGGCAATTATCCGGACGGTTCTCCCCAAGCATACAGGAGCCGTCTTCCTTTAAAAAATCACATGGCATATGTTTGGTATTATAATCACCGTTTTGCTTGTCCTCTACCAGAAAAAAGTCAATCAACTGCTGTTTGGACAGAGTCAGCCCGGCCGCCACCTGTTCAAGATCCTCTGCCGGAATCAAACCATAATACGCCTTGCAGCAATTCCGGCACTGGCTGCAGTCGTATCCGGCAAATAATTCTTCATGAAGCCTCTGAAACTGCTCATCCAGTGTTTTTTCCTCTGCATGGCATTTCAAGTAAGTCCGGAAACGCATATTTTCATCTTCTTTTTGTTTTGCATATCCCGCTACTTCTTCTGGTGTTATCACTCATATCTTCCTTTCCTTATATATTTTTACAACCCCGAAATCCCAGGACATCTAAAAGCCAAAAAAACTTGAGGTATCAAAAAATATGTCATTTGGAAGACATACATTATGCCTTTCACAGAAAGAATTGATAAAATCACCAGTTGGTTCTTTGTGTTTTTCATATTCTTCTGCAAGCTCTTTCTTCACTTCTTCACGTTTCGCCTCAGCTTCATCTGCGTCCACATAAATGATTCCATACATAATTCCATACGAGACATAGATTTCATATGGTCCTTCCTGGGCTGAAAATAAACTGACCTCAACTTCTTCATTATATACTTCATCAATTTCCAAATATGTATCCTTATAATATCTCTGCTCCTCTGAAAATGTTTCCGTTACATCTCTCCATGTGTACATAAATACCCCTTTCGCTTTACCGCCGTTTTACGTAAACGGCAAATTTTCCTCAAACAGTGTCAATTGATGCTATCCAGTCTTTCGGTTTTTCTCATATTCCCCCAGGTAATCCTTACTCTTTTTCCACTACATGAGTCAACGAAATCTCTCCCTTAATTCATATAATGCCAGCAATGGTCCCTGATCATAATCTTTATTCGGATACCAACGCTCATATCGTTCCACCTCTTTCATAAGAAATGGAACTGCTGAACAATCTCCACGAAATCCTATAACCAAACATAACAGAGACTTCAAATATTCACTATGCATATTGTCATACTGCTCCATAATCCAATCACAGCAATTTTCTTCACAGTGGAGGAAAAAATACAGAGCATTTTCAATAAAAAAGTCCTGTAAGTTTGTAATCGCCCTTTTCTTAATCAACGGTTTCATCTCTGTCTCATAAGCTAAAACCTTCTCACGGAGTTTTAGCCTGTTACTTCCAAGCAGACCTTTCCGCATACACTTCAGAAGCTCTTCCGGCGTAACCGCCGCCTCAATCATCGCCTCATCCTGCAAATCTTTCGAGTCAAGCTTATATACTCGATTGGCCAACCTTTCGACCTCTGGTATATTATACAGGTTATATTCAAAACGAGCTGCCGAAATATCTTTTAATGGATGTTTTGCAAAATATTCATCATTTAATTCCTTCATCATAAAAACCTGGCTCCTTTTCCCTTATCGTTCCCAAATCTCATACCCCTGCCGTCTCGCCGAATCATATACCGGCTGCATATTCTTCTGCAGAATATGATAAAATGCCTCTCTGCCATTCCCCTGGCGGTACAATTCCTGACCCGCCCACAAAGAATGGAGATTATACTTATAACAGTTCTCATACAGTCTTCGAATCCCTGCTTTTTCCTGAATCAATTCGTACAGGATATACTGGTTCCCCGCAAACCGCTCGAAATATGGCTCCCAATGCGGAAGGCGGTTGCTTTTTGAGGAATTCAGGGATGAGTCCATCGGCATCAGATTCCAGAGTTCATCATTCATCACAAATGACCACGGAATAAAATGATCCACATCATACTGCCCGGATACCACCGGATTCTCAGTAAACACATCCCTCACTTCCCTCAGCTCCAAAACACCTTCCCAAAGCTTCCTGACATGATTGAGCTTACGCATCTTTTCATCCATAGGCGCCAGTTTATATACCAATCCCGGCACTTCCGGATTATTATTCTGGAGCCACTTCACCTTCTCAAACTGGATCCATCCCAGGATTGATACGGTATGGTCCTGTATCATCTTCATCCATTCCGGCTGAAAATACACTTCCTTTTTCAACTTACTCCCGGAGCCTAGTATATAAGGGAGCAGAACCACATCCCGGTTGACCTGCTCAATATATGATGTCATCCGCTTTATGCTGTCCCACTCAGCCCTCGTCTCTGCCTTTAAAAAGAAGCCCGCCAGCGCACGATAAGGGACCATATTGGTCAACTGCTCTTTTGCTGTCTTAAGCTCCGGACTATGGTCACGGATTGCATTTTTTATCTCCACTCTGGAAGCATTGGACGGCAAGCCGCTCAGCTTGGCAAGACGGATAACCGCCCGCTCCAGCCCGTCTTTCACCTCGCCGCTTACCGGAAGCCCGCTCAGATGAATATGGAACTCCTGAACAGAATACCATGCATTACAAATCATCTCATCGATAATCGCATCAAAAGTTGTCTCCCTCACGCCCTCGGAAATCAACTGTACTATAGCTTCCAGCCAATAGAACTTATAGCAATAAGACGGGTCTTTCATCATATGGGAAAACCCCTCGATATCCAGCGTGCTGTAATACTTTCTATCAATATTTAAAGAATATGTCATTTTCGTCAAATCAAATCCAGCCATCTTTTCCGCCTCTTTCGGTCACACAAACCGGGTTGACCACCTATCTTCCATAACAGGCTCTACCGGATCAAACACTCTATCCTTCCGCCGCATCTCCGCTCAGAATCGCTTTCATATTCCGCACAAGATACTCCTGGGCCTGCTTTCCATATATCACCCTGACATATTCAGCGCCCTGGTCATTCGTCTGCTTTTCAGACCTGATCCCAATCCGAGCACCTTTTTCCGTTGAAATCGTCACTGTTTTGTCATATTCCTGGCTATGCTCTTCCAATAAAAATCCATTCAGCTTAAGCCACTGTGAAATCGGTCTGTAACTCAACTTCTTGTAAACCGTGTCATCAACCGCCTCATTAATCTGCCCCACAAATCGCGATATGGTTTTATCCTCCCTGTATTCAAACTGCCTCAGAGCTTCTAACGGAAAGTCCTCCCTGGGAGATTTCCTGGGCTTACCGCCCACATAACCGCCATTCCGTTTGACCTCCTCCAAGACTTCTTTTACAAAGAACATGCACCGGATCACATTCGGATTATTCAATATCGTATCCTCCTGTACAGGCATATTATTGACCGGGTTCTTGCCATCCGCAATTCTTTGCAGATAGAGAATTGCCGTATCAAGCTTTTTCTTATCAATTACGTCCACATTACCACCTCTTCCTCCAAATACTTCTTAAGCTTTTTCAGCTTTCCTTCTGTAATTATCTCAGAATAATGAAGTCCTTCATAGGTCGAATGCAGGACCGGATAACGCTCCTTTGTCTTTAAGATCAGATGCTCGGAAATCATCCATTCAATCACGAACTGCACCGTCTCATACTGCAATTCCCTGAAAGCGCCAAATTCCGGAATCTGATTCAGATGATTGTCATACACCCGTTTCGTTGCGGTTCCCTTGAGCACATCCGTCAGCATCCTCACCCCATAATATCTTACACGGCTCACATTCTGTAAGCCCTTCACGACTGTAAAAACCAGTTCATTCAGGTCGTACTCAAGATACATGACCGGTTTCAAATCAGCCCTTTGAATCTCAACATAATCATCCGTCATTTTCCCAATAAACATACCGGAATCTTCTGTCCTGCGCTCTTGCTTTGCCGCCTGCTGCTTTGCCGCAAGCGGTTTTTCCTCCGCTTCCAGCTCATATCCCATCAAATCATAATAATACTTCTTTCCTATGGTTTTCTGGCAGCCAGTTCCATTCGCCTTATAGTTTGTACACCCCAAAAAGTATCCGTCAGCCTTACCTGGTTTTACGATAAGATAACCGTCACGGCAGCTGTCACACTTCTGGATTGCCAGCTTTCCTGCCTGGATACTGTTGGTCATAAACCCACAGACTTCCGGCTCATTGGTACAGATATATAGCCGTAATCCATATGCCCTTTTATATTTCAGCTGCATAGGATAACCACATAGCGGACACGCCTTCTTGGCTTTCCCCACAACCTCCTGCTCATTCCAGTTTCCATGCAGCAGGACATTTTTATAATCACGCTTCAGCTCTAACAGAAACTCTGACGGATTCTTCTCAGGAGCAATAAGGAACACCCTGTTTTTTGTCCTTGTCATAGCCACATAAAAGAGCCGTCTTTCCTCTGCATAATCAATCGAACGGTCTTCTTTGATAACAAAAGCGAGAACTGGATCATCCTCTATCTTCGAAGGAAAACCGTAAGTTTCATTTTTTCCGTTCACGACAATGACGTCATCATATCCAAGTCCCTTGGAAGAATGGGCAGTCATAAAGGTAATATTAAGATTGGGATACTTCACGCTTTTCAACCGATTCCCCCGATTGACATATTCAAAAAGCCCCGACCGTTCCAATGTATCGCCATCGAATCCAAACCGGCCAAGAAGAAGGATACTTCCCGGTTTCTTTCCTTCGCTCTCCTTATATTCCAAAATCTGCGCCAGCGCCGTCTCCACAGCATGCGCGATGGCATAATTCTCTCCGCTTCTTCTATTGCCATCCTTCCCCTTGGAAGTGCTGTCATAGGTATATATAATCACCGGATCCTCGATATGCTTTGGCGATATCAGTCTCTTGCTGATCTGATCCGCATTCTTCTGGATGAAATTTCCCGCAATATCAATGACTTCCTGCGAATTACGGTAGGTCTTTACAATCTTCAACAGCTTTGCATAACCCATCTTCTCCTCAAATTTCGTAAACAACGTAATATCAGAGCCGCTGAAAGCATAAATAGACTGCCAGTCATCTCCAACCGCAATAATCTTTGCATCCGTCACTTCGGACAACGCTTTCGTAAGGTCAAATCTCTGCCTGGAAATGTCCTGATATTCATCCACGATGATATATTTAAAATCAAGCTTCTGCTTCATCTCCTTCACTTCACGAAGAATCCGCGCAGACTCATTGATCATATCTTCAAAATCAACTGCTTTGTTTTCATTTAACCACCGCTCATACTCCAGATAACAATCATTGCAAATATCCAAAAATAATCTGCTGCGGACATTCTGCGTGGAGTGGTACATTCTGTTAAACTCCTCGGCGGTGTATCCATTTACTTTGAAGTTCGAGATAAACCTGCAGATGAGGTTAATAAACTTTCTGACGTACCGGTTCTCCTCTCCGGCAACCAGCATCTCCATAACTTCTTTGTTGGATCTTGGATGAAGTTCAAAACCTTTCGCCTCCAATTCCTCCCGCAAATGCGTCAACAACGGCTTGCGGTCATGATAGCTGGAAAACGTATAGATAAGAGTCGTGCCATGCTTTTTATGCAAAAGGACTTTATGGTTCACAGCCTTCTTATACCTGTCTAATTCTTCCTGGCTGTATCTGTCATTTTCCCCATTTTCCGATATCCCAAAATGCTCGATGTAAGCAGTCTTTTCGTCCTGGGTAATGATAAAATCCGGAGTATAAGGTTTCCTGGCATGCGGTATATCATACGGATACATCGGTTCATACTCATAATCAATCTGGTTCAGATACAGAAAATTCGCAATCTCTACTTCCTGATGCGAGCGGAGTACCTCGTTCTGGATTGTCACTGATTTTTTGGTCCTTGCATCAATGACCTCCCGCTTAAAATCCTCTAGGTCGCTTCGCATAGTGGAGTAATTTGACTTCGCAATGTTGTTAAAGAAACCATTCAGGTCATCCCCTTCATACGGTGCATCAAAGTATGAGGCAAAAAACATAATCAGCTTATTCACCACACTCTCATTCTGCAGGATCGAGCCACGGAAATAATCCCGTATCACAAAATAGAGGCGGGAATTATCCACAATATTCAGTTTTTCCTCCGGTGAATGCTTATGAATAATCGCATTGCCCGTAGAATGGAATGTCGCAATCGGGCATTCTACCCCTAAAGCGCCCTGTATTTTTTCTTTTAACTCATTGACTGCCTTATTGGTAAAGGAAACCACAAGGATCTGGGACGGATCTACCCCCTGCCTGTCCACCAGATATTTTACTTTGGCCGCTACCGTGGTGGTCTTTCCGGCTCCAGCGCCCGCTATTACCAGACTATAATCTTCATCCGTAAGGACTACTTTTCGCTGGTCTTCGTCAAGTACGACCGCCGGGTCCACTGTTTTCAGAACATGGTCCAAATACTCCTTCTCTTCCTCCATTGCCCTGGCTATATAATCGTCATTATGTTTATCAATATATGTAGCGGTGTTTGTATATAAATCCACGGCAAAGCGGACATCTGATTCTGAAATACCGTTAACCATGCAGAAATTTTCCAACATACCACTGCTTTGCAGGGCGTCAAAAACTTTGAAAACCGGGTCAAATTCCTGAATTTTTTCTGCGTAGCCGCTTTTCGCAATGTATCTGTTCTCCTGCAAAAGGTCTTCCATCATACGCTTGAATTCCAGGAGTTTTATCACGTTTTCGTTGCGGGGAGCTGCCTGTGGTCCAGGACTGGCTGGGGACGTTGATGTTACGCTTTCGGTTGTTTTTATAAGACCAAATATCCGTTGAAGAAATCCCACTTGTTATGGCCTCCTTGTGGTTAGTTAGGGCATTTTTGTATATGGCTTTATTTTATCATAGTGTATTATATTTTACTATATCCTTCGCTTTTTTCTTCAAATTACTATTTTGTATTGGCCGTTCTCATAGACCATTAGGCATTTCCCTGAACCCCTTTTCCCGATAAAATTTTGAATCCACCCTTTTTTAAGTCATTGCCAGAGTTTAGCTGGCATGATCAATCAAGATTCCGAGAAATTATAAAAGGATATGCCGCAAATGCAAACATATCCTTCTGACCAAATAAAACGTTTTTACAATCATACTTTCACCGGATTGGCGATGGATTACGCATGAGTGCCTGTGATCTGTGATTATATGGTTAATTCTGCTAACTGCTCTCCCGCTCCACAAGCGATGCCGGAAATACCAAATGCTGCACACTCGGCTTATCGTCTGCCGGTGCCTCAATCTCATCAATAACCATTCTAGTAGCTTTTTCCCCCATTTCCTGTGCCGGAATCTCTAATGCCGTCATCGTAGTCTCCAACAGTTCCCCAACAGAATGGCCGGTCAAACTGGCTTCATACGATGGGGCTGCCTGTTCTGCATCGCTTTCGCCGCAGTTATTTGCTATAGCTATGGCAGTTCACCAACCCAGTTGATTTTCATTGCAAATATTGCAACGCCATTTGGCGGATTTTTTGTCTGCCGGATGATTTTCCGCAAAGATGTAAACGAAGGACTGCAAAACCCGCGTGTGCTTCAGATTTGCATGGTAGTCAGCTATGCCTTTGTACTGATTATGACCGGGTCTGCTTTGTGGAATATATTTTCAAAGCTGTGATGTAATAAAAGAACGCATCATGGATGATTTTCTGGTTGATGTCGGGGATATCCTTCTGGCGCTTTTGACTACCTGTGGCTCGAAAGTAGACTTGCGGTCCTGGGAAACCTTGATGTCCATGCTGCCATAACTACTGGATAATGCTACGTTTTCCATCTGTCATTTGTACCTGGTGTACCGGTTTCTTTTCTCTTGCCATAATAAAAGGCCTCCTATGATTTTTTATTTTATCATAGAAGACCTTTTGCTAATACCTATTTACAGAAAAATTTTCATACACTCTGATTTGTAGAAAACCATCTCTTTTTTTCCTGCCTGTTCCACTGGCACCTTCGTCAGCATAGATACCTACTAATATCCAATCCTCTTTTTTGTGAGTCTTTTCTTCTGCAATTTTCCCTGCCTGTTTTGAAACCGCAGGAATTTTCAGGATTTGCCTTTCTTTTTTTACAGCCATGTTCTGTCTCCTTTCAGTGTTGAATATGCTGATATATTCTACAATGAAACGAGACCCTTTTCCACTTATAATGCACCAAGGTTATTATCTTGGCGGAAAAATATTTGTATCGTCAATGGCGATGAACCAGTGACTTTGGAATTTTGTAGCATCTGGACATGCTCCGCTAATAATTTTTCCAATTCTTCCACCCTCGTTAACCCGTCTTGTACTTTCGTGCCACCACGATATGCCAATGTAGCACAAAAGGAACTGTAAGCAGTTTGATGCGGCGGACTTAAATTTAACGGAATCATAATAACATGACGAGAAGAATAATTACGCCACAGGCTGTGGCACAATTACTCCGATAATGGCTTGGCAATCTAATTTTTCCACTCCGCAACACCAATGGTATTCTGGTATCCGGTTAAAAAATACTCCTCCGCCATTCTTGCCTTTTACCAACAACAGACCGATAGTCGCCTGACCATCAGGACAACGCAAAACAGCGTTACTCTTTCGCCTGTTCTTCTAAGGAAAGCAAAAATTTGTCATAATCAGACATGAACATTCTGTCCTGCACAATACGATACTTTTCAAATTCCGTTTCTGCGTGGAGTTTTGCCTGCTCTGCACTTATCTTACCGGCATCCGTTAGAATTTCATTTCCGTTAAATTCCAGGAAGCCATCCAGTCTTTTTGCCCAATCTTCCATACTCATGGGAATCTGACGCTCTGCCTGCAGTTCTGCATAATCAAGGTAGAGAGAAACAATCCGTTCCATATAGGCCATTTCTTTATCATTCAAATAGTTCTTTGCAATTGACACATCAGTCTTTACGATTTTGCCATCCGGAGCAGACTCCCAGGTAGTCAATCCCATATGCTCTTTTTCAGCATCTGCACGTTCCACAATCAGTTCTGCAGCTGTGTGCCTGTGAACAGCCCAATGCATTTTATTTTGTACCGTCTGAAAAAAAAGTCTGGTAGTCCTGGCATCCTTATCGTAGTCAAATGCCGTGGCGTACAGGTCGGTGATTTTCTGGTAAAATTTACGTTCTGAAAGACGAATCTCACGGATGTTCTGCAACTGTCGCTCGAAATATTCATCTGTGAACATATGACCTTTTTTCAGTCGTTCCTTATCCATTGTCCAGCCCTGAATGGTGTAATCCTTGACAATTTGCCCGGACCATTTGCGGAAACGGACAGCTCGATCATTGTTGACCTTAAACCCAACGGCAATAATCATCTGGAGATTATAGTGTACAACTCCACGGTTGACTTGTCGGTCACCTTCATTTTGAACTATAAAGAATTTCTTTATAGTTGCCTCCTGTGTTAATTCGCCATCTTCATATATTTTCTTAATGTGCTGTCCAATATTCTGAACCGATACATCATACAGCTCTGCCATCATCCTTTGTGTCAGCCAGATATTCTCATCTTCATAACGCATTTCCATACTATCTGCATTATCACCGACAGCCGCTACATAAGTCAGATACTCGGCCGCAGAGCTGTGAATCGTTATTTCGTTTTTCTTTTTAGGCATGCTATTCCTCCAATCATAGAAAAAATTTTGTACCCACGATATTTGTGCAACGATCCGTTGCACAATTTCAAAATCAGTCTAGCCCTCTGCAAGCTATCTCAATTTTTCACCTTGTATTTCGCAGATTTCTTTTATAAAATATATCATGTTCGACAGTGGTTTTCTATCCCCCAGTAAATTTAAAATTAGCATTTCAAACACTCCTTGACATAATCCACGGGAACATCCATTCTGTCTGCAACCTGTTCCACCGTCATTCCACTATGAAAGAACCGCTTTACAACCATTGAAATATCCTCGGCAACCTCAATAATATGGTGGTTCGGATCATAAAAGCGAACAACTCTTTGTCCCCAACTATGCTCCATTAACCCATGAACATATTCAATATTGGCTGCTTGCAGTTTTTTGTAAAACTCATCAATATCGGAAACTTCAAAATATAGCTCTCCAGCATTATTTTTCAGATATACTTCTTTGCTATTGATAAAACCATTCCATGTATCAAGTGTTTGCAAAAATAATCCGCCATCCAGCTGAACATTGGCGCCAAAATCACCTACCACATTCATGTCCAGTATATCATGATAGAATTTTTTGCTTTCTTCTATGTTCTTTACAGCAATCAAAGTACCCTTATACATTCAAATTATCCTCCTCAACTTCCAGTTTTACAATGACCAAGCCAACTATTTCCCACCAGTATAGCAGGAAACAGTCGGCCAATCAACGAAAACAAAACCTGTAATCAGAACCTGACTCTGGAACTTCAAGCGGTAAATCCTCGGTATGGCCGCCGAAGCTTTAAACAGCACCTCCTGCCCGTCAATCTCAACCTTCCTGGTTATGCTCATTTATCCGCCACCGCCTTTGCCATGGATTTCACTTCTGCAGCCTTGCCCGTCTCCTGGTTCATTGCAAAGCTGGCCGGGGCCGGTGTCTCCGTCTCCATCGCAGACAAATACACCGCTTTATACCAGTCATCATACACTTTTGCCGTAGTTGCATCCCCTGTCTTCGCCTTCACATAACCGGATGCCAGCGGTCTTGCCTCCACCGTCAGCGTCTCCCGGAGCACAAAGGAAGTCATCTCCGGGTTCGGCTCATCATAGAGCATATGGTACAGCGAATGGTTATACACCCGTTCCTTCCCCGTCTCCGTATAACGGTACAAATGGACAGTCAGGGATGCCACCGTCTCCGCCAGAATCCGCACACAGGAATACACCGCTGTAACTATCCTTTGGCTTGTCCCTCGCACCCCGGATTCCTAAAATGGATGGTAATCTCATACACGTCTCCTAAAGATATACAAAAAGAAAGCACCCCCGAAGAGATGCTTCCCATTCCCACTACATTATATTGTCGTATTTCTCAACTGCACATCTATGTTCCGTCCGCTATATACAATCCGGATGACTGTAACTGTCTTTTCTTCCTCATCCGGAATATAGAATACGATAAAATGATCCACTGGCATTTGGTGAAGCCCTCTGCTTCGCCACGGTTCTTTTTCATACAGTTTAAACTTTCCCGGCATATCTTCCAATTTCAAAATGTTTTCTTCCAGACGGTCAAGCTGCCCTGCCGCATTTTCCGGTTCCAGAAGGCTGAATGCAATATACTCATAAATCCCACGCAAATCAGAATCCGCCTGTTCTGTAAGGGCTATACGGTATGTCATAGGCCATAATCCTTACGGATTTCCGCAAACGCCTGCGCTGCCTGTTTTGTTTTCCCCTGCACAAAATCCGTATACCCTTTCTCCAGTTCCTGGTTCATTTCCGCTTCTGTCAATGTACCGGCTTCTACAGGTTTTGCGGCAGGCAGCTTCACATCAAAGGGAATTCCCCTTTGCATGACCACCTGTTTTAAAAAAATATTAACCGCATTGGACACCGGAATCCCAAGCTGTCCCAGCACACTCTCTGCCTGTTCTTTCAACCCCGGTTCCAAACGCACATATAAATTTGTCGTCTTTGCCATCATGGTAGCCTCCTTTCCTACCATTAGTATACACGATTGTCCGTACAATAGCAATGCAATAGCAAGAATTATTAATAAATTTTTAGTATTGGGCTCTCTCTCGGAACGCCCCATCCTGTCTGCTAGTTGATAGTGAGTTCTGTGTAGAAAGCCACCCGGAATGCTTCAATCAGCCTCCCAATATCCTTTGTTGTTTTCTCCATCCCATGTTCATCTTTCCAGCCCACGTTCTGCTTATTGAAAATCATATGGAAGGCATTACCGTTATTCTGTCCAAACCTGATCCTCAATTCCACGCCATCCGGTGCTTCCTCTAAAGCTTCTTCAATTAAATCCGGCTGCGGGCAGGTGCTAAAAATTGCCACCTTATCCCAGGGTTCCCATTCTGTGTTTTGTTTGATTGCTTTGTTCATGTGTTTTTCTCCTCTCGTCCAGGGGTGCTCCCCTTTGGTAGTACACATGTTACCTCTGAAGCCGCACATTATCCAGTAAATCTACTGCTATAAATCTGACAAAGATTCCTTCCCTGCATTGTTCAGATTATGCCCTAAAAAATCAAAATCCCCCTGTCATCATACACGCTTCACCCAACGTTCCCCTCATTTCGTATCGCTCGGTCAAGCGCCATCACCGTAGCCACAGCCCCGTCAATCTTCTCCGTGGACTTCTCCTTATCCGGCTTGATATTTCCAGCCGGGTCTGTCCGCACAAAGATATTATCCATCATCCACCACAGAACCGGATGCCCTCCATGCGCTATCTTCTTTTCCAGTACCAGTTCCATCAACCGCTTACTCGGCGGTGACATATCTTTGAAGCCCTGTCTGAATGGAGCCACCGTAAACCCAAGCCCCTCCAGGTTCTGCACCATCTGTACCGCGCCCCAGCGGTCAAAAGCAATTTCCCGGATATGGAACTTCTTCCCCTGCTCATCAATGAAATTCTCAATAAACCCATAATGTATCACATTCCCCTCTGCGTTCATCAGGCATCCCTGCTTCTCCCATACATCATACGGCAAATGGTCCCGCCGAACCCGGAGATTCATATTTTCCTCCGGTATCCAGAAATATGGCAAGATAATATATTTCTCTGCATCATACCTCGGAGAAAAAAAACAGCACAAAAGCCGTGATGTCAATGGAGCTGGACAAATCCCGTCCTCCATAACACTCCCGGCCAATCAGCTCCCGCTCATCTACCAGAAACGCACAATCATCCCACTTCTCCATCTGCATCCAGCGCGTAGACTGCTTCACCCACTGGTTCAGCCGGAGCTGCCAGAAAATATTTTCCTCTGCCGGATTATCCTTAGCACTGAGATACGCATTTTTTACTTTCTCTATATCAACGGTGTGTCCAAGGGACGGATTGGCTTCATACCACACTTTTTTCCGAAGACCAGTCCGCATCATCAGAAGCGCCATAAATCACCGGAGCCTTTCGTCATAACGTCAAACAGGCCCGGTTGGGCTGTGCGTGCAATTTGTCAAAAATCACCGCATGGACGTTTAAACCATGCTTGGTATAGGCTTCTGCGGAAAGCACCTGGTAAAAGCTATTGGTTGGCTTATACACCAAACGCTTCACGGACATGACTGGCTTGATTCGCTTTTTCAATGCCGGGCACTGATCCACCATATCCACAGCCACGTCAAACAGGAAAACAGTTTATATGATTTCATAAGGCAAAGTCCGCAGTTCAAGCCACAGAGGGAGAACCAGAGGTTGTCTCTTATGAAATCCTTCAAAATAAACTTCCTCCATCACTTTAATGGCAAATCCTGAGAATCATTTTCTGGCAAGGATAATCAAATACAGTCAATTTTTCATCATCCACAAATCCGAAAGAATGATAACAGGCTCTGGCAGGTATCCCTTTCGGGTCTCCCTCCTGGAATGTAACTACAGAAATGATATCTCCCACAGTAAACCACTCTGTCATTTTCTCAATCAATCTTTTAGCAACACCGTTCTTTCGATACTCAGGATGTACGGCAAGAAAAGACAATTCTTTTTCTTTCTTCGAACACATAAGCAATCCCGCTATTCTCCCATCTTTTTCTTCTATAATTGCTTCATCATTGCTGATTGCACTGTATACTGCTTCTAAAAATTCCTTTTCCTTATACCCGGCAAAATCATCTTTTACCAGCTCCATCATGGATAGTATTTGACCTTCATCGTTCTTTGTTACATACCTTATCATGGGTCTACCTGCCTTCCATATCATGAATAAAAATAATGACTTCAACCTATAGCTTTTTTAATCTTCATTTGTTTTTCCCAATAAACAACCATTTTTCTTCCATAACCACAGCTGCGATACTGTTCAAGTATAAACAACATATTCATAAACGGCGTGTTATCCCAGAACAGATTCCATCGCAGCCAGCCTATAAGTGTTTCATTATCTTCTGCCACAATTACCCGACCAAGCGATACGGCAGATTCCAGGTCCGTTATTCTTATGTGTTTTTCATATGTGGAAAGAATTTCTATGTCTGATTTTTCTGCAAACCTGTTTTTCACATGCTCCCCTCCGCATACTCTACCCCATGCTCCTGACACCACTGGATTGCCAGTTTCCTGTAATACTCTGCTTGAAAATCATACCACTGCTGTGTCTTCCATGATATGGTATCCGTGAATTTCAAATCTCGTAGGAAGCCTTAAATAGCGCTCCGGGTTTTCTTCAATTTCATCTTCCAGCCCCTCATTATCCAGACCAGTAATCAGTTCATCTGCAAGGAACACACTTTCTCCTGTTTCTAAATCCAAAAAATATGTATAATTATCATCTGCCATCTTAATCGCATCCAAAATGACACCTAATTTTACTTTCATCCCTAAAGCCCTCTGTCTTTTGTTAAAAATCTGGCACCTTAAATTGATTTCTTTCACGATTTATTTCAATAAGTATAACATGAGCAAAAAAATGTTTCAGTAATTTTTCACTTTCGCCATGAAGTATAGGTTTTGCCAGATAATATATACTTTTGCCAAATAGTAAGGATTTTGCCGGATTGTATCTTTCGCCCAACAAAACCCTCATTTTCAAACTATCCAGCGTTATCCCCGTCCCCACCAAGAAGGAAACTTATCCATCTCTATTCCTTTAAAAACACAACTCCATTTTCCTCATATAATCCCGCAAACGCCCGTAGAATCAAGCTTCCCGTACGAGAAGCACGACACTCTCCACATGCCCAACCTGCCCAAACATATCACACCCCCGCACCTTCCGAACCGCATACCCCCGCTCTCCCAAATACTTCAAATCCCGCGCCAGCGTAGCCGAATCGCAGCTGACATAAACCACCCGCTCCGGCTGCATCTTCACAATGGTGTCCAGACAAACCTCATCGCAGCCTTTCCGCGGCGGGTCCACCACGATGACGTCGGCATGAATCTGGTTCCTCTCAAACTGTTCCGGCAGCACTTCTTCCGCCTTCCCGACAAAAAACTGTACATTCCCAATCCCATTAATCCGCGCATTCTCCCGCGCATCTTCGATGGCCTCCGGCACAATCTCGACCCCATACACCATCTTGGCCTTCTGAGCCAGAAACAGCGAAATCGTCCCAATCCCGCAGTAAAGGTCCCAAACTACCTCATCCCCCGTCAGCCCCGCATATTCCAGCGCAGTCCCATAGAGCTTCTCTGTCTGCACCGGATTCACCTGGTAGAACGACAAGGGAGAAATCCTGTACTTCACATCCCCAATATAATCCGTGATATACCCCGGACCATACAGATTCACAATCTCCTTCCCCATGATCACATTCGTCCGCTCCCGATTTACGCTATAAGAGATACTCGCCATCCGCGGGACTGTCATCAGTTTTTCTACAAGCCGCTCCGCTCCCGGCAGTTTCTTTCCGTTTACAACCAGGCAGACCATCACTTCCCCGGTCTTAAATCCCACGCGGATCAAAGCATGACGCACCAGCCCGCGGTGTCTCTCCTCATCATAAGGCTCCACCCCGCACTCTTCCATGTATTCCTTCACCTTGTCAAGAATCTCCCGGTTCAGCTCCACCCCCAGCAGGCAATCCTCGCTCTCAATGATCGCATGGGTCCGCCCCGCATAAAATCCGGTGATGATTTTCCCTTCCTTATTCTTTCCAAATGGGAACTGTGCCTTATTCCGATACCGCCACGGCTCATCCATCCCCATGATCGGGTAGACTGCAATCTCCCCGTCAGCCGCCTTGCTCTGCTCCCCCTGTGCCTCATCAGCATTCAGCACATCTCTATGGCTTTGCAGATCCTCAATCTCCCGCGGCTTTCCGTCCTCATCCACAAAAACCAGATGTTCAAATCCGCCGATCCGCCGCAGGTTATTGCAAATCTTATTCTCCTTAAACCGCAGCTGCTCCTCATAACGCAGCGCCTGCAGCTGGCATCCGCCGCACTGCCTGGCCACCGCACACCTCGGCTCCACCCGATGCTCCGACGGCTCGATGACACGCATGAGCCTGGCAAAGCCAAAAGACTTCTTCACCTTCATCACCTTAGCCTCAACCACGTCCCCGATCACCGCATCCTTGATAAACCACGTAAATCCGTCGAGCTTTCCAATGCCCTCGCCGGTATCGCTCATATCCTCTATCTTTACCTGAAACAAATCATTTTTCACCAAATCCATTCGTCCTGACCTCTTTCCTTATATGTGTTGCTTTGTGCTGCTTTATCAAATCAGGTTCTTGCCCTGCGTTTCTTCTTCATTGTACGTTTTTTCGTCATTTTACGCAACAAATCTTAAGTTAAAACCAAAAAAATGTTATATATTCTTCCTATATTTTCCAAATCTTTTAGAATCTACTCAAACTTTAGACACATTTATCCAGTATGATATAATCATGATGCAGGACAGATAAGAAAGACTACTTACGTTGCATCATAGATGATAACGAGTACCTTCGTTATTCCTTACATAAATAGAACCTGGCGGCACAATGCGCGCACCGTTGCCGGGTTCGTCTAAAAGCAAAAGCGCTCCACTCCGCCACATGTCCCCCACATTTCGGAAAGTAGAACGCTTATCAATATAAATACATTTAACTACGACAAATGCCGCCCGGCATGGATTTGTTCCCTATGAGGAATGGGTTCGTGCCGGGCGACGCCTATTTATTTTAGCCGCATCACTCCGAAGTCTTCCGGATATTTGTCTCCAGCAGCCGGTTATATCCCAGCCATCCGTTGTTGTCCCCGGCGCCCTTCAGCACTTCAATCATCGTTTCCATCTTCGCGTCTGCGTTATCCGCAAAATTGAGTGCCAATGCCTCCAGTATTGCCGGCTTTTTCGGGGAACCATACTCCAGCTCACCATGATGAGACAGGATGCAGTGCTTCAGCTCCACCGCCAGCCTTTCCGGAAATCCGGGAATCTTCTTAATCCTCTCACTCACCATCTCAGTCCCGATAATGATATGTCCCAGAAGCTGCCCTTCATCGGTATAATCATTCTCCGGAAATACAGACAGTTCCTTCGTCTTTCCAAGATCATGGAACATCGCAGCCGTCAGCAAAAGGTCCCGGTTCAGCATAGGGTAAGCCTTCGCAAAATAATCACACATCTTGGTAACACTGAGTGTATGCTCTAACAACCCTCCGACAAATCCGTGGTGCACGGTCTTTGCCGCGCTGTGAAACCGGAATGCCCTGGCAAATGCCGCATCATCCACAAAAAAGCTTTCTGCCAGCTTTCTCAGATATGGATTTCCAATCCCGCGTATCAATGCCACCAGCTCGCCATACATCACATCCACATCCTTTGTGGATACCGGAAGGTAGTCCGCTGCTATGTATTCGCCTTCGTCAGCTTTCCGGATGCGCTTTACGTTCATCTGGTTTGACCCCATGAATACGGTCACATCCGCATCCACATATACGTAGTCCATCGTCTCAAAATTCCCGACGCCGGGAGAGCCCAGATCCCAGATTTTGGCATCTACAGTGCCTGTCTTATCCTGAAGCACCAGATTCCCGTATTCTTTTCCTGCTTTTGTCACCGCAATCTGTTTGTTTTTACACAGATATACGTCGGAGATATGCATCCCCTCCCGGAAGGTTTCAATATATTTCATCAGCTATTTTTCCTTTTCTTTGCAATCATTTACCGTGGATCATGTTCCATGCTCTTCATTGCCATTATCTTTTGCCAGGCCGCAGTCCAGATACCGGTCCGTCCCCGGACCCGCTGCAAAATCTACCGCGCCCCAACCGTCACCTGGAATTCCAGCTTCGCATACTGGTCGCGCCCGTTCCGCTCCACCACGATGCATACCGTCTGTCCGCTCGCCAGATTATCAATCGCCGCCTGGAAATCTTTCATGGAGACAATCTCCCGCTCACCGATCTGCGTAATCACATCGCCGTTTTGGATGCCCGCATTGTAAGCCGGTCCATCCGGAACACATTTTTGCACATAAATCCCCTGAGGCAGCCCCTGGTTTGTCATACCGGAGCCAACTTCCTGTCCATAGATTCCGATGTACGGGGCACTGAGCCCATTCGTCAGCCGCTCCAGAATGCCCTTATAATCAGAAATCCCCATCACCTCGGTCATATGCCGGGTATTTTCATTTTTCAATTCTTCCGTCACCCAGCCAACCAGTTCCCCGGAAGTATTTACAAGGAACGTACCCATCTGCGTGTTGGCACAGATGTCAGAATATAAAGCGCGGCGGACTCCATCCACCACTTGTGCATTTTTCATCACATAAGAAATAAATCCGTAATCGATCGAATGGACCACCCCCGCGGGGCTGCCCACCGCAATCACCAGATCACCCTGCTTCAAAGTATAGGAATTGCCAAGCGCCAGGGTTTCCACGGTCTTCCAGGTAGCTTCTCCTACGTCGTCAATATTGACGCTGACTACCGCCATCCCGGATATCTTGTCTTTTTGCTTGACGTGCCCGTCCACCTCGGTTCCGTCTTCAAACATCACCTTGATCGAATCCGCTTTTCCCACGGCCGCTTCTGGTGTCAGGATCAAAAGCTCACGCCTGGTAGATGCGATCACCGCGCCTGCATAGGCTCCGGTCGTCTCCACCGGATTATCAAACCAGTCCACATCCTGCTTTACCGAATGCACCAGCACGATTCCCCTGCTCGCCTTCTGCGCCAGCGCGCGCAGACTTCCGTACAGAGAGTTCAGGTCGTCCACGGAATACCGGTATTTTTCAATTGCAGACTGCACCTGTTCCTCGATTGGTTCTGTCTCCTGCGTCGGACACTCTTCATCTGTCGGCTCGTACGGTGTCTCCGTCGGCTCATCCTTCGGAATAGAAATAGAGGACTCCTGCTGCGTCGTCTCATCCCCCAGATATCGGACGGCAAGCGGTCTGGACACGGCAAAGCTTACTGCCGCAACCACGCCAAATAAAACCGCAACAAAGAAAACCGCAAGCAAACGTTTCAGAATCTGCCCTCTTGTCAATGGCTGTCTCACGATTTTTTCATTGATAAACTGACGTTTTTCTCCCTGCTTTTTCCCTGGATCATTTCTTTCAGGCATGCCTTCCTCCTTACTTCATAATCCTCCCTTGAAAACACTCTTTTCTATTATACGTTTCTTCCGTGAATTGTGCAAGATAAACCTTTGCTTTTCGTAACTGATACTGTTATAATAAGAAAGAATCCCAGAAACGGTTTATAACAATCAATCATTCCATCATAGAAAAGGATTATAAAATAAATCATGAATCAAAAAGCATTGACCACATTGGAATACAACAAGATTATAGCCCAGCTGACCGAGTACGCCGCGTCGGATCCCGGAAAGGAACTGTGTAAAAATCTGCTCCCCAGCGCCAGTTACGAAGAGATTGTACAGGCTCAGACCGAGACCAGTGACGCCGCGTCCCGCGTCCGCATGAAGGGCAGTCTTTCGTTCAGCGGTATCCGTGATATCCGCGGCTCTTTAAAACGCATTGAGATCGGCAGTTCCCTCAGCATCGTGGAACTCCTCTCCGTCAGCTCCCTGCTGACCGTGGCCGCCCGGGCAAAAGCATACGGACGCCATGAAGAATCCGACGAATTTCCGGACGACTCCCTGGATGAGATGTTCCGCACATTAGAACCGCTCACTCCGGTCAACACGGAGATCAAACGCTGTATCATCTCTGAGGATGAGGTCAGCGATGACGCAAGCCCGGGGCTGCGCCACGTACGCCGTTCCATGAAGACAATCAACGACAAGGTGCACACCCAGCTGAACAGTATCTTAAACTCCAGCCGGAGCTATCTGCAGGACGCTGTCATCACCATGCGGGACGGGAGGTACTGCCTTCCGGTAAAAGCAGAGTACAAAAATCAGGTGACCGGCATGGTGCACGACCAGTCCTCCACCGGCTCCACTTTATTTATCGAACCGATGGCGGTGATCCAGCTCAACAACGAGCTGCGTTCCCTGGAGATCCAGGAACAAAAAGAGATTGAGGCAGTGCTGGCAGACTTAAGCAACCAGCTCTCTCCCTATACAGTGGAACTGGAGCTGAATCTCCAGATTCTGACCCGGCTCGATTTTATTTTTGCAAAGGCGGCGCTGTCCCGCCATTACCGCTGCAGCGAACCAAAGTTCAATCAAAACGGACGCATCCATATCAAAGACGGACGCCATCCGCTTTTAGACCCGCAGAAAGTGGTCCCCATCACCGTATGGCTGGGCGACGATTTTGATCTTCTGATCGTCACCGGACCCAACACCGGCGGTAAGACCGTATCGTTAAAAACGGTCGGACTGTTTACACTGATGGGGCAGGCAGGACTCCATATTCCCGCGTTTGACGGGTCGGAGCTTGCGGTATTCGACGAAGTGTTTGCCGATATCGGAGATGAGCAGAGCATTGAGCAGAGCCTCAGTACCTTCTCCGCCCACATGACAAATATCGTGGACATCCTGGGAAAGGCGGACAGCCGTTCCCTGTGCCTGTTCGACGAGCTGGGCGCCGGTACGGATCCGACGGAAGGTGCGGCCCTGGCGATTGCAATCTTGAATTTCCTGCACAACATGAAATGCCGGACGATGGCAACCACCCACTACAGCGAGCTCAAGCTTTATGCCCTCAGCACCCCCGGCGTGGAAAATGCCTGCTGCGAGTTTGACGTGCAGACCCTGCGGCCTACCTACCGCCTGCTGATCGGGATTCCCGGCAAGAGCAACGCATTTGCCATCTCCCAGAAGCTGGGACTGCCGGATTATATTATTGAAGACGCCAAAAGCCACATCGAGGCAGAGGACGAACGGTTTGAAGATATCATCAGCCACCTGGAAGAAAGCAGGCTGACCATCGAAAAAGAACAGCAGGAAATCCAGTCCTACAAGGCAGAGATATCCCGCCTGAAATCGCGTCTGGAACAGAAGGAAGAACGGTTCGACGAGCGCAAGGAGAAGATGATACGCTCTGCCAACGAAGAAGCTCAGAGAATCCTGCGGGAAGCCAAGGAAACTGCCGACCGCACGATCAAGAACATCAACAAGATGGCTTCCGCCTCCGGTATCGACACCAGGGCATTGGAAGCGGAACGCAGCAAGCTGCGTGAGAATCTCAACAAAGTAGAAAAAGGCCTGGCTTTAAAGCAGGAGACACAGCCCCGCAAGGCAATCAACCCCAAGACATTAAAGATCGGGGATGGGATAAAAGTACTGTCGCTGAACTTAAAAGGCACAGTCAGCACGCTTCCGGATGCCAGGGGCAATCTGTTCGTGCAGATGGGCATCCTACGTTCCCAGGTCAATATCAATGATCTGGAACTGTTAAAGGAAGAATCCATCAGCGGACCGGGACTGGACAACCGCCGCAAGGGTTCTGGCAGCAGCGGCATCAAGATATCAAAATCCGCATCCGTCTCCACCGAGATCAACCTGCTGGGGATGACCGTGGACGAGGCTATCGCCCATCTGGACAAATATCTGGACGATGCCTACCTTGCCCATCTGCCGCAGGTCCGTGTTGTCCACGGAAAAGGGACAGGAGCACTGCGCGCCGGAGTGCATAAACACTTAAAACGGCTGAAATATGTAAAAGAATTCCATCTGGGAGAGTTCGGCGAAGGCGATGCCGGCGTTACCATTGTCGTATTTAAATAACTGATCAACTGCTGCAAGGAGGATATGGTATGGCAGAGAAACAACGAATCTTAATAGTAGACGACGACGAGAATATCGCTGAGCTGATATCCCTCTACCTCATAAAAGAATGTTACGAGACTTATATCGTACACGACGGAGAGGCCGCTCTGAAGGTATTTCCAGACTTCAAGCCCAACCTGGTCCTGCTGGATCTGATGCTTCCCGGCATCGACGGCTACCAGGTCTGCCGGGAACTGCGGACCGGTTCCCAGGTCCCTATCATCATGCTGTCCGCCAAGGGCGAGATTTTTGACAAGGTACTGGGGCTGGAGTTGGGCGCCGACGACTATATTATCAAGCCATTCGACTCCAAAGAGCTGGTGGCACGGGTCAAGGCTGTCCTGCGCCGTTACCAGACTGCCCCCGCGCCGGCTGCGCCGGCCACCGACCAGAACGGCGACTATGTAGAATACCCGGATTTGATTGTAAATCTGACCAACTATTCCGTCATCTACCGCGGGCATTCCATTGAGATGCCGCCAAAGGAGCTGGAGCTTTTGTATTTCCTGGCCTCCTCACCCAATCAGGTGTTTACCAGGGAACAGCTTCTTGACCACATCTGGGGGTATGAATATATCGGAGACACCAGGACCGTGGACGTGCATATCAAGCGGCTCCGGGAGAAGATTAAAGACCATTCCAGTTGGGCGCTGACGACCGTTTGGGGGATTGGGTATAAGTTTGAAGTAAAACGGTAGGATACCGATTGAAAAATGTCCGGGAAGTGAAGGAAATCAAGTTCCTATCATTTCCCGGACGTTTTATTTTCCGTTCCCCGCAGACTAAACATCTGCCGCCAGATAACATTTCGGAATCTCCATCCGCACCGTCTTATACGGATTCACGATCTGGCAGATCCGAAGGTCTCCGACCATATCCATAAACATCGCGGCATCCACATCCGGCAGGGCGAATCTGCGGGTCAGCAGTTCAAACATCTGTCCGACGGCTTTTTCCGACGCTTCGTCCAAATCCTTCCCATACGCAACGGTAATCCACTGGGTATCATTCTCAATCACCGGCCAGGGAAACGCCTCTGCCCCAGACACCACATCTACCGTCAGGATCACCTTTCCGCCAATCTCCACGCCGCAGTTTCCCACCTCACCGTCTCCCATAATGGCATGCAGATCCCCTGCCGCCAAAAGTCCTCCCTCCACAAACACCGGAAGATACAACGTACAGCCCTGCTCCACCCTGACGCAGTCCATATTTCCGCCATGATCCATCGGACTTAAGGTCCCTACGGCTCCTGTCTCCGGCGCCGGAGCCGTTCCAATCACGCCAATCATCGGCTTTATGGGAATCTGCCACCGCCCATGATAATCGATACAACCGTCTTTGATACGCAGTCTTTTGATATTGGTTTCGGCATTTCGGAAATATGGCTTGAATGCACCGCTGTTCTTCCCGATATCCAAAATCCCCACTGCATCCAGTTCTATCTTTTCCACCGTGATCCGCAGCGCATCCCCCGGCATCGCACCTTCCACGCAGATCGGACCTGTGGCGGGATTGCCGAGTTTCCTGTCATAATCTGCAAACGTAGTTCCCTCAGGCAATAACTGTCCCTGAAAACAATCATATGTTTCCAGACATACCTGCTCCCCTGGGCAGATTGTCAGCACGGGGACATTATCCGCGCTCATCTTATGTATCACATGTTCTTTCGTAATGGTTTTCATTGATATTCTCCAGTCTAGTCCATCTATTTCCATTACATTATCACAGGTTCCCGGCAGTGTCAATCAGGCATCCTTCATATGGAAAAAGCGGTGTTCGGCACCGCTTTTTCCCACATGCCGCAGTCTTTTATTTCTTCAAAAACTGCTTATCAAACTCAGGATTGAAATAATAAAAATTCTTCGCATCCAGATTTGATTTGATCTTTTCCAACGCCTCCCCAAAACGCTGAAAATGGACAACCTCACGCTGACGGAGGAACTTTAACGGCTCCAGCACCTCCGGGTTGTCGATCACGCGGATCAGGTTGTCATAAGTGGTTCTCGCCTTCTGTTCCGCCGCCAAATCTTCCGTCAGGTCGGTGATCGCATCGCCTTTGGACTGGAATTCACAGGCATTAAACGGAACTCCTGCTGCCGCGGTCGGCCACAACGCCGTGGTGTGGTCAACATAGTATGTGTCGAAACCGGCTGTCTTTGCCTGCTCCGGCGTCAGGTTTTTGGTGAGCTGGTATACGATCGCACAGATGATCTCCAGATGCGCCAGCTCCTCCGTCCCGATGTCGGTCAAAAGTCCCCCAACTTCCTTGCACGGCATGGTGTAACGTTGGGAGAGATAGCGCATGGAAGCCGCAAGCTCCCCATCCGGTCCGCCAAACTGTGTGATGATCAGGGATGCTGTCTTGGGGCAGGTCTGGGTGATATTCACCGGACACTGCAGTCGTTTTTCATAGGTCCACATCAGATTGTTCCTCCTTCCCAGGGCAAAGGTCCGTCTCCCCAGGTAAAATGTTTTTGTCCCGGGTACTTCGTATAGCTCTCTGTTTCATTGTTGGTGTCAGGGCAGATACAGTCCTGCGTCAGAGGCTCAAACTGCCGCGCATAGTTTTGAAGCAGCTGTTTTCTCTGCTCCATCGCCTGTGAAAATGCCTCAAGAGCTGCGGGATCTACCGGATGTGTATCCAAATACAGCCGCAAATCATCCACCGTAAAACTGATTTCTCCTATCTGCTTTAACATCTGTGCACGGTCAGCCATTGGTCACACCTCCCGTCTTAAAAAAGGGCATGTCAAGGTTTGGAAATATCGTTCCTTGTTTTAATCCCTTCTCCGGTTCATAAGGCGTAATCCACGGCTGCTCCGGGACCGTGGCGATAGCAAGCGTCAGTCCGGTCTGCACTGATGGCTCTGGATGGCAATTACATGAATTCATTAAAACCACTCCTTTCCAGGTTCATAGACATTTGGGTTCCTGTTTAGTATTAGCTTGAAAATGGATTTTAATTGAATGAAATAATGTAAGACAAACCAGAAAAATGTAAAAACAGCCCTCATGAAATTTCCAAAATTTTTAAATGGAAATTCCACAAGGGCTGAATTTTTTATCCTAAAATCTTCCTCCATTATCCGGCCGGAGGTATTGCCAGGCAGAGCCGATTCCGGGAAGTCACGCCTGCCTGATAGCCGGAACATCTTTCAGAAGAACGGGATATCTCTTTATCCGATTACATCGGGCCAAAATGTATCGCCTGTGCGATCACCAGCATCACCGAACCGACTCCGATCCAGATCAAGAACAGCTTCCACATAAACTTCATCCAGCGGTCATACGGAATATTCACTGCACTGATAATTCCCATCAGAGCCGTGGAGGTAGGAAGCACGTAGTTACAGAAGCCGTCGCCGAAGTTAAATGCCAGGATTGCAGTCTGTCTTGTCATGCCGACCAGGTCAGCTAACGGAGCCATGATCGGGATAACAGCCGCCGCCTGTCCGCTGCCGGAGGTCAAAAAGCCATTGATAATCGTATTTGCAATCAGCATCGCCGGAGCCTGCAGCATTGCCGGCACTACGGAAAGTCCGCCCGCCAGGGTATGAACTACGGTATCTGTGATATTTCCGGCATTCATGATGCCGCTGATCGCCTGTGCCATACCGATGATAAATGCTGCGCCCAGCATCTTTTTACATCCTTCCAGAAAAGACTTGGATATCTTAGAAGGTCCAAACCCTGCAATTGCACCGACTACGATCGCCAGTCCAAGGAAGATTGATGCTGTTTCTTCCATATCCCAATCCAGTTTGATTCCGCCGTACACAATTGCCGCCAGCGCTGCGAAGAAGGAAATCATTACCAGCGTTTTTCGCAGGTCCAGGCTTCCAAAGGAATCCAGGTCTGCATCGTCTTTCAGTTCACTCTGCAGATCCAGCTCATACATCGGGCTAAGCTGTGGATTTTTATGAATCCGCATTGCATAACGGATCAGATAGATGTTCGTCACCACATAAAATACGCCAAAGCAGACAAACCGGTATCCCACGCCCGAATAGAGCGGCAGCTCTGCAATTTTCTGGGCTACGATCGTCGTATTGATGTTCAGCGGTCCCGTCGCAAAGCCGATGGCGCCGCCCAGCAGGATAATACTCGCTCCTGTGATCGAATCAAGTCCCATGGCAAATGCCAGCATGACCATGATCGGTGCAAATGCGATAAACAGGTTAACGCCCTGTGTCGTACAGATCAGACCAAACACCAGCGTCAGGATCGGGATAAAGATGTAGAGTTTTCCCGAAAACGTCTTAGCCAGCTTAGCAACGACTGCGTGAAGCGCGCCGGTCTGGGTCAGCAGGTGGAATGCGCCGCCTGCAAACATGATGACAAGCATCAGGTCGATACGCTTGATAAATGCTTTTACGATAAACAGCGGAATCAAAAACGGATTTACCGGGCTCGCATCGACATAAGTAAACTGGGACGGGTCGATGACCTTAATCCCTGAAGCATTTTCAAATCTTGCATATTCTCCGGCAGGAATGATCCAGGTAAGCCCCACCGCAATCAAAATAATGATACCAATAATGACAAACGTATGCGGCATTTTAAATGCTTTTTTTGCCGCTGCCGTATTCTTTTGTTCTTTCATCCTCTACTCTCCCTTATTTTCTTTCTCTTTCCTGCTGCTTTTACTGCGCCTTTTCTGCTTGCAGTCTCTGCTGAAATTCTTCCTTGATCTCCGCCATTTTATCCGGGTTGGTGATCAGATCTTCCGCCGTTCCGGCAAGAATCTTTGCACCGTACAGGATTGCGTCATGCGCTTCTTTCGTCTTTCCCCAGTCCAGATATTCCTGGGAATGGGATGCCGTTCCTTCCGGCACAAACGCTACGCGGATGCAGGAACCCGGCACCCTGTGCAGGATATTTCCAAAATCGGTAGAGCCCGTCTTTTCCCTTGCCGGACGAAGCCGCGGCGCACCGCACTGCTCTGCATTTTCCATGATAACTTCGTTGAGCGCCAACCCCGGGATCTTGTTGTCCACCGATTTTTCCGCACAGATTTCCACCTCTGTCTCCGTCATCATGGCTGCGCCCTGCATCACCTTCTCAAACCGTTTGATGACCGTATCGAGATAAGTCCTGTTGTAGGAGCGGACGTAGAAACTGCCGACTGCTTCCTTTGGTACGATATTGGCGGGAGTTCCTCCGCAGCTCTCTACCGTATAGTGCATCCGCACATCATCCATCACATGCTCCCGCAAAAATTCCACGCCCTGAAACGCCAGGATCAGCGCATCCAGCGCGCTCCGCCCCCGCTCCGGTTTTACAGCGGCATGGGAACTGATCCCTTTAAATGTCACCTTAAATTTCGTCATGGCCAGCGATTTGACATCGGTCTGTGTCTCGCCGCTTCCATGCATCATCAGAGCCACATCCAGCTCGTCAAAACCGCAGCCGTTCTGGATCATCATGATTTTCCCGCTGACGCTCTCCTCCGCCGGCGTGCCGTAGACGGTCACGGTGTAGGCTTCCTCCCCACCCCTGTGCCGCAGGGCTGACGCAGCAGCCAGGATGGCCGGTCCCTGCAGATGATGGCTGCAGGCATGTCCCAGCCCCGGAAGAGCGTCATACTCGCACAGCAGCCCGATATTGACGCCGCCCTCTCCATGATGGTAGACTGCGCGGAACGCCGTCTCGATTCCTGCAACCCCTTTCTCCACGGTAAACCCGTCCTGTTCCAGCCAATCTGTCAGCCATTTACAGGCCTGAAACTCGTGAAGACCCAGCTCCGGACTGTCAAAAATCCGGTCCGCCATCTCTGCCATTTCCCCGCTGATCTCTTCAATCCGCTGATACAACATTTCTTTCATTGCTTCCCTCCTGATCTTAATTTTCTTCTCTATGCACTTAAAAATCCTTTTCCAATAATCTCACTGGTACTGGAGATAAGGACAAACGCATGTGGTTCTACCTGGCGCACATAATTTCGAAGCTGGATTGCCTGTCCCCGTTTCAGCGCCGTAAATATTACGTATTTCTGATTGTGGGAGTAAGCTCCTTCTGCCTTGCAGATTGTCGCGCCGCGTTTCAGTTCGTTGTTGATATAATCGCAGATTGGCTGCGGGTTATCACAGATCACATTAAAATATTTGCACAAATTGATGCTCTCGATCACATTATCGATGACGAGTGTCTTCGCCAGCAGCCCGCATAAGGAAAACAGCCCTGTCGTCGCATCGAATACGAAGCAGGCAGACAGCGTGATGATCAAATCCACAACAAGGAGCGCCACTGCGATATTCAGGCTGGTATATTTTTTTATCACCATCGCGATGATATCCGTTCCGCCGCCCGAAGCTCCTACATTGAACAGGATTGCCGCGCCTGCTGCCGGAAGAAATATGGCAAATACCAATTCCAGCACCGGCTGGTTGGTAAGCGGTCCTGCCATTGGGAAAAACCGTTCAAACAGCGACAGGAACACCGAAGTCATAACCGTCACATACACTGTCTTGATGCCAAATCCTCTGCCTAAAAACACAAATCCTACTACAAGGAGCGCCATATTGATGGCGGTGGTCACAAACCCCGGCGTATAGGGGAGCAGTTCTCCAAGCACAACTGCGATTCCCGTCACTCCTCCAAAGGAAAAGTTGTTGGGAAATTTAAAAAAGTACGCCCCGGCCACAATGAATAATGTACTGATCGTCAGGATTGCATAATCCTTTAATGTCTTTTCCATATGCTCTTTTATTTCCTCCACTCAGCAACCAATCTGGTTTCTTTTCACAATCCAAGTATAGCAAGTGCCTCTTTTTTTGTACAATATATAAAACAAATACTAACTATAAAGTTTTTTATTGATTGCATTTCTACCAAAACCATAATAAAATGAAGCTAATACATTATTCCGAGGAGGATTGCCATGAATCTGAAGGAGCAGCAGTACATCTGCGTACTGGCAGACTGTGCCAATATCACCCGTGCCGCCGAAAAGCTTTTTATCTCCCAGCCGGCGCTCAGCATCTATATCAACAATCTCGAAAAAAGCCTCGGCATCAAACTGTTTGACCGGGTTGGCAAAAAGTTTTTGCTGACTGCCGCAGGGGAGATTTACGTGGATAAAGCGCGCCGGATGATTGCGCTGCAGGCGGAGTTTGAACAGGAATTAAACGATTTAAAGAACAATTACAAGGGAACCATTGTCTGCGGGGTCCAGCTTCGCCGGGCGCCGTTTCTGCTGCCCCCCGTCATGTCCCGGTTCCGGGATGAGTACCCGGATATCAAGGTAAAGATCAAAGAAGGGGTACGCACGGATCTGGAACATTTTCTCGCCGAAAACCAGATTCAGATCCTGATCGACAATCTGGAAAGTCCCCGCGATGACCTGATCAGCATCCCGCTCTACCGGGACCGCCCCCTGATCGCCCTTGCCGCATCCCATCCGCTGAACGAGGCGGCTGTGAAAATAGAAGGGCAGCCTTATGGCCATCTGGATCTGTCTCTGTGCCGGGATGAATTTTTTATTCTTCCGACTCCCAGACAGAGCCTGCGGTTTTATATCGACAAAGTTTTTTCGGATTTTCATATCACGACTGCCAATTATATGGAAATCCGCAATTTTGAGACTGCCATGCAGTTGGTCGCGGAAGGATACGGCATCGGTTTTAACCGGGAGCAGTATACCAAATCCATGCGCTATTCCAAGCCGGTGAATTTTTACACATTTGGAAACGGCAGCGCGGGGATTACACAGGTATACGCCATCTACCAGAAAGGGCGGTCGATACCGGAGTATACGTCGCGTTTCCTTGAGCTGCTGGAAGAATGCGGAAAACAGTTGGAGTCGGACCGTTGATTTGAGCAGCATGGCTTTCTTGTATTCTGCCGGAAGATATGGTACGATACCAATGAAACAATTGAGAATCCCGTCCGAGGTAAAACATGAAACATTCACTCTATTTAAAATTCATCCTGGGGTATCTGGTTTTCGGTCTGGTAGGCTTCGTGACGATAGCCACCCTCTCCGCCAAGCTGACGTACCGGTATCAGGTACAGAGCTATGCAGAATCCATGTATGACGAAGCCAACTATATTGCCGCTTCCTACAGCAGCGTCTATGCGGGGCAGGGCGAGCGGCAGGACATGCGGACGGCCTACCCCCAGCTTGCTGCTGTCGCCACCTTTCTGAAAGCAGAAATCTGGGTGGTAAACCGGGAGGGCATCATTGTCGTAGACAGCAACCGTTCCGCAAAATCGGGAACGGTCATAGAAAATTTCGACCCGACAGCGACCGGAAACCGCTCTTATATCATCAGCAGGTATTACAACCAGTTTCCCTATGAAGTGCTGAGCGTATCTGCACCGATCACGGGCAATTACAACACGTACGGATACGTAATCCTTCATGTACCGGTATCGGTGATCCAAATGGCGAGCGACAGGAGTCTGAATATTGTATACATTACTTCCCTGATCATATTTGCCCTGTCTCTCATCATCCTGCTGGTATTTACGCAAACGGTATATTTCCCGCTGAAAAAGATTACCGTAGGAGCCAACGAGTACGCTTCCGGCAATCTGTCCTATCAGATCGACCTGCACACCCACGATGAGATGGGCTATCTCGCGGCGACGCTGAACTATATGTCAGACGAACTGAGCAAGATGGAGGAATACCAGCGGACCTTTATCGCCAATGTCTCCCATGACTTCCGTTCTCCGCTGACATCCATCAAAGGGTATCTGGAGGCGATCATAGACGGTACGATACCGCCGGAGATGCATGAAAAGTATCTGAACCGCGTGATCGCGGAGACCGAGCGGCTGAACAAGCTGACGCAGGGCATGCTTACCCTGAACTCCCTAGACAGCAAAGGTTATCTGTCCCGGACCAATTTTGATATCAACCGCGTGATCAAAGATACCGCCGCCTCTTTCGAGGGAACCTGCAACGCGAAAAATATCAGTTTTGACCTGATATTCTCCGACAACTCCCTGATGGTCTACGCCGACCTTGGTAAGATCCAGCAGGTACTGTATAACCTGATCGACAATGCGATCAAGTTCAGCCATCCCGATTCCACGATACTGATCCAGACTTCCAGCAGGCACGAGAAGATATTTGTCGCTGTAAAAGATACCGGTATCGGTATCCCCAAGGACAGCGTCAAAAAAATCTGGGAGCGTTTTTACAAATCCGACTTATCCCGCGGAAAAGATAAGAAAGGCACCGGCCTTGGGCTTGCCATTGTAAAAGAGATCATCCAGTCCCACGGCGAGAACATCGACGTCATCAGTACCGAAGGCGTAGGCACGGAATTCGTCTTTTCCCTGCCCCGGGCAACAAATATCTAATAATGTCAGAATGTCAGGAGGAATTATGATGAAAACAACAAGATGGCTGTCTGCCGCCCTGATCGCCGCAGCCTTTACCCTGACCGGCGGCGCGTTTTGCTCCTGGGCAGCCGGGTCGAGGACTCCAATCGAAACGGTCAGCCTGCATATTGAATCCACCATAGAGGCAGGAAGCAGCAGCGGCAATGTATCTGCAACAGCAAAAGGCAGCGGATACCGGGTTGGATATGTGGAGATTTTGAACGATGACAACGACTGGGTCGGCGGTATGCGCCCCCGCGTGGAAATCACGCTTTATGCCAACTCAGGATACTACTTTAACAACAGCAGTAAAAAGATGTTTTCTTTCAGCGGGGAAGATGCCACTTATGTAACCTCTCGCCGCGATAATGACAAAACAGAACTCACCGTGACGATCAAGCTTGAAAAACTGGACAACGGGGATTTGTCTGTCTCCGGTTTGGAGTGGGATGAGACAAGCGGCACAGCCATGTGGGATGACAATCCCAACGCCAAATACTATCAGGTCAAGCTGTTCCGGGACGGTTTATCGCTGACCTCTCTCCGCACCACCTACGAAGATTACTACGAATTCGCCGGCAGCATTACCCGCCGCGGAGATTATCATTTTGAAGTCAGGGCAGTTGGGAGCGGTTCAGAAAAAGGGGACTGGGAAAGTTCCGATACCTGGTATGTCACATCCCGGGAAGCAGATGATCTGAGTTACAACTATGAGCCGTCCGGCGGTGGTCCGGGCGTCAGCAGCTCCGGCAGCTATGGTTCCTATGCGCCGGGAGGTCCCGGAGATACCGGTTACAGCCCCGGTGGCCCGGGAAGCGGCCAGGGCGGATACTGGTGCCTCGACCAATACGGCTGGTGGTTTCGCAATGCAGACGGGTCATATCCCCGCAATAACTGGCAGGTCATCAACGGCTCCTACTATTTCTTTAATGAATCCGGCTATATGAGAACCGGATGGATTCCGTGGAACAATCAGTGGTATTACTGCGGACCGGACGGCGCGCTTTGGGCGAATGCCAGGACACCAGACGGGTATTATGTTGGTGGGGATGGGGTGTGGATCCCCTGATAAGAACAAAAGATAACGCTAACGTATCAACCAATCAGGTCTACACGTTAGCGTTATCTTTCTGCCACTATTGCCGTCATTCTTTCCAACTCAAACGATGCAGCTCTCCCTCCATCGTCATCTTCTCAAACCCATTCTGCCTCAGCCCCTCATACAACACGATCGCAACCGAGTTTGCCAGGTTCAGTGACCGGATATCTCCCCACATGGGAATCCGTACACAGGTATCTTCATTGTCCACCAGAATTTCTTCCGGTATCCCCGCGCTCTCCTTGCCAAACATGATGTAGCAGTCCGGCTCGTACGTTACATCCGTATAAACCTGGTGTGCCTTTGTTGTAGCCATATAGATCTTTGCCCCCGGATTCTTCTCCAGAAAGTCCTGATAATCGCTGTATACCGTCACATCCAGCTTATCCCAGTAATCCAGTCCCGCACGCTTTATGGCCTTTTCATTCAGCTTAAATCCCAGCGGCTCGATCAGATGCAGGCGGGTTCCTGTCGCAACGCAGGTCCGTCCGATATTGCCGGTATTGAGCGGCATCTCCGGCTCAAATAGTACAATGTTCATAGGTTATGCCTTTCCGTCCAGACGGTTTACAAACCGTTCGATTCTGCCAAGAGCCTCCTTCAGGCTCTTTAAGGAGTATGCATAGGAAATCCTCAGATACCCCTCTCCACAGTCGCCAAAGGCCGTCCCCGGCACTACGGCAACCTTCTCCTCCAGTAAAAGCCTTGTGGCAAATTCATCCGATGTCATGCCAAACCGCTTGATGCTTGGGAATGTATAAAAAGCTCCGAGCGGCTCGAAGCACTCGATGTTCATCTCCTTGAACGCATGCATCAGATACCGACGCCTCTGGTCATAAGATTCTCTCATATGCTCTACATCCGCATCTCCGTCCCGCAGCGCCGCAACTGCCGCATACTGGCTGGTAGTCGGTGCACACATGATCGCATACTGGTGAATCTTGAGCATCTGCTCCAAAATCACAGCCGGACCGCATGCATAGCCCAATCTCCATCCGGTCATGGCGTATGCCTTGGAAAAACCGTTGATCAGGATGGTCCTCTCCCGCATCCCCGGAAGAGAAGCAATGGTCGTGTGCGGCTCCCCGCCGTAAGTCAGCTCTGCATATATCTCATCCGAGATGACAAACAGATCTTTTTCCACTGCAATCTCCGCTATCTTTTCCAGGTCGGATTTGTCCATGATTGCCCCGGTAGGATTGTTCGGAAACGGCAGGACCAGGATCTTGCTCTTTGGCGTGATCTTCTCCAGCAGCTTTTCCGGAGTCAGGCGGAACTCATCCTTCGCCTCCAGTTCGATGATCACCGGAACGCCGTCTGCCAATACCGCGCAGGGAACATAAGATACGTAGCTGGGCTGGGGAATCAACACCTCATCCCCCGGATTGATCATCGCGCGCATGGCAATATCAATCGCCTCGCTTCCGCCTACCGTAACCAGAATCTCATGGTCAGGATCGTATGTAACCTGGCATCTGCGGCGCAGATAGTTGTTGATTTCCGTCTTCAGCTCTTTCAGTCCTGCATTGGATGTATAAAACGTGCGTCCCTTTTCCAAAGAATAGATTCCTTCTTCCCGGATATGCCACGGCGTATCAAAATCAGGCTCGCCCACGCCCAGGGAGATTGCATCTTTCATTTCGCTTACAATGTCAAAAAATTTGCGGATTCCGGATGGCGGAATCGACACGATTTTATCAGATAATGGATTTCTCATGGCGTAATCAGCATCCTTTCATCCTGAACCTCGTCACAGAGAACCGTGCCGTGATCCTTATATTTTTTTAATACAAAATGGGTTGCCGTGCTGAGCACAGAGTCCATCGGAGACAGCTTGTCAGAAACAAACTGTGCCACCTGGCGCATGGTCTTTCCTTCCAGGATCACCGTAAAATCATAAGCCCCTGACATCAGGTAAACCGCATTCACCTCGCTGTACTGATAGATCCGTTCTGCAATCTTGTCAAATCCCATGCCCCGCTGAGGCGTTACCTTCACTTCAATGAGCGCAATGACCTTTTCCTCACTGGTATTGTCCCAGTTGATCAGGGTATGATAGCCGCAGATGATATGCTCTTTTTCCATTTCGGCAATCTCATTGGCGACCGCGGCTTCACTTTCTCCTAATAGAATCGCCAGGTCTTTTAAGTCGATTCTGCTGTTTTTCTCGATTACTGCCAAAATTTTCTCTCTCATAATAGATTGCCTCCTGTTTATTTTTTATATGAAAACGTAGTCCGGGACTACCTTTTTCATCTCATCCAGCTGTGGTCTGTCCAGATATCCATGACCCTCAGCACTCAATATCTCGCGGGCAATGCCGCGGTTCACTTTACCGATCACCTGGGCAAAGATTCCTTCCCCGGCCAACGCCTTCACCATCTGCCCGCCGTTGTCCGCCACCAACAGGCAGCAGCCTTTCGAATACAGACGGTAGGGATTCAGTTCCAGGCGTTCGCAGACCTCTATGGTCTCCTGTTTGACAGGAATCTGGCGCAGCGAAAATTCAATTCCCGTCTCATACGCGCCCGAAAGGTTCCAGAGGGCGGTAAGAATACCGCCCTCTCCTGCAGGTTCGCACTCTGTCGCACCAAATGTTTTCCAGTACTCCAGATTCCCGCTCCACGCCACCTTTTCATGGCTCAATATCAGCTCAAGATACTCGTCGGAAAACCAGCTTTCCAGCCTTTTCCTTTGCATTCGGGTCAACAGCACGGTCCCGGCAAGGCCTGCAAAGCCTGCCACAACCAAATCCTGTCCCGGTCTCATGGTACCGGTATTCTCCCGCTCCACTTTATGCATCATAGCTTATGCCTCCGGTTCTTCCGGCATCTCAGGCGCCGGCTCTGGGGAAGGCACTGGTTCTGGCGCTGCCGCCGGCGCCGCTGTCTGATCAGGTTCCCCTTCCGCCGGCGGCGGTCCCTGCTCCGGAACCGGTTGTGGCGCCGGCAGTGTTACGCCCGGGCCGCCTTCAATTCCTTCCATCACATCAGCCTGTGACTCTGCCGGCTGCGCTTCCGTCTGTTCCGTCTCTTGCGGAAGGACAGGAGCCACCGCTTCTGCCGGAGGTCCTACCAGAACGACAGCTTTCGACGCATTGTAGGTATCCGTATGCAAAAGCGTTCTCTCAACCTCCACGCCATCCACGGTCACGACCTTCCAAAGTCTGGAACGCAGACCTATGTGGGCGGACTGAACCTGCTGCCGTGTACCCGGCGCAAGGGACAGATCCAGTTTTTCCGTCGGAGCGCCCGGGTCTGTCGAACCAAGCGTCTCAGATACATACTTCACTTCACGGTTTGCCGGTCTTGTCTCCCTGCCATAGATCGTAAAGTACAGCTTCCGGTTGTTCGTATAGCCCTCCACATAGATCGGAGTGCTGTAATTGTTCGTAATCTTGATATCCTTATATGTCCCTGCAATCGCCGCATCCATAGACGGCTCCACATAAGATACGATCATAGAATGGTTCTGGCGCTGGGTGATCTCCATCTCCGCCCTGAGCGCCGCATTGTACAGCGTCGTCGCAATCTGGCATACACCGCCGCCGATACTGTCGACAACCTGCCCGTTCTCATAGGCAGCCGCCGTAAAATATCCGTTCTCCGTAGTAAACGGCTGCATGCACTCATAACCGGAGAGCGTCTCTCCCGGCATCAAAACATGACCGTTGATCTTTGCCGCGCCGTTCGACAGATTTTCCGAACGCGCCGCTCCACTGCTGGCAAAACTTGTGGAATAGGCTCCCAGCACATCGCCGATGGTTGCCAGGTCTCCCTCCGTGATATCCGGCTCTTTCACTGCCACAACCGCATCCACTTCCACCGCCTGACCGTCGGCAGCCTTCAGCGCCGTATCCACAGCATCCTTAGTCGCCGCCACATCCACGGTCTTTCCGATGACTCCGGGCGTGATCACAAACTGACCGTTCTCCCGGATAATCGTGGCATTCTGCGGCTCTGCAGTCATATCCCCGCATCGTTCTGAAAGAAAGGACTCTAAGCTGCCCTCGTCAATTTCTGTTTCCAAAGGGATATGCACCGGATCTCTCTGTAAATCCTTCATGCCCATATACCGCTGTACCAGATTGCCTTTCGCTGCATGGGCGGCCGCCTCATCCACCGCATCGGTGTTGCTCCAGTAAAACCCGAGTTCTCCGGCAGTCGTCTCAACACTCTGCCCTTCGATACTCAAAGTTACTTTCTGGGCAGCAAACCCATCCATAGATTCTCTGACCCTCTGCTCCGCCTCTTCTTCCGTCATCCCGCCAAGGCTGAAATCGCCTACGTAGATACCCTCCGGAATCTTCAAATCCTTTGCATACACCGGTACCGACATCAGCACCCCTGCCGCCGCCGCTGCCACAAGCGTGCCCAATATCCCAAACTTCTTCATAATCGGCTCCTCTATACCCCTCTATACCATCAATGCTGCCATTACGGTCGGTACAACCATCGCAAGTACAAGTAAAATGATAATCACTCCTGATATAATCTTTTTGGTCTTGTTGTTACTGAAATTCATCATGACTCTTTCACCTCTTTTTATCGCCTTTGCTTTGTCCTTTTGTTCATATTCTTCCATACTGTAAGATGATTTTATCCGTAATCCGGGAAATTTCGTTCCGGGACAGATAATCAATCTGCACAGGTAAATCTATTTTATGATATTTTAGCAAATACCGCAAGCCTTCTTTTTGCTTTTTCGAGGCCGGCTGCTCCCTTTTTACCTTGTAAATCAAAGGTTTTTCCGCAAATTCCTCCGGTTCGTGCCTTCCATGTCTCTCCCAGAGCGCCTGAAACAAAAGATGGGCGTCCACCGCATCGGCGAAGGCCCTGTGGGACTGCTCCCTGGCAATCCCGTAAAATACACAGGCCGCAGCCAGGTTTTTCTTCTCTCCATCCGGCATAAAATGACGGCAGAGCTTCAGCGTATCGATGCCATCCCGCTCAAATGCCAGCTTCCGGTTGACTGCCGCCCGCTTCAAAAAGCTGAAGTCGAAGATGATGCGATGCCCCAAAAGCGGAAGCCCTTCCTCACAAAAATCCACCAATGCGCCAATCACCTCTTCAATCCCCGGCGCTCCCTCAAGCATATCTGCCGTAATCCCGGTCAGCAGTTCCGTCTGGTCCAGAAGCCCGCGGTGTGGATTGACAAGGGTCTGAAACCGTTCCGTTATCTGCCCGTCTATGACTTTGACTGCGCCAATCTCGATGATCTTATCCAGCTTTGCATTCAGCCCCGTCGTCTCGATATCGACCGCGATATAGGATTTGTCATTCTTCATTTATCCATCCTCTTAATCTATGCCTCTGCCCCAGGACAATATTCCCGCAAAAAGCATTCGCCGCACTTTGGTCTTCTCGCCACACAAATCGTCCGTCCCAGCGTGATGATATGGATGTTCCACAAGATCCAGTGGTCCTTTGGAAGAACCTTCATCAGCTCATACTCGATTTTCTCCGGATCCTCGGACTTTGCAAGTCCCAGCTTGCGTGAAATCCGCTTCACATGAGTGTCCACCACGATGCTTGGCTCATTATATATATTGCCCCGGATGACATTGGCCGTCTTCCTTCCCACGCCTGCCAGAGAAGTCAGGGCCTCCATCTCACACGGCACCTCACCGCCATACTGCTCCACCAGAGTTTTACAGCAGGCAATGATATTTTTCGCCTTGTTGTGATAGAAACCAGTAGAATGGATGTCTTTTTCCAATTCCTTTAAATCTGCCGAAGCAAACTTTTCCAGAGTGTCATATTTTTTAAACAGATCCGCTGTCACAATGTTAACTCTGGCATCCGTGCATTGCGCGCTCATAATGACCGCGATCAGCAGCTGCCAGGGAGTCTCGTGATTCAGATAGCAGCGGTATTCCGTACCGTATTCCCGGTCCAGTGCGGCAAGGATATTCGTTACCCGCTCTTCGCGCTGTGCCTTTGTCTCACGTTTTGCCATACGTTCCTCCTGAATGTTGTAATTCCCTTCCTTCGATCGTCACCTTCGCGTTCCTCGTCAGCAAATCCCTCTCCCTGTAATCGAAAACTACCAGCTCCCCTGACCGCAAAACTTCTCCATGCACCTGCGTCCCCAGGGTTCTGAGGTCCGGTATCCTGCTTCGGATCCGCTCTTTATACGGCGACTGGTCCAATGCAAATGACGGACGGCTCTTTATATTTTCCCGCAAATACAGATCAACCATCATACAGTCCTCCATCCGCCCGATATCCACGAGAGGAAGCTCCTCTTTGATGAACTGATGAAGGATTTCATATCTGGAGATCCTGCTGTGATTAACCCCCGTCAATTGTTTTCGGTCATAGTACCTGGCCAGGTTCTCATACATGAAAAAAGCATCCGAAAACTGAGACTCCAACTGTTTTAGAGTCTGTGTAAACTGACCGCTGTTGTAGTAAACTTCCACCATATCCTCAATGCCCTTAAGCTTCAGCACGTCCGCGTAAGACAGCCATCTGGTCGACAACACCTCGTAGGGCGGGAGTTCCCGGTACACCAGACCGTATTCCTGTGCCCGCTCATGCATGTAAGAACCTTTCAGAACTTTCAGAAAGCCAAGCTGAAGCTGTTCCGGCTGCATCTCATAGACGGCATTAAAGGAAGTAGAAAAACTGCTATAATCCTCGTGCGGCAGTCCTGCGATCAGATCCAGATGCTGGTGGATATTATGGCCCCGGTTGATCCGCTCCACCACCTGCTTGAGCTTTGCAAGGTCCATCTTTCTCTTAATCTCACAAATCGTATCCGGGTTGGTACTCTGCACTCCGATTTCCAATTGGATCAGCCCCGGCCGCATCTGTTCCAGCAAATGGAGTTCCTCTTCATCCAGCAGATCGGCCGCAATCTCAAAATGAAAGTTGGTCACTCCGTTGTCGTGTTCCAGGATATGCTGCCAGATTGCCATCGCATGGCTCTTTTTACAATTAAATGTCCGGTCCACAAACTTTACCTGAGGCACCCTGCGCTCCAGAAAAAAGTCCAGTTCCTGCTTTACAAGCCCAATATCCCGAAACCTTACTGATTTATCTATGGAAGAAAGGCAATAACTGCAGGAAAACGGACAGCCACGGCTGCTCTCATAGTAGACGATCCTGTGTTCAAATCCTTCCAAATCCTGATAAAGAAAAGGAATCCTGCTCATATCCATGACCGGCCGGACCGGCTGGTCACAGATACGGCCGAAAGAATCTTTGCAGGTCAGCCCTGCTATCCCGGTCAGTTCCCTCCAGAATGTCTCTCCCGCCGTCCTGTCTGTCTTTGCCTTCCGTTCCCATTGCCGCAGCGAACACCCCAGCTTCCGGTAACACTCCATCAGCCCGGCAAAGGTCTCTTCCCCTTCGCCTTTCATCACGCCCAAAATCTCCGGCTCCCGCTCAAGCATTCTTGGAGCATCAAAAGAAACCTCCGGTCCGCCAAGCCAGATATCCGTATCCGGCAGGACTTTATGGAGGTCATGGACAAGATTCAGCGCATGGACGATATTCCAGATATAGCAGGATATCCCTACCACATCCGGTTTTCTCCGGTAGATATCTTCCAGAATCCGTTCCATCTGGTTATTGATCGTATATTCCCCAATCTCCACATGAACCCGGGAAGAATCTCCGTCTGCAGCAGCCATCTCTGCATATCTCTTTAAACTGTACACTCCCGGGTTGGAGTGGATGTATTTGGCATTGATTGCCACAAGTAAACATTTCATCTATACTTCTATCTCTATTTTCTTTCCGCTCTCTTCATATTTATAGTAACGAACTCCCGCCGCATTCAGCATCCGCTTGGAAGCCCTTGACGATGGCCTCTCCGGGTGCTCGTCCGACCGGTAGATGATCGTCTTGATTCCCGCCTGGATGATCGCCTTTGCACATTCATTACATGGAAATCTTGTCACATACAGCTTGCTGCCCGCCAGGCTGCCCCCCTGAAAATTCAGGATGGCGTTCAGCTCACTGTGGGTCACGTAAAGGAACTTTGCATTATACGGGTCATCGTCCCGGTGCTCCTTGTCCCACGGAAACTCATCATCCGAGCAGCCGTTCGGCAGCCCGTTGTACCCCATAGACAAGATCTTGTTATCCTGGCTCACAATACAGGCCCCCACCTGGTCCGCCGGGTCTTTGGACCGTTTGGCAGACAGACTGGCAACCCCCATAAAATATTCATCCCAAGAAATATAATCCGTGCGTTTTCCTGCCATCCTGCTTCCTTTCTTACACTTTCATAATGTGATAACCGGCCGCCTTTGTCAGGCGGTTCATGATCGCCTGTCCCAGATGTTCTCTGGAAAAACTTTCCGAATAGATATAATCCACCTGCAGATCGTCAAATTCCCGCAAAACTGCAAACAAATTGTGGGCGATCGTCTCTTCCTGCGCCCGCAGACCGACGCTCCGCACGATTCCGCTCTGATACCGCTCTTTTGTCTCATCGGTACAGATCACGCCCACATGGTACTTCTGCCCCAGCTTCTCTTTTGCCAGAAAATTGATCCGTGCCACAACCGCATCCAGTTCGCCTTCCACCAGCACAAGCTCTGCCTGCGGCGCATAATGACGGTACTTCATCCCCGGAGCTTTCGGTCTTACGCCCTCCGTCAGCGGTCCCAGAATCGCCGGATCTATCCCTACCGGTCCGGCTACCGCCTCCAGCATCTCAATCGTAACGGCGCCGGGACGCAGAAGCACCGGGCTTTCCCCTGACACATCCACGATCGTCGATTCCACGCCGATCCCCACCGGACCACCGTCCAGTATCATCTCAATCTTTCCATCCATATCCTGATACACATGCTGGGCCGTCGTCGGGCTTGGCCGGCCTGAGGTATTCGCACTCGGCGCCGCCACCGGGACACCTGCCAGCGCAATCAGACGGTTTGCCACCGGGTCGCTTGGCATCCTCACGGCTACCGTCTCCAATCCGCCAGTTGTCCCATAAGGCACCTTCTCACTCTTTGGGAATACCAGCGTCAGCGGACCTGGCCAGTAGGCCTCTGCCAGCTTTCTTCCCAGCTCCGGAACATGCCCGACTAAAGGCTCCAGCTCCTCAAAACAGGAGATATGGGCAATCAGAGGATTGTCCGATGGTCGTCCCTTTGCGGCGTAGATTTTTTTCGCCGCCTCCTCATCCAGGGCATTCGCCCCCAGTCCGTAGACTGTCTCAGTCGGAAATGCCACCAGTCCTCCGGCCCGGATAATCTGTGCTGCCTCCGACAGTTCCTCATCCCGGATATCTTCCACATCGTTAATCTTTATCAGTTTTGTATCCATAGTAATGTTCCTCACCTGCCAGGCTTTCTGCCTGTTTATGGTTTATCATAGCATAAGAGGAGAGGGGGTGCAAGCTTAGACTTTCCTGGACAAGACGAAAAAAGAGAAGCGCCGTCAACAGGCACTTCTCCATATATCCGTCACTTCATCAGGCGGCCATCTTGACCTCAGGCACGTACCCGCGCCTTCCCTTCCGCCTTTCCCGCGCTGTGGATGATCACGCTGATCCTCTTATACACCAATGCCGTCACCAGAGAAACCACGACGCCCTTCACGATATTGAACGGGCCTACACAGATAACAGCAAAGGTCCACACATTACTGATTGCCGGATTGATCGCTGCGCCTGCTTTGATAATGTTGTCAAGCGGCATAAAATTTGAGTAAAACGGAATCATGACAAGGGCATTCAGGACAACTCCGACGACAGCCATCACAGCCGTACCTGCCGCCATCCCGGTTATCGCCCCTTTTTTCGTCTTCTTAAACCGATAAATCACTCCTGCCGGCAAAATCAGGGAACAGCCGATCATCAGGTTCGCAAACTCACCAACAAATCCGGTACTGGTCGGCTTGATTATCAGTTTTACCAGGATTTTCACCAGTTCCATCACCGCTCCGGCAACCGGTCCGAGTGCAAAGGTCCCGACCAGGACCGGGACTTCGCTCAGGTCCAGCCCGTAAAAGCTTGGCGCAATAAACGGCAGCGGAATCTCAAATACCATCAGCACACCGGCAAGCGCGCCGAACATACCCATCAATACCACATTCTTTGTTGACAATAACTTGTTTTCTTTCATCTTTCCATCCTCCTGAAGTTTTATTATGTAAGTTCATCTCATAGAGGAATCATGTGGCTCACGGCATTCGGCCGCCCAGCGTGCGGAAGATACAAACATCATACAAAAAGCCCCGGATACTAATATCCGGGGCGAATGATTCGATCAAACCGCGCCAGGCACTGCTGCCTGTCACACAATTTCTTCTCTCATCCAGACTATACTGTCGGT
>JAPJQL010000024.1 GCA_030825115.1 Lachnospiraceae bacterium
GAGTTATTATTATATATCTGGTATAATGGATAGAGAAGAATTTGAAAAAATGATTTCTTGTTTGACTTATTTACAAAATTGAGCATTTTAGTGAGGTTAGATTATGAATAGTATAAAAAAATATATAATGATAATATTTACATGCATGTGTCTGGTTATGTTAATGGGTTTTCCTGTATTAGCTCAAAGTATAGATAGGGATTCAAAGGTAAATATAGTGGATTCATCTTCAAATATCATTAATAAAGAAAATCTTTCTAGAGTTAATTCAACAGCAAGAGGAAGAATTCTTTCTTCGGCTGGTTTAAGTATCTTTAATGATAATAACGGCTTAATCAGTGTTTATGCAGAAACTTTATGCCATATGCCGGTTGAGCAGATTCACCTGATTATCTTCCTGGAAGTTTGGGATGAAGCAGAGCAAGATTGGAAATATATATCTGATTATGAGTACACTTGGTTAGCATCTGAACGTCCGGGGGTAGACTTAACAGATGTCAGTGTATCATTTGATGTAGCAGGTTTACAAAAAGGTAGAACATATAGTTTACGGGCGTATCATACAGCAAGAGACTTTAATAATGTATCGGAGATGATGGCAACGGAAACTGCTGGAATAGTTTTGAAATAGTTAAATAATATCTTGAATTGATAAAAGGGCTGCCGCACTTTGAAGCGACAGCCCTTTTATGCACCTAATTGGAAAATTTTTCTGTTTTTCCCTGAATAAAGGCTAGAAAATCATTCGGGTAACCAGATCGGAACTTGTCCTTCCAAAAAAGGATAAGCCGTTTCTTCTTTGTAACTACCGTGTAATACCGTGGAAAATTCTCAAGCTTCTGAATTTGTGAATATTCAATCGTTTCCTTGGCAAACCGGTTCTCCCATTCGATAATATTAGGATAAAAGTCAAATCTTGTGTCTTCTTTAGAGTACTTTCAGACGCACCAAATCTTTACTTCTGTCAGTGGCTCGTTACACGGCTGCGCGGTCTACATAACTAAAAAATATCTGCATTATGTTGCGTCAATATTAATGCAACTCAATGCAAATATTGCACAAAACAATTGACACATTTTGCACAAAGGAATATAATGAAAAACAACATAATCAAGAAAACTCTAAAAGGAGAATATTTATGGCGGTAACAATTAAAGACGTCGCTGATCTCGCCGGGGTATCCCCTTCTACGGTGTCCAGAACCTGCAGGAATCATCCGGCGATCAGTGAGCAGACGAAGAAAAAAGTCCGTGAAGCGATGAAAACGCTGGGGTATAAGACGAATTTTCAGACAGACCGTCCGACAAACCAGAATTCCCGAACGATTGGTATTATCCTGCCGCCTTCCGAGCAGGAGACTTACCAGAATGCATTTTTTTTGGAAGTAATCCGAGGCATCAGCCGGTGCTGCAACCAGAAACAGTATGTCAATACGGTGATAACCGGAGCAGATGAAGCAGAGATTCTGGGCGCTGTTCAGACAATGGTGCGAAACGGGATGGCAGAAGGATTTATTGTATTGTATTCCAAAGAAGAAAACCCGGTGACGGAGTATCTGTATGAGGAAGGGTTTTTATATGTCCTGATTGGAAAGGTATACCGGAATGCCAACCAAAGCATCTATGTGGACAATGATAATGTGCTTGCGGCAAGGGAGGCGGTTACATACTTGACCGGACTGGGACACGAGAAGATCGCGTTTCTTTCCGGAGATTCCTCCATGTTGGTTCATAGTGACCGGAAGGCGGGATATCTGCTGGGGTTAGCGGAGCACGGGATACCGTTTTGTGAAAATCGGTATGTGGAGGTTCCTCATATACAGGAGGAGTATCTGAAGACGATCGATGGACTGCTGGACCAAAAGGAGCGGCCGACTGCCGTGCTTGTCAGCGATGATATCCTGGCGGTAGCACTGGAAAAGGCATGTATTTCCCGCGGTTTGCTCATACCGGAGGATATTTCGGTAATGTCATTTAACAACTCCCTGCTTGCAAGATTTACGAATCCGCCGCTTACCTCGGTGGATATCAATCCCTGCCAGCTTGGATGGGAGGCGGCGGCGCAGGCGGTCAGCCATATTGAAAATCCGGAGCAGATGGTGACAAAGATTATTGTTCCCCATTCGATCAAAGAGCGGGAGAGCTGTGCACGGAAGAAGGAAATATCATAGGCAATTGCAAGGAAAAGGAGAAAAATGAGTATGGAGAATATGGAAAAGAAATGGTGGCATGAAAAAACGGCATATCAGATCTACCCTAAGAGCTTTTGCGACACAAACGGGGATGGGATCGGGGATATCAGAGGCATCATAAATAAGCTGGATTATCTGGAAAATCTGGGAATCGAGATTTTGTGGATTTCTCCGGTATATCTGTCTCCCTGTGCCGACCAGGGGTATGATATCGCTGACTATTACAGCATCGATCCGCAATTTGGGACGATGGAGGATATGGAAGAACTGCTGGGAGAAGCAAAGAAGAGAGGCATCTATGTGCTGATGGACCTGGTGGTAAATCATTGCTCTGACGAACATGAATGGTTTAAAAAAGCATGTGAAGACCCGGACGGCGAATATGGAAAGTATTTTTATATCGAAAAAATGATTGACGGTAAGGTTCCGTGCAACTGGCGCTCTTATTTTGGCGGCTCTGTATGGGAGCCGATTCCGGGTACGGAGTATTGTTACCTGCATTTGTTTCATAAAAAACAGCCGGACTTAAACTGGGAGAACCCGAAAGTCCGGGAAGAAATTTATCAGATGATGAACTGGTGGCTGGATAAAGGGCTTGCCGGATTCCGTATCGATGCGATTATCAATATCAAAAAACCACTTCCCTGGCGGAACTACCCGGCAGACCGTGAAGACGGACTTTGCGATATGGGACAGGTACTTGCGGATGCTTATGGGATAGAGACGTTTTTACAGGAGATGAAAGAGCGTACCTTCCGTCCGCATAACGCATTTAGTGTGGGAGAAGTTTTCAATGCCAAAGAAGGAGAACTGGCTGCGTTTATTGGGGAGGACGGCTGTTTTTCTTCCATGTTTGATTTTTCTCAGACGGTGGCGGGAAAATCTCCTCTCGGATGGTATGCATGCCGGATTCCAACGCCGGAAGAGTACAAACGGTGCTGTTTTGACAGTCAGAATCAGAGTGAAGGAATCGGATATCTTTCGAATATTATTGAAAATCATGATGAACCGAGAGGAGTCAGCCATTATTTGCCTGTTGAAGCACAGAATGAACGTGGAAAGAAACTGCTGGCGGCTATGTATTTTATGCTGAAAGGGCTGCCGTTTATCTACCAGGGACAGGAGCTGGGAATGGAAAATATGCAATTTTCCTCCATTGGGGAAATTGACGATGTCAGCAGCCGGGAAGAATACAAGGTCTGCCTGAACGCCGGGTTGTCTGAGGACGAAGCCCTTCGGGTAGTCAGCCATTACAGCCGGGATAATGTGCGCACACCGTTCCACTGGAATGACGGGGAACATGCAGGTTTTACGACAGGCACGCCGTGGCTGAAAGTAAATCCGAATTATAAAACAATCCATGCGGCAGGGCAGGAGAAGGATCCGGGGAGTGTTTTGTGGTTTTACCGGAAGCTGATTGCTCTCAGAAAAAACGAGCAATATAAAGAAACGATCGTGTATGGCAGGACAGAGCCGGTACTGGAGGAAGAACCTGGAATTATGGCATATTTCCGCCGTGGAAATGACCAGGATCTTTTGGTTGTGGGTAATTTTAACTGTGAAAGCAGAAATGTGACAATCAGGGAGCTGGAAGGGAAAAGCATGCAGCTGCTTTTGGATAATGTTTCTGAATCCGGTGAGAAAGATCAGGAAGGTGCTTCTGCTTACGATCGGGAAAAAAACATGCTGACCCTGCAGCCGCAGCAAGCAGTCGTTTTTTGTGTGTAGCGCTGCGTGTATTCGTTGTGCAGATTGCACAATTGAAATTGTGGAAAACCACGAAATGATGAAAACATACGAAAACCTATTGAAAAGAAAATGGGCTGGTGTTATAGTGTAATCACAATTGGTAACGATACCGGAAAAGATACCGGTAGCATTTCCGGTAAGAGTTCCGGAGACAAAAAAGGAGAGAAAATATGAAAAAACAATTGGTAAGCGTAATGCTATGTGCAGCAATGGGGGCAGCGGCACTCACAGGATGTTCTTCAGGGAGCAAGACCGATAACAGTGCAGGAAAAGTATACTATCTGAACTTTAAGCCAGAGGTTACGGACGTATGGGAAGAGATTGCAAAGACTTATAAAGCGGAGACGGGAGTGGATGTGCGCGTGGTAACGGCAGCCGGCGGCAATTACGAATCCACGCTGAAATCTGAGATTGCCAAAAAAGATGCGCCGACGCTGTTCCAGATCAACGGGCCGGTTGGTTATCAGTCCTGGAAAGATTACTGTGCAGATTTAAAAGACAGTGAATTCTATCAGGCGCTGTCAGATAAGACTCTGGCCATCACCGGAGAAGACGGAGGCGTATACGGAGTTCCCTATACAATCGAAGGTTACGGCATTATCTACAATATGGCGATCATGAATCAGTATTTTGCCATGGACGGCGCGGCTGCAAAATCGATGGATGAGATTAACAATTTTGATACCTTAAAGGCGGTTGTAGAGGATATGCAGTCTAAAAAAGATGACCTGGGCATCAAAGGCGTATTTGCTTCTACTTCTCTGCTTCCGGGCGAAGAGTGGAGATGGCAGACCCACCTGGCAAACCAGCCGATTTACGAAGAGTATCAGGCAAAAGGTGTGGACGATCTGGATGAGATTGAGTTTACCTACAGCGATAATTTTAAAAATATTTTCGATCTGTATCTGAATAATTCCACTACCGACCCCAAAATGCTGGGAAGTAAGGGCGTAAACGATTCTATGGCAGAATTTGCACTCGGACAGGCGGCTATGGTGCAGAACGGCAACTGGGCATGGGGGCAGATCGCGGAGGTTTCCGGCAACGTGGTAAAGGCGGAGGACATTGGGTTTTTGCCAATCTATATGGGATTTGAGGGCGAAGAGAGCCAGGGTCTTTCCATCGGAACTGAGAACTATTTCTGTATCAACAGCAAGGTATCAGAAGCAGATCAGAAGGCATCTTTAGATTTTGTATCATGGCTGATCAATTCCGATACCGGTAAGGATTATATGACAAACCGTCTGGGCAATATTGCTCCATTCTCCACATTTGGTGACGATGAGAAACCGTCAGATCCTCTGGCAAAATCTCTGCTGGCATCGATGGAGGCAGGAGACGAGGCGATTCCGTGGGTATTCACCACGTTCCCGAGTCAGACGTTTAAGGATAACTTTGGAGGCGCGCTGCTGGAATATGCACAGGGGACCATGAGCTGGGATGATGCAAAAGCAGTTGTAGTTGAGCAGTGGGCGGCGGAAAAAGCGGCATCCAAATAAGAAAACAATAAGGATAGAAGCAGACAGAAGGAAACAGGCAGAAAGGTGAGTGACTCCAAACGGATCCTCACCTTTCCATTTCGAAGAAAAGGAGGGTTTCGTTATGGATAAGACGATGAAAAAGTATTTTGCCATCTTTGTTTTGCCGACATTGGCGGCATTTTTCGTTGCATTTGTGATCCCGTTTATTATGGGAGTGTATTTGTCTTTCTGTGATTTCACCACGGTGACAAACGCAACCTTTGTAGGGGTGTCCAATTATGTAAAGGCATTTACGAACCAGAATTTTTTAAATGCATTGTGGTTTACTGTAAAATTCTCGGTTGTGGCGGTAATCACCATCAACGTGTGCGGATTTTTGCTGGCTTTGATGCTGACACAGAAAATCAAGGGAACGAATCTGTTCCGTACCGTCTTTTTTATGCCAAATCTGATAGGGGGCATCGTTCTTGGCTATATCTGGCAGGCGATGATCAATGGAGTCCTGTCCAAGATGGGGATGACCATGCTGATGGATCCTAAGTACGGGTATTGGGGGATGATCATTCTTATGAACTGGCAGTTGATTGGCTATATCATGATCATCTACATTGCAGGGCTTCAGAACGTATCCGTAGATTTGCTGGAAGCGGCCAGGATTGACGGGGCGACGAAGATACAGACCCTGACCAGGATAACGATTCCGATGGTGATGCCGTCGGTTACCATCTGCCTGTTTCTGACGATTGCGAACTCCTTTAAAATGTTCGACCAGAACCTGGCGCTGACCGGAGGCGGTCCGTCCAACAAGACAACGATGCTGGCCCTGGATATCTATGATACGTTTTACGGAAGGGTTGGGTTTGAAGGCGTCGGGCAGGCAAAGGCGGTCGTATTTTTTATCATTGTGGCAGGGATTGCCATGACCCAGTTGGTATTTACCAGGCGTAAGGAGGTAGAGAGCTGATGAGTACAAAGAAAAGATTTGAACATCCGTTTATTTTTGCACTTCTGTGTGTGCTGGTTGTGGTGTTCCTTACTCCCATATTTTTTGTGTTTATGAATTCTTTTAAGGGAAAACTGTTTATCAGCGATGTGCCATTTGCTCTTCCGACTGGCAATATGTTTGTGGGGATGGAAAATTATACGGAAGGAATCCGTAAGACCAATTTCTTTTCTGCATTTGGGTGGTCGGCATTTATCACGGTTGCCTCTGTTGCAGTGATCATTTTGTTTACTTCTATGACTGCATGGTATATCACAAGAGTAAAATCAAAGCTGACGAGTGCATTGTATTATGGTTTTGTGTTTTCTATGGTAGTTCCGTTCCAGATGATCATGTTTACGATGTCGAAGTTTGCAGATATGCTTCACCTGAACAATCCGTTGGGGATGGTGGTGCTGTATCTGGGATTTGGTTCAGGTCTGTCCGTGTTCATGTTTAGCGGATTTGTGAAATCCATCCCATATGAGATTGAAGAGGCGGCGATGATTGACGGCTGCAATCCGGTTCAGACGTTTTTTAACATTGTCATGCCGATTTTAAAGCCGACCGCGATCACGGTGGCTATCCTGAATGCAATGTGGATTTGGAATGATTATCTTCTTCCATATCTGGTGATTGGCGTTGCGACTCCATATAAGACCATACCGGTTGCAGTGCAGTACCTGATGGGGTCCTACGGGGCAAAGGATTATGGATCTTTGATGGCGCTTCTGGTTTTGGCGATCATTCCAATCATTGTTTTTTATCTGAGCTGCCAGAAATATATTATAGAAGGCGTGGTTGCCGGGGCAGTGAAGGGGTAGCAGACATGCGCCAATGACATAAAAAAGAAAGGACAGAATAACATGCGTGCAAGTGGAATCTTGATGCCTGTGAGCAGCCTGCCGTCACCTTATGGAATCGGCGATTTTTCGAAATGTGCATACGAGTTTGTGGAGCAGCTTCGGCAGGCGGGGCAGAGTTATTGGCAGATACTGCCGCTGGGGCCGACCAGCTATGGGGATTCCCCTTACCAGTCGTTTTCCACGTATGCAGGAAATCCGTATTTTATCAGCCTGGAAGAGTTGATCGACCAGGGGCTCTTGGAGAAGAAAGAATGCGAGGCCTGCGATTTGGGAGAAGACCCGGCGCAGGTGGATTATGGAAAAATATACAGGAACCGCCTGCCGCTTCTGCGCCTGGCATATGAGCGAAGCCGGGCACAGGAAGACCCGGATTTTGCCCTGTTTTGCCAGGAGCAGGCGTGGTGGCTGGAAGATTATGCCCTGTATATGGCTCTGAAAGATCATTTTGGCGGAGTATCCTGGGCAGAATGGCCGGCGGATATCCGAATGAGGGAGCCTTGGGCAATGGCGGAGTATCAAAAAAGGCTGGCTCAGGAAAAAGCGTATTATCAATATCTTCAGTACCTGTTTTTTGACCAGTGGAGCAGGCTGAAAGCTTATGCAAATGAACGGGGAATCCGGATCATCGGCGACATTCCCATTTATGTGGCGTTTGACAGTGCGGATGCCTGGGCCGGGCCGGAGCTGTTTCAATTTGATGAACAGAATATGCCGACAGCGGTAGCCGGGTGTCCGCCGGACGGATTTTCCGCCACAGGCCAGCTCTGGGGAAATCCGCTGTACCGCTGGGATTACCATAAGGAAACCGGATATGCATGGTGGATCCGACGGATTGCGGCATGCACTAATATGTATGATGTGGTAAGGATCGATCATTTCCGTGGATTTGACGAATATTACTCCATTCCTTTCGGGGAAGCGACCGCAGAGAATGGTCACTGGGAAAAGGGACCGGGAATCAGCCTGTTTGATGCGGTGCGGGAGCAGCTGGGGCAGGTGGATATCATTGCAGAGGACCTTGGATTTATCACAGACAGTGTAAGGTCGCTGGTGGAAGCCTGCGGCTATCCGGGGATGAAGGTTCTGGAATTTGCGTTTGATTCTCGGGAGGAGGCAAACTATCTGCCGCATACATACTCCCGAAACTGTGTGGTATATACAGGTACTCATGACAACGAGACGATAGCAGGCTGGTATGCGGGGCTGGATGCAAAGGACCGGGAGACGGCGCTGGACTATATGAATAACCGGCATACTCCCAGGGAAGAAATCCACTGGGATTTTATCTATCTGGCAATGATGAGCGTGGCAGATTTGTGTATCATCCCAATCCAGGATTATCTGGGACTGGATAACAGGGCGCGGATGAACTGCCCGTCTACGCTGGGGTGCAACTGGAAATGGAGACTGACCAAAGATGAGATTTCGCCTGAACTGACGGCCAGGATCTGTGACCTGACAAAAATAAGCTTCCGATTTCCAAAACATTAGGATCGTCCTGTTCAAAACAGTTGCGAAGCCTCTGGATGGCTGTTATAATCAGTGATAATGGGAATGGATTCGTAAAAAGAGGTGCAGGATGGAAACATTAACGATAAAAGATATAGCCAGAATATGTGGAGTTGGAGTCAGCACTGTTTCACGCGCTATCAATAACCATCCGGATATTAACCCGGAGACGCGCAACAAAGTAATGCAGGTGATTGCCGAGCATGACTTTATCCCCAACAATAGTGCAAGAAACTTAAAACGCACCGAGTCAAAGACGATAGCCGTACTGATCCGCGGTATCACAAATCCGTTTTTTCAGGATATGATCAAAACCTTTGAGAATGCAATTGAGCGGAGACGGTACAGTTTTCTCCTTCACCGGGTGGATGAGGAAAATGATGAAATTGAGATTGCTCTGGAACTTGAGAAGGAGAAAAAGCTGTGCGGAATCATCTTTCTGGGCGGTACTATCGGACATACGGAAGACAAGCTGAGACAGCTAAAATCCCCGTTCGTCCTGTGCACGATCGGGCTGGATGAATGTATAGATCAACAGCTGTATTCTTCGGTTGCCATCGATGATGTAAAGGCGGCATATGAGATGACTTCTTATCTGCTGGATCTGGGACACCGCAGGATAGCGATGGTGGCGGCGAGGGAAGATGACACTGCGATTGGGCGGATGCGCCTGGAAGGTTTCAGAAAGGCATTTGAGGACAGAGGTCTTGCGGCAGATGAGGATCTGGTGCTCTATCCCGAAAAAGGAGCAGATGCCTATTCCATGCAGAACGGATATCAGGTAGTACGGCGTTTCCTGGAGTCCGGTCAGGAGGCGACGGCATTTTTCGTGGTTTCTGACAATGCGGCGTTTGGTGTATGTAAGGCAATCCGGGATGCGGGAAAGTCGGTCCCGGGAGATTATTCGGTTGCCGGATTTGATGGAATCGAGATGGCATCCTATTATAACCCTGTGCTGACGACGATGAAACAGCCGTGCCGGGAGATGGCAAAGGAAGCAATCGAGATTTTGTTTGACCTGATAGATGGATGCTCGGAAAACAGGCATAAACGTTTTTTGGCGGAGCTAGTTGAAGGGGAATCTACATGCAGGATAAGACAGGATGCGGAAAGATAGAAAAAAAGGGAAAAGAGGGCTGGCATCAAAGCCAGCCCTTATTGATACCTTATTTCTGCCCATTCTTATAAGCTTTTAACGCCCGGGCCAGCTGATCCGGACAAGAGGTAGGTCTGGGACCACAATGGATCCCGCCCAGACGGTTGATCGCCTCATCAATATCCATGCCTTCTACTAATCTTGCCACGCCCTGGGTATTGCCGGAGCAGCCACCGATATATTCTACATTGCGAAGCTTATTATCAGCAACATCAAAATGAATTTCTCTGGAACATACGCCCTGAGTTCTGTAAACCATAATACTTCCTCCATTCTATTATTCATGACTGAAATCTCACCTGAAACCTTACCTGAAACCGGTGATATCCTGAACAAATATCACACAGTGTTACAATTATAGCTATGAACAAAATAAATTGTCAAGAGCATTATGGAAAAAGCGTTTGCAAACAAACAGATATTCGTTATAATAAGGACAGCAAATAGAAAGTTGAGGTTTATGGTTATGTTGGGAATCATTGGAGCGATGATGGAAGAGGTGGCGCAATTAAAGGAAATCATGGAGCAGGCGGAGGTTGTATCGGTCGCCGGCATGGATTTTTATAAAGGAAAGATCAGCGGAAAGCCTGTGGTGGTCGTGCGTTCCGGGGTCAGCAAAGTAAATGCCGCCGTATGTGCACAGATTTTGATCGACCGGTTTGGCGTAGATGCCATCATTAACACCGGGATAGCAGGTTCCCTGAAAGCGGAAATCAACATTGGAGATATTGTGCTTTCGACGGATGCAGTGCAGCACGATGTAGATGCGGCTGCGTTTGGCTACCGGCCGGGACAGATTCCTCAGATGGACACGTTTTCTTTCCCTGCGGATCAGCACCTTATCCAGCTTGCAAAAGATTGTTGTGAACGGGTGAATCCTGACATCAGGGTCCACACAGGACGGATCGTGACCGGAGACCAGTTTATTTCAGATAAAGAAAAGAAACGTTGGATTTCAGAGACCTTTGAAGGATACTGCACGGAGATGGAAGGGGCCGCGATTGCACAGACGGCTTATCTGAACCAGATTCCATGTTTGATCGTGCGCTCGATATCCGACAAGGCGGATGACAGCGCCCAGATGGATTATGAAGAATTTGAGAAGATGGCGATTCGGCACAGTGTGAATTTAACGAAGGCGATGATTGAGTTCGAGGCCTAGCATGAACTTCAGAATCGATTTTTAGCGAACTTTGATGAACGATTCTAGGCTGCCTTATCTTTCCAAATCTAAAACAGCCCGCTATAATAGAGCATGTCTGAAAGATCAGAAAAAGAAAGGGGAGCTGTTTTTATGATAGGTTTATTGGAAACAGGAAGGGCACTGTATGTGCTGGCTGCAGTCTGTCTGCTGGGAATCGTGACAAGACTGGCGACAAAGAACCTTTACAAAAGATTATTGAAAGAAAGCGCAAATATGTCGCTGACAAAGAACAAACGGCTGAAGGAAATGAAGCAGAAGGCGGAGAATACATATCGGATGAACCAGGGGATGCGGGACAGCGGAGCGTGGCTGGAGCATCAGTTAAATGATATGCGTTTTGTTGGTTTGAGCTTAAATGGCTGGGGAAATCTGTCGGCACAGCTGACCTGGCTCTGCCTGCTGCTTGGCGGCGTGGGAGCATTTTTCTCCTATTGGTATCGGCTGGATACTTACTATATTGTCATGTATGGCGGCGGCGCGGTGCTGATGGCGATGTTTACCATGTTGTTTGACAACGGAACGGTAAGCGGTCGCAGGGAGCAGTTGATGGCTTCGCTTCAGGACTATATGGAGAATATATTATGTCCGAGACTGTCAAAGAGCCTGCCGGAAGATGGCATGGGCGACGAGGCGGCAGAGACAGCGAGGAATGGAAGCCGTGGGCTGACCAGACTGGCTGACCGGGCGCTTCGGGGACAGAGGGCAGCGGCGGAACCGGAACTTCGCGGCGGGACAACCGGAATCGGAAACGCAGGCGTTGGCATGGCTGGAGCCGGTTCGGTCGGAGCCGGGATGCCGGGAACGGTCGGTTCCGGGACCGGGGGGACAGGCGCTGGCAGCGGAAAACGTGCATCGAATGGCCGTTTGAGCCGTCGGGAAGCGGCAAAGGCAACGACAGCGGCAACCGCGGAGACGGCAGGGCAGCCGGATGTGGATTATCTGAAACGGAGTCTGGAGCAGATTGCGGCGAGCCGGGAGAAAAACCGGAGTGGGGGCGACAACTGGCTCAAGGATTTAAAGCCGGAGGAAGTCCAGCTGATCGGCGATATATTAAAGGAATATCTTGCGTAACAGAGGGAATCCAGTCTCATTATTATGAAAATTTCGTTATTGTTCGGGTGAAGGATGTTGTGTTGACATAAATCAACGTTTATATAGATATTTTGTCTGACAACCCGGCGGAAACAGGGGAATTTATGATCGCATTTTCGACGGGTTTGTGGTATACTGTTTGCAACGGACAGTGAAAAACTGTGTTGTATTTTGAGGGAACATAAGAAAAGGAGAGAGAGCCATGAGTAAGACAGTAACATTTGATTATTCCAAGGCAGCCGGTTTTGTATCAGCAGAAGAAGTGAATAATTTTAAGAGCACCGTGATGAGTGCGAAGGAGACGCTGCTTAGTAAGACAGGAGCCGGCAATGATTTCCTGGGATGGATTGACCTCCCGGTGGATTATGATAAAGAAGAGTTTGATCGGATCAAGAAAGCTGCAGCTAAGATTCAGAATGATTCTGATGTGCTGTTGGTAGTCGGGATTGGTGGTTCTTATCTGGGAGCCCGCGCTGCAATCGAGTTTTTGACCCACAGCTTCTATAATGTGCTGGACAAGGGCAGACGGAAAGCTCCGGAGATTTATTTTGTAGGAAACAGCATCAGCAGCAAGTACGTGAAGGATTTGCAGGATGTGCTGGAAGGGAAGGATTTCTCCATCAATATCATTTCCAAGTCCGGTACGACCACGGAGCCTGCAATCGCATTCCGTGTATTCAAGGAGATGCTGATTGAGAAATATGGGAAGGAAGAGGCGAACAAGCGGATCTATGCGACCACCGACAAAGCAAGAGGCGCATTAAAGAGCCTGGCGGATGAGGAAGGTTATGAAACTTTTGTCGTGCCGGATGACGTTGGCGGACGTTTTTCCGTGCTGACTGCGGTAGGTCTGCTTCCGATTGCAGCGGCAGGACTTGATATCGACAAATTAATGGAGGGTGCAGCTTCCGGAAGAAAGAAAGCGTTAGAGACTCCTTATGAGCAGAACGATGCCCTGCTGTATGCAGGAATCCGGAACATCCTTCACAGAAAAGGCAAGATGGTTGAGATCGTGGCAAACTATGAGCCATCTATGCACTATGTTTCCGAGTGGTGGAAGCAGTTGTATGGCGAGAGCGAGGGCAAGGACCAGAGGGGAATCTTCCCGGCAGCCGTGGATCTGACCACAGACCTGCATTCTATGGGGCAGTTTATCCAGGACGGTTCCCGGGTGATGTTCGAGACCGTGATGTGCCTGGACGAGTCTCCGGCGGAGATTTTGCTTAAGGAAGAGGCAGTGGATACCGACGGCATGAATTACCTGGCGGGCAAGAGTGTAGACTTTGTAAATAAGAGTGCGATGAACGGCACTATTTTGGCCCATACGGATGGTAATGTGCCGAATCTGATGGTACATATCCCGGAGCAGAATGAGTTCTATCTGGGAGAACTGTTCTATTTCTTTGAGTTTGCGTGTGGAATCAGCGGCTATATCCTGGGCGTGAATCCATTCAACCAGCCGGGTGTTGAGAGCTATAAGAAGAACATGTTTGCTCTTCTTGGCAAACCGGGTTATGAGGATGAGAGAGAGACGTTGCTGGCAAGATTATAAGGAATGATGTAAAAAGATTAGGTTTACATAAAGATAAAGCTATCTGTATGTGAGAACATAGGACGGGTGCAGCTATGGATGGCGGCCCCTCTCCTGTGTTCTTTTATTTCACAGGAAAGTGTCAGGGGCGTATCCTATGAAATATTTGGGAGGTGGATGGTATGGAGTTCCGGTTTCGGCATAAAATTTGGGAAAGTTTTTATTTGGCGGTGTATGTGACTTTTCGGACATTGCTGCGTGTGAAGCTGTTATGGATATTGGCAGGGTGCGTGCTGGGAATGACGATATTGACGGAAGTTCTGGCAGCGGACCTGATGGGGGGATCCGTTGTAAGCGGAATTATGTGGGGCATTATTCCTATAATCGTAAGCGGCATGGTCTTTTTGCTTTTTGTCAGCCTGATCACATTTCTTGTGTCCTGGTTGAAGGAAAACAGATATGAATGTTTTCTAAATGTAAAAAATGGAGTTTGTTATGTTAAAACGCAAATACAGCCAAAACCGACAGAGTTTTTTTGCAAAAGTATCAGAACGGTGAAGAAATCAGGTCCCCTTCTGATGTTGGAGATGCCGATTACGGAATTTGGTTCTTCTTATCTGGCAATACCTGTCAGAGTATTTGCATCCTCAAAAGAGCAGGAAGCATTTTTGGAGTATTTCCGTGGACAGCAGGTGGAGAAGCCGGAATCCTTTAAGGAGGCATTAAGTAGAGAATCCGCCGGGAGATGGCAAATTGAGTATGAGATGGACCGGGATTTTCTGCTTTGGGCGAGCGCGCAGGATGAGGCCATAGGAAGGACTCGTATTTTTGGGTTGACAAGAAGGTATTGCGCCCCATTTTTTGTGTTACTGCCGATCATACTATTGGCGTGTTTGATGAATTTGCAGTTAGACTTGGACGGGATAGGAATGGGGTGGCAACTTTTACTGGTAATCGGTTTACCGCTGGTGGTATTTTTCTATATAAAAATCAGTCCGGTTAAGGAAAAGGATGTACGCAGGCGCATGGCCTGGGGAATGATTCGAACGGATGTGGCAGGCAGTTGGAATCTGCTGTTTGGTGATCAGGGAATTCAATATACGTCGCCGTCATCAGGCGGGCATTTTGCATGGGGAGAGGTAAACTATCTGGTGGAGAGTGATGATTTGTTCTTCTTTTATACGGCACAAGGAAATTCCCGGCTGTTTTTCCGGAAAACACTGCTGGGCGGAGTAGAACAGGTACAGGAGTTTGCTGCTTTCTGTCAGAAACATGGAATGGAGCACAAACGGATCACCCCAAAGGTAAAATGGAAAGGGGTGCAAGATTAAATATGAGATAACATGTTAAAAGTGAGTGGGAACGGATGCATCCGTTCTCACTCACTTTTTATTCTTCAATCACCTGAATCTCCAGATAATCAAACTCAATCTGTTCAATAAAACTATCCTGATAAAAACGTGTCTTATCGTGGCGTTTAAAATCCGCTATGTTGGATTCCAGCCAGATTGGCTTCCCAAGGTCAAATTCATAACAGATATCATCCAGGGACTGAAATACCATGGCAGTTCTTGACATGCTGTAATCCGTCATACAGATGACCGTATCTTTCAGCATATGATTGTCTTTCCAGATTTTTCCCCACATACGAAACATGGTCTTTGTCCTCCCGGCTTTTGAAATGGAATGTCTTAAATAAAGAGTATACGTGATTTTTTGGAAAGTGTAAAGGGATTCGTAAAAAAATAGCGGGGATTTGAATTGGTAATATCTATTGAAATTTTCGGTTGAATTTTGTGCAAAATGAAAACTTGTTTTTATATATGAAAAAATATAAATACAGAAAAGGAAGAATATAAAAAGATTTTTTTGTATATGGAAAAAGAATGGTTTTACACAAATAGATGGTATTTTCACTCGTGTGGTTTGTGTTGACATTGATTCTTGTATTTTTTATAATATCATTAAGATTTCCAAATATAAATTTATCTTTCCGTATATGGAAAAGATGGGAGGGGAAAATGGACGATAAAAGAGTATACCAGCAACATCTGAAGCAATTCAGTTCTATGAAGGCCATACAGATTTTAAGCGCAATTTCCTATTCAGAATCATACTCAACGATGACGGAAATCTGTGAGATTACAGGGCTGAGCCTTGCTACGGTGCACCGCATCTTACAGGAGCTTGTTGAGTGCGGGTTTGTGGTGAGGGACCCTGAGCAAAAACGTTACCGGGCTGGATTTGAAGCATGGTCTTTTGCAATGCGCCTGAAACAGACGGATTATTTGCATGAGGCGGCAAAGGAGGAGATGACGCGCCTGAATGATCTGAGTCTTGAGACGATACACCTGATTGCCCTGGAAGGAGAGCAGGGGGTATACATTGACAAGATGGGATCGAAAAACTCCATTGGTCTACGTTCCCAGATTGGAAGAAGGATTCCTCTGTTTTGCACGGGAGGAGGAAAAGTGCTGCTGGCGCAGCAGACCGAGCAATGGGTGGACGGCTATTTAAAACGGGTGCCGTTGGAAAGGTATACGGAGAATACCATTACTTCGAGAGAAGCCTTATTAAAGGAACTTGAAGTGATCCGGGTCCGTGGATTTTCAATTGATAACCGGGAACATCATTCAGATATCATCTGCGTTGCAGCGCCTGTGTTTGACCACCGGGGAGAGGTGATCTGCTCGATCGGAATCTCCGCGCCGGATTACCGTTTTTCGCTGGAAGATGCCCTGGGGTATGCAGATGAGGTGATGGAGAGCGCAAGAATTGTAAGCGCAAGGTTACAAAAATAAAAAGAGGAGAGGAAATGTACTATGGGGAAATTGGAATTTCGCTATAAAGATGAAAAGTACCCAAGCTCCAATGTTGTGAATGGAATCAGCATGGCTGGACCAAGAGCACATTTACGGGGAATGGGTTTGGTGAACAGTGAACTGGCAAAGCCGTTTATCGGAGTTATCAATACCTATAATGAAATGCATCCGGGACATGTGCATCTGGATACGGTTGGACAGATGGTGAAAAACGGGGTGCTGGAAGCTGGCGGTGTTCCGTTTGAGGTGAACACGATCTCGCTTTGCGATGGTTTTGCGCAGGGCCATGTGGGAATGTGCAGTATCCTGCCAAGCAGGGAGGTGATCGCCGATTCTGTTGAAATCTATGCCGGAGGACATCAATTAGATGGGCTTGTGCTTATTGGGGGCTGCGATAAGATCGTTCCTGCGATGATCATGGCAGCCCTGCGGATCAATCTTCCGACGATCATTGTGACTGGCGGACCGATGATGCCGGGGGAGTATAAAGATCATCAGTATGCGACTTATGAACTAAAGGAGATGACCGGCAAGCTGAAATCCGGTGAAATCTCGCTGGAAGAGTACGAATATATGGAAGGTCTGATGTCCCCGTCGCCTGGCTCCTGCGCCATGATGGGGACGGCGAATACGATGTCTTTGCTGGCGGAAGCCATGGGACTGACGCTTCCCGGATGCGGCAGCGCTCATGCGGTGACAGGCAAGAAAAAGCGGATTGCCAAGATGAGCGGGATGGAGATCGTCCGTCTGGTGGAGGAAAATATCCGTCCGAGGGATATTGTCACCCAGGAGATGCTGGAGACAGCAATGCGGGTGGGTGTAAGCATCGGCGGCTCTACAAACATGACATTACATATGCCGGCAATTGCTCATGAGGCAGGACTGACAATGACGCTGGAGGATATTGACCGGATATCAAAAGAGACTCCTTGCATTGTAAAAGTTAAGCCATCCGGCAGCCATACGATGTGGGATTTGGATCAGGCAGGAGGCGTAGGCGCTGTTTTACGGGAACTGGACGGACTGGTAAACCTGGACCAGATGACAGTCAATGGAAAGACGCTTCGGGAAAATGCAGAGAATACATTTGAGCATAATGAAGAGGTGGTACATCCTGTCAGCCGTGCCTATACGAAAGAGGGGTCTTTGGCCGTTCTCAAAGGGAATCTGGCGCCGGACGGCAGCGTAGTAAAGCAGACAGCCGTCAGTCCGAAGATGCTTAAGCACAAAGGCCCGGCACATTGTTTCGAATCAGAAGAAAAGGCAGTTGCTGCAATTCTGGGAAAAGAGGTTCAGCACGGAGAAGTGATTGTCATCAGAAATGAAGGTCCAAAGAGCGGTCCCGGTATGCGTGAAATGCTGACGGCAACTGCGGCACTTGTCAGTATGGGATATTCTGAAACGGTGGCTTTGGTGACGGACGGACGTTTTTCAGGCGCGACCAGAGGACCGTGTATCGGTCATGTTTCACCGGAAACGGCTGAAAGAGGCCCTATTGCGGCGGTGAAGGATGGGGATCTGATCGAGATTGACATTCCCAACCGGATCTTGCATCTGGATGTGAGCGAAGAAGAGATTAAGAATCGGTTGGAACAGCTGCCGGAGCATTGCCTGAAGGTGACGACGGGATATCTTGCCCGTTACTCTAAAGCGGTATCATCGGCAGCCCGGGGAGCAATCTTGAGATAAGTAAATATGGAGATAGGAGAATATATGGAGAAGACAATACTGTTTCCGGGAATATCAGCCCCTCAGCTTACCCCGTTTTATGATAACGGAGAGGTGAATTATGAGGAGTATACACGGCTTACCCGGTTTCTGTCAGAAGGCGGAATCAAGGGAATATTTGTATGCGGAACAACAGGGGAATTTGCAAATCTGACGATAGATGAGCGAAAGAAGCTTTTGAAAGCAGCTCAAAAAGGCGCGGGTCCGGAATGTAAGATTTTATATAATATCACGGCTTTAAACCTGAAGGATGTGGAGTCGCTGGCGACCTGGGCAAAGCAGGAGGGAGCGGACGGGGTATCGGTCACAGCTCCGTATTACCATGGCTATGATAAGCTTGCGCTGACAGATTATTTTATCAGGGTTTCGCGGCTGGCAGCGCCGTTTCCGGTCTATCTGTATCATATCCCGTCTATGGTGCACAATGTGATTACGCCGGAGATTTTGAATGATGTCTGTGACGCGTGTGAAAACGTGAGGGGAATTAAAGACAGCAGTATGGACTTCATGACATTTTTGAAGTTTCAGATGGCGGCGCCGGACAAAGATTTTGAGATCCTTACCGGAAATGATGCCCAGGTTTTGACTGCGCTCCAGGCAGGGGGAGGCGGTGCAGTGATTGCGCTGGCAGGAGTTTTTCCAAAGCTGTGCAGCACGATTTATGAGAGCTTCCAAACAGGGGATTTAGAGGCGGCTCGAAACGCCCAGATTACGGTGCTGAAGCTCAGGGACCTTGTCAGGGGGACGATTCCGGTCACAGCTCATAAAGAGATGTTGAAGATGCAGGGGTTTGCAATGGGAAAAGCACGGTTTCCGTTCCGGGAACTGACGGATGAAGAGAAGAAAAAAGTAAGAGACACTGTTTGTGAACTTGGAGTTTTAAGGTAAAGGAGAAGGAATATGAAAAAACGTTTATTATTATCGGCAACATTGGCAATGAGTCTGGTCCTGTCTGCATGTGGTTCTGCTGGAAATACGGGCAGTTCCGGCGGTGCAGCGGCATCTCAGGCAGCGGATGCGGGGGTCAGCCTGAAAGGCAGGAATGTCACGTTTATCTGCCCGTGGGACGCAGGCGGTAGTTCTGATGCGATGACAAGAAAAGTGGCAGAAATGTTCGGAAAGCTTACTGGAGCGAACACTAATGTGGAGAATCAGGGCGGAGCCGGAGGGACGACGGCAACGACGGATTTTGTCGGTGCGGCGACCGATGGTACGGCGATTTGCCTTGAGGCAGTCGGTGTGTTTACGCTGCAGCCGTTTGTGAGAGAGGTTGGCTACAGCATTGATGACTTTACACCGGTTGCGGGCCTGACTACAGAACCGATCGTCATGGTTGCATCTAAAAATTCCGGGGTAAAAAATATGGATGATTTGCTGGCAAAGGGGACTGTCAGCTACGGATTTAACGGCGCCGGTTCCCTGATGGAACTGTGCCAGAAGAAATTTTTCAGCATGACGGAGCTGGCGGCTACCGGAGTGTCTTATGACGGTTCATCTGAGACGATTGCAGCAGCTTTGGGCGGTCATATTGATGTAGCTGTTGCCCATCCGGCGGAGATTTTACAGTATATTGAGACAGGCGACCTGTACCCAATCGGTATTTTCAATGCCGAGAGAGATACCAGAGAAGGACTGAAAGAGATTCCCACATTTAAAGAGATGGGGTATGATGTGGACATGTCGGTATGGAAGTTCATGATGATTCCAAAGGGTACATCAGAGGAGATGACGGCTTATATCATCGACGCGCTTGACCAGATTGTTAAGAGTGATGAGTTTGCGGAATTCTGCGACAGCTATACGTTGCTGCCGACACAGCAGACTTCACAAGAGATTGTGGAACGGATTCACAATGAGGCAGATGTAAATAAGCAGCTTTTAGGAAATTGATCGTTGAGGCGGAAGGAGAGTCCCTTATGTCAGAAACCAGAAAAGATTACATCTCATCCCTGATATTTTTTGCGATTGGGATTGGCGTGCTGGTCAGCGCAACATTTATTAAAGACCCGGGGCTATCGGAAATGGGACCGAGGGAATTTCCGAATTTTATCGGTATCTGCATGATTGTGCTGAGTGTGGCGTTATTTGCCAAGACTGCCTTCACAGACCGGAAGCAAAGACAGGCGGACCGTGCGGAGGGCACGGTCCGTACTGAAACGGGTGGGGAAGATAGTACAAAGAATGAGTTGAGGGCGATTGCGATTGCAGCCGTCTGCCTGTTGTATGCGGTAACGTTTACGACACTTGGATATTTTATATCTACATTCCTTGCAATTACACTGATCTGCCTGATATTTCGTGAAAAGCGGATCTGGGTTTATCCTCTTCTCTATGCGGTGGCTGTTGTCATTTGGATGGGATTTACCTACCTGTTGTCGATTCGTCTGCCGTAACCTGGGGGGAGGGAAATTATGATTGCGAATGTTTTACAGGATATTTTTACATTTCAGAATTTATTATGGATGAACATCGGCATGGCGTCAGGCATTGTGGTCGGCGCGCTGCCGGGGCTTACGGGGACGATGTGCATTGCTCTTTTGCTCCCTCTTACGTATAAGATGAATTCTCTTACCGGTATGCTGATGCTTTTAGGCGTATACTGTGGAGGAATCTATGGAGGATCGATTACGGCGATATTGATCAATACGCCGGGAACTCCGGCTTCTGCGGCTACGAGTCTTGACGGTTATCCTATGGCTCAAAAAGGGCATGGGCTGCGCGCGCTCCACAGTGCACTGGCAGCGTCTACGGTTGGCGGGTTGATCAGTTGTGCCGTGCTGTTGTTCCTTGCGCCGCTCATTGCCAACTTTGCTTTGAAATTTGGCAATGAGGAGTATTTTGCACTGGCTTTGTTCGGGCTTACGATCATCGCCAGCGTAGGCGGGAAATCCCTGATCAAGGGATTGCTGATGGGCATGGCCGGGCTGCTGTTAGCCTGTGTCGGGATTGATATGGACGGGGTGGCGAGGTTTACCTTTGGAGATAACCATCTGGCGTCGGGAATCAATACGATTCCTGTTTTGATTGGACTGTTTGCGATTACGGAGGTGATGAGCAAGGCCCGGGATATCCATAAGAGCGCGGGGCAGGCTGTTCAGGTAAAGAAGGAGCGGGTTTCTTTCCGCGACGTTCTTGCGTATAAGCTGACTTTGATACGGAGTTCTCTGATTGGTGTATTTATCGGTGCAGTGCCGGGAACCGGAGCGGCAATCTCCTCTTTTATGGCGTATAATGAGGCAAAAAGGACGGCAAAGCACCCAGAGGAGTTCGGGTATGGCAGTGAGGAGGCCGTAGTTGCTTCTGAGGCAGCCAACAATGCGGTGACGGGCGCAACGCTGATACCGCTTCTGACACTTGGAATTCCGGGGGATACCAATACGGCTGTACTTCTTGGCGCCCTTACGATGCAGGGGATTGCTCCGGGACCGACCTTGTTTACAACTCAGAAGACCTGGGTGTACGCGATTATGGTTGGCTTGATTTTTGTCAATATTTTTATGTATCTGCAGGGAAGGGCATTTATAACGGGTTTTGTAAATGTCACAAAAATCCCTACCCAGGTAATTGTCCCTGCGATTGTGACCCTGTGTATGATAGGTGCTTATGCAATCAAGTATAATAACTTTAACTGCATCCTTATGGTGGCGCTTGGAATTTTTGGTTATTATATGAAAAAACTGGATTTTCCTCTGACTCCTATGGTGATCGGTCTTGTGTTGGGGAGCTTGTGCGAGAAGAATATGAGACGGGCGCTTATCCTGTCTAAAGGAGACTGGACGACGTTTATATCACGTCCCATCTCCTGTGCGTTCATCATCCTCGCCATCTTTATGCTGTTCTTTCCAGTGATCCGCAGTTGGTGGGAGAGGAGGAAGGCGGCGTCCTATGGCAGGTGACAGATTGATTCAGCTGTCGGCAGGCAGAACCCATCTGGGCGAAAACGCAATCCATAGTCTGGGGGATGAGGTCTCCAGACTGGGAAAGCGTGCGCTGGTTCTTGCCGATGAAACCGTGTGGCAGGAAATCAGGGATGAGATAAGCGCTGAGCTTGACCAAGCCGGTATGGAGTGGGGGCTGATGTTTCATACAGGTCATTGCTGCCCGCGTGCTTATGAAAGGACCAGGGAGCAGGCATGCAGTATGGCGGCGGATGTGCTGATCGGGATTGGCGGCGGCCGCCTTTTGGATACAGCGAAGATTGCTGCAGATAAGGCTCAGATATGTTGCGTAACTGTGCCGACCAGCGCTGCTACCTGTGCGGCGGCCGCCTGGCTGTCGGTGGAGTATACAGATGAAGGCGCTTTTGTCGGAAACTATTGGACAGAGTATCCTCCATTTTGCACGATCATCGATACGGCCCTCATTGTGAAAAGATGTCCGATGCGTTTAAATATGGCCGGGATTGTGGATGCTATGGCAAAATATCCTGAGATAGAATATAACTTGAACTGTACAGACAATTTTAGTGAAAATGCATTTTCAGAGGTGGCGGCAGAAACGTCAGAAAAGATATATTCATTTTTTATGAATCATTTTAAAGAACTGATGGATAAGTTTCGTCAGGGGATTGCCGATTCGATGGCTGAGGATGCTGTCGCTAAAGTAATTGCGGTAACAGGACTGGTTTCCAGTCTGGCATGTGGAGGGAAACAGGCGGCAGTAGCGCATCTTATTTATAGTTATATCTGCAGTTATCATCCGCAGACGGCCGAACAGTATCTGCACGGCGAGATTGTAGGGGCATCGCTTTGCTATCAGATTGTGGTGGATGGCTGGGCGGTCAGCGAGGCGGAATCCCTGCAAAAGCGATTGCATGATGCGGGAATGCCGGTCTGTTTGGCGGAACTTGGCGTGTTTGCCGATCAGGAGGAACAGGAACGGATTTTTGCTTTTCTGGGTGAGAGGATGGGGATTTCACAAAAGGAAATGAGCCGTCTCAGAGAGCCGCAAAATATCAGGTGGCTGTTTGAGGGTCAATAAACGGAAAATATGGATTTAGCCTTGTAAAGGCAGGAACAGATTTACTTATGTGCACGCACTGGATAAATTTGCCCCTGCCTTTTTTACGCTGCTCATTGTCAGTAAGCATAAATTGTAGTAAACTAAAGAAAGTATAGATACGAGACGGAAACTTGCAAAGGAGGACCGGGGATATGGTACAGACAAAGGATGATTGTCTGGCGTTCCTTGCAGAAGCGAGAAATGCGATCGATGAGATGTCTGTGATGAATGACAGGGAAAATCAACTGCGGGCAGATGAGGAGCGGTTGGAACGGACCCTGGAGACGGAGAAAAAGGCGGTGGCCGATACGATCCGGGCGACAGTAAAGAAGCGTGCAGAGGAGATCAGCGCCAGCTATGACAAGGAGATTGTCAAAGGGCAGGAGAGGCTGAAACGTGTCAGGAGCAAGCGAGAGAAGGCGAAGAGCCAGGGCGTAAAAGACCGGATCGAAGAAGAGACGGCAACGCTTCGGGATTATAACCGGGAACTTAGGCTGAAGATGAAAAGCCTGTTCCAGCAAAAGCATGTGCCGCGGTATTGCCGCTCATCGCTGTATTACTGCCTTTATTTTCCACGGTGGTTTAAGGAATTCCTGGTGCTGCTTGCAATGATCCTGATTTTTTTCCTTGCAATCCCCTGCGGGATCTATTATCTGCTGCCGGAGCGGCATCCGCTCTATCTGGCGGGAATCTACCTGCTGGATATCCTGTTGTTTGGCGGAGCCTATATTGCAGCCGGCAATAAGGGAAGGCTGCATAATCTGGAGACCTTGAAAGAGGGACGGAAGATAAAAGACCAGATTCACAGCAATGACAAGAAGATCAAAGTCATTATCTCCACCATACGGAAAGACCGCAATGAATCGCTCTATAATCTTGAAAAATACGACGATGAGATTGCGCAGATTGAGCAGGAGCTGACCCGGATAACAGAGCAGAAAAAAGAAGCGCTGAATACATTTGAAACTGTGACAAAAGTGATCCTTTCTGATGAGATCATGCATAATAATCAGGAAAAGCTGGACGGTCTCCAGGAAGAGTACGATAAGGCCGCAGAACAGCTCCGCGCTACGGAGGCGAAGGTAAAAGAACGCCGCCTGTACATTACCGATCACTATGGGATGTATCTGGGCAGCGATCTGCTCGACCCGCTCAAAATAGCAGAATTGACTGCCATGATTCAGGAAGATAAGGCGAAAAACTTAAGCGAGGCAATCGAATTGTACCAATCAGGGAAATCATAATTTGAGTTTTGCCCGCGGAGGCCGGTATCAGACCGGGAAAGGAGAGAGCGTCAGGTATTCACAGGGATATCTGACGCCCTCTCCTTTTTCGTATAAAAATCAGGACACATGCTTATAATAGAATTAACAAAAATGAGCACAGGCGGGACAGGATGAAGACAGGATGGATTCAAAGACTTCGGGGAAACCGGGAAATCTATTATTTTGACTCGGGAACGGGATTTGAGGCGGAGGCATGCGCCGGGACGTTGTATGAACTGATTCGGGGGATTGCCAGAGAAGAAGGAAAAGAAGGCGTGGTATTTTTATGTATCGGGACTGACCGTTCCACCGGGGACAGCTTAGGGCCTCTGATCGGACATAAGCTGAAAGAACAGCGGATCCGAAAAGCAAGAATTGTTGGTACGCTGGACTGCCCTGTACATGCAATGAACCTGGAACAGTCGGTGGCGATGGTAAAGATGCGGTATCCCAACCACGTGATCGTGGCGGTAGATGCATCGGTGGGGAGTCAGGACCACGTGGGATATATCACATTGGGAAAAGGCGCCCTGCGCCCGGGACTCGGGGTCAGCAAGAACCTTCAGGCGGTAGGGGATATCTTTATCACCGGGATCGTGGGCGGCTGTGGGAGTTATGACCCGCTGATGCTGCAGAGCGTGCGTCTTTCCGTAGTGATGAAGATGGCGGACTGCATATGCCAAAGCATATTTCTTGTCGAACAATTTTGGGAAAACGCAGCCTCCTTTTGACAAACTTAGCACCCCGGATATGCTATGATTTTTCAGATAATAGAAATCAACAGCGGGGTGAGAGGTGGAACGAAGTTCACCCATACCTTTATGTGCTGTAAAATGTGCACGGAATGGAGGATATCATGGGAGAATTATATAATCCGTATCCGAAGCTGCCGAAAAATATCCGGCAGATAGGAGAACGGGATCAGGTTGTCAAATTATATGTGGAGGATTATGTCAATACGTATCTGAAACGGCTTTACCCCACGGGAGGACAAGACCTTCGGGCCGGTCTTCTGCTGGGGGAGATGCGAAGCCAGGACGGGGTGCCGTACCTGTTTGCGGACGGGGCGATGGAGATGGAGGACGTGACACAGGACGGGGAAAAGGTTGTGTTCACGGAGGAGGCGTGGAAACATGCGTATCAGACGATGGAACAGATGTTTCCGAAGCGCAGCATCGTGGGCTGGTTTCTCTGCGGAGCGCCGGGATGTTCCTTAAGCCCTCTCAACTATTGGAAACAGCACGGACAGTATTTTTCCGGCAAGAATCAGCTGATGTATCTGAACAGCGGCCTGGAGGGGGAAGAGTCTGTATACATAAGTTCGGATGACGGGTTTTATAAGCTGCGGGGATACTGCATTTACTATGAACGGAACCAGATGATGCAGGATTATATGGTTTCCCGCAAGGATGCGAGGCGGGTGGAATCCGGCGCCCGCGATGTGGTGATCTCGGATTTCCGCCAGCGGATGGAGGAGAAGAAAACGGAGGTAAGGCGCAAGCGGTCAGCGGTCAGCGTGCTGGGGACGGCTTGCGGCATGCTGTCCATTCTGGTGCTGGCCGGGGGTGTTGTCACCTTCAATAATTACCAGAAGATGAAGGCGATGGAGAGCGTGATCGCGTCGGTTGTTCCGGAAGGGACGGGCGGAAAGTGGACGTCGGCCCTGTCAAAAGGGGAGAGATATACGATGGCGGAGATGGAACCTGAGTTTGAAGATGTGCCGGGAGAAGTATATCCGACGAAGGCGGAGATCGTGATCGAGACGGAAGCCGGGACAGCTGCGACGGGACAGGCTGCAGATGGTTTGGCGGGCGGTAACAGCGGTCAGCCGGGCGGAAACGGCGGGTTGCCGGGAGACGGTCAGCCAGGCGGAAGCGGCGGCGGATTGCCGGGCGGCAGCCAGCAGACGGAGAGCAGTGGCGGCGATTCGGACAGAAACGTCATTGCAGGCGGAAATCAGACTGCCGGCACAGATCAGCCGGTGGTTCCTGTACAGGTTCCTTCGGATGCCATCCGCTATACCGTACAGAACGGAGAGACCTTGTACGGTATCTGCATGGAGCGTTACCAGAGCTTGAAAAACCTTCCCGAAATCTGTCTCTGGAACCAGCTGAGTGACGAAAATAAGATAACTGCGGGGCAGGAACTTCTGCTTCCTCCGTCCTGATTTGAATTGCTTATCCGCTGGAAATGAGGTATACTTATTGCGGGACAGAGTAATGGAATACAGACATTTTCAGGAGATAAGGCATGGCAGACATGAGTTCCATGAATCGGGAAAATAAGAAAAAACAGCTGCGCCGCCAGATCGTATCATCGGACAGCGGCAGCAGACCTCCCCAGAACTATTCGGAGGATGCCGAGGACGCGGCGCGGAAAGTATATAAAAAAGTCAGGATGCGCAGGCTTTTCCTGCTGCTTTTGCTGTTGCTCCTGCTGGGAGCAGGCACTTTTGGCTGGTTTTATTATCAGAAGAATTATGAGTTTGGCAGTTATGAGACGGCGTGGACGATAGATATGAAGGAAGGAAGCCTGGTAGGCTACGAGTCATTTGGAAATAATGTGCTTAAAGTTACCAGGGACGGGGCATCCTACATAGATAACAAGGGGAAAACCATCTGGACGGAGAGTTATGAGATGAAGAACCCGATCGTATCTGTGAAGGGCAATTATGCAGCGATTGCGGACAGGCAGAGCAACAGCATTTATATCTGCAATACAGACGGGACTCAGGGGAGTGTCACAACGGTGCTGCCTGTCAGCAGGGTAGCGGTGTCGGGGACAGGCGTTGTGGCCGCCGTGATGGAGGACTCCACGTCAAGCTATATCTATTTTTTCCGCAAGGACGGGACTGTTTTGGATGTTCAGGTCAAGACCAACATGGGCGGGAACGGTTATCCGCTCGACATCTCCCTGTCCGGTGACGGAACCCAGCTGATGGCTTCCTATGTATTTATCCAGAACGGAGAATTGAGGAACCGGGTGGTGTTCTATGATTTTTCCGAGATTGGTAAAAATATTCCGAACCGGCTTGTCGGCGGGTTTGACGAACAGTTTCAGGGAACGATCGTGGGAGAGGTGCAGTATATGGGCGCTCCGTATTCCTGTGCATTTTCCGGCAGCGGGCTTACCTTTTTTTCTTCTAAAAATATTGCTTCCCCGGAGTTGGTAGTGCAGGTTCCGGTGGAGGAGGAGATCCAGAGTGTGTTCCATTCGGATGAGTACGCCGGGGTGATCGTGAAGAACAATTCGGGAGAATATGGAAACCGCATGGAAATCTATAAAAAGAGCGGCGAACTTGTCATGAAAAAGGACTTCACCTACGATTACACGGCTGTGGATATTGACGGTGACCTGGTTATTCTGTATAATGAAGATTCCTGCAAGATTTATAATATGTCGGGAGTTTTAAAGCTTTATGCGTCTTTTGATTTTACTGTTTCAAAGATACGAAAGGGGAGCTTCCCGAACACCCTGGTGGTCACAGGTCCGCAGGCGATGAAGGAAATAAAGCTCCGCTAGTAACTAAATATAACAACAAACGAGAACACAGGAGGTCATACCAATGAGTAACATTGACACGATGTCTGTAAATGCAATCCGCGTATTATCCGCTGATGCCATCCAGAAGGCGAATTCCGGTCACCCGGGGCTGCCCCTTGGATGTGCTCCGGCAGCGTACGAGCTGTGGATGAACCATTTAAACCACAATCCGGCAGACCCGGAGTGGGCAAACCGCGACCGGTTTATCCTGTCCGGCGGACATGGCTCCATGCTTTTGTATTCCCTGCTTCACCTGTTTGGGTATGGGGACCTTTCCAGGGAGGATTTGATGCAGTTCCGCCAGCTCGGGGCAAAGACACCGGGACATCCGGAGTACGGCCACACGGTGGGCGTAGAGGCGACGACCGGACCGCTTGGCGCGGGGATGGGCATGGCAGTTGGTATGGCGATGGCAGAGGCGCATCTGGCGTCTGTGTTTAATAAAGAAAATTATCCGATCGTTGACCACTATACGTATGTATTGGGCGGCGACGGGTGTATGATGGAGGGAATCTCTTCCGAAGCATTTTCTCTTGCCGGGACGTTAGGTCTCGGAAAGCTGATCGTGCTTTACGATTCCAACCAGATTTCCATTGAAGGAAGCACGGATATCGCATTTACCGAGGACGTGCAGAAACGGATGGAGGCATTTGGCTTCCAGACCCTGACGGTGGAGGACGGCAATGACCTTGCGGCGATCGGCGCAGCGATCGAAGAGGCAAAGGCAGATGACAAGAGACCGTCATTTATCACGATTAAGACCCAGATTGGCTACGGATGTCCTGCAAAGCAGGGCAAGGCGAGCGCACACGGTGAACCGCTGGGCGCTGATAACGTGGAGGCGATGAAGGATTTCCTCGGATGGCCGTCCAAGGAACCGTTCTATGTGCCGGACGAGGTTTATGAGAACTTTAAAAACGCGGCGGAGCAGAAGGCGGAGACTGAGGCGGCGTGGAATGTGCTGTTTGCCGCATACTGCCAGGAGTTCCCGGAGATGGAAGCGCTGTGGGAGAAGTTCCACAATGCGGATGCAGGGGAGGCCCTGCTAAGTGATGAGACCCTGTGGGAGACTGGCGATAAGGCAGACGCAACCCGCAATCTGTCCGGAAAGATGATCAACCGCTTAAAAGACCTGCTTCCAAACCTGGTTGGCGGTTCTGCCGACCTGGCTCCGTCCAACAAGACGAACATGAAGGACGCAGGAGATTTTTCAAAAGAAAATCCGGCTGGAAGGAACCTTCATTTTGGTGTCCGTGAGCTTGCGATGGCTGCAATCGGAAACGGTCTGATGCTTCACGGCGGACTTCGCGCGTATGTGGCGACATTTTTCGTGTTCAGCGACTATGTAAAACCGATGGCGCGTCTGTCTGCCCTGATGGGCGTTCCGCTGACCTATGTCTTTACCCATGACAGCATCGGCGTCGGCGAAGACGGACCGACCCATGAGCCGATCGAGCAGCTTGCAATGCTGCGTGCGCTGCCGAATTTCCATGTGTTCCGCCCCTGTGATGAGACGGAGACTGCGGCTGCGTGGCTCAGCGCGGTATCATCCAAGTCCACCCCTACGGCCCTGGTTCTGACCAGACAGAACCTTGCACCGATGGCGGGCAGCAGCAAAGAGGCCTTAAAGGGCGCTTACGTGCTGGATGACTGTGAAGGTACCCCGGATATGATTCTGATCGCATCCGGTTCTGAGGTGGAGCTGGCAGTGAAGGCGAAGGCTGTGCTGGCTGAGGAAGGCAGGAAGGTGCGTGTGGTATCCATGCCTTGTATGGACCTGTTTGAGGAGCAGTCTGCAGAGTACAAGGAAGCGGTGCTTCCAAAATCCGTCCGTGTCCGTGTGGCGATCGAGGCTCTCAGCGACTTTGGCTGGGGCAGATATGTGGGCCTGGACGGCGCTGCGGTGACGATGAACGGATTTGGAGCCAGCGGCCCGGCTGCACAATTGTTTGAACATTTTGGATTTACGGTGGACCATGTTGTGGAAGTGGCGCGTTCCCTGTAATATTTTATAGATACAAAGGAGCAGGATATGGAGAAGAAGTGTATAGGTGTTGATGTAGGCGGGACGACAGTTAAGCTGGGGTTGTTTGAGACGACAGGGACGGTCCTTCACAAATGGGAGGTTCCGACCAGAAAGGAAGAGGGCGGCAGATACATTCTGGAGGATGTGGCGGCCTCGATCAAGACGGTCCTTGCAGAACAGGGCATCGATATGGAAGATGTCGTAGGCGCAGGTCTTGGCGTTCCGGGACCGGTGCTGCCGGACGGCTATGTGGAGGTGTGCGTAAACCTGGGGTGGCGTGACAAGAACCCGCAGAGTGAGCTGAGCGCCCTGCTTGGCGGGCTTCCTGTAAAGAGCGGCAACGATGCCAATGTGGCGGCGCTCGGCGAGATGTGGCAGGGCGGCGGCAAGGGGTATACCGATATTGTGATGGTGACGCTGGGGACCGGCGTGGGCGGCGGCGTTATCATTGACGAGCAGATCATTGCGGGCAAGCATGGCCTGGGCGGAGAGATCGGCCATATGCATGTCCGGGATGAAGAGACCGAACACTGCAACTGCGGCGGCGTGGGCTGCCTGGAGCAGGTGGCGAGCGCGACCGGCATTGCCAGGGAGGCGAGACGGGTGATGGCGGCAGGCGATGCGCCGTCCTCCATGCGCAAGTACGGGGATGGAATCTCTGCCAAGAATGTGCTGGATGAGGCAAAGGCAGGAGACGAGCTGGCGCTGAAGGTCATGGATACGGTCGGACATTATCTGGGCCTGGCACTGGCGCAGGTGTCCATGACGGTGGATCCTGATATCTTTGTGATCGGTGGCGGTGTCTCTAAGGCGGGACAGTTCCTGATCGATCAGATCTGGAAGCATTATGATAAGTTTACGCCGATTTCTGAGAATAAGGCGAAGCTTGGTCTGGCGAAGCTGGGCAATGACGCCGGGATTTATGGTGCGGCGCGGCTGGTGCTGGAATAAGCAATACATGATAAAAAGAAAAATCCGCAGCGGCCGGGACTTGGGACCGGAGCTGTGGATTTTATTGTATCTGTAAGTGATGCCGGCTTTCTACAGTTATTTACAATTTGGAAGAATATGATATAATCAAATGAGGAGACCCCGGTGGACTCGCATCCAACCGGGGCAATTATGAAAAATCTATGTGCAATTTGACTGTATAATCAAGTTACAACCTTGATTTTCTATACATTTAGTATAAAAAATATCTGTGAATAAAATATGAACACACTATGAACAGATTGTAAATCATGGAAAAAACGAATAAGCAGAACCAACAAAAACAGGTCATCAATAGTAATTGTGCACAACGGGAGGTAATATGTCAAAAGAGAGTAGAAAGACAATCGTAATTGGTCACAAGAACCCGGATACGGATTCTATCTGTTCCGCGATCTGCTATGCGAATCTGAAGTCCACGGTGACCGGAAGGGACTATGTCCCGGGAAGAGCCGGGCATATCAATGAGGAGACGCAGTTTGTACTGAATTATTTTGGCGTGGACGGACCGGAGCTGGTGGAGAATGTGAAGACCCAGGTCACGGACATCGAGATTCGGGAGACGAAGGGCGTGGCGAGAAATATTTCGCTGAAGAAGGCCTGGAATCTGATGCAGGACGCCAATGTCGTCACCCTGCCCGCAGTCAGCGGCGGGGATGTGCTGGAGGGCCTGATCACGGTAGGCGATATTACCAAGTCCTACATGAACGTCTATGATTCCAGCATCCTGTCGAAGGCGCGGACGCAGTACAGCAACATTATCGAAACCCTGGAGGGTTCTCTGATCATCGGAAGCGCGGAGGAGTATTTTGAGGAGGGAAAAGTACTGATCGCGGCGGCAAACCCGGATATGATGGAGTATTATATCTCGCCACACGATCTGGTGATCCTTGGCAACCGCTATGAGTCCCAGCTTTGTGCGATTGAGATGGAGGCGGGCTGCATCATCGTCTGTGAAGGCGCGGCGGTGTCCATGACCATCCGCAAGCTGGCGCAGGAGCGGGGCTGCACGGTGATCACTACGCCGTACGATACGTATACGGCGGCGCGTCTGATTAACCAGAGCATGCCGATCAGCTATTTTATGAAAACGGAAAATCTGATCACATTTGAGGAAACCGACTTCATCGATGAGATAAAAGACGTGATGGCGAACAAACGCCATCGTGATTTCCCGGTTCTTGACAAGGACGGAAAGTACAAAGGCATGATTTCCCGCCGGAACCTGTTGGGCGCGAAGGGAAAACAGATCATCCTTGTGGACCACAATGAGAAAAACCAGGCGGTGGCGGGTATTGAAAATGCCGAGATCTTAGAGATCATCGACCATCACAAGCTGGGAACGGTCGAGACGATCGCTCCGGTATTTTTCCGCAATCAGCCGCTGGGGTGCACGGCAACGATCGTTTACCAGATGTACAATGAGGCAAATGTTAAGATTGATGCAAAGACGGCGGGGCTGCTCTGCAGCGCGATCATCTCGGATACGCTTTTGTTCCGCTCGCCGACCTGTACGGATATCGACCGTCTGGCAGCTCTTGCGCTGGCAAGCACAGCAGGGATCAACATCGATAAATACGCGGCGGATATGTTTGCGGCGGGAAGCAATTTAAAGGGCAAGAGCGATGAAGAGATCTTTTATCAGGATTTCAAACGGTTCAGCGCGGGCAAAGTCTCCTTTGGCGTGGCGCAGATCAGCTCTCTGAACGCAGACGAGCTGACAAGGCTGAAAGAGCGGATGCAGCCATATCTTAAGAAGGCGCATGCAGAACACGGCGTCGATATGATGTTCTTTATGCTGACCAATATCCTCAAAGAGTCTACAGAGCTGCTGTGCGAGGGGACCGGAGCGGAAGCCCTGATCCTCAAGGCATTCCGGATGGATACGGAGGATGTGGATCACCCTGCCGACGGCGACTGTATCGTTGAGCTGCCGGGCGTGGTTTCCCGCAAAAAGCAGTTGATTCCGGCCATCATGATCGCCTGTGAGGAATAGAGGAGACAGAAAATGAGAAAGACACAGATCTGGAAGCCGGGCAACATGCTCTATCCGGTGCCTGCAGTCATGGTCAGCGTGGCGGACCGGGAGGGAAATACCAATATCATCACTGTAGCCTGGACCGGAACGGTATGTTCTGACCCGGCGATGTTATATATCTCGGTGCGGCCGGAGCGCCACTCTTATCATATGCTCCGGGAAACAGGGGAATTTGTGGTAAACCTGACGACGAAAAAGCTTACCCGGGCGGCGGATTACTGCGGCGTGCGTTCCGGCAGGGACGTGGACAAGTGGAAAGAGATGAACCTGACGCCGGGGAAGGCGCAGAAGGTATGTGCGCCAATCATCGAAGAAAGTCCGGTAAACCTGGAGTGCAGGGTGACGGAGGTGAAAGAACTGGGTACCCACCACATGTTTCTTGCGGAGGTTGTCGCCGTGGATGTGGATGAAGCGTATCTGAATGATAAGGGCAAGTTTGAGCTAAACAGTACGGAGCTGGTCGCCTATTCCCATGGGGAGTATCTGGAGACGGGAAAATGCCTCGGGACATTTGGTTATTCGGTAAAGAAGCCGGTAAAAAAGGCCGGGGCAAAGACAGGAAGCCGGCGGAAGCGGCCTGTATCAGAAAACATACATCGGGGGAGAACAGAATGAAGTCAAATATTACATTAATCGGAATGCCGGCCTCAGGAAAGAGCACGGTGGGGGTGCTGCTGGCAAAGCGACTCGGCTATTCGTTTGTGGACGTCGATCTTGTGATCCAGGAGCAGGAGGGGCGGCTTTTAAAGGAGATCATCGAGCAGGAAGGCATGGATGGATTTCTCGAGGTGGAAGACCGGGTGAACCGGGAGCTGGATGTGAAGCGGTCTGTCATAGCGCCGGGCGGCAGCGTGATCTATGGCGGGGAAGCCATGAAGCATCTGAAAGAAATCAGTGTTGTCATATATCTGAAACTCAGCTATGAAGCAGTTGAGGAGCGTCTGGGCGATTTGAAGGACCGCGGAGTGGCGGTGAAAGACGGGATGACGCTGCGGGATCTGTATGAGGAGCGGGTGCCGTTCTATGAAAGGTATGCGGATATTACCGTGGATGAGACGGGGAAGACGCCGGGGCAGACGGTGGATGAGCTTAGGGCGTTGATGGAAGCGAGACTGCAAAAGGTCTGATTGCAGAAAGGATAGAAAAAGATGAAATATATCGTAATGTTAGGCGACGGAATGGCAGATTACCCGGTGGAAGCGCTGGGAGGAAGGACTCCGCTTGAAGTGGCAAAGAAGCCGAATATCGACAGGCTGGCGCGGCACGCCGAGCTTGGCATGGCAAAGACAGTGCCGGATGGGATGAAGCCGGGCAGTGACGTGGCAAATCTCTCCGCGATGGGATATGATCCGCTGGACTGCTATACAGGACGTTCTCCCCTGGAGGCGGTCAGCATCGGCATCCGGATGTCGGATACGGACGTGGCGTTCCGGTGCAACCTGGTGACTTTGTCCGATGAGCCGGAGTACAGCGACAAGACGATGGTGGATTACAGTTCCGGCGAGATTACGACGGAAGAGGCCGCAGAGCTGATCCGGGCGGTGGATGAAGCGTTCCGTACAGACGAGATCCTCTTTTATCCGGGAATCAGTTACCGGCACTGCATGATCTGGCATGAGGGACCGGTGGGTCTGGACCTGACCCCGCCCCACGATATTTCCGACAGGAAAGTGACGGAACATCTGCCGAAAAATCCTGTCATTCTCGACTTGATGAAGCGAAGCTATGATATATTAAAAGACCATCCGGTAAACCAGGCAAGACGGGCGCGCGGACTGAATCCGGCAAACTCTGTCTGGCTGTGGGGAGAGGGGACAAAGCCGGGGGTATCGTTGTTTGAGAAGGCCTACGGTGTGAAAGGCTCTGTCATCTCTGCCGTAGATTTGATCAAAGGCATCGGCATCTGCGCCGGGATGAAGGTGATCGAGGTTGAGGGCGCGACCGGAAATATCGATACGAACTTCAAAGGCAAGGGCGAGGCTGCCCTGCAGACTCTGATGGACGGCCAGGATCTGGTGTACATCCATGTAGAGGCGCCGGACGAGTGCGGTCATCACGGGGATCTGGAAGGCAAGGTCCGGGCGATCGAACTGATTGATGAACTTGTGGTGGGACCGCTGCTTCGCGGGCTGGAGGCCGCAAAGGAGGATTATTCCATCCTGGTCATGCCGGACCATCCGACGCCGCTTGCCATCAAGACCCATATCTCCGACCCGGTTCCATACCTGCTGTACCGCAGCACGGACCCGGTAGATTCCGGGATTGAGAGCTATACGGAGAATACCGCAAAGAGTACCGGACGGTATGTGGAGCAGGGGCAGAAGCTGATGGAGAGGCTGTTAAAAGGTACAGACAAAAAGCATGAATCCCCTGAAATCCGGGACAAAAAAGCCTGACAGGTTATGGCGATGGATAAAGAGAGCAGGATGGAGCGCCTGGTAAATGTAGCCAGGCTGTATTATGAAGAAGATAAAACACAGAGCGAGATTGCCTCGAGGTATGGGATATCCCGCCCTATGGTCAGCCGGCTGTTAAAAGAGGCAAAGAATCTGGGAATCGTGGAAATCCGTATCCAGACGCCGGAACAGCCCGGCGGACAGTCAAAAGAGCGGCTGGAGAAGCTTCGCCGCAGTTTTGGAATCTGCGGAGGGGCAGTGGTAGCGGATGGATATAACGACATCACGACCAATGCTGCCATTGCAGACACGGCTCTTGGCTATCTGACGGAACTGGGGCAGGAGCGGCTGGGAATCGGATGGGGGCATATCATCGGGGATCTGGTTGCGAGAATTGAACGGGATGAGTCGCCGGTATCGATATCCGGCCATGTCTGCCCGCTGATTGGCAATGGAGGAGTCGGGCTGAAAAATTATCATTCCAACGAACTGGTGCGGGTCATTGCCGAGCACAGCGGCGCGGAGCCGGATTTTATCTACAGTCCGGCATGTGTGCTGTCGGAACAGGAACTGATGCTGACGAAGGAGCTGGAGAATTACCGCACGGTCTATCAGGCGTGGGAGCAGCTGGATGTGGCGCTTGTGAACATCGGAAACTTTCCGTCGGTACCGGATTTTGCTTCGGAGGCCCGCTATGGGGACCTGCTTGTAAAACGTAAGGCAGTCGGCCGGATCCTGAATTACTTTGTGGATATTGACGGGCATATCATCCACTCGGACACGGATTATGCCATTCAGATACCGCTGGAACTGCTGGGGCGGGTCCGCCATGTCGTGGGAATCTGCTCTGCCAATACCAGGGCAAAAGCCCTTTGCGGGGCTTTGCGCTCCGGGTATATCAATCACATTATTGCGCCGGAGCATGTGATCAGGGCAGTCTTGGAAATGTAAAATAGTTACATATGTAATAAATATGGTATAACGCATGGTTGCTGTCATCAGAACTGTGCGTTATTTTTGTGCAAAGTGATTAAAAAAATATAAAGTATGACGATTTTATTGACAAGAATGCGGGCGGGTGTTAGGCTTTATTTAGCATAGTGGAAAAAGAAATAATGGAAAGGAGGTTACATATGTTACTTTTAAAGCCGGAGATAATTCGGATGCTCCGGGGGGCAGCGGCGTTATGGATGGAGAACAAGGACCGTCTCAGCGAAATTGATTCCCGGTTTGGAGATGGGGACCATGGCGTTACGATCGGCAAGATTGCAGGTCTGATGCAAAAAAGCCTGGATGTATGGGAGGACGACGATATTGAGAAGTTCCTCCAGGATTTGGGGGACAGCATCATGGAGATTGGCGGCGGCAGTGCGGGACCTCTCTATGGAACGATGGTTGGAGGACTGTCGGAACCGCTGTCCGGTGGAAACGGGATTGACGGGGCCATGCTGAAACGGATGTTTGCAGAGAGTCTTTCGGCTATGGAAGATATCACGACGGCCAAAGTGGGGGATAAGACCATGATGGATGCCCTGATTCCGGCCGCAGAGGCGGCATCCAAAGCTTCGGACGATGTGATGGAGATCTTGAAGGCAGCGGCGGAGGCGGCAGAACAGGGAGCGGTCGACAGTGAGCAGTACGTATCAAGGTTTGGAAGGGCAAGAAGCTACAAAGAGCAGACGATTGGCACGCCAGATGCGGGGGCGGTCAGCACGTCACTGTTTTTCAGGGGGCTTTATAAAGGTTTGCAGGACGGCGATTGAATGTCGTGGCGGAATTAGCGCGGCAACACATGGATGGAATAGGAGAAGAGAAAAAGATGAAGATGAAAAAATTTATTAATAACCCGGAAAACCTCACACCGGAGCTGCTGGAAGGATTTGCAGAGGCGCACAAGGACCTTGTGAAGCTGGGGGAGAACCGCATGGTCATCAATAAAAACCTGGAGCATGCAGACCGCGTGACCATCGTAACCCAGGGCGGTTCCGGCCATGAGCCGGCGATCAGCGGGTTTGTCGGCGAAGGCATGGTGGACATCTCGGTTGTCGGCGATGTATTTGCGGCCCCGGGACCTCAGGCCTGTGTGGATGCGATCAGGATGGCGGACAGGGGAAAGGGTGTCCTCTATATCGTTTTAAATCACGCAGGCGATATGCTGACAGGCAACCTGACCATGAAAAAATGTGAAAAAGAAGGGCTGAATGTCTTAAAGGTAGTGACACAGGAAGACATTGCCAATGCGCCAAGGAGCAATTCGGATGACAGGCGCGGCCTGGTGGGCTGCATTCCGACCTACAAGATTGCAGGAGCAGCCGCAGCAGAGGGCAAGAGCCTGGAAGAGGTTGCCGCTATTGCCCAGCGTTTTGCAGACAATATGGCGACTCTGGCAGTGGCCGTGACAGGGGCGACCCATCCTGCTACGGGAAGCCTGCTTGCCGACCTCGGCGAGGACGAGATGGAGATTGGCATGGGACAGCATGGAGAGGGAGGAGGCGGACGCCAGCCTCTAAAATCCGCGGACGAGACGGCAAAAATCATGCTGGACGGGCTGCTTGCCGACCTGGACATCAAAGAGGGCGAGAAGATCATGTTGATCCTCAATGGAACGGGTGCGACCACGCTGATGGAACTGTTTATCATCTACCGCAAGTGCGTATCTTATCTGAAGGAGAAGAACATCGAGATCGTTGCCAACTATGTAGGGGAACTTCTGACTGTACAGGAGCAGGGCGGCTTCCAGATGTTTATGGCGAGAATGGATGATGAACTTCTGCACTATTGGAATGCGCCGTGCAATACCCCATATCTGAAAAAGTAGATGGTTGAGAAATGCGAGGAGGAATGTTATGTCAGCAGAATACATGCATATAGGAATCCCGGTCCTGAATAAAAAAGAGGGGATGACCTACAATGAAGCGATGAAGTTCTGGGTCAGCAAGGTAGACGACTATGATTTTAAGATTGAATACCTGAAGTTTGAAGAGGGGACTCCGTTTCCGGAGATTCTTTCAAAGCAGCCTCATGTTGCCTATAAGGTGGACGATTTGGACCATTATATGGCGCAGGCACAGCAGGTGATCTGCGGGCCGATGGACTGCGGGCCTGGGGTGCGGCTTGCATTTGTCACCTGGGATGATGCAATTATCGAACTGTATGAAGAGAAATAAGGAGAGCAGCTCATGTTAGTGAATATGAATACGGTGCTGCGCCATGCGGAGGAAAAGCAGTGCTGCGTGGGCGCATTTGATACGCCGAACCTGGAGATTCTGATGGCGGTTATCCGTGCGGCGGAGAAGCGGGACGAACCGGTGATCATCCAGCATGCCCAGCTCCACGAGTCGGAGATGCCGATCCATATCATCGGACCGATCATGGTCCGAATGGCAAAAGAGTCTGCCGTCCCGGTCTGTGTCATGCTGGACCACGGAGAAGATATGGATTACGTGAAAAAGGCGCTGGATTTGGGCTTTTCGGCGGTCATGTATGATGGTTCTTCCAAATCTTATGAGGAAAATGTCTGGATGACAAAAGAAGTTGTGGCGCTGGCAAAGGAATACGGCGCTAATGTGGAGGCGGAGATTGGGATTGTGACCGGACATGAAGGGAAGGAATTTAAGATTGACAATGTAGATGATGCCTACACCGATCCGGAGCTGGCGGCCCGGTATGTAAAAGAGACCGGCATCGACGCGCTGGCGGCTTCGGTGGGGACCGTGCATGGTTTTTATGCCACGAAGCCCAAACTGGATTTTGAACGGATTGAGCGGATCAGAGAACTGACCGGCGTTCCGCTGGTGATGCACGGCGGCTCCGGTATCAGTGTGGAGGATACCCAGCATGCCATCCGCTGCGGAATCAGAAAAATCAATTATTTCTCCTACATGTCCAATGCGGGCGTGAAGGGCGTGAAGAAGCTTTTGGAGGAGAAGGAAGTGAAGTATTTTCATGACCTGGCAAATGCGGCGATTGATGCGATGGAAGAGGATATCTTGAGCGCGATGGCGATGTTTGCGTTGGAGTGAAGATGTTTTAATGTCAGGGGGATACCGGCCGGGGCCGGTGTCCCCCGTTAAATTACACAGAAGTGTCCTGCAGTATGGTCCTGCCCCATGCGTCAACCAGCCGGTCCAGCGTGAAGATGGCGTTCGCCGGGCTGGTGGAAGGACATTTAACGGCCGGCCTTCCTGTATGGGGCTCGCAGTATTTACGGTACAGTTTATAGGCGGTATCGCCGTTTGCGATGATCAGTTCAATGTCGGCGGCGCGTAGCACCCGGTTGATATCCGCGGGAATCACATTGCGGATGCTGCTGTCGCTGGAGCCTTTGATATCGCAGGCGGCTATCACATCCCAGATGGCAATGCCGTGGGAGAGGAGCATGTCCTTTTTTTCGTCTATGGTTTCCGGTACCGGGGCGTGCAGCAGGCTTGCCATCAGCTTCCAGAACCTGTTTTGCGGATGACCGTAATAAAAACTCTTTTCCCTGGATTTTACCGAGGGAAAGCTGCCCAGGATCAGGACGCGGGAGTTTTCGTCGTAGACCGGCTCGAAAGTGTGGCTGACCCGGGTGTAGCCGGGGGGAAGCTCATCTTCGATATAATCTTCTTCGTCCAATTTTTTTCGTCTCCGGCTCATGGGAGCTGCCACACCGCCGTCTTTGGCGATGGCAAGGACATAGGCGTTGATACGCAGCTTATTTTCCTCATAAAGGTTCATGCTCTGATAAAGCTCTTTGTATTCTTTTAAAAGCTGGAACTTTAAAAGAACGGCGTTCGCCTTCTTCCAGTCTGTGCTGACCAAGCTTCCCTTTCGTTTCATGTAATAATAGATTGGCGTCTGGATTGCCGTAAACCGCTTGGCATAGCGGATAAAGCTTAAGTTGAACAAGAAGTCCTCACACCAGCGAAGCTCCAGATTCATCCTGATTTCATGTTCTTCAATAATGCTGCGGCGGTACAATTTATTCCACAGCACTCCATAATAAAAATCGGCAGGGTCCTGCATCATATATTCTGCATATTGTTCTCTGGTTAAAAGTCCCCGCTCCCGTATATGCTGTTTCTCTGTAAATACAGCGCCGTCTACCCGGTAAAAATCTGCGATCACAAGGTCGCAGTCGAATTTTCTGGCGGCATATACAAGGCTTTCGGTAGCGTCGGGGGTCAGCCAGTCATCGCTGTCAAGGAACTGGAGATACTCGCCCTGAGCCATCTCGATGGCCTGGTTGCGGCTGTCAGAGACACCACTGTTCTCTTTATCAATGATATGGAAACGGTTGTCCATCTTCTCATATTCCCGGCAGACATCCAGGCTGGCGTCTTCGCTGCCGTCATTGACCACGATGATCTCCATGTCCTGAAATGTCTGCTGCATGGCGCTGTCCAGGCAGCGGCGGAGGTATTTTTCCGCATTGTAGATTGGGATAATAAGGGATACGTAAGGCATGTCTGTGTGCTCCTGAAAGTTTCGTTTTTGTATGTTTGGTCTCTTTACCATGATAGCTGATGTAAGAAAAGATTGCAAGCAGGTTTTGGGCAGCGCTTGCATTAGAGGAAATTTTATGTTACACTACCCCTGCAATAAGGTCGCAGATTCTTTGGATTTGCGTCATTTTCCGGGGATATCTGCAAGAAACGACCGGTGTGTTCGAGACCTTCCACACCTAAAACAAAACTAAAGGAGACAACTGAATATGAGAGAATCAAAAAACAAAGTGCATTTTATGACACAGGCCGCAATGATTGCGGCAATCTACACTGCGCTGACGGTAGCGTTTGCGCCGATTGCTTACGGACCGATCCAATTCCGGATTTCCGAAGCGCTTTGTATTCTGCCGTTTTTTACGCCGGCGGCGATACCGGGGCTGTTTCTTGGATGTGCGATATCCAACGGGATGGGTGTGGCGCTTGGAACAGCAGTGCTGCCGGATGTGATTTTTGGCAGTCTGGCGACCCTGATTGGCGCGGCCGGTTCTTATGCGGTGAGGAAGAACAAGTGGCTGGTCTGCATTCCGCCGATTGCTGCCAATACGGTTATCATTCCCTGGGTGCTTCGTTATGCATACGGCGCACCGGAACTGATTCCATTTATGATGCTGACGGTGGGGATTGGTGAGCTTCTGGCGGTTGGCGTATTGGGGAATCTTTTGCTGGCGGCGCTGGAACAGTATAAAGGGCTGGTTTTTAAAAGAGCACTGAATCGATAGGATATTCCGGTATCGGACGGAGAAAATTACGTCTGATACCGGGATTTTTTGTTTTATGGAAAGTTTATACTTTATGATTAGAGATATAAAGAGATTTTAAAATCTTATGTTGTTAGGAAAATAAAAAGGTTTACTAGAAAATACAAAATATTTTCTGGTAAACCTTTTTATTTAATAAGCCCAAATCTAGTTTAGTGCACGCACCGCCCTAGTAAAAACCTCTAACGATTTTTGTTCTATAGACGATATACTACTCTTTTCCGAGATACTTGTCAACTATTTAACTCAAAAAATTTGTATGCTTAGGGTTCTTATTCTTTTTATCTATATACTCTATTATACTACAGACAAAAAAATATGCGTCTTTTATATAAGGATTTTTTTCAAAATAATCCTTATGCTTCTTTATTCTTCCATCTGAATCACAAAATAATTTCCGAATTTCCTCCATTTTTTGATTTCGGATGTTTTTAGTTGCCGATACCTTCATCACGTCATTATAAACAAAAAGCAGTGTTACAAAGTCATGAATAACTGGATTTTTCATCATGGCATCTCTTTTTTCCAGTTTTCGAAATTCAGGTATTTTTCCAAGTATATTTGAGAGTTTTTTTGTTTTACTAAATTTTTTAATGCTATTAGGTTTCTTTAATGCACTAAGTATGCAATTATTGTGTGCTGCTGCATTTCTTATGAACTTTATTGATTTTAAATAATCGGAATAGTTGAAAGATGGATATGTTTGATAATATAATTTATACAATTCCATAAAATTTCCAAAAGAAAGAAGTTCGACAATATTCCACACAGCTAGCTGTTCGGGTTCTTTGTATTCATTCAAATGTTTCTCTGCCAAATCTGAACAGAATGAATACTTATCGGCTTTACCTTGTATATCTGCCCCGGCATTTGAATGGTTTTGAAGAAACAATCTTACTATATTATATCCGTCTTCTTCGGTATTATTACTCAAATCATTCATTAAGCGTACTTTTAAATAATGTTCTACATCCAAAGACAATTCCAAAATAATTTTCCTAATATGCATATCAAGTTTTGATAACTCCACTAGATATGCAAAATCTAAATTGAAATATTTTTTTGTTCGCGGATCCATATTATAATTTCTCGCATAAGATTTTAACTTGAAATAATAGTTATGGTATTTCAAAAATCTCATTGCATCCTCTTTGGAATACAATTCAAACTGTATATTTTTGTCTATCATATCCTGAATCTGTTCTTCTATTGTTAGTTTCTGTTTTTTCTTTTGTATATCCATGTGTTATCCCGCCTCGTATAAATTTCACACCTGTCTTGTAAATCATTATACGCTGGTTATCTCCGCAACTCAACATTAAATTGCATGTTGGTTGAGGGGCAGGGAGATGAAGTATCGAAGATATTTATTTGTCTTGCAACCGGAATAAATTTGCTTGAAATTGAGTTTGCCATGTGCAACAATAGGAGCATAACTGTGTTTGAGAGGCGCGTCCTTCAGAAAGGAGCAGCGATGAAAGATGAGATGTTGAGGAGAAACCGGGCGGAGGGGACAGAGGATACGGATGAGCCTGCTGCGATGGTTCCGCTGGACGTTATAAATGGTTTTGGGGTAAGGCCCGGTTTTTACGGGATGAACGGGGCGGCGTTTGTGCAGGGAGGCGTGAACTTTACATTGGCTTCCCACGGCGCAAGTGCCTGCGAGCTTTTGCTGTTCCACCGGAAAAGCCCTGAGCCTTATGCGGTGCTTCCGTTTCCGCCGCATTACCGGATTGGAGACGTGTTTTCGATGATGGTGTTTGGGCTGGATATTGAGGAATTTGAATATGCCTACCGGCTGGACGGTCCGAACGAACCGGAGAAGGGGCTTGTTTTTGACCGGACAAAATATATCCTTGACCCCTATGCAAAGGCGGTGACCGGGCAGAGCGAGTGGGGAAGCCATCTTCCAGGGGAGAGGGCGTACCAGTATAAGGCGAGGGTTGTGCGGAATCATTTTGACTGGGGAAATTGCAAGCAGCCGTTGATCCCGATGAAAGACACGATCATCTATGAGCTGCATGTGCGGGGATTTACAAAACATCCGTCTTCCGGCGTGCGCCATCCTGGGACGTTTGCGGGGCTGATGGAAAAAATCCCCTACTTAAAAGAACTTGGCGTCAACGCGGTGGAGCTGATGCCGGTGTTTGAATTTGATGAGATGAACGGCTGCCGGGAGGTGGACGGCAGAAAACTCCTGGATTACTGGGGATACAATCCGGTTTGTTTCTTTGCGCCCAATACCAGCTATACTGCCCAGGTGGAATACAATCAGGAAGGGCTGGAGCTGAAACGGCTGATCAGGGCGCTGAATGATAACGGGATAGAGGTTATCCTGGATGTGGTTTTCAACCACACGGCGGAGGGCAATGAAAAAGGCCCGTTTTTCTCTTTTAAGGGGATTGACAACAATATTTATTACATGCTGACGCCGGACGGCTATTATTATAATTTCAGCGGCTGTGGAAATACACTGAACTGCAATCATCCGGTGGTACGCCAGATGATTTTGGACTGCCTGCGCTACTGGGTCATCAATTATCGGGTGGACGGGTTCCGCTTTGACCTTGCCTCCATACTTGGACGGAGCGAAGACGGCGCGCCTTTAAGCAGTCCGCCGCTTTTAGAAAGTCTTGCATACGATCCGATTTTAGGCAACGTCGACCTGATTGCGGAGGCATGGGATGCAGGGGGACTGTATCAGGTTGGATCATTTCCATCCTGGAACCGCTGGGCGGAGTGGAACGGAAAATACCGGGACGATATCCGCAGCTTCCTGAAGGGAGACGGCGGATATGCCCACGCGGCGGCACTGCGGATCATGGGTTCTCCCGACCTGTATCCGCCGGAAAAACGGGGATATCATGCATCGGTCAATTTTCTGACCTGTCACGACGGTTTTACGCTGCACGATATGTATTCTTATAATGAGAAACATAATGAGGCCAACGGATGGAACAATACAGACGGGGCCGACGATAACCGGAGCTGGAACTGCGGGCACGAAGGGGAGACGGAGGATGAAGCGGTCAATACCCTGCGGCTGCGCATGATGAAAAATGCCTGTGCAGTCCTGCTTTGCAGCCGGGGAACGCCGATGTTTTTGGCCGGGGATGAGTTTGGAAATACCCAGTTTGGCAACAACAATGCCTACTGCCAGGACAATGAGATATCATGGCTGGACTGGTCCGGTCTTGATCAGAACCGGGAGCTGTTTGACTTTTTCCGGTTTATGACGGAGTTTCGGCGCAGGCATGTGGCGGTCCGGGAATATACAGCTCCCTGCAGCCTTGGATTCCCGGATATGAGCAGCCATTCGGAGAGGCCGTGGACCACAGACTTTGGCTGGGAAGACCGTGTGGTGGGAGTGATGTTTGCCGGGCAGGGGGATGACGGGGCGGACGACCTGGTCTATCTGGGAATCAATGCGTATTGGGAATCAAAACAGATCGAGCTGCCCCGGCTGCCGGAGGGGCAGTTCTGGTATCCGGTGGCGGATACTGCAAGAGGAAGGGACAGCATCGTATCGGGCATAGAACGATTGGAGCAGGGGGTCTATGTCTGCGGCCCCAGGTCGGTATTTCTGGCATTAGTTACAAAAACAGGTTGATTTAGATGAAAATGACTGTTAATATAACTAATATCAAGATTCGATTTGGAGACGGGTATGAAAAAGAAGATAAGGACATTGCTCCCCACAATGCTGATTATGCTCATATTTGCCAGTGCATCTTCTTACAGCCTGATATCGTCGATCAGCCATTATGTAACGCTGGTTAATTATGTCGGGATCGTGAGAGGGGCATCTCAACGCCTGATCAAACTGGAGACGAATGGCCGGCAGGAGGATGAGCTGCTCTCCTATGTGGATGAGATTGTTGAGGAACTGAAAAGCGGCGAGGGAGCATATGGTCTTGTGAGCGTGGACTACGGCCGGTATAATGACAATCTGGACCGGCTGAGCCGGCAATGGGAGCTGGTGAAGGGACAGATATACGAAATCCGCGGCGGAGCAGACAAGGAGGGAATTCTGGATTCCAGCGAGGCTCTGTTTGATATTGCAAATGATACCGTTTTTTCCATCGAAGATTATTCCAGAAACCAGGCAGCGAGGCTGATGGTATTCATAATCGGCAATGCGCTGGTATGTTTTGGGCTTTTTGTATTTTTGCTGGTGTATTATGCAAGGGAGTATTTCAACATGAAGCGCCACGCGGAGGAACTTACGGATCAGGCCGGCAGGGATGAACTCACCGGAACGTATAATATGCGTAAGTTTATGGATGAGGTGCAGGCGGTTCTGGATAAAGGCCCGGAGAAGATTGCGGTTCAGTATATCGACTTTGAGAACTTCAAATATGTCAACGATGTCTTTGGATACGAGTATGGGGACTGCATCCTGAAGAAGTATGCCCTTATCATGTCGGAGACTTTGCGTCAGGGCGATTTTCTGGCACGGAGTATGGCGGACCGTTTTCTGGTGCTGCGCTATTATACTGACCGGGACGAGCTTTTTCAGATACAGCAGCAGGTTGACCAGCGTTTTATGGAGGAGGCAGAGCTGCTGCCGAGACAGCACTCCATCACGATCACCTGCGGATTCTGCTGCCTGGAGGATACCGGGGATCTGATGGATGCCAATGCGCTTGTGGACCGTGCCAATTATGCTCACAAAACGGTGAAAAACAATCCCGTCTGCCACTATGCGTTTTATAATGAAAGTATCCGGGAACGGATGATCCTGGAACGGCAGATGCAGGAACGCATGGAAGAAGGACTGGCTCAAAAGGAGTTTATCGTGTACATGCAGCCGAAGGTGCAGCCGGAAAGCGGAGCGATCCACGGGGCGGAGGCGCTGGTACGCTGGCGGCTGCCGGATGGAACGATCTTGCCGCCTGGGAAATTTGTTCCGGTCTATGAAAAAAACAGGGAGATTGGCAGGCTGGACCAGTATATGTTTGAGGAGGTCTGCTGCTGGCTGAGGAAGCGCCTGGATGAGGGGCTTTCGATTGTTCCGGTATCTGTAAATGTATCCAAAGTGCGTTTTTACACGCCTGATTTTGTTGAGTCTTATATTACGATTAAGAACCGGTATGAGATTCCGGATCATCTGCTGGAACTGGAATTTACGGAGTCGGTGGTCTTTGAGAATCTGGTTTATATGCGGGAGATCGTCAAAGAACTTCATAACAATGGGTTTATCTGTTCTCTGGATGACTTTGGAACGGGGTATTCTTCTCTGGGAGTTTTAAAGAACATGACTTTTGACGTGCTGAAGCTGGATGGTTCTTTTTTCCGGGACAGCAAGGACGTGAAGCGGGAGCAAAAGATTATCCGCGGTGTGATTGCCATGATTCAGAACCTGAAAATACAGGCGGTTGCAGAAGGGGTTGAGAAGGAAGAGCAGGTCGAGTTCCTGAAGGAGATCGGATGTGACCTGATACAGGGATATTACTATTATAAGCCGATGCCGCTGGAAGATTTTGAGCATCTGCTGAATCAGGAAAAGCCGCAGCTGTAAAAGCTGCGGCTTTTCCTGATTTCAGATATTGTTACAGCATCTCCATATATGCCAGAAGCTGGTCTAAGAAGTCTATTCCAATGTAGATCAGGATTCCAAGGATCACTGCCGATATGATGAAAAAGGTCAGCTTATAAAACAGGTATGCCCGCGCAAAATCTCTCCGGTCCGTCACTTTTTTGCTGAAAGCAAGGTAGAGGAGATAGATCCAGCCGGCTAGCGGGATGTTCATGCACATAAAGGTGAAAAACCAGCGGTGAATCCGGGCGGGGGATCCTGACGGCACGTCTGTATCTTCCTCCCCGGGTTTATCCGGCTGTATTTCGGAAACCGGAATCGGGGGAAGCGAGGAAGTCTCATCGTCCATGACCTTCTCAATCGCTTTCTGGATCTGGTCCGTATCTTCCATCGGGCTGATATGTTCTTTCATCTAGTTCCCCTCCATTTCTGAAGTAATGACCGAAGAGCCGGGGGCTGGTAGGGAGTTTGTCCCTCCGCGGCTCCACCGTGCCTTTGCGTGGTTCAGGGCAGACTGGAGCTTTACTTGTTCTTCTGCAATCTGCTGTCTGGCGGCAGCCTCTTCCCTGGCTGCCTGCGCAGCTTTTTCTTCCTGGATCTTCTGCCATTCTGCACTGGTAGGAAGCGTCTCGATCCGCTCAATGGCGGCGGTCAGGCGCTGGCTGTAGGATACGGCTTCTTCGTAGTCGGCTACCAGCGGCAGTTTGTCGATGGCTGTCTGTGCCAGTTCCTGCGCGTTTGGAGCCTGGTACTCCAGGCTTTCCACATCCTGCAGCGCTGTCAGGAATTCGTTTTTCCTGGTCTGGATCTCCAGTTCTGCCCGCCGCTTTTCGGCTTCTTCTTCCGCACGTTTCTGTGCCTGGGCGTTTTCCCGCTCCTTTTGATGTTCATAAAGGACGATGGACTGCTGCATCTCGTCGATGATGGCGGTGAATCCTTCGTAACGGGAGTCAACCCGTGAAAGAAGCTCCCCGCGTTTTTCTCCTTCGTCCATCAGGTTCAGCCTTGTGATCATGCTTGTGTACTGTTCCTTAACCCAGTAGGTGTCCTCTACCGTCTCAATCGTTTTCGCTTCAAATGCGGCCACGTCGGTTTCGAGCTGTTCTTCCAGACGGCGTTGTTCCTTGTCGTGCAGGCTTTGCTGCGCCCGCAGCTCTGAGGTGGTGCTGAAATAGTCGGTGATGCCGGTCTGGGGGTCTGTCCGTTCTTCCACGGTATCTGGCTTTTCCCAGTCCCAGGGCTCCAGTCCTTCGTGGATCTGGTTCATGACGTTCTGCCAGATCTTTCCCGCATAGGTGCTTCCATAGACACCGGGCATGGCGCGGGGAATATCGTAACCTACCCATACTGCGGTGGTGTAGTAGCGTGTGTAGCCGCAGAACCAGGTATCTTTGCTGCTGTTGGTGGTTCCGGTCTTGCCGGCGGCCGGCATGCCGCCGGACAGCCCCAGCCCGTAGCCGGTGCCGAAAGGCTCGCTTAAAGTTCCCTTTAAGATATCTGTCACCATGAATGCAGAGTCTTCCTGGTAGACCTGCTTTGCATAGGCGTTCATGTTTCTGGTCAGGTCGCCCTGCTGTTCATGCCTGATTTTAAGGATACAGGTGCGGTCATTGTACACGCCGTTGTTGGCAAGGGTGCTGTATCCCTTTGCCATATCTACAACCCTGAGGCCGTTGGTGAAGCCGCCGATGCTCAGGGAAGGGACATCGTTGTCTACGTAGGTGATCTTCTGGAACTGCATCTGGCCCAGGTAATCCAGGCCGAAATTCACGCCGATGTCGGTGAGGATCTGCCACGCTACCGTATTCAGACTCCGGTTCAGGGCTTCCCGCACGGTTACATTGCCCCGGTAGCTGCCGCCGCTGTTGGACGGTCCGTCCTCCCACTTGTGGTCGTCCACGAGCCGGGACGGATAGTATTCGCCGGTATCGAAGGCGGGGGCATAGTCGATCAGCGGCTTGATGGTGCTTCCCGGCTGTCTGGCGCTCAGATAGGCCCGGTTGAACGGATCCTCCGTGCCGCGTCCGCCTACGATGGCGGCTACGTAGTTGGTGCGGTTGTCCACTACCACGCCTGCGCCCTGCAGGGCATATTTGCCGTTCTCCTGCAGCTCTGTGTAGCCGGACAGACCGGCGTCGATCTGCGCCTGAAGAACTTCCTGAAGCCCGGAATCCAGAGAGGTGAAAATCTGGAAGCCGCCCGCCCGGATTTCTTCGTTTTTTTCGTTGTAGGCCGTTTGATACCGTCCCATGTAAGCGGTATAGTCTTCTTTGTTTTCAAAGGTGTACCGGAACTCAAAACCGTCCAGTTTCATCAGTTCCAGAGCCGCACAGTGGATGGCGTAGCTGCTCTGGTAATTTTCGTTGGTGCCTTCCGATTCTTCCTGAACGATACGGAGGCTCTGGGAAGCGTCAGCGTCATATTCTTCCTGTGTCAGATAGCCGACTTCCAGCATACTGTGGAGCACATCGTTTCGTTTTTCCAGCGCCGCTTCTGGATTTTTGACCGGGTCGTAGGCGGAAGGGCTGTTGCTTAAGCCGACCAGGACCGCCGCCTCATATGCGGTCAGTTCCGATGCTTCCTTGCCGAAATAATACCGGCTTGCCGCCTGCACGCCATAGCAGCGGTTTCCATAAAAATTGGTGTTGCAGTAAAATTCCATGATGTCTGCTTTGGAATATTTTTTCTCCACCTCGGGAGCCAGGAGCATCTCTACGATCTTGCGGGTGAAGCTCTGCTCCTGAGTCAGGTATGTATTCTTGATCACCTGCTGGGTGATGGTGCTTCCGCCCTGGGTGATGGCGCCCCGGTTCTTGATCAGGGCGAGGCCTGCGCGGGCGGTGGCGATCCAGTCGATGCCGGTGTGGCTCTTGAAACGCCGGTCCTCCTGGGCGATATAGGCATTTTGGATGTTCAGGCTGATGTCCCTGATCGGCACATACTCATAGTGGCCGGCGTTGATCAGCCCGATCAGCCGGTTGTCCTTGTCATAGATTTCTGTGTCCGAGAGCATCCGAAAGTCCTGCCGTTCCATCTGCGCCAGTTTGTCATATGCAACTTCCCGGCAGTAATCCAGATCTGGTTTTACCCTGGCATAGATGAGCAGGGCAGCCAGGCAGCCGATGACCAGGGTACAGGCCAGAAGCTGCAGCATGGCATGGAAAAGCCAGCCCAGAATGCCGAAAAGACTCACGAAGAAACTGGCGACGCCTTTTAAGATGATACGGATATATCTGTGGATTTTCATATACAGTCCCTCTTGCTTTTGTGCATATTATGATGGTAGAAACATGGCGTAAAACGCCGTTCAGGTCATTATAATACAAAATAAGGGAAAACGGTATAGAAAAGAAGAAGAAATCATTGACTTTCAGGGCAAAAAGAAGTAAAAAGGTAAGGAAATGCAATTGCGAAAAAGAAAAAAAGGATGGAGTATCGTATGTATCAGATAGATTTCAGGAAACCAGAGTCAATTTATTTTATGGGAATCGGCGGCATCAGTATGAGCGGTCTGGCCGAAATCCTGCTTCAGGAGGGCTTTTGCGTCAGCGGTTCTGACGCCCATGAAAGTGAACTGACAGACCGCCTTGAAGCAAAGGGCGCAAAGATCCATTATGGCCATTGTACCGCCAATATCACCGGAGATATCGATGTCGTGGTATATACGGCGGCAATCCATCCGGGGAATCCGGAATATGACGAGGCCATCAGACGGGGAATCCCGATGCTTAGCAGGGCGGAGCTCCTGGGGCAGATGATGAGAAATTACAGACAGTCGGTGGCGATTGCCGGAACACACGGGAAGACTACGACTACCTCTATGGTGACGGAGGTCCTGCTGGCGGCGGATATGGATCCGACGATTTCTGTAGGCGGCATTCTTCCGTCGATCGGCGGAAACATCCGTGTCGGCAGCCCGGAGCTGTTTGTCACGGAGGCCTGTGAGTATACCAACAGTTTTTTATCGTTTTTCCCGACGGTTGAAATCATCCTGAATATCGAGGCGGACCACCTGGACTTTTTTAAAGATATTGATGATATCCGTCATTCTTTCCGGCTGTTTGCCGAGCGCCTGCCGGAGAATGGGACTTTGATCATAAGCAGCGACATCGACCGGTATGAAGAAATCACCGGGGGGCTGTCCTGCCGCGTCATTACGGTAGGCATGGATGCAAAGAGTGATTATAGCGCTGCGGATATCCGTTATGACGAGTTTGCCTGTCCGGTCTTTACCCTGTGTGAGGCGGGAGAGCCGGCAGGGCAGGTGAGCCTTTCCGTGCCGGGCGAACATAACGTCCACAATGCCCTGGCTGCCATCGCTGTGGCAAAGCTTCTGGGCGTTCCGTCGGATGCGCTTTTGAAGGGGCTCAAAGGATTTACGGGGACCAACAGGCGTTTTGAGAAAAAGGGTGTGATCGGCGGCGTGACCATCATCGATGATTATGCGCATCATCCGCAGGAGATCGCGGCGACCCTTGCCGCGGCAAAGAATTATCCCCACAAAAAACTGTGGTGCGTATTCCAGCCCCACACGTATACACGGACGAAAGCATTTCTGGATGAATTTGCAGAGGCGCTGTCGATGGCAGATGAGGTGGTGCTGGCAGATATCTACGCGGCCAGGGAGACTGACAACCTGGGCATCAGTTCCAGGGATATAGCGGAGCGGATTGAAAAAATGGGTGTCAAAGTAAACTATTTCCCCACGTTTGACGAGATAGAAACATTTATTTTGGAAAATTGTTCTGGGGGTGATTTGTTGATAACTATGGGCGCCGGAGACATTGTAAAAGTAGGGGATAGGCTGCTTGGGCAGTAGTTATCCACAATATCCACATGGTTTTCCACTTTTTATGTAAAGGGGCCATGTGGATTTTTTGATTAACATAAGAAAATATCAGAAAATTTGAAAAACCTTGAATTTATCTACAATTCGACCATTTTCGACATGGATTTTTTTCCGGCGTTGATAAGTTATCCACTTTATCCACAATATCCACAATTGTTTTTGTGGATAAACGGACCTATTTTCTTTTGAATGCGGATGTGTTATGATAAGGACAGACAGGAGAGGATGAGGATTTATGGATGTGACGAGTGGATTTCAGGTAAATGCAACGGTAGTTGCCAATGATTTTATCGACCGCTATATGGCGGCCGCCAACGGAGAATATATCAAAGTATACCTGTTTGTGCTGCGCCATCAGCATGAACCGCTGAGCCTGGAATGGATTGCGGATTCGCTGAACCACACGGAGGCGGATGTGAAGCGGGCGCTGACTTACTGGGAGAAGCTGGGTGCGCTCTGCGTCGGCAGCCTGCAGGGGCGGGGGAAGGAGCCTGCCCCGGGGAGCGCCAAAAAGCGCGCCGGGACAGCAGGAAACGGCGGCGCTGCCGATTCCTTAAAGCAGGAGCGGACAGTCCGGGAAGAGACGTATCCGGAGACGGCCGCATCTTCGCCGGCGGATCGTCCGGTCAGCCCGGCATCCGGGAAGCAGGCGGAGAATGGGACCGGGCGGAAGGTTTACAGCCAGGAGCAGGTGAATGCCCTTGCCTCGGATGAGGAGTTTACCCAGCTTCTCTATATTGCGCAAAAATATCTGAACAAGGTATTTACCCCCAGGGAGTGCGAGGTTTTCGCCTACCTGTACGACGGGTTACATATGCCGGTGGAGCTGCTGGAATATCTGACGGAGTACTGCGCGCAGAACGGGCATACCAGCATCCGGTATCTGGAGACCGTGGCGCTCAGCTGGCATGAGAAGGGGTTTCGGACCGTGGAGCAGGCAAAGGGGTATGCGTCCGGATTTACCAGGGATTCTTTTGCCGTGATGAAGGCATTCGGGCTCAGTGAACGGCGTCCGGGAGATGCGGAGCTGGAACTGATCGAACGCTGGTTCCAGGTCTATGGATTTACCAGGGAGGTGGTGCTGGAGGCGTGCAACAGGACTCTCGGCACGATCCATTCGCCCAGCTTCCGTTATGCAGATAAGATTCTGATGCAGTGGAAGAACGCGGGCGTGAAAAATCTGCAGGATGTGGCGCTGCTGGATCAGAAACGCCAGGCAAAACCTGCAAAGAGCCAGGGACGGGCAAAGCCTGCGAACCAGTTCCATAATTTTGAACAGAGAGATACCGATTATGATTCGATGGTACTTGACCAGGTGAAAAGCTGGATCGGGACTGAATAGAAAGGTGGGATAACGTGGCACTGAGCAATTCCCAATACAATGCCGTGATGCGGGAATACGGGCAGCAGCAGCTGACCAACAAACATGAGCAGGACCGGCGGGTTGCCGAGGTATATGAGAACGTACCGCAGATCCGGGCGCTGGATGAGGCCATCAGCACCGAGTCTGCAGCATGTGCCAGACGGCTTTTGGACGGTGATACCGGCGCCCGCGCAAAGCTGCGGGAGCTGCTTGCGGATCTGCGGGAGCAGAAGGCGGTCCTTTTAAGATCCGCGGGATTCCCGGAAGACTATATGGAGATGCATTACCGCTGCCCGGACTGTAAGGACACCGGATATGCGGATGGAAAGCGGTGCCATTGTTTTGAGCAGGCGAGGATACGGATCCTGTATGCCCAGTCCAATATCCGGGATGTCCTGGAACGGGAGAATTTTAACACCTTTTCCTTCCGTTATTTTGACGATACCAGGGAGGTGCCGGGCCTTAGGATGACGGAGCTTGCATATATGAAGCTGGTGGTGAAGCGATGCCTTGCTTTTGCGGAGAATTTCAAAAAAGACGGCGGAAATATCCTGTTTACAGGCAGCACCGGCGTGGGGAAGACCTTTTTGACCAACTGCATTGCCAAAGAGCTGATCGACCGGTATGTGTCGGTCATCTATCTGTCCTCCCATGACCTGTTTGAGATTTTTTCCAAACATAAATTCAGCTATGGTTCGGAGGAGGACCTGGAGGAGACATACCGGCATATCCTGGAATGCGACATGCTGATCATCGATGACCTTGGCACGGAGATGAACAATACGTTTGTATCTTCCCAGCTTTTTTACTGCATCAATGAGAGGCTGAACCGGGGGAAGGGGACGATGATCTCCACCAATCTTTCTATGGATATGCTGCGCGACACCTACTCGGACCGGGTAACCTCGCGGCTGATGAGCCATTACACCACGATTCCGCTCTATGGCGGGGATATCCGCATGAAAAAAAGGGTAAGTTCCGGGGATTAACTTGACTATTGTGGCGCATAATGTTATAAAAGATACGTTGATAACAAATAAAATGCATTTGATGATATTGATGATACCGTAATTGGGAGGAAAGAAATGATATACGAAGAGAAGACGATTGAGACCATCCCGGTAGGACCTCTGGGTCTGATTCCGTTAAAGAGCTGTTCTGAACTCGGCGAGAAGGTCAATGAATGGCTGGTGAGCTGGAGACATGAGCGGGAAAGTGAGCACAAATCCACAATCGCATTTTCCGGTTACCAGAGGGATTCCTACATCATTAACGCCAAGACTCCGCGTTTTGGTTCCGGTGAGGGAAAAGGAAGCATCGAAGAGTCGATCCGCGGCGATGATCTGTATATTATGGTTGACGTATGCAATTACAATCTGACCTACTCCCTGTGCGGCATGATCAACCATATGTCCCCGGATGACCATTTTCAGGATTTAAAGCGCATCATCGCGGCTGCGGCTGGCAAGGCGCGCAGGATCAACGTGATCATGCCGTTTTTATATGAGAGCCGGCAGCATAAGCGCTCGGGAAGGGAGTCTCTGGACTGTGCGCTGGCGCTGAAGGAGCTGACCAATATGGGTGTGGAGAACATCATCACGTTCGACGCCCACGACCCGAGGGTTCAGAATGCGATTCCGTTAAAAGGATTCGAGACGGTTCAGCCAATCTATCAGTTTATCAAATATCTGCTTAAGGTGGAGACGGACCTTCAGATTGACAGTGAACATATGATGGTCATCAGCCCGGATGAAGGCGGCATGGGCCGCGCAGTTTACTTTGCCAATGTGCTGGGGCTGGATATGGGCATGTTCTACAAGCGCCGTGATTATACCCGCATCATAGACGGAAGGAATCCGATCGTGGCACATGAGTTCCTTGGATCCAGCGTGGAAGGCAAGGATGTGCTGATTATCGACGACATGATCTCTTCCGGCGAGAGTATGCAGGACGTGGCGAAGGAGCTCAAGCGCAGGAAGGCGAGAAAGGTATTTATCTGCTCGACGTTCGGCCTGTTTACCAACGGGCTTGCAAAATTTGACGAATATTATGAAAATGGGTTCATTGACCGAATCCTTACCACGAATCTGGTATACCAGACGCCGGAACTGCTTTCCAGACCGTACTATATCAACGTGGACATGAGCAAATATATTGCGCTGATTATCGACAACCTGAATCACGACGCGTCCCTGAGCGAGCTTTTAAACCCGACAGGACGAATCAACAGATTGCTGGACCAGTACCGCAATAAGAGATAGAAAGCGACATATTTATGAGTGAAGAGATGAAGAATGCTCCTTTGGGGGAGAACGGCAGTGAGAACTGGCAGGTTCCGAAGGAGCCAAAGACCGACTGGAAGCATGAGGCATGGGAATGGGTTAAGATAATCGTCACGGCGGCGCTTATTGCATTTTTCCTGAATTCCTGCATCATTGCCAACAGCCGTGTGCCAAGTGCGTCTATGGAGACGACGATCATGACCGGTGACCGGGTGATCGGTTCGCGTCTTTCCTACAAATTTGGCGAGCCTGAGCGGGGAGATATCGCCATATTCCGGTTCCCGGATGATGAGAGCGTGTATTATGTGAAGCGGGTGATCGGGCTTCCGGGAGACACGGTCGATATCGTGGACGGTCATGTGTATCTGAACGGTTCTAAGGAGCCGCTGGATGAGCCGTATCTGCGAGAACCGATGTGGCCGGAGCCGCCAATGCATTTTGAGGTGCCGGAAGACAGTTATTTTATGATGGGTGATAACCGGAACTACTCTTCTGATGCGAGACGGTGGACGAATACCTATGTGAAGAAGGAGAAGCTGATCGCGAAGGTGCTGTTTCGGTATTATCCCCGGATTGGGAAGATTGAATAGAGTGATTTGAGAATGAGGCAGTCTGTATTAAGAGATTAATACGGGCTGCTTTGTTTTTGGAGCTGCCCGCTGACATTCTCTGCCGCCAGGAACGTGTTGTTTTCTGGAATAGGGAAGATACTCAGCAAAAAGAAATCGTTGTTTTGTGGCTGCCGATACACAGCCTGGAAGGGGCGGTGGGGACAGGGGGAAGTCTGTGACTTGTGGAGGGTCTTAGCAGGACTTTGTGTTTCGGAGCGACCGTTGCAGAGAGCGGCTGTCACTGTCTGAGCCGAAGGCGAGATTGACAGCCGTTCTTTGCGCTTTTAGGGCGCGGAGAAATGCTTAGCCTTGCTTAGACCCGTAACCCGGAGCCGACTTCCCCCTGTCCCCGCCGTCCATTCCGGGCGTACTTTCGCCATCCCTCTCACTCCACTCATCCCGATTTCTCCGAAATTTTCTTGCCCCTAAAGCAATGATTTGCTATAATCCCGTCTTTGACAGTTAGAAGAAAATAAAATCGCTGTATCCCTTGTGTTTACTGGGCTA
>JAPJQL010000069.1 GCA_030825115.1 Lachnospiraceae bacterium
ACCATTGAGGAGATGTTTTGTTTTGTAAAAGAAAAAACACCGTAATTACGCGGGTTTTGGCGTTTCGCAAACGCCTACTAAGATTAAAATTAGTAAGGAGGAAAATCAGACATGGAAAAACTTATTAAAAATGGGAATGTGGTATTTGAAACCACAGTGCGCAAGGCAGACATCTTGATTCGCGGAGAGAAGATTGCGGCGATACTTTCCCCTGGAGAGTACAGTGGAACGGCAGAAGTAATTAATGCGGATGGTCTGTATGTGATGCCAGGAACGATAGATCCACACCAGCATCTTAGCTTGTATAAGCCTCTTGGTGATGCATTCCGTATGGATACTCCCCGCCAGGCAATCGGTGGATTAACGACATTGTTGAACTATCATCGTGGTAATGGTGATTACTATGAGTCTGTTCAGGAAGCAATTGAGGAGGGCGAGAAGAATAGTCTGGTTGATTTCTCTTTTTCACTTGGCCTTTGTGCTAAGGAACATCTGGACCAGCTACAAGGTTATGTGGACAAGCTTGGGATTACTTCTTTCAAGTTCTTCTTCGACAAGCAGGATATTGCCCATACATTTTATGACTTGCCGAAAGAAGCGGCGCTTACGTTGGATAAAGCAGACTTTTATTTCATTTTAAAGAGGCTGCGGGAAATCTCACCGGAACTTCTCCTATGCATCCATTGCGAAGATGCTGATCTTTTCCGTGCTTTCCAGAAGGCTGTAAGGGAAGAGAATAATCCGGATGACCGTTATTCCCTGACCGGATTTGAGAAAACCCGTCCGGGGTGGGTGGAGACCATTACTGTGGCAGATGCTATGTGGATGAACCACGTGGTTGGCGGAAACATATATGTTGTCCATACATCGGCACAAAGTTCTGTTGAGATGTATGAGACACTTCGCAGGATGCTCAATGGCAATGTAACATTGGAGACGTGCCCGCATTACTTATTGCTTACAAAGGACTCTCCCTGCGGACTGATGGGTAAGGTCAATCCTCCGCTTCGTACTGCTGCGGACAATGATGCCCTTTGGGAAGGCATCCGCGATGGCAGCATAAAAACAATCGGTACTGATAACGTGCCGGTTCGTAAGGCAAAAAGATATGAACCAGGTGATGATATCTGGGGTGTTTATGTAGGATTTGGCGGTCCTGGTATGATTCTTCCGACTCTTATCAGCGAAGGTTATCATAAAAGACATATTCCATTGACTACACTTTCCATGGTGAATAGCACCAATATTGCGCGTGTGTTCCTGCTTCGCGACAAGGGCATCATCGCTCCGGGTTATGATGCAGACCTTGCTTTGGTGGATCTGGACTGGGAACGCGAGATTACAACTGAATTATTCGGAGACAGTGATTTTTCAGTTTACGAAGGCATGAAGTTGAAGGGCTGGCCGCGCTATACCATCAGTCGGGGCGAGATTATTCAGAAAGACGGTGAGATTACGGCAGAGCTAGGCAGAGGGAAGTACATCCGTAGGTATGTAAAGAAATAGGCTATAGACGGGCTGCTTTTGGCGTTAACGTATATAGGATAGTTGTTTGAAATGGACATAGTTACTGTGGAACGGAAATCGGGATACTATTTCACTGGTTATTTTGGACTTATGTGTTGTATTATTTGTTAGAGATTGCCTGCTCATGGCAACTTTGGTAATTCTTGGCTGTGCTGCTGTAATGGTGCTTTTTGGAGGTGGGACTTCGCTACGGTATTTGGACAATTTGCAAGCTCCACGGTTATCATGCTTATTGCTGGTTTAGTTGTGGGGCAAGCCGTATCGAAGACAGAAGCGGCGGCTAAGGTTGGCATGTTAATTATGGCTGTATACAAAGGTGATGAACGAGTTCTGATGGCGGTTTCTTTTGTGCTTGACTTTGTTTTATTCACATTTATGACAAATGTGAGCATGTTTATCGTGTTGTTGGGATATAAGCTGGCAGACAGGGGGAAGCGGCTGGTACGAGCGGATAAACGGTATCCGTCATCAAAGACCTGCAGCAGATGCGGGAAGATCAAGCCAATGCCATTATGGAAGCGGGACTATGATTGTATCTGTGGATTAAAGATGGACCGGGATGTTAATGTAGCTGTTAATATCAAGAACAGGGGTTATGAGATGTATCTGGGAAAATGCGCATAAGCAAAAGATAAGAAGATCTGTAGGGCAGGGACTGTCCGAACAGTATAAAATAACGCCTGCGGAGCCGAAATAAGACCTGCTTAAAGAGGGGCATTTGACGACGTTGAGACAGGAAGCTCGCGACTTTAGTCGTGTAGTAAGTTCACTAAATAAAAATGGGTGACCATAATAAATAATGCAATAACGGTGATATGTTAACTACAAGTACAATTATTTTTAAGAAAGCAGGTTTTTATGATGAAAAAATTAATTGTATGTGTTCTTACATTTTCCATGATGATGGTTGCTTGTGCACCGAAACAGCAGGCTTCCGTACCGGCCGGGACGACGGAATCCACCCAGAATTTTTCGGATGAGATGAAGATTCCTTATGCGGTGGACTTGGCGGAGGATGGTGCAGACAGCGTAGAACGGGAAGGCGATCATGCCGATTCTCCGTATTTTACGCACCTTGATTTTTATAATATGCAGAGTACAGACACCTTGACGATTCTGCCAAAGTTTCAGACGATGCAGCAGACTTCGGAATGGTCCTGCGGTGTTGTCAGTACGATGATGGTATTGAATTATTATGATGCTTTAGGCGATTATAACGAAGAGTCTCTGGCGCAGATTCGTTCGAACGGTTTGGAGCCTGAAGCGACGTCGCTGATTGACATAATTAAGATATTTGACACGGTTGGCGGTTTTGACCTGGAGAGTACCTATGATCATCCAGGGGATGAAATCTATGATTTTATGAGTTTGGAAAAAATCCGTGAGTATATCGGGAAGGGGATTCCTGTCATCATTGGATGGAATGACTGGGGCGGTCACTGGCAGGTGATTATCGGTTATGATACCATGGGAACCGAGACGGAGCAGGATGATGTCATCATTGTGGCAGATTCTTATGACACCACTGACCACAACCAGGACGGTTATGGTGTTTATCCGGCAGAACGGTTCTTCTACAACTGGACCATGTATGACTTCTTTACCGAGAACTATGGGATTGATGAACGGGATATGTGTTTTTAGCAGCGACTCCGGCTAACGAATAAGATCAACAATTGCAGACCAATAAAACTGACTGACAGCGACCAGGATTTTTGTGATATATGCCGCAGGATATGGACCATGATATCCTGCGGCTTTTTGATTTCATGGAAAAGTGTATCCTGTGGAATCCGCGGGCAATTTTCTTTCTTATGCTGCCAATAGTTACCCCAAAGTGCCTACTTTACACCTCTGAAAATATCAGCTAATATGAAACTAACAAGAAAACGAGGGGGTAATAAGGATGCTGAAACAGAATGGGGAACAGGACTTAAGGGATTTTACGGAACAGACTTTTCAGGAGGCAGTGGAGGAGGTTGTTCCGGGTGTCTGGATTGCGCTTAGCATCGGTCACAGCAATGCAATCTTTATCGAAGGGGAGACTTCTGTGATTCTGGTTGATACCTTAGATACCGGAAAGCGGGGGGAACGTCTCAGGGACATCATCCACACCACAACCGGAAAAGAAGTGAAGACCATCATCTATACACACAATCATGTAGATCACAGAGGCGGCGGCGGAGCCTTTGACGGCTCAGACCCTGAGACGATCGCGTTTGCCCCATGCGTCCCGGTGCTGGAACACAGCGAAATGGTGCAGGATGTCCTGAACAAACGGGGGGCGCGTCAGTTTGGTTTTATCCTGAGTGATGAAGAAAATATTTCTCAGGGCATAGGGATCCGCACCGGTGCGGCGTATGGGGAGGCGCGGGCTTTCCGCAAACCGACCGTCGTGTATGACGAGGAGAAGGTAATCAGGCAGATTGATGGCGTCACGATTGAGATGGCGCGGATTCAGGGCGAGACGGATGACCAGATCATGGTCTGGCTGCCGGACAAACGAGTACTCTGCTGCGGCGACAACTATTACAGCTGTTGGCCCAACCTCTATGCGATCCGGGGCGGTCAGTACCGGGATATTGCTGCATGGGTAAAGAGTCTTGACATCATCCGTTCTTATCAGGCGGAGTATCTGCTGCCGGGGCATACAAAGCCTGTCTGCGGCCGTGCACGTGTGGAAGAAGTGCTGACCAATTTCCGCAATGCCATCTCCTATGTTCTGGAGGAGACGCTTCGTGGGATGAATGAAGGCAAGGATATGGACACGCTGGCATCGGAAATCACCTTACCGGAAGAGTATGCGCACCTTCCGTATCTTGGAGAATATTATGGCACAGTAGACTGGACGGTCCGGGCAATCTTTACGGCATATGCCGGATGGTTTGACGGCAATCCGACGCATCTGCATCCGCTGTCCCCGAAGCTGCGGGGAGAAAAGTCGGTTGCGCTGATGGGCGGCGCAGAGGCAGTGCTCAATGCGGCAAAAACTGCGATAGAAAGCGGGGAATACCAGTGGGCGCTGGAACTCTGCGACCTGCTCCTGAATGCGGGGGAGAGGGCTTTTGAGGCGCGCAGGTGGAAAGCGGAAGCGCTCAGAAAAATCGCCCCGATGGAAACGAGCGCAAATGGCAGGCATTATTATCTTGTAAGTGCGTATGAATTGGAAAAAGAGAACTGATGGAAAGCTAACCATCATTGATTCACATAAAACCATGTCTTTCCGTGGGAGGGAAGCCATGGTTTTTTTGTGAAGTAATTGGGAGAAATTGGAAGGGTGGTAAATTTTAGACTTAATTTGGTAAGAATATCTTAAGTTGACCATACTACGGCAGCAGATTATAATAAAATTACAATAATAATATATTTATCCATAAATTGAATGAAATGGGGGATTTTTATGAAGCGGCGTAAATATTGGGTTAGCAGCAGTATTTTAGCGGCGGCGTTTATGGCCGCTATGACGATGAGCAGTTGGGCGGGAACGATTTCTTCTGTGAAGATCAGTGTGTCTTCGGAGATTCAGCCGGGAGATACGCTTCCTGAGATTACGATTGAGGATGGGAGCAGCAGCTCGGCGCAGGAAGGGGAACTGGTGGTATCGACCTCTTCGGACCGGTACCATATCTCAGAGGCAAAGTGGTCGACATCAACCTCCCGCAAGATGGATGTAGGGGATACGCCGGAGCTGCGTGTCTGGCTGACGCCGACGAACAACAGCTCAAATGATGACAATTATTTTAAAGGAACCTACCGTTCCAGCAATGTTTCTGTCAGAGGCGGGAACTTTGTCAGCGCAAGCAAGAGCGGGGACGACCTTGTCGTAAAGCTCCGGGTGAAGGCAATCCAGGGGAATTTTGCACCGCCGGAGGACGCGTACTGGAAGGACAATGCCAAGGGAACGGCTAAGTGGATCAAGCCGGACAGCGGCGGCACCGGACGGTACGAAGTGGTGCTGCGGCGCGGTTCTGCCAAGGTACATTCCATCGAGACGACATCGACTTCCCATAATTTTTATCCGTACATGACTTCGGCAGGGACCTATACCTTCCGGGTGCGGACGATTCCAAAGACCAGCAAAGAAGAGGATTATGGCAAGAAGAGCGAGTGGATCGAGTCAGATGAGCTTTATATTGCAAAAGAAGATGTCTCCGACGGCTCCGGCCGCCCGGACAACAACGGAAACTCCGGTCCGAACGGGAACACCCGGGTTGGCTGGCAGTATATCGACGGCTATTGGTATTATTACTATCCGGACGGGAACTATCACAAGAACGGCTGGCTGTATGTAGGCGACAAGTGGTATCTGTTCCAGGCGGACGGCAAGATGCTGCGCGGCTGGCAGATGGTGGGAGGGAACTATTTCTTCCTGAATGAGAGCGGAGATATGCTGACGGGCTGGTTAAAGAGCGGCAACCGCTGGTATTTCCTGAACACGACCCCGGATTCGAATATGGGTGTGATGCTTCGGAACAGCTGGGTGGTGCTGGATGGCAAAGCGTATTACATGACCTCGGATGGTTCTATGGCGGAGGGATGGTATCAGGTAGATGGAAACTGGTATTATTTCTATCCCGGACAGGGACACCGGGCGGTGAATACGTATATTGATACGTTTTATGTGGATGCCAACGGAGTGTGGCAGCACTGATTCTGAAGATTGGCTTCCCAGTAAAATAAAATCAAAGCGGCATAGAGTGCAATTTGGGCTCTATGCCTTTTTTTGTGATACTGCACAAAAATTCTAAAAAATTTTTTGAAGTTTTGTCAATTGCTTTTACCGGTCTATCCTGTTATATTTTAGAAGTATCATTGTTCTTTGACAAAATCATATCTATATAGCTGTTTAAAACATAGCTGGGACCACGCGGCATACGGAAGATATCACGATATCAGAATCAGTATGGGGTGCCTCGTGAACACCCGTTCCGCCAGCAGTATACCAGTCATATAGCCGATGAAACAAAGATTATTTATGAGTTTACATCAGGAGGTAGAGATGAAAGGAACCTTACTAGTAAAAAACGTAAAGCATCTTGTGACATGTGACGCTGATGACAGATTGTTGGAAAGAGTCAACGTGCTTGTGCGGGATGGAGTGGTTGTTGCTATTGGCAAAGATGAACAAACAGCAGAGGATGTGATTGACGCATCTAATATGGTGATGTATCCGGGTCTTATCAATACACACCATCATTTATATCAGAC
>JAPJQL010000070.1 GCA_030825115.1 Lachnospiraceae bacterium
TTTTAAATTTCGTCACTTTGACGATAGTGATTTATGGTACCTCTGAACAGTAACCAAGAACTTGACGATTCCCGAAATTTTCAGGTATAATAGGAAAGCTTTTATCAAAATTCTATGATATACTATAGATACATGGGGAATTCCCCTCTATACAGTTTGCAGGAAAGGTTGGATATAGAATATGTGGATTGCTGACGGCTGGAACGATTATCAGGTCATCGACTGCTCCAAAGGAGAAAAGCTGGAACGGTGGGGAGAGTATCTCCTCGTCCGCCCGGATCCCCAGGTTATCTGGGACACGCCAAAGACGCACAGGGGATGGCGCTATATGAACGGACATTATCACCGCAGCGCCAAAGGCGGCGGCGAGTGGGAGTTCTTTGATCTGCCGGAACAGTGGACGATCAATTACAAAGGCCTGACATTCAATCTGAAGCCGTTCAGCTTCAAGCATACCGGATTATTTCCCGAGCAGGCGGCCAACTGGGATTGGTTTGGAGAGAAGATTAAAAATGCCGGGCGTCCCGTCAAAGTGCTGAACCTGTTCGCCTATACCGGCGGCGCAACGCTTGCCGCAGCACAGGCCGGAGCCAACGTCACCCACGTCGACGCCTCCAAAGGCATGGTCGCCTGGGCGAAAGAAAACGCCGTTTCCTCCGGGCTTGGGGACGCGCCGGTCCGCTGGCTGGTTGATGACTGCGTAAAATTTGTAGAGCGGGAAATCCGCCGAGGCAACCACTATGACGCGATCATCATGGACCCGCCGTCTTATGGACGTGGACCCAAGGGGGAAATCTGGAAAATCGAAGATGCGATCCACCCCCTGGTAAAGCTCTGCGTTCAGCTCTTGTCGGACGAGCCGTTGTTCTTCCTGATCAACTCCTACACCACCGGACTCGCGCCGGCGGTTCTTACCTATATGATGGCTACTGAGATTTGCCCCGGATTCGGCGGGCATGTAGAGGCACAGGAGATCGGGCTTCCCGTGAAAGAGACCGGGCTGGTACTGCCATGCGGGGCTTCCGGGAGATGGGAGCGGTAATACGGAAACAAAAAGAGGGAAACCACTCAAACTAATGAGTTGATTTCCCTCAAAAATTTACGCCTCCGGCTTCTCCACCTGAACGATCGCTACCTTCTGCATCGGAATCCGGCAGTTCTTATTGTTGCCAAACTCAACGATCACAGTATCATCTGTCATATCGATTACCACGCCATAGAATCCGCTGGTGGTCAGAATGCTGTCGCCGATTGCCACACTGGCCAGCAGGGCCTGCTGTTTTTTCTTTTCTTTCTGCTGTGGGCGGATTGCCATAAAATACATAAGCGCACAGAAGAAAATAATGTAACCGATTAAAAATGCCGGGGTCATACCGCCTGATGCTACTACCATAAAAATGTCCTCCTCGTGACCAGACTGCCGCCTCGCCGCAGTCTGTCTGCTTTTCTTTTTTCTTTGTCTCCGGTCATTTACCGGATCAGTCTTTTGGACCTTCCGCCATCCGTCCCAGCTTGTCTGCTTTGTAGGAGGAATAACGGTGCTCCTCGATTGCGTCGCGAATCTCTTCCATCATTGTATTATAAAAGTACAGATTATGCAAGACACATAATCGCATTCCCAGCATTTCTTTCGCTTTCAGCAGATGGCGGATATACGCCCTGCTGTATGAGCGGCACGCCGGGCACTGGCAGCCTTCCTCGATCGGCCTTGGGTCCAGCTCATATTTCTGGTTGAACAGATTGATCTTGCCAAAATTTGTATACAGATGTCCGTGACGCCCGTTCCTGGATGGGTATACACAGTCAAAGAAGTCCACGCCCCGGTCCACCGCCTCTAAGATATTGGCAGGCGTCCCCACACCCATCAGGTATGTCGGCTTCTCCTTCGGCAGGTGCGGCACCGTCACATCCAGGATATGATACATCTCCTCGTGACTCTCACCGACCGCCAGACCGCCGACCGCATAGCCGTCCAGATCCATTCCGGCAATCGTCTTTGCATGCTCCACCCGGATATGGTCCACGACGCCGCCCTGGTTGATCCCAAATAAAAGCTGCTCACGGTTTATCGTATCCGGCAGGGAGTTGAGCCTTGTCATCTCTTTTTTGCACCGCTCCAGCCACCTGGTCGTGCGGTCCACGGAGTTCTGGATATATTTCTCATCTGCATGGCTGGGCGGGCACTCGTCAAACGCCATCGCGATCGTAGACGCCAGATTCGACTGAATCTGCATGCTTTCTTCCGGACCCATAAATATCTTGCGCCCGTCGATGTGGGAGTTGAAATACACGCCCTCTTCCTTGATCTTGCGAAGCCCCGAAAGGGAAAACACCTGGAATCCGCCGGAATCGGTCAGGATTGGCTTATCCCAGTGCATAAACTTATGGAGCCCGCCAAACTGCTTAATCAGCTTATCTCCGGTCCTCACATGGAGGTGGTAGGTATTGGAGAGCTGTACCTGTGTCTTGATCTCCTGCAGGTCATCCGTCGATACAGCCCCCTTGATCGCCGCCACCGTTCCCACGTTCATGAACACCGGTGTCTGGATGGTCCCGTGCACGGTCTGAACCTCAGCCCGCTTTGCACGTCCATCCGTTGTAATCAGTTGATATCTCATTACTCAGCCTTTCCAGCCTTTTTCTTCTTAGCCATAGTCATTACATACCACAATGCACCAGTTACACATACAGAAGAATACGTACCACAGACGATGCCCACCATCAGTGGAAGCGCAAACTCACGGATGGAGGATACGCCCAGCAGATACAGGACAAAGACCATGACAAACGTCGTCAGAGACGTGTTGATGCTTCTCGTGAAGGTCTGTGTAATACTCATGTTGACAACCTCAGCCAGGGACTGCTTGTTGGTCTTCGTCTTTAAATTCTCTCTGATTCGGTCAAAAATGACGATCGTCGCATTGATCGAGTAACCCACAATCGTCAGCATACAGGCGATAAAGGTAGATCCGACAGACCATTTTGCAATCGCATAGAAGGTAAGGACAACCAGCACGTCATGTACCAGCGCCAGAACCGCACTTGCCGCAAACTTGATATCCTTAAACCGCAGCCAGATATATCCCAGCATACAGATTGTCGCAATGATCACCGCAATCATGGCATCCTGCTTCATCTCTGCGCTGACCGCACCGGAGATGCTCTCCGCCGTAATCTTCTCCGACTCCACGCCAAAGTTCTCAACCAGCGCATCGTCGAGCGCCTGCCTCTGGTCTACAGATAAGGTCTTTGTCTTGATGATGACCTCATTGGTGCCTGCCACCTTCTGGGTCTGCACATCAGAGTCTCCCGTTACCCCGGACACAACCGGCACTACCTTGGAAGAGATATCCTCCAGGGACATATCTTCGTTAAATGTCACATTCGTTGAAGTACCGCCTGTAAAGTCCATCCCATAGTTGAGGATCTTGCCCATCTGTCCGTTATTGACAGCCATAGCAGCCCAGCCGGCCACAATGACTACAACGGAGATGATAAAGCAGATATTTTTCTTTCCCAGGAAGTTGATCGGAGTCCTGTCTTTCTTTGTTCCGTAAAGCTTCGGGTTCTCACATCCAAGGCTGTACAGTGCATATAATGCGCCTTTTGTCACAAACAATGCAGTAAGCATGGAAAGCACGATACCGATCGCCAGCGTGGTCGCAAATCCCTTAACCGTACCGGAACCTCTGAAGTAGAGCACAGCTGCCGCGATCAGCGTAGTCACGTTGCCATCTATGATCGCAGACAGAGCCTTTGCAAAGCCTGTCTTGATCGCAGACTTCACGGTCTTTCCAAGTCCAATCTCCTCTTTGATACGGGTAAAGATGATAACATTCGCATCCACTGCCATACCGATGGAAAGGATGATACCCGCAATACCAGGGAGAGTCAGGGTCACTTCAAAGGCCGCCAGCAGGATCAGGATCACGCCAACATACAGGCACAATGCCAGCACTGCTGCCACACCAGGGATCAGATATGCCCCGATCATGAACACAGCGACGATTCCAAAGCCAATCGCTCCTGCTTTTAAGCTGGTCGCAATCGCTTCCTGTCCCAGCTTCGCGCCAACCACGTTGGAACGCAGCTCTTCCAGTTCCAGAGAAAGAGAACCGATCCTGATCGTTGCCGCAAGCTGATCAGCTTCCTCATAAGAGTCCATCCCGTCGATCTGGCACTGCCCGCCGGTGATCGCCTCGCGCACAACCGGATTGGAATATACCTTGCCGTCGTAGATGATCGCAATCCGCTTGCCTACATTGTTGGTGGTCGCAGTTGCAAATGCCTTTGTCCCCTCTTCTGTAAACGTCAGGCTTACTGCATAGGATTTGATTCCATTCTGCTCGTAAATAGCCGGTTTTGCAGAGGAAACCTGGTCGCCCGTCAAGATCACCTGGCCGCTCTCATCTGTAAAATACAAAGAGCCCGGTTTTCCAAGTTCTTCCAGGATCGCATTGGCATCGGATACGCCCGGGATATCAATGTTGATCCGGTTGCTGCCTTCCTGATACACTTCCGCTTCCGTACTGTAATTCTGCACCCTCTGCTGCAGCTTGTAGATGGTGTCTGACATCGCTTCTGCCGTTGGGTTCTCATCCACCGCCTGATAGGTGATGCTGACACCGCCGGCCAGGTCCAGTCCCAGCTTAATGTCATCCATGGTATCATACCCAAAGAATCCAAACAGCCCCACTGCAAACAGCAGAACCAGCAGACCTAAAAGACCTTTTACCTTACTGTTTTTCATTGCCTTTTTCTCCTTATTCTTCGTCGGCAAGCGCCGCCTTTATCATAATCGCACACTCAATCCGCTTCTTCTGCATCTCGCAGCCGATGTCATAAGCGTCCGTAATGCACCCGTGGAAATTGTATGAGTTTGCCGCACAGCCTCCGCTGCAGTAGAACCTTGCAAAACAGTCCCGGCATTTTTCCTTGGCATACACGTTGCAAAGCTTAAACTCGTCCCGGATCGCCGTATTCACGATACCGGTGTCCACATTCCCCATCAGGAACTCTTCCTGTCCCACAAACTGGTGGCACGGATAAAAATCCCCCCACGGCGTGACCGCAAGGTACTCGGTTCCGGAACCACAGCCCGACAGGCGCTTCGCCACGCAGGGACCCTGATTTAAGTCGATCATGAAATGGAAGAAATTAAAGCCGTTTCCTTCTTTCTTCCTTTTAATATACTCCACGGCAAGCTTATCATACTCCTCAAGGATACCCGGCAGGTCCTCCTCCCGGATGGAATAAGGCTCTTCCGGAGCTGACACCACCGGCTCGATGGACATCTGGTCAAAGCCAAGGTCTGCAAAATGTTTCACATCCTCGGAGAAATCCAGATTATTCCTTGTAAATGTCCCCCGGACATAATAGTCCTTGCCCGCGCGGCTCTTTGCAAACTTCTGGAACTTGGGGACAATGATATCGTAGCTGCTCCCCTTGCCGTTTCTGGTCGGACGCATATGGTCGTTGACATCTTTTCTGCCGTCCAGGCTCAGGACTACGTTGCTCATCTCCCGGTTACAGAACTCCATAACCTCGTCATTCAAAAGCATTCCGTTGGTTGTCAGGGTGAAGCGGAACTTTTTATTGTGGGCCGCTTCCTGAGAACGCCCGTACTCTACAAGCTGCTTTACCACTTCCCAGTTCATCAGCGGCTCGCCGCCAAAGAAATCCACCTCCAGGTTTCTGCGGCTCCCGGAATTGGCAATCAGGAAATCCAGCGCCTTTTTCCCTACCTCAAAGCTCATCAGGGCGCGTCTTCCGTGATACTCTCCCTCTTCGGCAAAGCAATACTTGCAGCCCAGGTTACAGTCATGGGCAATATGAAGGCAGAGCGCCTTTACCACTGTCTCCCGTTTTTTAAAGTCCGTCACATAACTCTGGTAGATATCTGCAGTATACAGCTCTTCTGCGTCGATAAGCTGCTGTACTTCTTCCAGCGCTTCCTCCACATCCTGCCGCGGGTAGGTCTTTGCCAGTTCCTCCGCCACACGTTCCCGTTCTTTGGCAGGAATGGGCGCTGCGCTTTCAATCTCTCCCATCACCGGCTCCAACAGGGCGATGGCATCGTATACCACTTCATCTACTACATGGACGGAACCGCTGCTGATATCCATTACGATGTTGTAACCGTTGTTTTTATATTGATGAATCACTGAGTTTTCTCCTTATCTAATGGGGTTTTGCTATCACGTAGGATAGGCAGACAGAGAAAAGACCCCTACAATCCGGGACCATAGGGGTCGTCTCCTGTCTGCCTGAAATTGCTCGATTCACTGTATCAGATTGCACACCAGTACAGAATTATCTGTTTGCATTCTCACAGCTCTGGTTTCCTACGGTACAGGAAGTCTTGCATGCGGACTGGCAGGAAGTCTGGCACTCGCCGCAGCCGCCTTTTTTCATGGATTCTTTTAAAGTCTTGTTATTTAAAGTCTTTACGTGCTTCATACTATCGCCTCCTATGCTTACAATTCCTTGAAATTATAACATAGACAGGGATTTCGTGCAAGGTCTAAATCGTTGTTCGTTCAAATCGTTTGAATTGGTGTTTTGTGGAGGAAGTTGGCGGGAGTTACGCGAAGACAGGATGGGGACGGTGGGGCTTAGGCGGATCCGGGACAATACCTCTGA
>JAPJQL010000025.1 GCA_030825115.1 Lachnospiraceae bacterium
GAGCAAGCTTGGAACAGTGCCTCCGAAGTGGTAACATCTAAAAAACCAGATTTATGCTAAAAGCATCGGGAAATCGACCCAAACTCGCCTATCAAAAGCGATAGGCTCAAACAAAGGTCTTATTTCCCGACAACGCATAAATCTGTTTTCTAAGATGTTACGAACTTCAGAGCCAAGGCTCCAAGCTTGCTCCGGTCCGCCTCCCCTTGCCCTCCCTGCTCTGTGTACTGGCTACTCAAAAATAAACAGAAAAAAGCTACACTATCATTTGACTTCTTCTTTTCTCAATAGAACAAACGTCAACACCCCCGCCACCACAAACGAAACGATACAGCCTGCCAGATAAAGACCGAATCCCTTTCCCATAAACACTGGCAAAGTCACCAGATTCGGGAAAGCAAATGCCTTTGCAGTCGCGCCGCTAAACCCGATCATCCCTCCACCGACAGCCGCGCCGATGCAGGCCGCCAGAAATGGTTTTTTCAGCGGCAGGTTTGCCCCGAATATCGCTGGCTCTGTCGTGCCGAACAGCGCTGTAATACCGGCGGACAGGCAGATTGTCTTCTGCTTTGTGTCTTTTGAACGCAGCATGACGGCAAATACCGCCCCCGCCTGGGAGTAAACTCCGGTGGAGATGATCGCCATCAGCGTGTCTTCCCCGTATGTCGCAATATTCTCAATGCAGATTGGAAAGATGCTCCAGTGGAAGCCGCAGATGACAAACGGCTGGAATACGCCGGAAAGCACAGTCCCGGCTGCCACCGGGCTGATATTGTATGCCCACTGGTAAGCGCCCGCAAGAAGGCTTCCAATCACAGCCCCCACAGGACCGAATACCAACAGCGTTGCCAGATAGGTCACAATCCCGGCGCACAGAGGTACGCCAAAGCTTTTGATCAGCTCCGGCAGCCGTTTTTCAAACCACGGTTCCACCTTTCCAAGAAATGCCATCGCCATAAATACCGGCAGGATACTGCAGGAGTAGGTCACCGGGACAACCGGAATCCCCACAAACGCAAGCGGCAGGTTCTCAGCCATAGTCTTAGTCAATTCTGGATACAGCAGCGCCAGCGCCACAAACGCCCCTGTAAACGGGTTTGCCCCAAACTGCTTTGCCCCGCTGAACGCCAGAAATACCGGCAGATAATAAAAGAAACCATCCGCCAGCGCATATAAGATCCGGTATGTCCCCTGCTCTGCCGACAAAATCCCGGTCGCCGTCGCAAGGACCAGCAGCCCTTTCAATACGCCCGCCGCCGTCAGCGCCGGAATCACCGGCCCGAATATTCCTGCAATCAGCTCGATAAATCTGTTAAATCTTCCCGACTGTTTCATAAAATACCCCCGCCCCGCCCACACCATCTCATGGATGTCTTTAATATTCTTTCGTGATCAGCAGTTCCACTGCAAGCCTGTCCTGCAGCCGTCCGCTCTTTACCGCCTCTTCCACATCTACGCACAGGTTCACGTAGGATAAAATCTGCTCTTTTGTAAACTGTCTCGCCTGCGGCATGATCTTCCCCACTACAAACGGCTGCATCTTAAGCTTTGACGCAATCGCCCCCCGGTCCAAACCGCGCCCCATCAGCTCTTTTACCTGCATCAGTTGATTGAACTGCCTCGCGATCAAAAAGAGGATCCGCATCGGCGGTTCTTTCAGGGTCAAAAGGTCTTCATAAAGGTCCATCGCCTTTCTGGTCTGCCGGTTCACGATAGCCGCCACCATATCAAAGATCTTGCTGGTCACCCGCACCGTGCAGACTTCCTCCACATCGGCATCCGTGATCACATCCCGCCCCATCGTATAGCTGACCAGCTTCTCAAGCTCCATCCTGATATTTTCCATATCGTCTCCGGTCATGGAAAGGAACAGCTCCATCGTCCGCGATGTGATCTTCCGCCCATCCTTCGCCAGGATATTACCCGCCCACCTGGCAAGCTGGGCCGCGTCCTGCCTTGCCATCTCCGCCGCATAGCCAAGCTCTTTCACCTTTTTAAACAGCTTGCTCCGCTTGTCCACCTCCGACTCTACAAACACCAGGCAGGTAGTGTCCGGCATCGTGGGCAGGTAGGCGAGCATCTTCTCCGACGCCGATTTGAAAAAGCCGCTGTCTTCTACCAGGACAAGCCTGCGCTCCGTAAAAAACGGCATGGTGTCCGCGATGCGGATCAGCTCGTCCAGATCCAGGCTCTTCCCCTCAAAATAGGAAAAATTCATGGTATCGTCCCCGATGACCGCCTCTTTCAGCCTGTTTTTATAACTGTTTTTTAAAAATGTCTCTTCCCCGTAGAGCAGGTATACCCGCTTAAACGTCTGGTCCTTGATATCCTGATTTAATGTCTGCATACTGCCCTCGTTTCTCTGTCTCTGTACCGGTCAGGGGCACTCGCCCTGCCGGATGTGCTTCCTTCGCAGCACGTGCTCCCATTATATCATAAACTTAAGCCCCGGAAAAGAGAACACCTGCTATTTTCAAATCTTACGATTTCTCCCGAAGCATCCGGTATCCCTCATTCCAGATACCGCTCCCACCGCAGCTTCTCCCCGTCCGTCCACAGGCTGACCGCCCCGCACTCAGCTGTCTCCCACAAGACCACATCCTGCATCTGCAGCCGTTCTCTCACCTCATTGTGGGGATGGCCATACCGGTTTCCCTGCCCATAAGAAACCACCGCCCAGACAGGTTTCACCGCATCAAGCCACAGCCCGGAAGTAGAAAACCGCGATCCGTGATGCGCCACCTTCAATACCTGGGTATCTGCCAGCATCCGATTCACATCCCCGTCCTCCGCCACAGCCTGCTCCCCTCTTTCGCTCATATCCCCGGTCAGCAGCATGTGAAAATCCCCATAATCCACTTTCAGGACCAGCGACTGCTCGTTCCGGTCTTCCGCCACATCGTCTTCCCCCGGATACAGGCAGGCGACCCGCATCTTTCCAATCTCCAGGACATCTCCTTTTCCGACCCAGAAAACCTCTCCTCCCCGCTCCCGGACCATGCTGCACAACGGCTCATACGCCTCATCTTCCCTGCCGAGGACCGGCAGCATCAGATTGCGGACCTTGATATCCCGCCCCTCAGACAACAGATAGGACAGACCGCTCGTATGATCCCGGTCTCCATGCGTGACCCAGGCATAATCGATCACCCGCACTCCCCTGCTTTTTAAAAACGGTTCCAGGATATACTCCCCCAACCGTTTCTCATCCGAGCTCCCGCCATCCACCAGCATCGTCTCATGCCCTGTCTGCAGGAAGATCCCGTCTCCCTGCCCCACGTCCAGAAACGTAACCGCAAGCCCCCGCCCTGGCACCGGCAGAAGAAAGACATACGCCAGCGCCAGTCCCACAAGCGCCAAACCAGCTTCCGGCACGCGCCCGCGTCGAAACCACCGCCCTTTTATCCCGGTCCAGACAAGCGCCAGGACCAGATAGTATCCCCCGATCTGCCACGCCTGCGGACGTCCCAGCACCAGATTGCTCCACGGCAGCCGCTCACACAGCCTGCACAGCCATTCATAGAACGCCAGAATATAATGTCCCGCCCCCACCGCAAACACCCCCGCCTGCAGGCTGAATCCGCCAAGCAGGATTCCGGCAAGGCCGCTGACCACCACATATCCCATGAGCGGGACTGCCACCAGATTTAACAGCATTCCATAGAGCGGGAGCTGAAAATAATGGTACTGGATGATGGGAGCCGTGGCCAGCTGTACGCAGAGGACGGCAGACAGACCTTTTCCCACCAGTTCCCATCGTTTCGAACACGAAAAACAGTCCCCAAAGTTCTGAGAAAACACTCCGATTCCGAAAACCGCGCCAAAGGAAAGCTGAAAGCCCCCCTGTGTGACCAGATAAGGGCTGTCCCACAAAAGCAGGATACCGGCAAGCCCCAGCGCCGACAAAAGGTCATAAGACCGGCCAAGATATGCCGCCCCAAAGCTACAAAGCAGCATGACCGATGCACGCACCACCGACGCAGAGCCGCCTGCCATCATCCCATAGCTGATGACAAACGCCGCCCCGGCTGCGCCTGCCAGGCCAAATCCGCCGCCAATCCGCCGAAATATGGCATACGCCCCCATCCCCAGCAGAGACATATGTAAGCCGCTGATGGCAAGCAGGTGGGCAATGCCGTTTCTCTGATACATGTCCCGGATTTCATCATCCAGCCCCGCCTTATCTCCCAGCACCGCCGCCCGGTATATCCCGGTATCAGTCCCGTCCGTGATGCGTTCCAGTATCCCGTGCGCCTCAGCGGACAGCAGACGGAGTCCCTCACGATACCAGGATACCCCGTCTTCCGTCACCGTTCCCGACTCTGCATACAGCCGCGCATCCAGTTTCTCTGCGCGGGAGTACAGCCAGGCGTCAAAGCCACCGGGATTTCGCGCCCGCCGAAACCGGCTCCAACTCCCAAAAGCCCGGAACCTGTTCCCAATCCGGATCTTTACGTCCCGGCTGTCCGTCTCCTTCTCCAGATACACCTGGACTCTTCTCAGCCCAAACGCTTCCCCCTCACATCCGGCGCTGCATCGATCCAGGATAAGGACGAGCCTCCCGCCGTCATCCCGCACCGAGGACACAGTCCCCGTCACCTGTCCCTGCGCGCCGTCAAGCACCAGCCGTTCCGCCTCCAGCGCCCGTTTTTTCTCCGCCCCCATCCGCAGCCCTCCTGCCGCCACAGACAAAAGACAGATAAGAAAGAATCCCGCTCGCGGGATTCTCCGCCTGCGGCGGGTCGCTATGGCGACATCTCTCATTTCCGCCGCAGTGCAATCCTCGCGGAGCGTTTTTGATTTCATAGGACGCACTTTCCTATGAAATAAAAAAGGCAGAAGACGCATTCCTGCGCTCCTGCCTCCATTCTTCCAGTCTTTCCACCACACCGCAAGAAGCCCTGACAGCAAAACTGCCAGAAGCCCTGCAAAGACCTCCGCTTTCAGCAGGTAAAGTACCTCTCCAAGTACGAATCCTCCCGCCCAGCAAAGAATTGGCCTTTTGATATGAATGTTCCTCCTCGTGTTATTGTCCCGCTATATAATCAAGATTCCGCTCAAACATGGTATTCAGAGAGACAGAATCCCGAAACATGACATCCTGCGCCCCGTTTACCGTGATCTGCACCCGGTTTACCGACGCCTGCTCCGAAAGGGAATTTACAATGGAATAGATCGGAATATATTCCCTGACCTCCAGCGGGTTACTCAAAAACGTACCGTCAAAATTGATATAGCACACATTCTCATTCACCGCCACATTCAGGATCTTGGTTCCCGGATCCAGCGTCGGCATCAGCCCCGGATGCTCCGGTCCGCTGATCAGCTCCTCCAGGATCACCCGCTCCACAGAAGTATTGATGTTGTGCACCACCTCCCGCTTCTCCGCGTGCAGCTTTTCTCCCGTCACATCGGTAAAGTACAGGGTCAGTTCCGTCCGCTCAAACGCATTGACATCGCTGATCCCGTCTACAAAATCTGCCGGTGACAGCATTCCCACCGGAGAGCCGTTCATGTCTAAAAGCGGCTGGTCCCCCGAATAGATATTGATATAATCGATCCCCGGAATCTGCGTCATCGTCCGCGCCAGCGCGGCGCGGCATAAAATCTCCCGGTAAGACTGCATACTGGTATAATTGTTGTCAAAATAAAGATACAGCACCATATCCTGCTGTTTGTATCCCTGATAGACTACCTTGTCCGTCAGCGCCGCCTGATTGTCCACATCGGCGGGCACATTTCGGAACTGGTCCATCAGCTCCTCGATCAAATCTTCTGTGTCCGTACTCTCCGTCCTGTATTCCTGAGCCGTCAGCCTGGTCATCGAGGGATTCAGATAATAAATCCGATATACGCCTGCCTCCGTGCTCTCTGCGCCCTTTGACGCGCCCTTTCCGCCCTGACAGCCTGCCAGCAGTATGGCTGTCAGAAGAACGAGCACATGAATCCATCGTCTCATCTTACATCCTCCTGCTTATGCAATATAGTTTAAGGGGATCCGCACCGTAAACGTACTTCCTTCCCCTTCCTTGCTGATCAGCTTGATCGCGCCTTTGTGCATCAGTATCACGTTCCTTGTGATGGCAAGCCCGAGACCGCTGCCGCCGGTCTCTCTCGACCTCGCCTTATCCACCCGGTAAAAACGTTCAAAAATGCGGTCCTGGAACTCCTCCGGCACACCGATGCCAGAATCCGCCACTTTGATATAGAAGAACTTGTGGTCGGCGTCCAGCGTCACCCGCACCCAGCCGGCTTCCGTATTGTACTTGACGGCGTTCTCCACCAGGTTGCTGATGGCAAGGGACAGCTTCATCTCATCCACATCGGCCGTCACCTCCCGGATGCTCTCTAAGATCAGCTCCACTTTGCGCTTGTTCGCGATCGGACGAATCCGTTTCAGGATCTGCTCCACCAGCCCGTTGATATTGACCTGGCTGATGTTTAACTCCGCCTCGGACTTATCCATCTTTACAAGCGCCAGCAGATCGTCGATGATCTTGCTCTCCCGGTCGATCTCGTCGGAGATATCTACCATAAACTCCCGGTACAGCTCCACAGGCGCCTCCTCCATCCCCATCAGGGAATCGGCCAGGACACGAATCGACGTGATCGGCGTCTTCAGTTCGTGAGACACATTGGATACAAACTCCTGCCTGGACTGATCCACCGCTTTAAGCTTGGACAGCGTCTGCTCCACCGCGCTGCTGATGTCCCTGGTCTCCCGGTAGGTATCTGCGCTGATATCCGTATCCAGCGCCCCTTCCGCCACATGGTTTAACTTCTTCTGGAATTCCTTAAACGGCTGCATCAATACGGCAACCACCATCGCAGCGGCGATAAACAGAAACAGCAGGACGATGATCTGGAAAAAGTGCGCTTTGTCCACCACGCCGTCCAGGATCGACAAAATCCCTTCGGTCGACGACGTGACCACCAGCACGCCTATGATCCCCTTTTCCGCCGACGTGTCATAGACAGGGATCGCATGGGCAAAATAGTGCTTTTCCCTGCTGTAACGGTTGCTGCTCTCGCCCTGAAAGCAGCGTATGACCTCCTCGGCGATCATCGTCTTGCCCTCAGAGAGATTGAAGGTATCCCGCACAATTTTAAAATTCTGGTTTACCACGACGATCCGGCCGTTGTAGATATCGGACATGACATCCATCTCGTTGTCCAGCATCCCGTCCTTGATCTCACCCTTTAGATAACCTGTCCGCGTCATCTTGCTGCTCAGGATCTGGCACTGGTTCTGCACCTCCAGCATCCTGCTGTCGATCTGGCTTTGGCGCATGGAACTGAAGATGGCGGTAGCCCCCGCAATCATGGGAACCATCCCAAACAGCACCATGCTGAGGATCAGGGGGATACGCATGCTGACCGTAAACTTCTGCTTCCACAGAAATCTCAGTTTTTTCATCTCACTTCCCATTGTTTTACGCTTTCAATTCCATTTTTTTCACGCAGGCAATCGCAAGCACGCCCGGTCCTGTATGGCATGCCACGCTGAGCGAGAGATCCGCCGTCTCGATCAGCGCGGCCGGATATACCTGCTGCAGCTCCTCTACCATCTCCTGCGCGGCTGCTCCGTTGCAGGAATGGACCACGTACAGCCACATGTTTTCACAGTTTTTATCGTCAAACCGCTGTTCCAGGTCATGGGCCATCGCCGACATCATCGTACTCTTTCCCTGCTTGACCGTACGCACCTTGGCAAATGCATCCAGCTTGCCGCCCTGGATCTGCAGGACCGGCTTGATCTTGAGGAGAGTCCCCAGCGCCGCGGCAGCCGGAGTGATCCTTCCTCCCTTTTTCAGATACTTTAAGGTATCGACCACCAGATAGATGCTGGAATCCAGCTTCGTCTCCTCCAGAATCTCCTTGATCCGTTCAGCCGAAAGCCCCGCAGCCGCCATCTCCAGCGCATCCTGCACCGACCTGCGCTGGGTCACGGAAATCCTCTGATTATTCACCACCTGCACCTTGCCGTCGTAGTCCATCGCCAGCATCACCGCCGTCTGGCAGGAGCCGCTGAGCGCACTGGACATCGGAATGTGGACGATCTCATCGTACTCTTTCAAAAGCTCGTCCCAGATTCCCATCACCGTCTCCGGCGAAGGCTGGGAGGTCGTGATGTCCGCCCCTTCCTCCTGACGCCTGTAAAACTGCTCCTGGCTGAAATTGATGTCTTCCTCGTAAGTCTCCCCGTCTATCATAAACGGCATCGGTACCACCCGGATTCCCAGCTCCTTCGCCTCGCTCTGGGTGATCCCGCTGTTGCTGTCTGTCACTACTGCTACTCTCATATTACTGCTCCTTCCAGTGTTCCTTGTTCCCCGTTTTCCTGCACGGACATATATAGCTGATAATAGATTCCCTTTTTCTCAAGCAGCTCCCTGTGGCTTCCCTCTTCTGCGATACGGCCATCGCTCAGCACCAGGATGCGGTCCGCATTCTGGATCGTAGTCAGGCGATGGGCGATCGTCACCGTCGTCCGCCCCTGCGCCAGCCGCTCCAGGGAGCGGGATACGATGTACTCGCTCTCGTTGTCCAGCGCCGACGTCGCCTCATCCAGGATCAGGATGGCCGGATTCTTTAAGAATACCCGGGCAATGCTGATACGCTGTTTCTGCCCGCCGGACAGCTTCACGCCGCGTTCACCCACATAGGTATCATACCCGTCTTTTAATTCCTGGATAAACTCGTGGGCGCCTGCCATCTTCGCCGCCTCGATCACCTCTTCCCGGTCCGCCTCCGGTCTGCCATATGCAATATTTTCATAGACCGTGCCGGAGAACAGATAGACATCCTGCTGCACGATGCCGATATTGGAGCGGAGACTCTGAAGCGTGATCTTTTTCAGCTCCTGGCCGTCGATCCGGATCGTTCCCCTCGTCGTATCATAAAACCTCGGAATCAGATTGCACATCGTCGTCTTGCCGCCGCCGGACGGCCCTACCAGCGCAATCTTCTCTCCCGGGCGGATGTCCAGATCGATCTGGTCCAGCACCGGATTGTGGTCATCCGGGTACTCAAAGCTGACATGTTCAAACCGGACGTTGCCCTTTACGCATTTTAACGGCTCAGCCCCCGGCTCGTCCAGGATTTCCACGGTGGAATCCATGATCTCCACAAACCGTTCGATCCCGGTCATGCCCCGCTGGAACTGCTCCGCGAACTCGATGATGCGCCGGATCGTCGTAAGCAGCGTCGTCACATACATGGTGTAGGCCACCAGATCGCCCGGGTCGATCAGCCCTCTGACCATAAAGGTGCCTCCGGCCACGATCACCACCACATACATCAGTCCGTCAAACATGCGGATCGTATCCTGGAACACCGCCATATACTTATAAGTTTCCCGCTTGATATCTAAAAATGCCAGATTGTCCTCCCGGAATTTTTCAATCTCGATATCCTGGTTGGCAAAAGCCCGCACCACCCGGTTTCCCAGAAGATTGTCCTCGATCTTGGCATTCAGCTCTCCAATCTGGTACCGCTGGCGCTTGAACGCCTTTTTCACCCGCAGGTTAAAATAGGTACAGGATATCACCATGACCGGGATGAACGCAAAGATGATCACCGTCAGCGGCAGGTTGATGCCGGACAGGATGACAAACGCGATCACCGTCTTGATAAATGCAATAAAAAATTCTTCCGGGCAATGATGGGCAAACTCCGTCACATCGAACAGATCGCTGGTGATCCGCGCCATGATCTGCCCGACTTTCGTATTGTTAAAATAGCTGTCCGACAGCTTTTGGAGATGTTCAAAGGCATCCTGCCTCATATCCGTCTCGATCTTCGCTCCCATCACATGGCCGGTATACGCCATATAAAAAGCCGCCAGGCCGTCAATCACACGCAGGCCAAAATACAGCATGCCAATCCTGAGCACCGTGTGTACCGTGATGGCCGTCACATCGCTCAGTCCCTGGTTCGTGATGTACCGAAGGATCATCGGCAGGACCAGCTCGCAGATCGTCGTCAGCGAGGCACAGAACAAATCGAATGCCATCGTCTTCCAATAAGTCTTATAATACGGAGCAAAGCGTTTCATCAACTCCGAAGTCTTCATAATCGTTCTCCTCTACTCTTTTTCATAATCGTATCACACGTCCCCTTTATCGTCTGTATCCTCCACAGCCTGCACCTTCCGGATCAGGTCAAAGGCCCACGCCCGGTCGTCCGGGTTCTCGTAGTTGATGCTGACGATCGTCATCTGATTCTTGTATATCATCTGGGCCGCAACCGAATGCACCGTCTTCCCGTCCCGTTCGACAGGGCGATAGACCGCAATCTTCCCTTTTGTCTCTCCCGTGCGGAACTCCTGCACCTCCTGCACCGTGTCCTTCTGAAACGGCGCTTCCTGGAAATCGGCATTTCCCGGCGTATTGATCGCACAGATATAGAATTCATGCCCGCCTTTTTTCATCCCGTCATAATATCGTTCCGAATTGCCTCTGGAATTGGAATCATACAGATAGTTTCCCGGAACTGCAAACCGCATGCAGCCGATCGTCCTAAACAAAAGCCCCTTGCGGCATCCGATCTCGATCTCCCTGGCATACTCGGTCACGCCGTCCACATCCACCGGCTCGTGTTCCGCCAGGGCGCACAACTCCAGATATTCTTTTTTCGGAAACGGGATATCCGGCTTCATCGAAAGCGCCCGTTCCAGCAGGCTGATGATCTTGTCATTGATGTCCTGGTCTTCCCGGCTCCTCAAAGACGGCATGAAATAGCACTCCTGGTTCAGCATCACAAGAGCGCTGTTTCGGTAATAATAGGCATCCTTTTCTTCCTCATTCCAGATGAAAAAATCCCGGGCAAATGCCATGCTCATCCCTGACCGCATCATCCCGGCGATCTCCGAGATCGCAAACCGGCGGATATGGGTCGTGATCATATCCTTATGCTCTTCCGGCAGATAATAATCGGCGGGCCAGCACACAAGCTGCTCCCCCGTCTCATCCTTTTTCTCCAGCACCTGCCCCATCAAATCGGTAAACCACTGGTAGAAATAATTCCGCCGCATCTTTATAAAATCCCGCTCTTCATAATACCCCGTGGCATCCTCCACGTAGAGACCAAGCTCCCCCCGGGCAGCAAACAGCTCCAGAAAATGAATGACCGCGGCATGAAATCCCGGACCCGCGATATTGGTCTGGCACTCCCCCAGGATCCTCCCGGCCTTAAATCCCATCCAGAGAAATCCCTCCGGGCAAAACTGGTAGACCGCATATTCTCCGACAACGTCGCAGGTGTATCCCATCTCCCCGGCAAGCTTCACTGCAAATTCCTGCATCTTCTCCGTGTTCCATCCCTGACCGGGAAGCCAGTTTTTGCGGGGTCTCATGGAAAATGAAATCGTTATACTCATAATACTCCCTTTCCAACGCATACCTTGTTATATTTTATCCTATTTTCCTTAGAAATGGAAGCTAAATGTAGACGAATTTTCACTTGTGCCTTATAATGGAACCAGTATGTACAAAAAGAGGGGGAACTGTATTATGCCTTATTGTCCGAAATGTGATATGGAATTTATTGACGGGATCACCGTCTGCTCCGACTGCGGGGGAGCGCTGGTATCATCCAAAGAGGCGGCCGACGCCGTGAAAAAGCAGGAAGAGGAGGAGGCGATTCTTCGCCGCCAGGCAGAGTACGAGGCCAGACAGGCCGAACTGGAAGCCGCACAGGAGGATTTGGAAACGCCGCCTTCCGAACGCCCCAATATCCGTCCCCGGGTCTATGTAAAAAAAGCGCAGCAATATGAGGACCTGAAGTCTTCCGCCTCCGCCTTTTTCCTGGTGGGCGGTATCCTTATCGTATTCTCCGCCCTGTGCTGGGCAAACGTGGTCCGGCTGCCGCTTGCCGGCACTTCCCGCATGATCAGCCAGACCGTGATGACCGTTCTCGGCATCGCATCCATCGTCGTCGCCGTACATTCCGCCCGGTCAGCCAAGACCGTCAGCGGACAGATCGCCGATGAGGAGAATGCGACCAGAGAGCTGAAAGACTGGTTTGCCGCCAGCTATACCGGCGAACAGCTGGACGAACAGATTCTTGCAGAATCCGGGGAACTTGCGCCGGAGGAGTTAAGCCTCAAACGGTTTGAGCTGATCCAGGATATTTTAATCACCAGCCATGATATTTCCGACCAGGCGTATGCAGATCTGATCGCCGAGGATATCTACGAAAACCTGTATCAGGATTGAGAAATCCCGTGGGAAGGCGGACTGCCCGTCCGTCTTCCCACGGGATTTCTTTTCTCTCTTTTTATCTGCCCGGTGATTCCTGACTATTTCACCAGCAGAGACTTTCCTGTCATCTCTTTCGGCTGCTCCAGTCCCATCAGCTCGATCAGCGTCGGCGCGATATCTGCCAGACAGCCGCCTTCCCGCAGTTTATAAGACGGGTCTGCATTCACCAGGATGAACGGAACCGGGTTCGTCGTATGGGCCGTAAACGGCTCCCCTGTCTGATAATCCACAAGCTGCTCTGCATTTCCGTGGTCCGCACAGATGAACATCACGCCGTCTGCTTCTTTGATCGCATCTACGGCTCTTCCCACGCACGCATCCACTGCCTCGATTGCCTTGATCGCAGCTGCCTCCACTCCGGTATGGCCTACCATATCCGGGTTTGCGAAGTTGATGATGATCACGTCGTATTTATCCGATCTGATTGCCTCCACCAGCTTGTCGCAGACAGCAGGCGCGCTCATCTCCGGCTTCAAGTCGTAGGTAGCCACTTCCTTCGGAGACGGAACCAGCACGCGCTCTTCTCCCGGATTCGGCTCTTCGATGCCACCGTTGAAGAAGAAGGTGACATGGGCATACTTCTCAGTCTCGGCAATCCTCGCCTGGGTCTTTCCGTGTGCGGCAAGGAACTCGCCAAAGGTATTGGTAATGCTCTCTTTTACAAATGCAACCAGCTTATTGCCAATCGTCTCATCATAATCGGTAAAGCATACATAGGTTGTCTTCACTCTCTCGCCACGGTCAAATCCGTCAAATACATCGTCGCAGAACACATGGGTCATCTCCCTTGCACGGTCCGGGCGGAAGTTGTAAAAGATCACGGAATCGCCGTCTTTGATGGTCGCCACCGGCGCGCCGTTCTCGGTCACTACAGACGGAATCACGAACTCATCGGTCTTGCCCTCATCATAAGATGCCTGGATCGCTCCGGTCGCGCTGTCACAGTGATGTCCCTCCCCCTTAGTCAGGGCGTCATAAGCCAGCTTTACACGATCCCAGTTCTTATCCCGGTCCATCGCATAGTAGCGTCCCATGACAGAAGCCACCTTGCCAACGCCAAGCTCTGCCATCTTAGCTTCCAGCTCTGCCACAAAATCCTTGCCGGAAGAAGGCGGAGTGTCGCGCCCGTCCAGGAAGCAGTGGACATATACTTTTTCCAGTCCGTTTCTCTTTGCCAGCTCCAGCAGGCCGAAGATATGGGTCATATGGCTGTGTACGCCGCCGTCGGACACGAGACCGAACATATGCAGCGCGGAATCATTCTTTTTACAGTTTTCTACTGCCGCAAGCAGGGCTTTGTTCTCAAAAAAGTCGCCGTCCTGGATCGCTTTGGTGATGCGGGTCAGCTCCTGATATACGATACGCCCTGCACCCATGTTCAAGTGCCCCACCTCGGAGTTGCCCATCTGCCCGTCCGGCAGACCTACAAAAAGTCCGCTCGCCTGGCCTTCCACAAACGGACACTGGCTCATCAGCTGGTCCATCACAGGGGTCTTGCCTTCACAGACTGCATTGGCTTCGCAGTTCTTATTGAGTCCATAGCCATCCAGAATCATCAGTACTACTGGTTTCTTGCTCATATGCTTTTCTCCTTTTTATTTAACGACCGTTTTTCCGGTCTTTTGCTTAACAATAACATGCTATCGTCTAATTTTTGACGATTCCTGTACATTGTACTTTATTTTAAACACTTTTGCAAGATTCCCTGCCAAACTTTTCCGTGCTTTTAGCTTCCAAAGACCTCCTTGGCAATGGCGATAAAACGTCTCTGGGTCTTATCCAGATAGGCATCTTTCCGGTAACACGCCATCACATCCCAAGTGACCGGAGGCTTCCCGATACTGTATATCCCAAATCCCTCCGCTTTATTCACCATCTGTACCGTCCTTGCAGGCACGATAGTTCCTGCCGAACCTGCCGCCGCCATCGTGGCTGCCGTCAGCGAGCTGTGGGTCTCCATAACAATCTGCGGAACCACTTTATACTTTTTAAATATCTGATCCGCCATTTTCCGTATGGCATGTCCTTTATTTTGCAGGATAAACGGCATGTCTGACAGTTTTTCGGGAATCACGGTATGTTCATCCATACAGCATCCGAAGGCCGCTGCCATCTCATCCCCGGCCAGAAAGAACAGCTCTTCCTTATAGATCAGCTCCTGTTCCAGCTCCGGCATCTCATGTGTTTTGGGGATGATGATAAAATTCGTCTGCCCCTTCCGCACAGAGTCGATCAGCACTTCCGAACTCCCCTCCAGCACCGATACCTCTATGCCGGGGAACTCCTCTTTAAACCGGGTCAGGATATGCGGAAGCATATATCCCCCGCGCTCTGTCGGAATCCCAACCGTGATCCTCCCTTTCCTGCCCTCGCTGATATCCATGAACTCCCGCCTCATGTCATCGTCCAGCATCAGCATTCTCCTGGCAGTCTCCACATACCGCTCCCCCGCGTAGGTGAGCGTGATCGGATACACCGTCCGGTCAAACAGCTTAAGCCCCATCTCCTGCTCCACCCTTGCGATCAGATGGCTCAGAGACGGCTGTGATACATAGAGCTTGGCGGCGGCCTTTGTGATGCTCTTGCAGTCGGCAACCGTGATTATATATCGAAATTCCTTAAAATCCATATCCTGCTCCCCTTCTGTCGGACCTTTCTCCAGTTCCCTTATCTGTTATTATATTCATTTCCTGCTGATTACACAAGAAAAAAAGCCCCCGCAAGACCTGTTAAAACAGATCAGGCAGAGGCTTCCCCTATTATCGACTATTCCATCACTTGGCTTCCATATCGGCAAATCAGTCCAGATATTTTTTCAGCACCGCACGCACTGCGCCCGGTCCGGCGATCTCCTCCAGGAACATCTCCTCAATCTTCTCGCCGATCCCTGCCTCATACAGGTTGATGCCAAAAATATTTTCATTGGACAGGATTCCCTTTAACTGCCCCTGGTAGCTCTCCGGCTTTCCTACCTCGATCCCCGCCAGCATCCCGGTCAGTTCCGGAATCATCGGGTCTGCCGACAGCTCAAACTTCTCGCCATTGTCATCCACAGCCAGCAGATATCTGCACCATCCGGCAATCGCCAGTGGAATCGCAGTCAGCTTTTTCGCGTCGCCGTATTTTGCAACATAGGACTTGATGGTCTCACCATAGCGGATCCCTACCTTCTGGGAGGTATCGGTCGCGATACGCTGCGGCGCATCCGGCATAAACGGGTTTGGAATCCGCACATTGATGACTTCGTCTACAAAGTCTGCCGGAGACAGGATGCCGGGATCGGTCACAACCGGCATTCCCTCTACCGGACCGATCTGATGAACCAGCTTTTTCAGCTCCTCATCCTTCATCTCGTCGGCAATCAGGGTGTAGCCCAGAACACAGCCGTATACAGCCAGCGCCGTATGAAGCGGGTTTAAGCAGGTGGTAACCTTCATGCGCTCAACCTTGTTCACGGTGTCGCGGTCGGTCATATAGACACCGGCCTTCTCCAGTGCCGGACGGCCGTTCGGGAACTTATCCTCGATCACCAGATACTGCGGGCCCTCTGCGTTTACAAACGGCGCAATATAGGTGTTTTTGGAGGTGATGACAGGATCCATATCCTCAACGCCGTATTTTTTCAGTTCCTCACATACAGAAGGAGCAGGACGAGGGGTAATCTTGTCGATCATCGACCACGGGAACGCCACCTGGCTCTCATCACACAGATAGGAGACAAAACCGGCATCTACAAAGCCCTTCTTCTCCCACTCTTTTGCCATCGTCACGATCGAGTTCTGCAGTTTCTCGCCGTTATGGGAACAGTTGTCCATAGAAACCACCGATACCGGATATCTGCCCGCCTGATAACGTGCAAACAGCAGGGCGCAGACCACTGCCATAGCAGCGCCCGGCTTCTCCGGTCCATTGTCAATATCAGCCTGTACAAACGGGAAATAGCTTCCGGACGCATTGGTCAGCGCATAGCCTTTCTCCGTGATCGTAAAGGAAACCATCTGCAGCTCAGGATTTACAAAAATCTCTTTCAGGCGGTTCCACTCTTTCTCCTCGCCGGACTGCGCCTTGATGGCCTCGGTCAGGGAACCAAGCACCTGCTTATCGGTAGAACCGTCTACCTTCAGCGTCATGGCCAGCACCAGATTGTCATACGGCTTATAAATCTTATCTATCAGATCAAAATCAAACGTCTCCACACAGGTGATGCCTTTCGCAAGCTCCCCCTGGCTGATCAGGCTGTCTGCCAGCCCGCCGACAAAAATACGGAAAATATTTCCCGCGCCGAAATGTACCCAGACCGGCGACTTTTTCGTCTCCTCTGCTACCTTTTCCACATCGTAGGACGGCAGTTTGATGCCTGCTGCCTCCCAATCTGCTCTCTCTTTGATACCAGCTAATGTCAGTTTCATACGTTCACGCTTCCTTTTCAAAATTCAACCATCAGTTCTGTGCACCCGTCACCGGAAATACTGCGGATATAACTGGCGGATCGCCGTCTCATCCACATGAAAACGGTTCAGGTGCTTCTCCATGCACGCCTTTGCGCGGTCCTGGTCCCGCTCCTTCACCGCCTGGAAAATCTCCCGGTGGTCTTCCATCCACTTCTGTTCCTTCACCGCGTTGACGGACATGCTCCTCACACGGTCAAAATGGATCGTTATATTTTTCATCATCTCATAGGCCTGCATCTTCCCGGCGGCCAAAAACAGCAGCCGGTGGAAGGTATCATCCAGCTCCAGCATCTTGCCGGTCAGGTCATGGTCCAGGTAAAACTCCTGCAGACCGATATTCTCTGCCAGGTCCCGGATATCTTTCTCATCAACTACCTGGCATACCTTCTGTACCACCGCAGTCTCCAGCACGCTGCGGACAAACTGCGCCTCTTCCACCAGGCTGTAATCGATCATCGATACCGCGCTTCCGCGCTGTGGGTAAATCTCCACAACCTTCACTTTCGCCAGGTCAAGCAGCGCCTCCCGCACCGGAGTGCGGGAAAGCCCCATCTGTGCAGCCAGGTCCCGGTCGCTGATCGGCATCCCCGGCTCCAGATTCAGGCTGATGATATTGTCCTTGATCACGCGCATGGCATAATCTCTTCCGCTTTCATTCGGACGTCGTTCTGTTATCTCCATCCCAGCGCCTCCTTATGCCTGTCTGATCTGTTGTCTCGTCTGTCTATGCCCTGCCTATTTTTCTTTGGACATCTTGTCAATCGCTTCCCAGAGACCGTTTAAGTAGGTTGCGCCCAGCGCACGGTCATACAGGCCATAGCCCGGACGGCCGACCTCATCCCAGATCATCCTTCCATGATCCGGACGGACGTAGATGTCATGAGGGCAGGTGTCATACACAGCCTTGACGATCTCAAACATATCCAGGTCGCCGGTAGAGGACAGGTGAGCCGCTTCACGGAAGCAGCGGTAGCCCAGATATTTCACGTTGCGGATGTGGAGGCAGGCAATCCGGTCCATCTCGCCAAAATGACGGATAATAGACGGGATATCGTTCTCCGGGTTTGAGCCCAGGGAACCGGTGCACAGGCACAGCGCGTTGGCCGGTGAATCGTGGAGCGCCACGATCTTGTCAAAGTCCTCCTGGCTGTGGGAGATCCGCGGAAGCCCAAAGATCGGCCATGCCGGATCGTCCGGATGCACCGCCATGCGGATACCGACTTCCTCACATACCGGAATCACCTTATCCAGGAAGTACTTATAGTTTTCACGCAGCATGTCCGGGGTGATGGACTCGTACTGCTTCAGGGTTGTCTCAAGCTCTGCCAGACGTTCCGGCTCCCAGCCCGGAAGGGTAAATCCGTTGCTGTCCTCTGCGGTCTTTCTCACGATCTCCAGCGGAGACATGCTGCCCAGTTCCTTCTCATCATAATACAGGCTGTTGGAGCCGTCTTCTTCGATCACACGGGCCAGATCGGTACGCAGCCAGTCCAGAACCGGCATAAAGTTATACACGATCACCTTGACACCGTATTTTGCCAGGTTGCGGATGGTGATGATATAGTTCTCAATATATTTGTCACGGGTCGGAAGCCCCATCTTGATGTCCTCATGGACATTCACGCTCTCAATGACCTCGCACTCCAGACCTGCCGCATGGACACCGTCGATATATTCCTTGATCTCTTCCTCGGTCCACACTTCCCCTGCCGCCTTGTCATCCAAAAGACCCATGATCCCTGTCATTCCCGGAATCTGCTTTACATGGCTTAACTTGATGGCGTCACTGTTTTCCCCGTACCAGCGGAATGTCATTTTCATTGTATAATTCCTCCTTAATCATAAATGAGTTGATAGAATTAGATAAATCTGGTTGCTTATAGGGTCATTATAGCACCGGCATCACGATTGGTCAACTAATATATTAGTATTTCTTTGTCACTTTTTTCTATAATAATTAATCAGACATCCATCTAAAAGAATCTGTTTTTCATCTGCCGTCAACGCTCCCAGAGTACAGGCAACTTCTGCAAAGATCTGACCGTCTGCCGCGCTGACCCGTTCCACAGTTACCTGTCCATCGCCTGCCACTGCCTCCCGTACATTGCGGATCAGCAGATATTCCCCGTTTTCAATCTTCAATTCTGTATTCAGCGTCTTTTTCGTAATCAATGGAAGGATTCCCCAGTTGATCAGATTTGAACGATACCGCCTCGCAGCGTATTCGTTTGCCAGATTCGCAAATCCCCCCAGAACCTTCTGGCAGCTTGCCGCCTGCTCCCTGGAAGAGCCATCGCCAATCTGATTGCCAAGGATTGCGCTTCCGATCGTAATATCCGATGGGGCGCAGCCCAGCACCCGGCACAGCGTTTCCAAAACCATCCGGCCATTTGCATCGGATATCTTCTGTCCGTTTTTTCGCTCTTTTTCCATCGCGCGCACTGCTTTCGCCCGCCCCACATACGCTTTATCCCGGCTGACCAAAGTGAACTCTGAAATCTTCTGCGGATTAGAGCGATAAGAAGAAGCATCACCAGACGGAATCAGCTCATCCGTCGTCACAGAGCCTTCGTAAGATCCGGCCACTCTCAAAAGCAGATGCTTCTGGATCGGATCCATCTTTGGCCAGTCCGCAATATTCGGTCCCATCCTCAGTTCCACAGAAGGATCCGCCTTCTTATAATTATCAAAAATCTGATTTTTATAAATCTCAGGAGAAAAATGATACATTGGATTTGAATATTCCACATCCAGTTCCGTTGCCGCTGTCAGGACTCCTCCGTTTCTTACGGTAGCCGCAATGGAGCGGGCGTCCATCAGGATCACCGCCGCCATCTGTCCCTGTCCCGGCTTGGAGCCTTCCCGGTTCGGGTAATTTCTTGTGGTATGACGGATACTCAGCTGATTGTCCGCCGGAACATCGGTCACTCCAAAGCAAGGTCCACAGATTGCCGGCCTTATGGTTGCCCCTGCCACCATAAGGGCCGAAGCAGTCCCGGTCTCCATCAGACCCAGACAGATTGGCTGGCTCGCCGGATTGATCCCCAGGGCCGGACCATCCCCCGGCACAGCCCTCCCTTTCAGGATATCGGCCATCGCCGCAATATTCTCAAACATGCCGCCGCCACAGCCGCCAACCAGCGCCTGATCGATATGCAGGGCTCCGTCCCTCAGATGTTCCATGATATGAAACGGTCCGCCGCCATCCCCCTTGATCTTTTGTCCTTCGGCTTCCACTTCCCGCAGATACTTCTCAGGATCGGTCCGGAACTCACGGATAGAAACCACATTGCCGGGATGGTAAGGAAGCGCCATCATACACTCAACTTCAGCCAGATCGATCTCAATCATCCCGTCGTAATAAGCCGTCCCTGCGGGGCGCATCTTGCGGTAGTCTGTTTCCCTCCCATGCATCGCCAGATATTCCCGCACCCGCTCATCCGTGCACCAGATACTCGAAAGGGCTGCGCTTTCCGTCGTCATCACATCGATTCCCATCCGGTATTCCACGCTGAGGCTTCCAATCCCCTCTCCGATAAATTCCAGAATCTTATTCTTGTTGAATCCATTTTTAAAGGTTGCGCCGATCAGGGCCAGCGCCACATCCTGCGGTCCCACGCCCGGACGCGGACTTCCCGTAAGTTTTACCGCAATCACGGGCGGTCGGTCGATGTCATATGTTTTTGACAGCAGCTGCTTTACGACCTCCCCGCCGCCTTCCCCGATCCCCATCGTACCCAGCGCGCCATAACGGGTATGGCTGTCTGAACCGAGGATCATCTTGCCGCAGCCCGCCATGCACTCCCGCATATACTGATGGAGGACAGCACGGTAGGGCGGCACAAAGATACCGCCGTATTTTCTGGCGTTATCCAGCCCAAACATATGGTCATCTTCATTAATCGTGCCGCCCACCGCACATAAGCTGTGGTGACAGTTGGAAAGCACATATGGCACCGGAAATTCTTCCAGCCCGCCTGCACGGGCAGTCTGGAGAATGCTGACATAATTATTATCCGGAGAGACCAGCGCATCGAATTTCAACCGTAATTTTTCCATGTCCCCACTGCAGTTATGCGCTTGCAATATGCTGTATGCCATTGTGTTCTTCTCACATTCCCGATGATTCCCAGCATCAGGAATGACCCGGAACTGCTCGTCAATATATACGCCGTGTCCTGTTAATTTTATCATGATTCTCCTCCGCCCCGACTGTTCTCTCTTATATTTCTCCGGCTCCTTCGCCGGTCCTTATCTCAATTTCTTACGTACACCGTACCGTCCATGATCCTTCTTGCTGTCCGCTGCACCGCAACGCACGACAGCTCCATCTCGCCCGCATCATATCCAATCTCCGGACACATTGTCATCACCCCGCCGGGATGGCCGATCCGCACATTTTCTGCGCCATTTTCAGGCGCCCCAATGGTGTTCCATATCAGGGAACCCTCCAAAAATGCCGCAACGGAGATAGCGCTGGCCGAAGTCAGCGGACATGCCTTATGACATTTAAACACGGAGATCACCCTCGCGCAAAGGTCCATCTCACCTGCTTTCACAACTGCTCCCGCAAGGTCCGTATAGGTCTTGGGCGTCGTAAAGACCCCCACCTTCGGCACTGCCGGGCTGTTGTCTGTCGCATCCTGCAGATTTTTTGCGAATCCCATCATGCAGCAGGCTGTGCCGCGGATCTTCTCCAGCAGCTCGCTTGCCGCCTGATTCTGGTTTATCTCTTCCGGCAGTTCCATCCCCGTCAGGCCGATATCTTCGGCATGCACCAGGACCATCGGATTCGAGACGTCCAGGATCGTCGCCTCCAACTTTCCAAATCCCGGGATATCCAACACATCCAACACCTGCCCGGTTGGCAGCAGCTTTCCGGTCTTAGCGCCGGCAGGGTTCATGAACTTTACCTTCAGCTCTGCCGCAGTCCCGTCCACTCCGGCGATCGCACAGTCTCCCTCCTGCGCAAAAGTCCCCGTCTCATGGTCGATCGGCACAGTGACATGGATGTGCTTGTCTGTATTCCGGTTCAGCATCCGCACCGTCGTCACAGGTTCCACGATCTCCACCATGCCTTCTTCCACAGCAAACGGTCCGACCGCCGCCGTCATGTTGCCGCAGTTGGACTTATAATCCACCTGACTCTTCCCGACGATCACCTGCCCCACCAGATACTCCACATCCACATCTGGCTCCTGGCTCTTCCATACGATGACGATCTTATTGTTGGAAGATACCGTGCCGCCCAGTCCGTCAATTTGTTTTGGGTCCGGGTCGCCCATGCACTGCAGAAAGATACCGTCCCACTCCTCCCGGTTCTCGGGCAGGTCCTCCTTGTGGAACATGCAGCCTTTGCTGGTGCCTCCCCGCATAAAAACTGTTTTAAATTTACGCATTGATCTGTCTCCCTTCCGTTTCACTATAGCTATAGTCTACTATAAAAGCATCAGTATGAAAAATACATAGTTTCATATGATTATTATGTATTTTATTGCATATATTTCTTTTGGGGAGCGGATCACTGGACTGGTCGTTTTTTCTTGTTCTGGCTATTTTGAATCAGTCCAGATTTTGTTATACTAATCCAAAGAAAAGAATATAAGGAGGAATTCAGATGAAACGGATCATTACTCTTCAGGATATATCCTGCGTAGGACGGTGTTCGATCACCGTGGCTCTGCCGGTCATCTCAGCGATGGGGGTGGAATGCGGAATCCTGCCAACGGCGGTGCTGTCCACCCATACCATGTTTAACACCTTCACCTGCAAAGACCTTTCCGACCAGATTGCCCCGATTGCCGGTGCATGGAAGGCGGAGAAGATTACCTTTGACGGCATCTATACCGGATACCTTGCTTCCGCCGGACAGTGCGGGCAGGTGTGTGATTTCTTTGACCGTTTTGCTTCCCCGGACAATCTGGTGGTCGTAGACCCGGCGATGGCGGATAACGGAAAGCTCTACCCTGCATTTGACGCTTCCTTTCCGGCAGCTATGAAAAACGTGTGCGCCAGGGCGGATGTGATCCTTCCCAACATTACGGAGGCCTGCCTGCTGACCGGCATGCCATATCGAACCGATTATGAGGAACCTTATATCCGGGAACTTCTGGAAAAACTGCTGGCGCTGGGATGCCGGACCGCAGTCCTGACCGGAGTCAGCTACGAACCTGACCGGCTGGGCGTGGCATATCTGGACCGGGACGGCAGCAGCTATTCTTACTTCACCCACAAGTGTCCCCAGAGTTATCACGGAACCGGCGACCTCTACGCTTCTACCGTAGTTGGCGGTCTTATGCGGGGCCTGAGCCTGGCGGATTCGGTTTCGCTGGCGGCAGATTTTGTAGTGGACTGTATCGAAGCTACGGCCGGGGATGAAAATTCCAGATGGTACGGAGTCTCTTTTGAATCCCGGATTCCAAGATTATGCGGGATGTTGGAGGAGAAAATCAGATTGTCTGGCGATTGACGGACAGAAATCTATGGAACACAGGAAAAGGACATGATCCCTAAAACGGACCATGTCCTTTTCCTGTGAAATCACTTACTCTTCCGTTACACATCCAGATACATCTGCATCGGATAAGCCAGATACTTCACATCCTCCAGCTTCTCAACGGTCACATAACCGGCCGGTGCGTTCAGGATGGTCGGAATCCGGTTCACAATCGTAGCGCAGGTATGCTCAACAGTCGCTGGTTTTGTCACGTAGAATGTCGTATCCGGTTCCCCGATGATCTTCCAGTCACACATATCGCCGTCATCCGGCCCGTAGACCTTGCCGATACACTGGGTCTCAATCACCGGTCCCTGGAATGTCTCCGTCGTCACAACCGCGCTCATGCCGATGCAGTTGCCCTTTGGAATTGTTGCGCCAAGTGTTTCAGAATACAGATCTTTGTCATAAAAATACGGCACGCATTTCTGTGTCTGGGATTTGATGGTCCATCCCATCTTGTTGCACAGCGCCTCGTTGGAGTTCCAGACATATGCCGGCTCTAACGTCGTCGGATGTGCAATCTTTTCTTCAAATTCCTCCGGCGTCATGCCTGCGCCGTGTGCCTCTGCCAGCGCCAATCCATAGTCTTCCACATTATAGCTGACCGCGCCCTCAATCCGGTCGATGCGGTGTACGCCGCCCGCTACACAGCCGATCATATTGATCCAATAAATATCCTGCATTCCTGCGCCGACAATGGTACAGCCATTTTCTTTCGCCATCAGGTCCAGTTTGTTGGTGATCGCAGAAGCGGTTGTCCACGGATAGATTGCTTCCTCACAGGTAGTTACTACATTGATACCTCTGCTGACACATTTTTCAAAATGAGGATACACATCGTCCATAAAGCTGAACAGAGTTACTACCGCGATATCTGCATCACACTCATCCAGAACCGCGTCTGCATCGTCCCGGATCGTCACGCCCAGTTTGAATCCAAGCTCTGCAAACTCGCCTACGTCCATCCCGACAACGGCCGGATTTACATCGATCGCGCCCACGATTTCCGCACCTTTTTCATACAGATATCTCAGAATGTATTTTGCCATCTTTCCACATCCATACTGCACCACACGAATTTTCTCATAGTTCATCATAAAGCTCCATCCTTTCCATGAAATGTACTGCTTCTACCTGCTTCACTTTTATCTTGCCCGGAGACTTCTCTCCTGATACTTTTGATTATAAAGCTTATAGCCGGTATCAAGTCCATTGAGCATAATGACTGATTTCTCTATTCTCATCTTCCCATTATTGCACAAATTTCCATTTTATTCGTCTTTGGTATTTGCTAATACATAAAAAACAGGGGAAATATCAGGAAATATCCTGCCAGTTCTGGATATAAATCAAACAGCATGATATAATGGAGAAAGAGTCGTAACAAGATGATAAAATCGACCTGCCCTTGTTGAAACAATATGCAAATGGTAAGGAGAGCTTCCATGAATAACCTGATCCCCATCCTCAATGACCTGACTGTCATCATATTTGACCTGCTGATTTTTACGAAAATGGTCTCATTAAAAAAAGATACTGTTTTAGCCCGTGCTGCTATGTACATAGGCTGCACGCTTATTGTCCTGGCTTATTATGTGGCTGTTTATGTCCTTGGTTATCCAGCCGCCGTTTCCTCTATGGCCTGCATGAGCATCCCCAGCCTGATCTTGTTTTTTATCTTGTCCAAACATAAAGACTGCCGTTTTTTAATGACATTCTGTTTTGTGGATTCCGTGACCCTGATCATTGCTTTCATTGGAAGGTACATAGGGCTGGTCTCTTCCCACTTTGCAGGAATTATCTCAGTGGCCGTGACGCTCCTTCTGTTTTTGGTCGTGCTGTTCGCCGGGAGAAATCATTTTAAACAGTACCACGATTTGCTGGAAGTCACCAAATCCGGCTGGGCAGAACTGGCAGTTTCCTCGGTCATGATCTATTTTGCCCTCGTGTTTTTCGCCGCATATCCAAAACCAATGATCGAGCGCATTGAATATGCGCCTGTCTATCTGGTATTTTCGGCCGTCGTCCTGTCTTTCTATGTGGTGTTTCTCAAATCCATCCTTAAGACAAGGCAAATCTATGAACAGAACAAACGGCTGGAATATGAAAAAATGATATTCCAGATCGCATACCGCGATGCGCTGACCGGACTATCCAACCGCGCTTCCTATATCGAGCGCGTAAACTACCTTGAGCGTCAAAGAAATGAAACCGCCGCCCCGGGCGGCATCATCTGCCTGATGTTTGACCTCAATGACTTAAAAATCATCAACGACCAGATGGGGCACCGTGCAGGCGACCTGGCTTTAACAGGCGCGGCATCCGCTTTGAGACGGGCGTTTGAACGGGACAAGACCTATCTTTTCCGGCTGGGCGGGGATGAATTCTGTGTCCTGATGACAGACAGTACCGAACAGGAGGCAAAAAACCGTCTGGACATCCTGAATAAAGAGTTGGAAGCAGAAAGCCTGAAGGCAGGTCTTCCCATAAGTCTTGCCGCAGGCTATGATTTGCTCAAACCGGATGGGGAGGACACCATCGAGCTGGCTCTCAACAGGGCCGACCGCAAGATGTATGACAACAAGCGGCAGCACAAAAAAATCTGATTCAGCCCCGGGAAATATCTCCCCCGGGGCTGCCAGATCTTCGGTATCCTCTAATACAACGTGCCTGCAGCCGTATTCCTGTCCATACGGATCGGGACCTGCAGCCGTAAAAACATTCCGCGTTCCTTAAAATCCATCGGCATCTCCACAATGACTTCACAGATATAATCGCCCGTCACCGTATAATGCCTGTCTTCAATCGTGGCGATCAGGCGGTCGATATACTCCTTCTCTTTTTCAAACCGGTCGCAGTATATGCACAGATAAGGGCTTGCCGGTACCACCGTGATCAGCTCCTCATCCACGTATTCCCGGTCCACGAATACGAACACTTCTGTGGAATACAGGTGCCGCTTCATAAAATTCTCCCGGCGCAGGATCGTTCCCGCATTGGCGAAGTAAAACGGTGAGATATCGTTCGCCTTCATATCCTCCTTCAGATTCCGCAGTATTTTTTCATATTCCGCGATATCGTAATCGTAAAAATTCACTGCTGTGCTGGTCACATACATCTGCCGTTTCGGGATGTATTCCAGGACGATCGCCCCGTCCGGCGGCGCCGATTCATATCGTTCATAACTGTCAAGCGTCCGCTCAATCGCCCGTTTTTGCAGGTTCAGCTCCCGGATCTTCTCATCGATCGCATCCCGGTTCTCCCTCAACAGCTGTTTGATGCGGCCCATGTCCCATTGTTCCATATGAGTTTTGATTTCCTTCAGGGGCATACCAAGCGCCTTCATATACTGGATCGTATCGAGCTGGGCGCTCTGGCGGATATCATAATACCGGTATCCGTTCTTCTCATCCCGGTATAAAGGCGAGAGCAGACCCTCGCGGTCATATAACCTCAGTGCCTGCTCTGAAATATGGTTTAATTTTGCCATCTGTCCAATTGTCATTTTCTTAACGTCAAGATTCGTCAATTTTATCATTATACACAATCCTTTTATGGCTTACCGACAATGTTATAGAGATATTATACAAAATAAACCTGATACCTGCAATAAGGTTTTTGACAAAAAATTATCGTTTTCTCACATGTTATCCTTCATGATATAATGACGGCGCTGCCCTTTTGATCTGGACTTATACTCGATCGCCTTTGCAGGGCAGCCTCCGATGCAGGCCATGCAGTGGGTGCAGTTCCCATTCCACACGGGCTTTCCGCCTTTCATCTCAATATTATTCATCGGACAGCGCACGGCACATTTCCCACAGGATACACATGCATCCGATACCGTAAACCCTTTGTCCCGAACAAAGAACGCATAGAACAGCGGGTTGAGCGGACCGCTCTCAAGCCTTCCGCCAATCGTTACAGACGGTTTGGAAAAATGTTTTCCCGCCCGAATCGTCTCTGCCAGGTCAGCGAGCACCGGTTTTGCCCGTTCTATGATCGCCCTGCATTCTGCTTCTCCCGGAGTCGGAAACAGAGCCAGATAATTTTCCGGCATCACCACCGGCGCAAGCCCGCAAAACCGAAGCCCTTTTCTGGCGCACAGCCGTTTTGCATATACAGCCGCATTTCCACAGTCAGCTCCACAGGTCAGGATAAAATAAACATCCCGGCTGCCCTCAAATTCCGTTTCCATGATCCACTGTTCCACAAGCCTCGGAAGACGCCAACAATAGGTCGGAGCCACGAAAACCAGCGGGTGCTCTGACCGGATGACGGCCTTTTCACCTGATTTCACAAAATGATTGATCGATATCGCCTGATCTGCCGTCTTCTCTGCGATCTGAAGCGCTGCATGCTGGCTGTTGCCGGTGCCGCTAAAATACAGTATCATAATCGTCCTCCTCTTACCTTGCGGGGTGCGTTTCCTATGACACATATTGTACCATATCAGCTTCTGTTTTCAAACCAAAAAGCATGGTTTGTTACCAACATTGCGCGGTCAACAGGAAAAGTCCATGCCGCCAGAAACAAACAGTATTTTTTTACTAATAAAATGCAAAAAAATGTTGTTTTTCTGACAAACAGTCCTTGTAGATCATCTGCCTTCCTGCTATAATGAAACCATGACAAAAAAGGAGACTGTATGGCAAAACGTATTGTAAGTGAAAAAGAGATTATCCAGATGACGATTGAGAATGTCCGCAGCTTCTACAATCGAAAAAAAGATGTGACCACCGCTCCCATGACAGACAATTTTATGTGGATCGGCTCCAATGATTTTCAATGGTGCGAAGGTCTGGACGAATTTTATCGGGTTACAAAAAATGAATATGAAGAACCGGTCGTGCTGCTTTCGGACGAGGAATACCATCTGCTGCTCCACGAGCGGAATATCTGGGTGGTCTATGGCCGGTACAAAGCCACGGCGGTATTAGAAGACGGTTCTGTCATTCACGCACATGTGCGGGGCACTTATGTCTGGCACCGGATCAACGGGGAGATCAGGCTGGCCCACGTACACGGCTCCCATGCCCAGGACATTCCGCTGAATCAGATCACACCGCCTTCGCAGCTCACGGAAAACAGCGGCTTCTTTGATTATATGAAGCGGATGGATGCCCTGAACAATACCTCAGATAAGATTGCGTTCCGGGAGCGCGGGAGCACGCACCGCTTTGTGATCCCTGATGAAATCCTGTTTTTAAAAGCGGCAGGCCAATACACTATCGTCAACACAAAGACCGAAAGTTTTACCGTATCCGGTATCCTTGCCGAACAAGAAAGTGGTCTTCCGCCTCAGTTTAGGCGAATTCACAAAAGCTATCTTGTCAATACACGGCATATTGATACGATCTGCCGCTATCAGGCGGTCTTGACGAACGGGCAGGAACTCCCCATCGGACGTAATTCCTATATGGATTTGAAACGGTTTTTGCAGCGCAGTGGGAGTAGGGCGGTGAAGTAGCGGCTTTTACAACTTTGTGTAAGTCGCTGTCACCGGTCTCCGAAAGGTCTCCGGTGACACCACCGATCAGCTCCAAATCCTTTAACAAGCGGGTTTTTGATCCATAATCATCAGAATCAGGTGTTCAAATAAATCTCTACCATTTCCTGCGGAACCATGTTCCCGCCTGTTGCCCATGCGATATGGACTGCCTGCCCCATATACGGAAGAAGTCCTTCCTTCTCTGCGTATTCCTGTATCTTATCACTGTGTAAAAACGCTGCAAATGAGGCGCACGCAGACGGCTCAATGAAGATATCCTCTGTTTTCAGAAGTCCGCGCATCAGTTCATATAATTTTTTGTCTTCAATGGTACACACACCGCTGAGACGTTTTTCTATTACCTTTCCAACAAACGCAGAGGGACGTCCTACTGCCAGCCCATCGGCATCTGTTTTTCCGCTGATTCCAAAATCCTGAACACTTACGCCGTCATGCTCTCCCGTTGCCATTCCCAAAAGCATACAGCACGCCTGTACCGGCTCCATAAAGAAGCAGTGCACTGAATCTCCGTAGATTTCTTTCAGCCCATACGCCACGCCGCCCGGCGCTCCGCCTATGCCGCAGGGGAGATAGACAAACAGCGGATGTTTTTTATCCACCTGAATGCCCTTCTCTTCCAGCTGCTTTTTCAGCCGCTCTCCTGCAACAGCATAGCCAAGAAACAGATTGACGGAGTTCTCGTCATCCACAAAATAGCTCATCGGGTCTTTGTCTGAATTCTTCCGCCCCTGTTCCACGGCTTCGCAATAATCGGATTTATATTCAATCACCGTTACCCCTCTGCTTCTGAGCAGGTCTTTTTTCCACTGTTTTGCATCGGAAGACATGTGGACAATAACCTGGAATCCCAGCTTTGCGCTCATAATCCCGATACTCAGTCCCAGGTTTCCGGTCGAGCCGACCTGAACGGTATACTGACGGAAGAACTGCTTCATCTCCGGCTCTGCCAGCTTCCGGTAATCATCCTGTTCCGTGAGAAGCCCCGCCTCCAAAGCCAGATCTTCCGCGTGTTTCAACACTTCATAGATGCCGCCTCTCGCCTTTACAGAACCCGATATCGGCAGATGGCTGTCCATCTTCAAAAACAGTCTTCCGTCAATGCCGGCTGCCCAGTGTTCATTCAGTTCCTGTTTCATTCCTTCGATTTCGCGCAGTTCGGATTCTATCACACCTTCAGCATCCGCCGTCTCCGGGAATACCAGGGCCAGATACGGAGCAAACCTCTCCAGCCGTTTTCTGGCATCCTCTATCAGCGCTTTTGACACTGCGCGTTCTCCCTGCTCCGCCTCCGGGCATTTTCTGTCATTCAGCCAGAGCACTTCCTTCAAAGCTGCAGCATCCGCCACCGCCGGAATCTTCTCCATATATCCTCTCAACTTATCATCCATTTTTCTAATCCTCCTCTATGCTTTGAAAAATTCTTTCGTTTTCGTTCTCACTTCCGGCGCCAAAATCATCAGCGCTATCACATTTGGGATAATCAAAAACCCCAGCATACAGTCCTGAACCGACCAGACCAGACCTACCGAACTTAAGCTCCCGCACAGAATCAATACAGGGAACAGGCACCGGTATATCCGGTCTCCTCTCCTGCTTTTCATATACGTCAGGCTGACATGTCCAAAATACCATTGGCTCATGATAGATGTAGACGCAAATAGAATCAGGCTGACCGATACCACATATTTAAATGCCGGAAACACAGACCCGAATGCATTGGCGGCAAGGGTTGCCGCACTGGCGTCCTGCAGATCTATCCCACTCACAAGAATGGCAAATCCGGTGGTACTGCAGATCAGCATCGTATCCACAAATACCTCCACGACACCATAAAGCCCCTGTCTTGCCGGATGCTCCACCTGCGCCGGAGAATGGATAACTGCCGCAGAACCTTCTCCCGCCTCATTGGAATAAAGCCCCCTCGCCACACCGTAGCGCATCGCCTGGCGCATGGTAAGTCCGGACGCCGCCCCCACGCCTGCCCGCACCGAAAACGCACCGTTTACTATCGATTCGAGCATCGGCATCAGGCTGTCCAGATGCGTACATACCACAACCAGCCCACCGCAGATATAAAGCCCAGCCATAATGGGTACAATTTTTTGCGTCACGGCTGCCAGCCGCTTCAATCCACCGCGTATGACAAAGGACATCAGGACTGCCAGCAGAACACCTGTTAAGACCTGTGGTACCTGACCGACTTCCTGGGCCACCGAAGCAATGGTGTTGGACTGAATCAGGGTTGCCCCCGCATTCTGTATGAACAAAAGCAGTGCCGCCGCCGTCCCCATCCAGGGTGTCCGCATGGCATGAGCTATGTAATACATAGGACCGCCTATGTACATCCCGTCTTCTTCTTTTTCACGGTAACAGATTCCCAGTACAATCTCTCCATATTTAGTCGCCATACCAAAAAATGCTGCCGCCCACATCCAGAACAAGGATCCCGGACCGCCCGATATCAGCGCTGCCGCCACACCTACAATATTACCGCTGCCCACGCAACTCGCAATCGCCGTGCAAAGCGCCTGCATGGAAGAAATCCCCTTTGACTCTCTGGAAGCCGGCTTATTATCTTTTCTTTCTTTTTCCCAAAACTCTCTTACCATCTTCGGAACCATGCGTATCTGGATTCCTCCGGTCATGAATGTGTAATATACTCCCAGCCCCAGAAGCATCACCAGCATCCAATTCCCCCATAGTATATCTGCCAGAGTCCCAAAGAAGTTCTCCGCTACCTTCATAGGCAATCCTCATCTATTTCAGCACACAGGTTCCTTCTGCCTGCAGAAGTTTAAATCCCATCACAGCCGCCAGGGTCGGCGCGATATCAATCAGACGCATCGCACCTAAATTCATCCCTGCCGGGATTCCTGCTCCTTCTATCATAAAGGAAGCTCGCATCTCCTCGAATTCCTCGCTGTATCCGTGCTGTGCTTTCTGATGCAGCTTCGTGGTACAGTAAGGACCAGTGACATTATCCCGGATTTCATATCCTTTTTTTGCCACCAGAACATATTCTGCCAAAGGGAATCCCCCGCGCTTTTTCGCTTCCTCGCGGCCTACTACTTCCAGGATTCCACTCTCCGGCTCCGCTGCCAACGTTTCCACGACCTGACGCAGCTTCTTCCTGGCAACCTCGTCTTCTGGATGTTTCAGCCGAATTTCAGACATGCCGCCAGCACGCTGGGACCAGGCACTCCATCCGGTCACACCGCCGTACTCGTCCATATCGATCAGGCCCGCCTTCTGTAATTTGACATTCGGGCTGATATTATAATGATTATCCAGGCTTCCATGGTCCGAACAGACACATACCACGATATTGCCTTCTGTCAATTCATGTGCCCGCTCAATCAGCTCTCCCAGCATCCGGTCAATCTTTTCCAATGAATTGGCAGCTTCCCTGCTGTATACGCCGCACTGATGGGCAGTCTCATCAAAGGAAGCAAAATATGCCGACATAAAAAACGGCGTCTCCGGTAAATGAGGAGCTATCTTTTCATTCAGCACCCACATTGCAGCCTTAAATCTCTGGCAATCACCCTCATCCGACAAATCCAGTCCTCCGGCATACTGTCCGATTTTCTCTTCCATCTCCAGAATCATCCCCTGAGGCTTTGCTACCGCATCGATGACAACGCTGTCAAATTCACTTCCGTCCCACCAGAATTCCGGGGCGATGTAGTCTCCTTTTGCACCGACCGATGTGGGAAATGCCACGCTCGCAGAGATATAGCCATTCTCTTTTGCCGCTTCCCACAGCGTCTTGACATTCCGGTTGGCAAACCAGTGCCAGGCCCCCAAATGTATGCCCATCGGATCAAAGATTCCGTTGTTGTAAATCCCATGGGAAGCCGGACATACGCCTGTGATAATACTCTGGTGGCAAGGATAGGTAAACGTAGGAAATACGCTTTTTACGCCGTCTTTTGCAACTGCTCCCCCTTCCAGAAAATATTTGCTGATGTTCGGCAGTCTGATCCCCATCCTCTCCTGCTCTAATACAAACCGCGGCATCAATGCATCCACTGACACCAATAGTACACTTGGTCTTTTATTTTCCATGATTTTTTCTCCCTCTCCTGGTTTTATCTGTGCTCCGCGATTCCATACTTCATCGTTCTCCTGCTCCTTGCGACGTTATGGTTTCCTGACCGGAATTCCTGCACGCTCAAAAGGCTCCGTCTGAACTGCTTCTGCATCAGAATCTGTAATGATCATACTGATTTTATCTATATCGCACATCTTTACCAGAGAATTAATTCCAAGTTTACTACTGTCTGCAATAACAATGGTCTGATCTGAGGCTTCCATCATTTTTTCCTGTACCAGAATTTCGTCCATCCTTTGATAAGTAACGCCCCGCTCTACCGAAATCCCACAGGTTGTAAGGAAAAACAAGTCGATGTTCAGCTTTGAAAAAATCAGACCCGCCATATCTGAGACAAATGCTGCCTCCTCCGGCCGGTATACCCCTCCTGTCACAATCAGGGTAATTCCCTTTGCATCTGTCAGTTCGTTAGCTATCGCCATGGAATTTGTGACTACAGTCAGAGATTTAAACCTCTGTTTGATCACACGCGCCAGCGCATATGCTGTCGTTCCGGAATCCAGTGCGATGGACTGTCCCTCCTTGATAAAGGAAATAGCAAACTCGGCTATCTCCTTCTTGCTCTCCACCCGTGCCTTTCCTCTGATGCCAAACGGCAGGTACTGATTGGTGTTATTCTCCAGAAGTGCGTTTTCATTTAAAAATGCACCGCCCCTTGCGCGTCTTATCAGCCCCTGGTTTTCCATGTTTTCCAGGTCACGCCGTATAGTTTCCGAGGAAACATTCAGATTCTTCTTTAAATCAGTTACGCGCACGCTCCCTGTTCCCGTCGCCCGCATCAAATCCAGTATCATCTGATACCTTTGCTCTACCAGCATCCGTAATTCTCCTTTTCTTCAATCACTTACTATTGCTACTTTTTCCACATTATAACACATCATTCCTATGGTTTCAACCACATTTTCGCAACTTTTTGCACAATATCACTCACCATTTTTTGTACATTTCCACAATTTTACACATAATAACACATTTCCACTTGATTTAACACATTTTCGCATATATACTGTTGCTACAGACAGGCGATGCTTCTCTTCTTCCCTGTCAGCCTAAAACAAATAAAAGGAGTGAATTGAAATGACACAAGAAATGAAGAGTGGAAACTCAAAAAAGTGGATTTCATTTGGAACCCTGGTCCTGGGGGCCGGAACCATCTACAAACTGGGATTTTTAAAGGATGCCTTTTATGTTCCCATGCAGGAATTCATGGGACTGAGCCATACCCAAATCGGAACCGCGATGAGCGTAGCAGGTCTGATCTCAACCTTTGGCTTTCTCGCATCCATCTATCTGACAGACCGTGTATCAAAAAAAATTATGATTCCTGTATCCCTGATTGGAATCGGATTGCTTGGATTCGGGCTTTCCACATTCCCACCTTACTGGCTGTTTCTTCTTATTTATTGTGGTCTTGCCATCTGCGCGGATATGCTTTACTGGCCCACCATGCTAAAAACTGTCCGGCTGCTCGGCACGGCAGAGGAGCAGGGACGTATGTTCGGCATCATGGAAGCAGGACGCGGTCTGATTGATACCGTCGTCGCTTTCGGCGCACTCGGTATCTTTGCCGCTATGGGCAGCAGCCCTGCCGGTCTGAAAGCCGCTATTTTGTTCTACGCTGCAGTCCCGATGGCAATCGGCATCATCTCCTATTTCCTGTTGGAACCGGATGAGATCAGAACCGTTTCCACCGAAGATGAAGGCTCCGTAAACAAAAACAAGCTGGCAATGGACGGCGTTATGCGTGCTTTAAAAAACAAAAATATCTGGCTGGTTTCCTTCAATGTATTTGCCGTATATTCTGTGTACTGCGGACTGACTTATTTTATTCCGTTCCTTAAAGATGTCTACGCGCTTCCGGCCGTTTTAGTCGGAGCATATGGAATTATCAACCAGTATGGATTGAAAATGCTTGGCGGTCCTGTCGGTGGCTACCTCAGTGATAAAGTATTTCACTCTGCAACCCGCTATCTTAGAACCGTATTCATCATTACCGGCGCAGCACTGGTGCTCTTCTCTTTCATGCCTCACAACCGCATGAACGTTTATTTCGGAATGCTGATGACCCTGAGTATCGGAGCCTGCGTATTCAGTATGCGCGCCATTTTCTTCGCTCCTATGGACGAAGTGGATGTCCCGCGGGAGATTACCGGATCCGCCATGTCCCTCGGTGCATTTATCGGATATCTTCCGGGAGCATTTATGTATTCGGTATACGGCAATATCCTGGACCGGAATCCGGGAATGGACGGATACCGCACTGTATTTTTGCTTATGGCTGTATTTTCTGCGGCAGGATACTTCCTAAGCACCTACATTCTTGGAATGATCAGAAAACAGAAATAGGGGGCAGATGCCCCCCTTTTTGTGTCTAATCTGATTCTTCGTATCTCATTTTCGCCTCGTATGCAGCCGCAATCACTTCCACTGCCCCATCAATCCCCAGCGTGCTGCTGTCTACACAAAGATGATAGTTTTCCATGTTTCTTCCATTCACGCCAGTATAGAAACGGTAATATGACATACGCCTCTTATCAATGCCAATAATGTGAGCCTCAATCTGTTTCGAAGAATCACCATATACTTTAATTGCCCGGTTCTTTCGGCTTTCCATATCGGCGTAGATAAATACATTTAACACAGATGACATATCTCTCAACACTTCTCCGGCGCCACGTCCTACAATCACGCAGGGACCTTTCGCCGCAAGTTCCCGCACTGCTTTTCTTTGTGCCAGAAAGATGCTGTCGCTGACAGGAGCATCCGGAGCGACACCGGGGAGGATATCCCACAGCACCGGATGCATCCAATTTTGCTCTGGCTGTTCAAAAAGCATTTTCGACACCTGACTTGTCTGTGCAGCAAACTCGATGAAGTTTTTATCATAGAACGGAATTCCAAACCTTTCTGCCAGCTTCATTCCAATCTGACGTCCCCCACTCCCATACTGCCTGCTGATGGTAAGTATCTGTTTTTGAGCCATACCATTGCCTCCTTCTTTCTTATATTTTTTTCATGTTCTTTTCTGCAATCTCTTTTATCGCACGGTAAGACAGCAAACATACGATAAGCGTAAGCACATCAGCAATCGGCTGAGCCAGATAAATCCCTGTCACCCCCAGTATACCAGGAAGAATCAGAATTGCCGGGATATAAAAAAGCCCCTGTCTGATCGTGGAAAGAAACAGACCGTATTTGGATGCGCCAATTGTCTGAAACGTGATCGTCATCATATAACACAGTCCGAAAGCCGGATACAGCACTACCTGGGATATCAAAAGCCTTGCCCCGTATGTGACAACTGCCGGATTCTGGTTAAACAGCATGATCAGTGGACGGGAAAGCAGGATATAGACCGCCGCCACGACAACAGACAAAAGTAGCGTAGTCTTAAGTGCATAACGTACCGAGTCCTTAAACCGGCTTTCGTTTCTCGCACCAAACGCATAGGCCGCTACTGGCTGATATCCCTGCATGAACCCCATGATCACATAACAGCCAATCAGGATCAACCGCTGAACCACGCCATAGGCGGCGATAATCAGGTCGCTCTCCGGAAGTCCTGCGGCGGCAATATTGGTCAGTGAAGTGGCCACGGCAAGACAAATCTGGATTACCGCGGTCGGCACGCCAATCTGGATAATCTCTCCAAACAGTTTTGCGTTTGGTTTTATAAGCTTCGTCCTGATTTTGATGATCGAACGTCCGCTGGCATAAAACCAGACGAGAATCCCCAATGTCACAAACTGGGAAATCGTCGTGGCAAGAGACGCACCTGCTACTCCCATGCCAAGCCCCCATTCAAACATAAAAACCGGGTCCAGGATTACATTGAGCGCAGCACCGGTGATTACCGCAATGGAAGAGATTTTCACCGAAGACTCTGCTCTGGCAGCGCAGTTTAAACTCTGTGCCGGAAGATTCGCAAGTGCAGCTATAAACATCCAGAATGCATAATCTTTTGCCAGCGGCATAACCCGTTCCGATGCACCAAATGCCTTCAGCAATGGCTCCATGAAGAACAGACCTCCCACGCAGAGTATAGCTCCTACCACAACGGAAGCCGCCGCCACCGTCGAGACTGTGGTGCCTGCCTTTTCCTCGTCACCCGCGCCCAGCTGCCGTCCCGCCAGCACTGCCGCTCCTGCTGCAAAGATATTCTCAATGGAAACAAAAATCAAAAGCAGCGGAAGCGTCACTCCCACGGCTGCAAGAGCCGTCTCACTGTTCAGCAGCCCGATATAAGCTGTGTCAACAATATTGTAAACTGCCTTGGCAAGCAATGCCAGAGTCGCTGGCACTGCCAGCTTCACAATAGCCTTTGAGGGCTTTACGAACGCCAACGTAGATTCTTTTGGTGCATCGTTTCTATTGCTCATAGTTTCACCTTCTCTCTTGCCACTATACCATACAACAGAATGTTCAATGTACGGCTACATCGTTTTTCATGTTCTTCCATATCAATCTGATGGATGGTCTGCATCTGGTACTGTGCATTGACAAAATCCTGATAAAGCTTAAACACATCAACAATTTCATCCATCGTGATATCACTCCGCAGCGAAACCTCTTTCAGCATTGTTGTCAATACAAAAACATTCAGGCTGTCAAAGTCTTTTTTTATCTCTGCGATTCCTTCCACCAGGTGAGAAGGAGGCATGATGACGGCACTGCAGAATAATTTCAGATATACCGGATTTTGTTTAAAAAAATCCATCCTCAAATCAAAATACTGCCTCAGTACCTGCTCTGTGTCTCCCTCCATCTCCATATGCTCATTCAGATAATCCGTCAGCGCAGAAAAGCATTCTTTCACACATGCGAGGAACAAATCATCCTTATCCTTAAAATAATGATAAATAATCCCTTTGGATATTTCTCCTTCCTTGCAGATGGTATTAAGGGACGCTTCTGCGAAACTGTTCTCACCAAATTCTCTTAATGCAGCTTCCATTATCTTCTGCCTGCTCTGCAGGTTTTTTTCTTCCCGTTTCATCATGATACCTCCTATAAATTATTGACCAGATGGTCTATATTTGCATTGTAGCAAAAATCGACCATCTGGTCAATAAATAAATTCTAAAATTTACATAAATAGGATCATTGAATTGGACATCTCTCCCATTGCATCATTTATCAAATGCAAAAAAAATAGCTGCACTGCCTCTGCTGTGCAACTATTTTTTACTATTTTAGCCAATTATACACTTTTTAATTTCAAATAAATTTCTCAACTTTTTAATACAACTTCGCCCCAGCAGGAATCCTGTCATCTACCATCAAAAGATTCAGTCCCTCATGTCCATCTTCCTCATGAACCGCCGATATCAGCATTCCGCAGGAGTCAATCCCCATCATCTTACGCGGAGGCAGATTTACGATAGCGATCGCCGTCTTTCCAATCAGCTCCTCCGGCTCGTAATACTCATGGATTCCGCTTAAAATCGTGCGGTCTGTACCGGAGCCGTCATCTAAGGTGAACTGCAGAAGCTTCTTGCTCTTAGGTACGGCAACACAATCTTTAATCTTCACAGCACGGTAATCAGACTTCGCAAAGGTCTCGAAATCTACCATCTCCTCGAACAACGGCTCGATCTTCACATTGGAAAAATCAATCTTTTCAACCGGCTTTTCCTCTGTCTTCGTCTCAGCTGCAGCTGCCTTTTCTGCCTTTTTCCCGCTCTCAGAACCGCCCAGGCTCTTCATCGTCGGGAACAGCAACACATCACGGATTGCCGGAGAATTGGTAAACAGCATTACCAGACGGTCAATCCCATAGCCGATTCCACCGGTCGGCGGCATGCCAATCTCCAGTGCGTTCATGAAATCCTCATCGGTCGTATTGGCTTCCTCATCCCCTGCTGCCAGCGCAGCCTCCTGCGCCTTGAACCTTGCCCTCTGGTCAATCGGGTCGTTCAGCTCGGAATAGGCGTTGCACATCTCACGTCCATAGATGAAGAGCTCGAACCGCTCAACCAGCTCCGGCTGATCTGGTTTCCGCTTCGTCAGCGGGGATACCTCAACAGGATGGTCCATGATAAAGGTCGGCTGGATCAGATGCTCTTCTACAAACTCCTCGAAGAACAGGTTGATGATATCGCCGCGGACATGGCGCTCCTCGTAATGGATGCCTTTTTCATCAGCCAGCTTCTTCGCCTCTTCCGTAGTCTTGATCGTTGCAAAATCGATGCCGGTATATTTTTTGATGGCTTCGATCATCGGCAGTCTCTCAAACGGCTTCCCAAGGTCAATCTCCACCTCGGCATAAGGAATCATGGTGGTCCCGCATACTTCCTGTGCAATATGGCGGAACATATTCTCAGTCAGGTCCATCATGCCGTTATAATCGGTATAGGCCTGATACAGCTCCATCAGCGTAAATTCCGGATTGTGTCTGGTATCCAGACCCTCGTTTCGGAATACGCGGCCAATCTCATATACGCGCTCCATGCCGCCTACGATCAGACGCTTCAGATACAGTTCCAGCGAGATACGCAGCTTGACATCCTCATCCAGCGCATTGTAATGGGTCTCAAACGGTCTTGCAGCCGCGCCGCCGGCATTCGATACCAGCATCGGCGTCTCCACCTCTAAAAAGCCCAGACCGTCCAGATAACGGCGGATACAGCTGATGATCCGGGAACGCATCACGAATGTCTTCTTTACGTCCTCATTCATGATCAGGTCCGTATACCGCTGGCGGTACCGCATATCGGTATTGGTCAGGCCATGATACTTCTCAGGCAGGATCTGAAGACTCTTGGAAAGCAGGGTTACAGAGTGTGCATGGATGGAAATCTCACCCATCTTGGTTGTAAACACGATTCCCTTCACGCCCACGATATCGCCGATATCCATGCGTTTAAATTCCTTATAAGAATCCTCGCCGAGGTCATCCCGCGCCACGTAACACTGGATATTGCCCTTCAAATCCTGTACATTGCAGAAAGATGCCTTGCCCATCACACGCTTGGACATCATACGGCCTGCGATGGTTACTTCTTTGCCTTCCATCTCCGCATAATTGTCCTTCACATCCGTGCTGTGTGCCGTCACATCATAGCTGGTAATCTTAAAGGGGTCTTTTCCCGCCTCCTGGAGTTCTGCCAGTTTCTCACGGCGAACCTTTAATAACTGATTTAAATCCGGCTCCTGCGCCTGCTTTGCCTTTTGCTGCTCTCCCACTGTATTCACTCCTTATCTTATGATACTCTCTGAATCGCCAGTACCTTGTACTGGATCACGCCTGCCTGGGTCTCCACGTCTACGACGTCGCCGATGCTTCTGCCAAGCAGCGCATGGCCGACCGGGGACTCATTGGAAATCTTGTTCTGAAGGCTGTTTGCCTCGGTGGAACCTACAATCCTGAATTCCATCTCCTCGTCAAAGTCCACATCATAGACCTTTACCTTGCAGCCAATGCTGATCTTGTTTAAGTCAATATCCTCTTCCACGATGACTTCCGCATTCTTCAGAAGCTTCTCCAGCGCCTCGATCCGAAGCTCGATATCGCGCTGCTCGTCTTTTGCCGCATCATACTCCGCATTCTCAGAAAGGTCGCCCTGCTCCCTTGCTTCCTTAATCTTCTGGGCGATCTCTCTTCTCTTGTTCACCTTCAGATCCTGCAGCTCGTCCTCTAACTGCCGCAGACCTTCATATGTCAAAATGTTTTTCTTTTCAGCCATATCACTCATGCTTCCTTTCCTATTATAACTTGTTTAACCAGATTCCGCCGCAACCTTCCCCCTGCTGGTTTTGTCCATCATCTTCACGCACGATGACCCCATCCGGTCATTGCATTCAAAGTATTATATCTTAAACCTTACTGGTTGTCAAGAACAGTATATGCCAGTTTCTCCCGTAAAAGAGCCTCTAATTCAGAAAGTGTTTCAACGAAGTTGCAGTCCCGCCGGATTCCGGCAGAATGAGGCAGCCCCGCCGTATACCAGGCGATATGCTTACGCATCTCCTTCATGCCAATCTCCTCCCCCTTCAGCTCTGTCTGAAGGCGGGCATGGCGCATGATCGTCCTGCCGATCTCCGCCCGGTCCGGTACCGGAAGAAGCTCCCCGGTGTCCAGGTAATGGTTGATCCGGGAGAACAGCCAGGGATTCCCCTGTGCCCCTCTTGCAATCATCAGGCCGTCACATCCGGTCTCCTCCATCATCCGTTTTGCATCCTCCGGCGTCCAGATATCTCCGTTGCCGATCACAGGGATCTTCACCGCTTCCTTCACCTGACGGATGATGTCCCAGTCCGCCTTTCCCGAATAGTACTGTTCCCGGGTCCTTCCGTGGACCGCCACCGCCGACACTCCGCAGGACTCCGCAATCTTGGCGATCTCCACGGCATTGATCTGGTTGTCGTCAAAACCTTTTCGAAATTTGACCGTAACCGGTTTCTTCAGCTTTCTCACCATCGAAGATAATATCTGCTCTACCAGCTTCGGATTCTTCATCAGCGCCGATCCTTCCCCGTTGTTTACCACCTTAGGCACAGGGCAGCCCATATTGATATCGATGATATCATATGGTCCGTCCTCGATCTGCGCCGCCATGTCGCTGACGATATCCGGGTCGGAACCAAACAGCTGCACCGCGATCGGCCTCTCTTCCTCACGGACTTTTAAAAGTTCTTTTGTATTCCGGTTCTTGTAAAGGATCGCCTTGGCGCTGACCATCTCCGTGTAGAGCAGCCCACAGCCCTGTTCTTTGCAAAGCAGACGAAATGGCAGGTCGGTAACTCCTGCCATCGGCGCCAGTATCAGATTGTTGTCCAGTTCCACATTTCCTATCTTTAGCTTCATCCTGCTCCGTCCTCAATTTCCGTCCTCAGTTGTGATCATTCCAGGTCTTCTTCGACCGTCTCTCCAAGGTAAAACACCCTGTAATACATCTCCAGCGATTCCAGCAGCTCCTGCTTCTCCTGCCGGTACTGCTTAATCTTTAAGTCTGCTCCGATCTCGTCATAATATCCGTCGTATTCGGAAGTAGACAGCTTAAACTCCAGCGTGCCGTCCTCCTCATATTCCAGCGTCAGGATACCGCCGCACTCCTCGGTAAACCACACGCACATGATCTTAAGCTCCTGCTTGATACTCTCCGGCAGGCTGTCAAACGCTTCATTAAAGTAATATTTCTTTTCGTAAGAATTGGAGCCGCAAAGCACCATATTTTCTCCCTGATCCCCCATCCTGTCCTCCTGACCTGTCAAATTTACACTTTCTCAATACGGCGGTCCGGCAAACAATGCCCGGCAGCTTTCCCCTCGGCTGCAAACGAACGCTCACAGCCTTCGGAAAAACCACCGGGCATAATCTTGTCTCACTTACCTGCCAGTCTCCTTAACGAATCAGCATCTGGGCGATCGCATACTGGTCCGCCGGGATGTCCTTCGTCATGTTCAAAGCTTCCTGGATATCATAATCCACATATTCGCCGTGCTTATAAGCTACCAGACGGTTGCTCTTTCCTTCACAGAGAAGCTGCACTGCCTTTGCACCCATGATCGTAGCGTACACACGGTCCTTACAGGTTGGCGTACCGCCCCTCTGCATGTGGCCCAGGATGGTAGCCCTGGTCTCGATGCCCGTCGCCGCCTCGATCCTTCTTGCCATAGAAGCGGAGTGGCCGATGCCTTCAGCATTGATAATGATATTGTGCTTCTTTCCCTGCTTCCTATTTGCGATGATCCGGTTGATCAAGGCCTGCTCATCCCCGTCATAGCGTTCCGGCAAAAGGACATCCTCCGCACCGTTTGCAAAACCGCACCACAGTGCGATATATCCGGCATTGCGCCCCATAACCTCGATGATGCTGCACCGCTCATGGGAAGTGGAAGTGTCGCGCACCCGGTCAATTGCTTCCATCGCGGTATTGACCGCAGTGTCAAAACCGATGGTATAATCGGTACATGCAATATCCAGATCGATCGTACCCGGAACGCCGATGGTATTGATCCCCAGCGCGGCAAGCTTGCCCGCACCGCGGAACGAACCGTCGCCGCCGATGACTACAATGCCGTCAATGCCATGCTTCCGGCAGATATCCGCCCCCAGCTGCTGCCCCTCCGGGGTTGTGAATTCCTGACATCTTGCAGTATACAGGACTGTTCCGCCACGGTAAACGATGTTGGACACACTGGTGCTTGCCATATCTATAATCTCTTCCTGCAGAAGACCTGCATAACCACGCATGATCCCTTTTACCTTCAAGCCGTTTGCAATTGCGGTTCTAACGACAGCACGGATTGCAGCGTTCATTCCCGGCGCATCTCCACCACTTGTCAGGACACCAATCGTCTTTACTTCTTTTGCCATAGTCGCCTCCTGTCTGCTGCCTTTCAGGCAGCACTGCCAAACTCTATATTTTACGTACTTATTTTCATACAACGCTTATTCTAAAACATTTTCCCTATCTTTTCAATCCCTTTTCCACAACTTTGACATTATTTTCACCAATTATTTCAGAAAGGCTCTGGATCAGGGGCTTCTGGATTTTTACATTCCAGTTGGCAGGCAGTACTTTTTTCGCCCGTTCCTGCTCCAGGTAAATGATGACGCTGTCTGATCCTTCCGTCATCCGAAGGGCGTCAAACATCTGCTTCTGCCTGGCATCGTATTCGCTTTTGTCGGCAAATTTCAGCCACAGCTCTTTGGGCAGGGATTCGAACGGAATGACATTTTCGCAGATCAGCTTGCCCACCGGCTCATCCCCGATGGATGCTCGTCCCTGGATGAAGACCTTTGTCTCCTCCACCAGAAGGTTACGCTTTGCCTCATAATCTTTTGGAAATACAAGCACCTCCACAGAGCCCACCAGATCCTCCACCGTTATGAATGCCATCATCTTGTTGGTCTTTGTGGTCTTGACAACCTTGCCGGTGATCATGCCTCCGATGGTCACTCTGGCTCCGTCCGGGACTTTTGCCGCCTCATGCTCCTCGTCCACGATGAAATCCGTGGTCCTCGCCGTGATATTTTTCTCCCAGATATCCACGTACTCCTCCATCGGATGCCCGCTGATATAGATGCCAAGGATATCCTTCTCAAATGCCAGCAGCTCTTCTTTTGGAAACTCCGGCACGTCCGGCATGGTGATCTGATACTGCTGCTTTTCTTCCTCTCCCGCAAAGTCAAACAGGCTCATCTGGCCGCTCAGGGCATTCTTTCGTTCCTTGTTCTTCTGGTCCAGCATCTCCGGGGCTATCATGGTCTTCTGCCTGCGGTTTCCAGGCATGGAATCCAGGGCACCGGATTTGATAAAGTTCTCAAGGGTCCGTTTGTTGACCTCCTTGTTGCTCATCCGCTCGACAAAATCCTCCATCGAGGTATAAAGCCCGTGCTGCTCCCGCTCTCTTACGATCGCATCGACCACGTTCCGCCCCACGCTCTTGATCGCGGACAGCCCGTAGCGGATAGATTCCCCTGATACGGAAAACCCGCTCTCTCCCTCGTTGATATCCGGCGGCATGATCTCGATCCCCATCTGACGGCAGGTCAGGATATACTCGGATATCTTGGTCACATTGTCCATCACGGAGGTCATCAAAGCCGCCATAAATTCTTTCGGATAATAGTACTTCAAAAACGCCGTCTGATACGACACCACCGCATAGCACGCGGCATGGGACTTGTTGAACGCATATTTTGCAAAATCGATCATCTCGTCGAAAATCTGGTTTGCCAGCCGCTCGCTGATCCCATTGTTCACGCAGCCGGCAACGCCCTCTTCTGCATTGCCGTATACAAAGTTCTGGCGCTCCTTCTCCATCACCGAAGTCTTCTTCTTTGACATCGCGCGGCGCACCAGATCGCTCCGCCCCATCGTATATCCTGCCAGATCCCGTACAATCTGCATAACCTGCTCCTGGTAGACGATACAGCCGTATGTCGGTCCCAGGATCGGCTCAAGCTGAGGACAGTCGAACGTGATGGCATTGCGGTCGTTCTTTCCTTTCAGATACTTCGGGATAAAATCCATCGGACCTGGACGGTACAGGGATATCCCTGCGATGATATCCTCCAGGTTCTCCGGCTTTAACTCCTTCATGAAGCTCTTCATGCCGGAACTTTCCAGCTGGAACACGCCCTCGCATTTGCCGGTGCCGATCGCGGCAAGCACATCCTTATCGTTGTAGTCAATCGCATTCATGTCCAGACGGATGCCACGGTTCTTCTCCACCTGCCTGATCGCGTTCTGGATGACCGTCAGGGTACGAAGCCCCAGAAAATCCATCTTTAAAAGCCCCAGCTCCTCCAGCGTCGTCATCGTAAACTGGGTCGTGATCGTGCCGTCTGCCGCCCTTGAGAGCGGCACATACTCATCCACCGAGGTCTTACTGATCACCACACCTGCCGCATGCATGGAGGTGTGCCTTGGCAGCCCCTCAAGACGCATGGACATGTCGATCAGATACCTGACCTGGTCGTCCTCGTTGTAAGCCTGGCGCAGATCCGGGCTTTGCTTTAAGGCTTTTTCCAGCGTCATCCCCAAATCACCGGGAATCATCTTGGCGATCGCATCACAGCGGGCATAGGGCATATCCAGCACCCGTCCCACATCGCGCACGACACCCTTTGCCGCGAGCGTACCGAAGGTCACAATCTGTACCACCTGGTCCTTGCCGTACTTCTCCACCACATAGTCGATGACCTCCTGCCGCCTCTCGAAGCAGAAGTCGATATCGATATCCGGCATGGAGACACGTTCCGGGTTCAGGAAACGCTCAAACAGCAGGTTGTAGCGGATCGGGTCGATATCGGTGATCTCCAGGCAGTAGGAGACGATACTCCCCGCCGCTGAGCCACGCCCCGGCCCCACGATGATGTCATGAGATTTGGCAAAATGGATGAAGTCCCATACGATCAGGAAATAGTCCACATATCCCATGTTGTGGATGACATCCAGCTCATATTTCAGCCGCTCCTGCAGCGTCCCGTCATCGTCCGGATAACGCTTTGCCATGCCGTCCTGGCAGAGCTTGTTTAAATAGCTCCAGGAATCATACCCCTCCGGCACCTCATAGCGCGGCAGCTTGGTCACGCCAAACTCGATCTCCACGTTGCAGCGGTCGGCGATCTTGTGCGTGTTCTCCAAAGCTTCCAAAGCGTAGGGAAACAGCTTTTTCATCTCGTCTTCCGACTTGCAGTAGTACTGCCCGCCCTCATACCGCATCCGGTTCTCATCCGTGACCTTCTTTCCGGTCTGGATACAGAGCAGCAGGTCATGGGGCGTTGCATCCTCGGCAAACGTATAGTGGACGTCGTTGGTCGCCACCAGGTCGATCCCCAGCTCCCGGCTCATCCGGAGCAGCCCCTGGTTCACGGTCTTCTGCGCCGCGATTCCGTGGTCCTGGAGTTCCAAAAAGAAGTTTCCCTCGCCAAAAATGTCCTGATAATGAAGAGCCGCCTTTTTCGCCTCCTCATACATCCCCCGCTCCAGGTTCCTCTGCACCTCCCCGGCAAGGCAGGCGCTGAGGGCGATCACGCCCTCGTGATAAGTCTCCAGCACTTCATAGTCTACCCTTGGTTTATAATAAAATCCGTCCACAAATCCTTTGGACACGATTTTCATCAGGTTCTGGTATCCCTGGTTGTTCTCCGCCAAAAGCACCAGATGGTAATACCGGTCCTCGCCGCTCACGGTCTCCCGGTCAAAACGGGAACCGGGCGCTACATATACCTCGCAGCCGATGATCGGCTTGATTCCGGCTTCTCTTGCCGCCCGGTAAAAATCGATGACGCCGTACATCACGCCGTGGTCTGTGATGGCAAGACTGTCCATCCCCAGATCCCGGGCCTGAGCCGTCAGTTCTTTTATCTTACTCGATCCGTCCAACAGGCTGTATTCCGTATGGACGTGCAGATGGGTAAATGCCACGTTTGTTCTCCTTTGCAAATCTCTTTGATATGTCTTGTCCGTATTGATTCAGTATAACATAAAAACCGTCAAAACAAAAGCAGGGACGGATTGATTCTTCTCAATCTGCCCCTGCCCTGTCACTTCTATAATTAATCAGTCTTCTTTTTTCAGATAGGCCTCCAGCTTGTTCAGCGCCGCTTCCTCATCCGGTCCCTCCACTGCCAGCGTAATATCCTCACCGCTGCCCATGCCAAGGGTCATCATGCCCATGATGCTCTTTGCATTCACACGGCCGCTCTTGCCTTCCACGTAAACTGTGCTCTCATACTGGCTGGCAATCTGAACCAGCATTGCTACCGGTCTGGCCTCAAGCCCTGATTCAAGTCCGATGGTAATTGTCTTCTTGATCATAATTATCCTCCTCATTCCTGCGAACGTTTTCCACGTCCAGAGTGTGCTTGAAAATTGCTTTCCGCCTCCCGGCGGGAATGAATTTGCAAACACGCTCTAGTGCTTCATGCTCTCTTCCCGTAATTTTTCCGCCAGACTGCCCAGTTTCCTGAGCCGGTGGTTCACGCCTGATTTTCCTACAGGCGGGTCCAGAGCTTCCCCTAGCTCCTTCAGCGTAGCTTCCGGTCTCGACAGCCTGAGTTCTGCAATCTCCCACAGACCTTCCGGAAGACTGTCAAATCCAATACTGTCCCTGATATAAACGATATCCTCCATCTGCTTTACAGCGGCGGACACCGTCTTATTGATATTGGCTGTCTCGCAGTTGACCTGCCGGTTAACGCTGCCGCGCATCTCCTTCACGATACGGATATTCTCCAGTTCCATCAGGGATACCGGGGCATCCATCACATTCAGGATATCCACGATCTGACTGCCCTCTTTGATATACACCACATAATATTTCTTGCGGAGCACGATCTTGGCATCCAGAGCAAACGCAATCATCAGTTCCTGCAATTGCAGCGCCTTTGCCTCTGTCACACAGACAATCTCAAAATGATAAAATTTCTCCGGGTCGCTCAGCGAACCTGCCGCCAAAAAAGCCCCTCTTAAAAAGGCCCGCTTACAGCAGTTCTGCTGGATGACCACATTCTGTGCCAGGGACAGGTTTTCCTCGATCTCACCGTAACGGTTCAACAGCTTTGTCGCCTGCAGCACCCGGACTGCATCCTCATGGCTGCATATCCCGACGGTGTATGTCCGGTTCCGATGGACTCCTTTTCCTTGGCGGATAGAGACATCAACTCTTATATTAAATGTTTTTCTCAATAATGTAAAGTACTTTCTTGCAACTGCCACGTTTTCCGTATGGATTTTTATACAAAATCTGTTAAATTCGGATATCTGTATCCGCCCGCATAAGCTAAGGATCGCGGCAATCTCCGCAATCTGGCAATGTCTTGCCGGGCTTAGCTGCCTGGAAAGCTCCTCCTTGACACGGGATGAAAATGACATCGTCGTCCACCTCTATTTTCCCCGGTGCGCATCCTTATCGATGTCCCGGTGCTCAATCTTGATCCCCAGCTCCTCATGCTTTAAAAGATGCCGGTACAGCGCATCTGCAATCGTCACAGAACGGTGCTTGCCGCCGGTACAGCCGATGGCGACCACCAGCTGGTTTTTTCCCTCCAGCACATAATTGGGAATCAAAAATTCCACCATATCATAAAGCTTCTGTAAAAACACGGCCGCCGTGCCGCCCTGCATCACATACTCCTGAACCTCGGTTTCTTCCCCCGTATGGCTGCGGAGATTCTCCACATAATAGGGGTTTGGCAAAAAGCGCACGTCAAATACCAGATCCGCATCCGCCGGAATCCCATACTTAAAGCCAAAGGAGAGCACGGTCACAAACAGGTTTGTATACTTCTGGTTCTCCACAAATATCTTTTCCAGTTCCTGCCGCAGTTCCCTTGTCAGAAGCTGGCTGGTATCAATGATATAGTCGGCTTTTTCTTTTAAAAAGCCCAGCCGTTCCCGCTCCTGCCGGATCCCCTGGTCCACCCTGCCTTTCCCTGCAAGGGGGTGGGACCGTCTCGTCTCCTTGTACCGCTTGACCAGGGTCTCATCGGTCGCGTCCAGAAACAGGATCTCGCACGGCAAAGAATTCTGCTTCCATTCATTCAGCACATGGACCAGCCTGGGAAGCTCCTCGCCGCTTCTGATATCGATGCCGACCGCTACCTGGCTTCTGCTGCCGGATGGCTGCATGGACAGCTCCACAAATTTTTCCATGAGCAATACCGGAAGGTTATCGACACAATAAAACCCGATATCCTCCAGCATCTTTAAGGCAATCGTCTTTCCTGCTCCCGACATTCCCGTCACTATCACAAGTCTCACGTCTTATTCCTCCGATGTATCTGTTGCTGACACGCCCGGGTTAATCAAATTCTCCAAGCGTCTTGACTTCCATCTCCATAGCGACGCCGGTCGCTTCGTATACCCGCCGCTGCACTTCCCGGCACAGGCTCATCACATCCGCGGCCGTGGCGTGGTCCCGGTTGATGACAAAGCCGCAGTGCTTTTCCGACACCTGGGCTCCGCCCACCCGAAATCCCCGCAGGCCGGCATCCTGGATCAGTTTGCCTGCAAAATATCCTTCCGGCCGTTTGAACGTACTTCCTGCGCTGGGATATTCTAACGGCTGCTTGCTCTTTCTCTGGGCGGCGAGATCGTCCATGGCTGCCCGGATCTTATCTGCTTCGCCTCTCTCCAGCTCAAGCTCCGCTTCCAGCACCACATATCCTTTTCTGAGGATACAGCTCGTGCGGTAACCGAGCTCCAGATCTTTTGCCTCCAGGGTCAGGACCTCTCCCTCTCCCGTCAATACAGTCGCGGAGGCCAATACCTGCTTCATCTCAGAACCGTAAGCTCCTGCATTCATCACCACGGCCCCGCCCAGAGTTCCCGGTATGCCGGCGGCAAATTCAAGTCCCGTCAGGGAGGCATCCAATGCATGTTTTGCAATCGACGAAAGAAGGGCTCCCGCCCCTGCGCGAATCCTCATCCCCTCCGTCCAGATACCGGACCAGCTTTTGCTCCTCATCGCAACGATCACGCCGTGATAGCCGCGGTCACTGACCAGCAGGTTGCTTCCGTTTCCCAGAATGTAACAGGGCATATCCTCTGAGCGGCACAGCTCCAATACGGCGGCAAGCTCCCCGGCATCCCCCGGCTCCACATAGTAGTCTGCCGTTCCTCCGGTGCGGAATGTGATATGACGTCCCATATCCTCATCCCTCTTAATCCGGTCGGAAGCCAGCACTTTGCATAATTTATCATAGAACACGTTTACAAATCCCCCTGCTGTTACAAATATTCATGATTCTGCCCATCACAGGCTTTTCCCAAGGTTCGCCTGCACGCGGTTGTAAAGCTCCTGTGCGGCGTTGTATCCCATCTTCTTCTGACGGTAATTGACTGCAGCGGACTCGACGATGATGGCAAGGTTTCTGCCCGGACGGATCGGGATGTTGTGGCATACCACCCGGTTTCCAAGGAACTCGGTAAACTGGTCTTCCAGTCCCAGCCTGTCATATTCCTTATCCCGGTTCCAGTCCTCCAGCTTGATGACCATATCGATTGCCTGGGTGTCCTTTACGCTCTCGACACCAAACAGCGCCTTGACATCGATGATGCCGATCCCGCGCAGTTCGATAAAATGCTTGGTGATATCCGGCGCGCTTCCTATTAAAGTTTCATCGCTGACCTTGCGGATCTCCACTACATCATCCGTGACCAGACGATGGCCGCGCTTGATCAGCTCCAGGGCCGCCTCGCTCTTGCCAATCCCGCTCTCGCCCATGATCAGCACGCCCTCGCCGAATACATCCACAAGTACGCCGTGGATGCTGATACAGGGAGCCAGCTTCACCTTCAGCCAGCGGATCGTCTCACCCATAAAATCGGACGTGCTCTGCTCCGACACCAGGCACGGCACCTGATAACGGCGGCACAAATCCTGCATGTCATCATCCGGAAGCTGGCCGCGGCTGTAGACCAGGCATGGGATCTCACAGGCCAGCAGCTTCTCATAGATCGAAATCCGCTGTTCTCTTGTCAGGGTGGAGATATAAGCCTGCTCTACATACCCGATGATCTGCACCCTCTCTTTGTCAAAATGGTCAAAAAATCCGGTAAGCTGCAGCGCCGGACGGTTGACATCCGGGTGGGTCAGCACGATCTTGTCTGTATCGATCTCCGGAATTATCGTCTTTAAGTTCATCTTCTTGATTAATTCGGTAATGGTTACGCCGTACATGGTATCCGCTCCTTTGTTTTTTCGTTTTTTTCATACTATCATATCTGAGACTGGTTGTCATTACCCGATTCCAAATTCTTTGCCGCAAGCTGCCTGGATTCAAGCTCCCGGAAGAACCGGAATACGCTTGATGCCGCAAGCCTGTTCATGCCGGGAACTGCGGCAAGTTCATCTTCTGTCGCTGCCTGGATCGCCTCCAGCGACTTAAAGTGGCGCATCAGCGCCTTTCTTCTGGTATCCCCAATTCCGTCGATATCATCCAGAATAGACCTCACCTGACCTTTGCTCCGCAGGCTTCTGTGGTATTCGATGGCAAACCGGTGCGCCTCATCCTGGATTCTGGTGATCAGCCGGAACCCTTCCGAATGCTTGTCGATGGGGATCTCTACGTTCTGATAATACAGTCCTCTGGTCCGGTGGTTGTCATCCTTTACCATGCCACAGACCGGAATATCCAGGCGCAGTTCATTTAAAACTTCGAGGGCGATATTGACCTGCCCTCTGCCGCCATCCATCATCAGCAGGTCCGGGAAACGGGTAAAACTTCCAAAGTCCCCGTCCACACCGTCTTCTTTCAGCTGCTCCATCTCCTCTAACCCGTGGGTAAAGCGGCGGGTCAGCACCTCTTTCATCGATGCGTAGTCATTTGCCCCGATCACGGTCCTGATCTTAAACTTTCTATAATCATTCCGTTTGGGCTTGCCGTCCTCATAGACGACCATCGATCCCACCGATTCATAGCCGGAGATGTTGGAGATATCGAAGGCTTCAATCCGTTTTACGCCCTCCAATCCCAGCCACTCCGCAACCTGGTTCATCGCCCCGATGGTCCGAAGCTCTTCCCGCTTGATCTTTTCCTTATCCTGAGAAAGCACCAGGGACGCATTCTTGCCTGCCAGCTCAACCAGCCGCTCTTTCTCTCCCTTTTTCGGTGTCACGATCCTCACCTTTTGTCCGCGTTTACCGGACAGCCAACGGCTGATCACCTCACTGTCATCCAGTTCCTCCTGTACGAGAAGTTCCCGCGGAACAAAGGGTGTTCCCGCATAAAACTGCTTGACAAAGCTGGTCAGGATCTGTCTGCTGTCCTCCGCAGTCGCAATATTTACATGAAAATGCTCCCGTCCGATCAACCGTCCCTCACGGACAAAGAACACCTGCACCACCGCATCCCGCTCGTCCTTTGCCATCGCGATAATGTCTCTGTCTTCCATACTGCTGCTGGTAATCTTCTGCTTCTGGGCAATCTGGCGGACGCTGGCAAGCAGCTCCCGGTATTCGATCGCCTTTTCAAAATCCAGCGCATCCGAGGCCTGCATCATCTTTTCTTCCAGGCTTTTTAACACCTTGTCATAGTGGCCGCTTAAGAATTCCAGCACCTGGCTCACATTCTGTGCATATTCCTCTTTGCTGATATATCCCTGGCACGGCGCGTCACACTGCCTGATATGGTAGTTCAGGCAGGGGCGGTCCCTGCCGGTATCCTTTGGCAGATTGCGGCTGCAGGTGCGGATCTTATAGAGCTTTTGTATCAGCTCGATCGTATCCTTGACCGCTCCTGCGCTGGTGTAGGGACCGAAATACCGGTTCCTGTCCTTCTTCATCTCCCTGGAAAATAAAACGCGGGGGAACTCCTCGCTCACAGTCACCTTAATATAAGGATATGTTTTATCATCTTTCAGCATCGTATTGTAGCGGGGGCGGTGCTCCTTGATCAGGTTGCACTCCAGCACCAGGGCTTCCAGCTCTGAGTCGGTGATGATGTATTCAAACCGGGCGATCCGGGATACCATCTGCTCGATTTTTGCCGTCTTGTTGCGGCTGCTCTGGAAATACTGCCGCACCCGGTTTTTCAGGCTGATCGCCTTTCCCACATAGATGATCTCGTCTTTTTTATCGTGCATGATATACACCCCCGGCTGAGCCGGAAGCTTCTTCAATTCCTCTTCAATATCAAACACCTGTTATCCTCCTGGTAATTGTTTTGTCCTGGTTTATGGGCGAAAAGACGGTCATCTCAGATGACCGCCGTCGTAATGTTTTTGCATGCTCAGGTTTCTGCGGATGCCTTCCAGCTGCTCCAGAACCGTGCCCGTCTGCGGTTTCATATCAAGCACCACATACAGGCTGTCAAGCTCCGCCTGGCCTGCAGTTTTTTCCAGTTCCTTCAGACATGCCATCCGCTCCTCATAAGTAGACGCATCCAGAAAACGAAGCAGTCCGGTATGGGGCTCTGAAGGCGCTGCGGGCTCCTGTTGTTCCGGGACTTCTGCATCCCCTCTGCCCTCTGGATCCATAACAGGACCTGCCTCCCGGCCTTCTCCCAAAAACACCTGTTCAAACCGGAATCTCTGTCTGACTTCCGGATACTTTACATGGTCCACTTCGCTTAAGAACATCTCAAGCGGACGCACATAAGCCTTATAGTCTCCATACAAAGCCTGATAGACCACCATCTGCTCCCCTGTCTCCGAGTGGGATGCAACCGTAATGATCTGATATAGCTTATTCTTAAAATGCCGATAAAATTCCCCCGGATGTACAACCCGTTCCATCTTTGTCCTCCTCTTTTATGCGTCGGTATCTTCCGCCGTATCCGCTGCCGTTGTCTCTGGTGCAGATGTCGACTCCGGCGCAGATGTCGTCTCCGGTGCAGCTGTCGTCTCCGGTGCATATGTCGTCTCCGGCAAAGCAGCCCGGGACTCTGCAATCCTCGCCGCCTCTGCCTCTGCCGCCTCCGGCGTCAGCAGGCCGTCCCATTCATACTTACAGGATGCGTCCCACAAAAGCCATTCATCATAACCGGCATCATAAGTGGCCTGAATCTGTTCCCTCACCTGTTCGCCGCCGTAGGAAATATGGTTTGCCAGCCAGCTCGCCGTAAAATCCTGCAGCCACGGGCGTACTTTTGCAACATGGCTTCCGTCCAGGCCTGCAAAATACAATTCTTTTCTGGAATCGGCAAGGGCTGCTGATATCGTCTCATAAGGATGCATATCAGGGTGGTCAATTCCGTAATTGCCGTCTGCATAATGGGACGGATAGATCATCGGACTGATATAATCCATATGCTTTGCCAGTTCCCCATAGATCTGACCTACAGAATCGGCATTGACACTGCTGTTGATGATCGCGCCGAACACGTCGGCCGATACGAACAGCCCTTCTGCTTTCAGCTTTTCGTAAGCATATGCCATAAATTCACAGATAATGTCGGTTCTGGAACGCTCCTGCACATCTGCCTCATCAAACACGGCATCCCGCATCCCTTTCTCTGTACAGAACCTCACGTAGTCAAACTGTACTTCATCAAAGCCAATCTTCCCGGCTTCGGTGGCAATCTCCACCAGATAATCCCAGGCCTCTTTTTTATAGGGATTCACCCAGGCATTGCCGTCCCGGTCCTTAAATACGCTTCCGTCCGCCTTCTGGATGCACCACTCCGGTCTGTGCTCTCCCAGCCAGGCATCCCGAAAGGCAGGAATCCGCGCGATTGTGTAGATATCATGTTCTTTCAGCTTTTCCATCAAAGCTTCCACGTTTCTGATGTAAACTTTTACCGATCCGACCTCATTCACCAGCGGAGAATCCATCTCGCACGCCACCCGCCCGAAATCATCCTTCAGGTCGATCACCAGTGCATTCGCCTCCGTCCGGTCCAGCTCTGCGATCAGGTTGTCCACCATAGCAGGCGTCCCCGCCACATAGGCAGAGATATAGATCCCCTTCGCCTTGACCGGCACCCGCTCCGGGCTCTGGTCTATCACTATGCTTTCCGTTTCTGCTTCCGTCTCTGCCTCTGTATCCTGTTCCTTTTCCTCCTGCACTGCCCTGCCACGTTCCACAACCACAGGCGCCGGCGTAGTCGCCACATCCTTCATGGTATCGAACCTGCTGCACCCGGCCAGAAGAAAAATCGTCAGGAGAAGCCATGTCATAATTATTTTTTTCATAGATTCCTGTCCTTTTATCCTTAGTATCGTCTGTTTTTCGGCAACATATAAGACGAGTATACCACATATTCCCCAAATAAGCAAAATTTTAGGCGCCTGTCCCCCACTTCCGTTCCTAATGAGAAATTTTTCTGTCGAATTTTAATGCATTTTTTTCCCTGCTGTGATACAATCCCATCTTTGACAGTTAGAAGAAAATAAAATCGCTGTATCCCTTGTGTTTAC
>JAPJQL010000026.1 GCA_030825115.1 Lachnospiraceae bacterium
CTCTTTACTCTTACTAAATACCCATAGTATCTGGAAACAATAAATTCTAACGGCTCAAATGAAAATTCTTCAAAACTAAATCGTTCACTATTATATTGCTTCATAATAAATTGCACGTTTTGTTTAATCTTTTCAAAAGTTTTTTCTACATCAATTGTAATCCCTTCTCCCGCCTGGTTCATAGCATATGCATCATAGAATTTAGTTTCTTCCTCTGCGCTCAGAAACCACACACACTTTGTAACTTTTCCTAAATCTTCTCCAAGAAATTCTTAGGTTCTGGACGCTCCGATAGGATTTTCTTTCCCTCTTTCAATACATTCTCAATTTCCATTTTATCCGTTTTCATAATCCCCCCTAATTTCTTATATGGCAATTTCATAAATAGAATCTACACGCATTTTTACCCCACATGTTTCAAACATATTTTTTAGCTCATACCTTACACCGAATACTTTTGCCAAATACTCCTATTAATACACGCACGTATAATTCTCAGATTTATTTTATAATACAATCCAGCGACCTGACTTTTTGCTGCCCTCATGTTTAATCTGTCCGGATTCAACCATCTTTTTTACAGTTCTTTTTACACTGGATAATGAAACTCCGATTATTTCTGCCATCTGAGGTTGACTGATATTTGAATTCAATACCAAAATATCAAGTATTCTTTTTTCAAGCAAAGTTTTCTCATACCCAGTTAAATTTATCGGTTCATTTATCGGTTCATTTTGATTTTTTGAACCGTTATTTTCCTGTGACAATTGCTTATGAACGAATGGCAATATTAAAATCGTTCTATCCGGATTATACTTCTCTTCAATCATTGGCGTTTCCAATCCCTGTGATTCCCAAACATCAAAAATATCTGGTACCCCACTGCCAGCACGCTCACCGATTCCAATGATATTAAACATCTTCATCAGCGCCTTATTTCTAGGATCAGATATTCCACCTTTCAGCATCTGGTTTTTTCCAGTTCGGATATATCCCGGATTCTCCATTATCACATGCTCTGCATCTTTCCGAATCACAATGCCACGTGGCACAAAAAAGTCTGTATTAGTCAAGCAGTTTGCAAGTGCCTCTCGCATTGCCTTATGCACTGGTGTATCATCAATTCTGGTAATTCCATCTAACTTGAATGGAATCTTTAGATCTTTTATGATTTTGTTGTTCACACGAAAAAAGAAATCAAACAGATTTCCTGTCCAATCACCAGAACTCGATTGAAGGCGGTCGGTCCATCTGATTGTTGGATCAAGCATTTCTCTATAATCCAGAAAATACTCAGGATACTCATAAAGAATCTTATACTCTTCTCCAAACATCAGAAGACCTGCTCCGGTTGGGTGAATCCGTTTATAGTTTTCTAAAACTAACTGTATATCACGATCTGAAAAACCACATCCTAAAAAACAAATGTATGGGTTAATGAAAGAGCTTCTAAAAGTCTATAAAATACAGCACTTTCATATCGAGCATTTGTATTTGACTTCTTGTAAAAATCATTTTTGAACTTTCATCCAAAATTGTGTTCCCTGGTAAAATTTTTCCTACCAAAAATTGCTACGTGTAGCGACTTTCATTCCCGTCTTTGCTCTAATTGTATTTTTGCCCTCTGAATTGCTAAATGCAATTTTGCTTCTAATACTTCTTTGGAAGGCATCGATGTAAGATATTGTGCAACTCTAATATCTCCTTTGTCTAATTCCAACAATTCAATTACCTCATCTGATTTTTCAGCACAGAAAATAATCTACCAAAAGTATAACACAGACATTCTAAAAAGTACAGGCGCAAAAGAACAAATGTTCTGATATCGCCTGTACTCATTTTTACATTTATTTTATTTTCTGAATCGTATTAAAAAAATCACCCCTGCTCCCAAAAAGCCGACAAAAGCTCTCTTATCGCCCGCTCTTCATCCACCTCTACTGCAAAGCGGATATACTCCGCTGAAAATGGATGTTCCCTGAGGTCTGCAACCACCATCCCTTTGCAGTAAGTTCCCTGGCACTCGATCCTCGCCTTAAGACACCGGGTCTGTACCAGACTGGGTACTGTGGCACACATAACCGCAAGAGGATCGTGGAGAGGGCTGTCATCAATACAATAATTCTGTTCCTGGTTGCCCTTTCGGTAGACAGCCAGCGCCTCCTTCAGATAGGCTGTCGCTTTTCTGGCCGAGGGCTTGCAGCAGGCTTCCAGCCAGTCAATATATTCTTTTTTCAGCCGGACTTTCGTCGTCACGTCCAGACCGACTACGGTGATATCCATACCTGAGGCAAATACCAGATCTGCCGCCTCAGGATCGCAGGCAAAATTCGCCTCTGCCACAGGGGACACGTTCCCCCGTCCATTCAGGCTTCCTCCCATCATCACAACCTTTTTTACCATACCTGCAAACTGGGGATACTTTTTCAAAGTCAGGGCTATATTGGTGAGGGGACCCAGCGTGATCAGAACCAGTTCGCCCGGATACCGGCTTCCCAGGCTAAGATAATGCTCCTCCACGCAGATTCCGGTGGTTTTTCGTCTGCTTACGGGCAATGACACATTGCCAATCCCGTTGTCTCCGTGAATAAAGGATACGCGCCCTTTCCATGTTTCCATAAGGGGCTGTTTTGCCCCCACTGTCACAGGGATATCCGGCGCATCTGCCAAATCCAGGATTTTCAGCGTATTCTCCGCCGCCAGCCCTGCCTCTACATTGCCGCAGACGGTGGCAATCCCCACAATCTCAAACTCCGGTTTTTGCAGGGCATATAAAAGGGCAAGAGAATCGTCTACCCCGGTGTCCATATCAAACGCTGTTTTCATGCCACCTCCAGCGCACACCGGATCATAGAATCCAGATTCTGCTCCCGTTCCTCATTCGTCAGCGCCCGGTCATGGTGGATGCTGCTTCCCACGGTCAGCATGCTGAGCGCCCGTTTTCCGGCTCTGGCAGCGGTACAGTACAACGAAAGAGTCTCCATCTCCTGGACCAGGACCCCCATCTTTTCCCACTGTCCCTTTTCTCCCTGCACGTCCTCATAAAACACGTCTGAGCTGTAGACATTTCCCACCCGGAAGGAAGTCCCCGCCTGTCTTGCCCGGCTGACCGCCGCTTCCAAAAGCTGAAAATCCGCCAGTGGAGCAAAGGTTCCCGGCAGATGGTACTGTTTTGGAAAATTGGAATTGGAACAGCAGCCCATAGCAAAGACCAGGCTCCCCACCTCCACATCCTTTTTAATCGCCCCGCAGGTCCCCACCCGTATGATCGTCTCCACGCCAAACTGGTGATAAAGTTCGTAGGAATAGATTCCCATAGAAGGAATCCCCATTCCGCTGCCCTGGACCGAGATCTGCTTCCCTTTATAATTCCCGGTGTAACCGTTCATCCCACGCACCTGGCTGTAGCACACCACATCTGTGAGATAATGTTCTGCAATGTATTTTGCGCGCAAAGGGTCCCCCGGCATCAGGACAGTCTTTGCAATCTGTCCCGCCCCCGCTTCTATATGAAATGTTTTCATCTGTTTACTCTCCGATTCTCTCAATTTCTCTGAAGATCCGCAGCAGTTCAGGACAGCATATCTTCCCTCCGCCCTGAACTGTCACGAAATCACATCCCGATATTCCGGTCATTTTTCCTGTTGATCAAAAACTCATGATGCTCCGGACCAAAAAACAGCTTCTGGGAAAGGACAGGCATGTCATACTCGGAATAAAGGACCTCCTCCAAGATCAGGAACGGCTCTCCCTCCGGTATCTTAAGGATATTTGCGAGACGCTCCCTGGCATTTCCCATCCGCAGCTTTGTCTCACTGTGCAAGCCGCCGCTGGCTAAAAGCTGGGTATAAAACTGATAGACCGTCTCCGTGTCTTCCAGATCCACCCTGTCATTGTCCATAATTTCATACGGCATATAGACCATGGCAAATCCCACCGGCTGCCCCTCGCTGTAGTAAGTGATATCAACCACCGCCACAATACTGGATGCCCGCAGCTTAAGGACCTCCTGGTGCTTCTGGGTGGCGGGCTGGAATCCAATCGTAGTCTCCACCCGGTCCACAGGCTGAAGGCAGAAATCAACAATGGGATTTCCGATTTTCTCCAGTCCCGTTTTACTGATATTCTGGTTAGAAAGGACAATATTACCCCTTCCCTGCTGATTTGCGATAAATCCGTCTTCCTGCAAAAGCAGCATGGCCTGACGCAGAGTTCCCCTGCTGACGTTCAGCTGTTCTGACAGGATATTCTCACCAGGCAGTTTGTCCCCCGGCTTGTATTTCCCCTCCTTCAGCCACTGGCTGATCGTCTCATAAACCGTCACATAAAGCGGTATTTTTACGTTTTTTCCCTTGATTACGGTGTCTTCCAACAGTCTGTCTGCTCCTTTCACGCCATTTCCTTACACATTTCTATTAATCTAAGTATAGAACTAATCTACCAATTTGCCAAGTGCTTCCGGTCCTTTTACACGTTTTCCCACAACCAGCAGCACAACCAGCGTCACCAGATAAGGCAGCATCTGTACAAACTGGGACGGAACCGACTGGTCGGTCAGATAAAATCTGGCTGCCTGGGCCACGGCAAACACCATCCCTGCCCCCATAGAGCCAAGGGGCTGCCAGCCGCCGAAGATATTTGCCGCCAGTCCCATAAATCCCCGTCCTGCCACCATATCCACGACGAACAGGTTGTTCTGGGAGACAGAAAGATAAGAGCCGCCCAGCCCGGCAATGGCTCCGGCCGCCATCATGGCAATGTAGCGGTAGCGGTTCACCGGCACGCCGGCAGTCTGGACCGCATAAGGCTGGTCGCCGATCGCCCGGTAGCGGAGACCGTACTTTGTTTTGTAAAATACAAGCCATACCCCCGCCACGATCAGGATCGTCAGATAAAGATAAGGTGACTGATCCTTGAAAAAAGCTCCCAGCACCGGAACTGAGGACAGGCCCGGAACCGTTATATTCGGGATGGAAGCAACCGGTTCGGACATCCCTTCTGCATTCCATACCGCCTTCAGCATAACCGCAGTGATGCCGCTGGCAAAAAGATTCACTCCCACGCCCACCACAGACTGATGAGCCTTCCATTTCAGGCAAAAGAGGGCATAGACCCAGCCTAAGGCGCACCCCAGCACGACCGACAGCACAGCTCCGCCCAGGGCAGAACCTGTAAAATACGAACCGATGACACCGGCAAACGCGCCCAGAAGCATCATCCCCTCCACGCCCAGAAGAATCACGCCGCCCCGCTCCGCTATGGTTCCGCAGAGAGCACCCAAAATTATGGGAATCGAAAGCTGCAGTGTAAGCGCAATAAAATTATTTATCATTTCCATGGATTACCCCCTCTTTCTGCTCCATTTGATCAGTTCCGGTGCGGCGACCAGAAGAATCACGAGACTCTGGATCACGATCACCATATTGGTCGATACCGCCGTCTCACGGCTCATCCGCAGGGAACCCATATCCATAATCCCGAACAGCAGCGCCGTGAGAAGGACGCCCGCCGGATGGTTTCTTCCCAGAATGGCAACCGCAATCCCTGTAAATCCAAACGACGGGGAAAACCCTTCAATAAAACGGTGGTATTTTCCAAACACTTCCGTGACACCTGCCATAGCCGCAATTCCGCCGCTCAAGGTCATGGACAGGATGAGATACAGGTTCACACGGATTCCGGCCGTCTTTGCAGCAGAGAGATTGGCCCCCACGGCGCGCAGCTGATAACCTGCCGAGGTCTTCCACAGAAAAATATACATGACCACAGCCGTTGCCAGCAGCAAAAACAAAGCAGAGGTCAGCTGGCTCCTTGGCAGCAGCCTGGAAAACCAGATCTCTTCGGCGATCATCTCTGTCTGGGCTGTAGAACCTGCCACCTTAAAAGGACCATTGACCAGCCAGGATGTGAACAAGGTGCAGATATAGTTGAGCATGATCGCCACAATGACTTCATTGGTACGGAACTTTGCCTTGAAAATCCCGGGAATGCTCCCAACCGCCATCCCTGCCAGGATGCCCGCCAAAATACTGGTGACCAGCAAAACAGGCGCCGGGAAAGAGCTGAACATCAGGGCGGTGACAACCGACGCCATAGCCCCTGCGTGGAGCTGGCCTTCGGCTCCGATGTTCAACATGCCGCAGCGGGAACCAAGGGCGACCGCCAGACCGGTAAATGCCAGCGGAATACTCTTGCTGATGGTATTGGCAATCGACTGGGGCGTTCCCAGCGCTCCCTTCAGCAGGGAACTGTAAGCCGTGACAGGGGATTCTCCTGCTATCAGGATAAACAGGGCTCCTATGAAAAGGGCAACTACGATTGCTGCCAGAGACTTGCCAATTTCCGCAGTGTTTTTATTATAAATCCACTTCATGTGACACTTCCTCCTTACTCCCGGCATCCATGACCTGCTTTTTCCCTGCCATAAACAGCCCGATTTCCTCCTTGGTACAGGTTCCCGCCTCAAACTCAGCGCTGACCTCCCCTTCATAGAGCACCGCAATCCGGTCGCTTAAGTTCATAATCTCCGACAGCTCCGCCGATATCAAAAGGATTGCCTTTCCTTCCTCTTTAAGCTTCAGCAACGTCTTGTGAACCCGCTCGATAGCGCCGATATCCAGCCCCCGTATTGGCTGCGCCACCAGCATAAGCTTTGGGGAGTGGCTGATTTCCCGTCCAAAAATCACCTTCTGCTGATTGCCGCCTGAAAGTTGACCGATCTTCTGCTCCACTCCGGCTACCTTGATCTCAAAATCCTCCACCTGCCGCTTTGCGTCCTTTTCCAGATTTTTGTACATGATCATCCCTTTTTTGGAATACCGCGGATCATTCTGATAGCCCAGGAGGAAATTCTCCGTGATGGAAAAATCAGAAATCATGGCATCTTTATGGCGGTCTGACGGGATATAACCAAGTCCCATGGCCTTCCTTTCTCTGACGGACATCTCCTGGATCGGAACACCATCGATGGTGATGACGCCTTCCCGGACCTTCCGGTTGCCGACAATCATCTCCTCCAGCTCCCGCTGGCCGTTTCCGTCCACACCTGCAATGCCCAGAATCTCACCCGCATGAACCTTAAGGCTTACGGTACTGCCTGCCCGTTTATGCAGCCGTACCCGGTTCAGCTCCAGGACCACCTCGCCGTTATTCTTTTCTTTTTTTGATACGATCGACTCCACCTGACGGCCCACCATCTGGGTTGCCAATTCTTTTTCACTGGTATCGCCGGTATCACACCGAAACACCACCTTGCCCTTGCGGATCACGGTAATGCGGTCGGACAGTGACATGGTTTCATTCAGCTTGTGGGTGATGAACACAATCGTTTTGCCGTTTTCCTTAAGCTGGCGCAGGATCTTGAACAGTTCCTCGACCTCCTGTGGCGTCAGCACTGCCGTCGGCTCGTCCAGGATGATGATGTCTGCCCCCCTGTACAGGGTTTTTAATATCTCCACCCGCTGCTTCATCCCGACAGAGAGGTTTGCCACCTTCTCATCCAGATCGATTTTAAATCCAAACCGCTGTGACAGCTCCTCTACCTTTTTGCGGTTTTCCCGGTAATTTAAGAGGAGCCCCCCGGCTTCCTTTCCCAGTATGATATTTTCCAGGACCGTCAGCTGGTCCACCAGCATAAAATGCTGATGAACCATGCCGATTCCCAGAAGATAGGCATCGTTGGGATTGGCAATCGCCGCTCTCTTCTCATTAATATAGATCTCTCCTGCATCCGGATGGTACAGGCCAAACAAGATATTCATAAGCGTGCTCTTGCCCGTCCCGTTTTCCCCCAGCAGACAGTGAATCTCCTGATGCTTCACGGTAAAATCAATCCCGTCATTGGCACGCACCGGTCCAAAACATTTTACAATTCCAATCATTCTGATCGCGTCCATATCTGCCTCCTGCCTTTACTTCAGTTCAGACGGTACTTCGATTTCTCCTGCAATTATCTTCTGTCTAATCTCCTCAAGCTGTCCCAAAATCTCCTCTGTCACCTGAATATTGCTGTTTTCTACCGTAACATCCACACCGCCGTCGCTGAGACCAAGCACCTGGTTCTCACCGGCGTAAGTATCCTCCACAACGCTGGTGATCGCATGGTATGCACAGGAATCCAGCTGTTTCAGCATACTTGCCATGATATAATCCGGGGCGATCTCATTCTGGTTTAAATTCACACCGATCGCCACAAAGCCGGTCTCCTCGGCTGCCTGGAACAGCCCCATGCCGGAAGCGCCTGAGGCATGGAAGATCACATCAGCTCCCTTCCCGGCGAAGGTATTGGCGATCGTCTTCGCTGTGGTCGGGTCGTTAAATCCCCCTGCGTAATCAATGAGCACCTGGACTTCAGGATCCACGTACCGGGCACCTGCCTGATATCCTGCGGCAAAACGGTTGATCAGGGGATTATCCACACCGCCGATAAAACCGATGGTCTTGCCATCCCCCAGTTTGCTGTCAATGCCGCCCTGCTTTGCAAGGACTGCCAGCGCACCTGCCAAAAACGCTCCCTCCTGCTCCTTACAGGAATAGGACGCCACATTTCCAAGATCTGACTCCGCATCCAGAAGGGCAAACCTCTGCTCCGGGTATGCAGTTGCCACATTCGTCAGGGCATCTACCTGCTCTGCTCCCACGCAGATAATCAAATCGTATTCCCCTGAGGCTGCCATCTCATCCTGGATGATTTCTTCATCCGATACGGACTTTGGCTCAACCTCGTCATAGGTAATCCCGTAATCTTCAGCGGCTTTCTTTACCCCTTTCAGCGCCAGGTCGTTAAAGGAATTGCCTCCCAGACCGGCTTCTGTAAAAATGATCCCGATATGGACACCGCCTTCTCCGGCCGCTGCCTCCGCGCCCTCTGTGCCAGCTGTTTTTGCGGCTGTTCCAGATGCCTTGCATCCTGAAAGAACCGTTCCTGCCAGACAGGCTGCCAGGCATACTGCTGCAATCCTTCTTGTGCTCCTGATGATCGTGTTGTTTTTCACTTTCTTTCCCTCCCGTAATTTTCCAAACATTGTTTGTACATATTCCTTAACTTGTACAACAAGTTACTCAAAATGTAACACATTACCAAGCGTTTGTAAACTCATTTGTGGAATTCCAAACTTTTTCGTCACTTTAGTGCAATTCCCCTTTTGCTTTTTATGCATTTTTACCATGTTTTTCTGCTGTTTTTATCCATATTCCTTCCATTTCTCAGCCCCCAGCCTTGCATTTTTCCTTTATCCGTTATATGATATTCCTCAGATAATAACGAGGAGGAATTGACCATGTACAGCTTCAACAACGATTACAGCGAAGGCGCGCACCCGCGTATCCTTCAGGCGATGATGGAGGCAAATCTTGTTCAGAACGCAGGTTACAGCCTGGATACCCATACGGAACACGCAAAAGAACTGATTAAAAAGGAAATCAAACGGGAGGATGTTGACATCCATCTGATCGTCGGCGGAACCCAGACCAATCTGCTGGCTGTCTCTGCCGCCCTGCGCCCGCATCAGGCCGTCATCTGTGCAGAGACGGGCCACATCAATGTACACGAAACCGGAGCCATCGAAGCCACCGGGCATAAGGTGCTGGGCTATGACACGCCGGACGGCAAGCTGACGACAGCCGAGATCCAAAAATCCCTGGACTGGCACTCCGATGAGCACATGGTACAGCCAAAGATGGTCTATATCTCCAATTCCACGGAGGTTGGCACCCAGTATTCAAAAGCGGAGCTGGAAACCCTCTCCCGCTTCTGCCGCCAGCACGGATTGTACCTCTTCCTCGACGGCGCGCGGATGGGAGCGGCCCTAACCAGCCCCGTCAACGACCTGACGCTGGCCGATATCGCGCAGCTCGTGGATCTGTTCTATATCGGCGGCACGAAAAACGGCGCGCTGTTCGGGGAAGCGCTTGTCATCTGTCACCCGGATTTGAAACCGGACTTCCGCTTTATGATCAAACAGAGAGGCGCGATGCTTGCAAAGGGCTGGCTTCTGGGAATCCAGTTTGAGGAACTGTTTCAGAACAATATCTTTTATGAGATGGCAGAACATGCCAATGAAATGGCAGAGCAGCTTCGGAAAGGCTTTATCAAATGCGGGTATCCCTTCCACTGGGATTCCACTACGAACCAGCTGTTCCCGATTCTGCCAAATGATGTGATCGGGAAACTGGAAAAGGACTTTCTCTTCTCCCCGCAGGTTAAGATTGACGACTCCCATACCTGCGTCAGGCTGGTAACCTCCTGGGCTACCAGACCGGAAGGTGTCGCCGCATTTTTAAGTGCACTGGAAAATCTGTAGAGACAGGAAAAGGAGGCTTTCGCAAGCCTCCTTACTCTTTATCATTTGTCACATTCCCATTCCCCGATACCGGAATCGCTTCCCCAAGATACGTCGGCTTCGGTTTTAGCATACAGGCCGCAATATCCTTGTTCCTGGCCAGAACCTCCCTTAAATCCCGCATCTTCTGACCGCCGTAGCGCACTTTTTTTGACGGTACGCCAAGAACCTCGATTCCCATATGTCCGGCATTATATACAGCCCGGTAGAGATGGTATTCCTGTGTCACCACGACCATCTTCTCCACCTGAAAGATGTCCCGCGCCCGGTACATACTTTCATACGTGGAAAACCCGGCGTGGTCCATGAACACATCCTCCGAAGGAACACCTCGTTCCACAGCATATTCTTTCATCTTATTGACCTCATCATAATGTACCCGTCCATGGTCCCCGCTCATCAGAAGCTTCGGCGCAGCTCCCGACCGATACAGCGCAATGCCCGCATCCAGCCTGTCTTTCAGCATCTGGGTCGGCTCTCCGTCTTTCCTGATCCCACAGCCCAGCACCATGATACAGTCCGCCTCCGTCTGCAGGCCAGCCGCCTCCTCTGCGGTAACGATCCGCTTTCCTCCATACCATTTTACATAGGCATTTCCTGCAATCCCGCAGGCAGCCCCTGCAAATCCTGCTCCAATACAAAAGGCCAGCAATCGTTTCAGCCATTTCTTCCATCTGCTCTTCATCATCCAAATCCTTTTATCTCATTTTCCACAACCGGACCGGCTTATACCGGCGAAGTTTACTGAACCACAGATAATATACCACAAACAACACCGTCGTAACCACCCAGGTGAGCGGATAGCTGAACATAATCGTATAGATATCCTTTTTTACCGGAACTGCAAATATGATCCACAAAATTCTCAGAGCGCAGACTCCAAAGCAGGAAAGCAGCATCGGCAGCCAGCAGTCTCCCACGCCTCTGAGGGCGCCGGACAAAATCTCAATTGCTACATACGTCACATAAAACGGGGTCAGATAACGCATCATGGCAACCCCGATCTCAACCACCGCCTTATCCGTCGTAAAGAGTTCATAGCCGTAGATTCCCCAGTTATAGATCAATACCGACATGAGGATTGACGACAGAATCGTCATGATCATGCAGGATTTTACCCCTTCCCGCACGCGCTCCGGCTTCCCTGCCCCAAAATTCTGCCCCACAAACGTCGTCACCGAAATACCAAATGCACTGACGATCATCCAGAACACGCTGTCAATCTTGCTGTAGGCCGTCCAGGCGGCCACGGTATCCGTCCCCAGCGAATTGATACTGGACTGGATGATCACGTTGGAAGAACTGTACATCACCGACTGGAGTCCTGCCGGAAAGCCAATCCGGATGATCCGTTTTAACATCCTCCGGTCCAGCTTTATCTGCCGCCACTCCAGCCGGTACATATCCTTCGTCTTCATCAGGCAGACCGTCACAAGGACCGCGCTGAGCGCCTGGGATAGAATCGTGGCAAGCGCCGCTCCCTTCACGCCCATATGCAGGAATACAACGAAAATGACATCCAGGGCGATATTCGTCAGACAGCTCGCGATCAGGAAATACAGCGGCCGTCTGGAATCCCCCACCGCGCGCAGAATCGACGCGCCCATATTATAAAGCAGGTTTCCGATAATTCCGGCAAAATAGATCCGCAGGTATAAGATGGACGGTCCCAGCACATCTGCCGGAGTATCCATCGCCTCCAGCATCACAGGCGCCAGAATAATCCCCACGACCATGATCACGATTCCGGCCGCCAGGCTGAACGCAATGGATGTATGTACCGCATATCCCACCATCTCCGGGCGCTTCGCCCCATAATACTGGGAGATGATAACGGACGCGCCGGAAGATAGCCCTACGAAAAACCCGACTACCATCTGGGTCAGCATACCCGTCGAGCCTCCTACGGCAGACAGCGCTTCCTTTCCCACAAACCGCCCTACAATCATGGCGTCCGCAGCGTTATAGAGCTGCTGGAAAAACGTCCCGAATAAAATCGGGAAAAAGAAAAGCAACAACTGCTGCCAGATGATGCCTTCTGTAATCTTATTTTCTCTCAGCGCTGTATCAGTCCTTTTAGACGCCATCTTCTGTTTCCTCCTGCGACAATCTGTGATTGAAGTTATGATTCTCAGTATACCATAACTATGACAAACGTCAACTCGCAAATTGTTTGTGAGTTGGGGGCTGGCGAAAGTCCGTCCGGGAGAAGGTGTGGGGACAGGGGGAAATCCTGCTCCGAGTCTCAGGTCTAAGAGGGGCTAAGCAGTTCTCCGTTTCCTAAAAGCGCGTGGAAAGGCCGCCAAACTCGTTTCACTCAGACAGTGCCGGCCTTTCCACGCAACGGTCACTCCGAAATGCCAAGCCCCTCTAAGACCTTCAACAAGTCGCCGACTTTCCCCTGTCCCCACACCCTCTCCCGGACTACATTCTGGCTGCCACTAAAAAACATTTGCTCTTTTGAGAAACTTTCTTACTCCAGCTTCTTTCCCATAGAAAAACACTTTAATTTCCTGATGGCAGAGAATGCCAGCGGTCGGCTCCGGGGCGGGGTGGGAAGGCGGAGGGAGGCAGGCGCAGGTGAAGCAGCGGAACGATTCGGAGATACTTGGCAAAAAAGCCGGGGGAAACCGAGGTTACGCAGGGGCTTCCCGCCCCGGAGTAAAGCAGGCACGGAGGGGAACGCATCAGGCGTTCGCCGGAGTTTGCCTGCGGTCCTCCGTTTCCCCCGGCTTTTTTGCCTTAGCATCTCCCATCGTGGAGGTTTAGAACCTGCGCCTGCCTCCCTCCGCCTTCCCACTCCGCCCCGGAGCCGACCGCGTACCCTCAACCAACAAACGTAAAAAATCACCCAGATATTAAAAAATACGGCTGCCATACCGCGAAACACTCCGCACATATGACAGCCGTACACATATTCATTTCTTCCAGCCAGGCTGCTTACATGATAACCTTAGCCGGGCACTTCTCCGCGCACTTGCCGCAATTGGTACATTTCTCGTAATCAATCACAGCCACATTGTTCTCCATATGGATTGCGCCGAACTCACACTGCTTTAAGCACAGCGTACAGCCGATACAGCCGTTGTCGCACTTGGTCTTCACTTCCTTGCCCTTATCGTGGGAGGAGCACTGAACCAGATGCTTCGCATCGTAAGGCACAAGATCGATCAGGTGGTTCGGGCAGACAGCGGCGCACTTGCCGCAGGCTACACATTTTTCCTTGTCAACCACTGCCACGCCGTCCACAACGTGGATCGCGTCAAAAGCACATGCCTTCACACAGGAGCCGTAGCCCATACAGCCATAACCGCAGGCCTTTTCCCCTGCGCCCGGAACGACAGCTACCTTACTGCAGTCGTCGATTCCGAAATAGTTGTACTGCAGTGCAGTCTTGTCACAAGTTCCTTTACATTTAACAAATGCCACTTTCTTCACGGCCGCGCCGCTCTCAACACCCATGATCGCCGCGATCCGGTCAGCCACATCCGGACCGCCTACCGGACAGGCATTGACTGCTGCGGTTCCCGCCGCAATCGCGCTTGCAAGTCCGTCACAGCCCGGGAAGCCGCAGCCGCCGCAGTTGTTGCCCGGCAGCTCTGCCCTGACCAGGATTTCTTTTTCGTCTACTTCTACTTTAAACTTCTCGCTGGCGATACCAAGAAGCACACCGATGATAATACCGATGGCACCGATGATACCTGCCGCTAAAAGCACTCCCATCATATTCATCCTAAGCCACCTCCTATTTAATCAATCCGGAAAATCCCATGAAGGCAATTGCCATCAGACCGGAGGTAATCAATACAATCGGGGACCCCTGGAAGTTGTATGGGATATCATTGTCTTCGATGCTCTCACGGATACTTGCCAGTAACACGATTGCAATCGTAAAACCAATCGCCGTACCGATACCGTTTGCCACGCTGAACAGGAAATTGTATTCCTTCTGTACATTGGTCAGCGCCGCGCCCAGTACCGCACAGTTGGTGGTGATCAGCGGAAGGAACACGCCGAGGGACTGGTACAGTGCCGGCATCGTCTTTTTCAGGAACATCTCCACAAACTGAACCAGCGCGGCAATGACCAGGATAAAGGCGATCGTCTGCAGGTATTCCCGTCCGAAGGGAACCAGCACAAAGCTGTAGATCAGGCTGGTCACCGCCGATGCCAGCGTGATAACGAATACGACCGCCGCACCCATGCCAAGCGCGGTATCGGTCTTCTTGGATACACCAAGGAACGGGCACAAGCCCTGGAACTGGCTCAGGATAATGTTGTTAACCAGAGCAGCGCCAATAATTACTAAAATCAGTTCTTTCATCTATCGCTCCTCCTAATCTTCTTTCTTATCCATCTTGGCGCTCAGTTCGGCTTCCTTCTTTGCAAGAGCCGCCTTCTTCGCTGCCAGAGCCGCTTCCTGTGCCTGGATTTTCCTGCTCTCCAGTGTCACATGGTTGGACATACATGCGGAACCGGAACAGTTCATACAGTTGCCGCCGCAGGCAAGGGAAGACTGCGGTACGGAACCGTTGGTCGCCGACGGAGCCTTAAACTTGTTCTGCAGAGCGGTCAGGATTGCCAGTACGAAGAACGCACCCGGAGCCAGACCGAAGATGCTGATGTGGAAGTCATCCGGGATGAACTGGATGCCAAACACTGCTCCTGCGCCCAGGATCTCACGGCAGATCGCGATACAGGTAAGACCCACGGTAAAACCAAGTCCCATACCAATACCGTCAAACGCGGAAAGCCCCGGTGCATTTTTTGCCGCATACGCCTCTGCACGACCCAGGATGATACAGTTTACAACGATCAGAGGGATAAAGATTCCCAGTGATTCATACAGGCTCGGGATAAATGCCTGCAGTAACAGCTGAACGACCGTTACCAAAGATGCCACGATAACGATATATGCCGGAATACGTACTCTGTCCGGTATAATTTTCCGCAGCATGGAAATAATCAAGTTAGAGCAGACCAGTACGGCTGTCGTCGCAAGCCCCATGCCCACGCCGTTGATCGCCGTAGTGGTAACCGCCAGGGTCGGACACATACCCAACATCAGGACGAAGGTCGGGTTTTCCTTGATAATACCGTTATATAAACGCTCGATATATTTATTCATGTCTCCCACCTCCTACTGTGCCAGGCAGTTTTTTGCAAAATAAACTGCCGCATTGACTGCACCGGTGACTGCATTCGACGTGATCGTCGCGCCACTGATTGCATCGATTTCATTGTCCGCCGAAGCGCCGTTCTTTGTCAGGCTGAACGAATCCACGTTCTTGCCGTCAAACTGGCCTTTCCAGGAAGGCTCAGTCGCATTCATACCAAAGCCGACCGTCTCGCCGATGGTCAAAAACTCGATCGCACCGATCGATCCGTCCACGTTGATTCCGACAGAGATTGTGATAACCCCGCCGTAACCATCTTTGGAGGTTGTGGTAACCACATGGCCAACCGTTGCCCCGGAAGCGTCCAGGCCGGTCACGCAGTCATCTACCATGACATTGCCAAAGCCCTGGGAACCAACCTCGCTGTTCGCCTTTGCCAGCGCCTCATCCATGCCGCCTGCCTCAAAGCTGGAAGCTGCCGGAAGCACGACGCGGTAAGCCGCCTCTGCCGCCGCCTTTTGAGCCGCCTCAATCGGTCCTTTTGTAACCTCATATACGCCGCCCAGACACGCGCCTGAAATCAAAGTGATCACGCACAGGATCAGGGCATCTTTCATAAATCCGCCTTTTTTCATGATTACTTGCCCTCCTTTCCAAATGGTGTCGGAAGGGTTGCTTTTTCAATCAGCGGAACCAGCAGGTTGCTGATGATGATCGCATAGGAAACGCCCTCCGGAGAACCGCCAAAGAGGCGGAACAAACCGGTCAGGACACCCAACAGCACGCCGAATACGATCTGCCCCTTCGGGGTGATCGGGCTGGTCACATAATCCGTAGCCATAAAGAACGCACCGAAGATGAGTCCGCCGCCGCAGATATGTGCCGCTACCTGGTACATGCTGTGGTCGCCAAAGATAAATACAAATACGGCAACCGTCAGGATATACGTAAGCGGGATCCGTAAGCTGATGACTTTTTTCACAACCAGGTACGCCGCGCCAATCAGCAGAGCGATCACGGAAACCTCACCGATAGTTCCGGGAATCCGTCCGATAAACATCGCAGTCACATCAACCGTCTCGCCTGCACGCATCATCGCAAGCGGGGTTGCGCCGGTCCAGCCGTCAAGCTGGAAGCTGGACATCTTTTTGCCGAAGGAAATCAAAAGGAAACATCTTGCAGCCAGCGCCGGGTTCATAAAGTTCTGTCCCAGACCGCCGTATAACTGCTTTACAACAATGATCGCAAATACGCCGCCCAGAGCCGGAATCCACAGCGGGATATTCGCCGGCATATTAAGGGCCAGGATCATACCGGTCACCACGGCGCTCATATCTGTAACCGTAAGTGTCCTCTTTGTTACTTTTTCATATACATATTCACTCGCCACGCATGCCGCAACGGTCACAAGCAGTACCAGCAGAGCGTTGAATCCAAACTGATATACGCCAAATGCTGCCGCCGGAATCATCGCAATCGCCACGTCCAGCATGATGCTCTGGGTGGTTTCCTTGCTCCTTACGTGCGGGGATGACGATACGTTTAATAATTTAGCCATTTCTCTTTCCCCTCCTACGCTTTCTTTCTACGGTTGGCAGCAACCGTCTTTCTCATCTCTTTGAATGCCTGGGTCAGCTGGCGTTTGGCCGGACAGACAAACGTACAGCTTCCGCACTCCATACATTCCATACCATTGATCTTCTCAAATGCCTCGCAGTCGCCTTTCAGCGCCGCTTTCATCATCATGACCGGCACGATATGGCTCGGGCATACGCTAACGCATTTCCCACAGCGGATACAGGGAGACGGCTCATGGGCAGCTACCTCATCATGGGTAAAACAGGTCAGTGCAGAACAGGTCTTTGTCACCGGGATATCCAGGGTAAACAGCGCCATACCCATCATCGGGCCGCCTGCGATCAGCTTCTCCGGCTCAGTCTTAAATCCACCGGCCGCATCGACCAGTTCCTGGAAATTGGTACCGATCTTTACATTATAATTTTGTGGATTTGCAACTGCATCGCCGGTCACGGTCACAATCCGGCGCATCAGCGGGGTAGTCTTGCACACAGCCATATAAACTGCGATCACGGTGTCCACGTTGTCCACAATACAGCCGGCGTCGGCAGGAAGCATGGAGGAGTTCACCTTTCTTCCCGTGATTGCGTTGATCAGGGAACGCTCGCCTCCCTGCGGATATTTGGTCATCAACGGGCATACTTCAATCCTCGGCTCATCCTTCACCAGCTCGGTCAGCTTCGCAATCGCTTCCGGCTTGTTGTCCTCGATTCCGATCACACCTTTTGCTTTGTCAAACAGCTGCAGAATCACTTTCAGACCGCCGACGATCTTCTCCGGTTCCTCCAGCATCATCCGATAATCGGAAGTCAGATACGGCTCACACTCTGCACCATTTACCAGGATATACTCAATCGCATTCTCATCCTTCGGAGTCAGCTTCACATGAGTCGGGAAACCTGCGCCGCCAAGACCCACGATTCCTGCTTCTTTGATGATATCGCGTATTTCCTGTTTGGAAAGAGCTGCCGGGTCACGGTCTGCGCCCAGTCCTTCTACGGTCTTATATTCCCCGTCATTTTCTACGATGATGGAGTTCACCATCGCGCCGTTTGCCACCCGTCTCGGCTCAATCGCCTTTACGGTTCCCGACACGGAACAGATGACATTTGCAGAAATGAATCCGCTTGCTTCACCGATTTTCTGTCCTGCCAGGACCTGATCGCCCTTTGCTACCAACGGAGTAGCAGGCGCACCGATATGCTGGGACATCGGATATACCATATCCCCCTTCGGCATCAGGACCTGCACCGGCTTTGACTCGGACAGTTCTTTTCCTTCATAAGGATGAACGCCGCCTTTAAATGTAGCCAATCCCATCTACCTTTACCCTCTTTCTTTCTTTTTCGTATCATTATTGACAAAGTATCTCACTTTGTCATCTTGTACAGTATATCATAATTGTTTTCAGCCGACAATTAAAAATTTAACATTGTATACAGTATAAATATAGGTTTTACTGCCAATTAAAGGAGAAATCTACAGTTTTTGTGCCAAAATGTCTGTTAAATAAAAAACAATGTCCAAGAGAGGGGTTCCACTCATGTTTTTGCAAAAAAACAATCCCTTTTTAATAAGAAAACATACGTTAAGAACTCTCGGAAAATCTTTGGAATTTTAGAAAATTTAGCAGAAAATGTCGATTAGCAGATTGTGAAATTTTTGCTCATACTTTGTGATACCTCCTTCGTTTTATTCGTACAACTTATAAATATATATTAATATTTTCTATATATCATCATATCGTCATATCTATGCAAAAAAAATTCAAAATTTTTTTGAAATAAATGCAATAAAATCTTTTCTAAGTGCATTAACTTATTGAACGGATGAAAAGGACTTCTGTTCTAAGGCGAAAAACCAGGCAAAAAACTATCAAGAAAACTTCGAAATCCTTGATGCATTACACTCTATCACACCCGCCAGGTCGCTTGCCGCAGAGCAGGATGCTTTTTACACAAACCTTAAAAACTAGGGTTGCAACCAAAAGAACACCAGGCCTGCACCGGCCCGGTGTTTTTTATTTTATTGGAACATGTACCCCATGAAATTGGGCAGCAATCCGATATCCGATTTATCCCTTGTCGTCCCCTACAAAATTTGCTATAATGAAATTCCGCTATGAAATAGAAAATCCTGCGGCTTACGCCGCAGGATCAACGAACAATCACCCGCCAAGGTTTGTATTCGATTCTATTTCATAGCTTTTTTTCACATTTACTCTATCTGTTTTGACAAGGACTGTCGCATAGATAAAAAAGATTACAAACAGACCTATTGTCGTGACCGCCAGCGCCGGGGTCAGGCTCTTTAATGACAATGCCACAAATATCCCTCTCAGCAGGATCGCCAGCACCATACCAGCATAAAAGACCGTTTTGGAAACTTTATAATAGCGTTTCTCCCATCCTTCCGGCAGCATCCGCGGCAGTCTCCAGATCGCCAGAAAAACAATCAGTTCACTGATCGATACGATCAATACCACATTGCTTGTGATCACCTTAATGCTCAAATTCAGCAAAATCGGCAAAATTCCCACAAGATATACCAGGATATAGATCACATAAGGGATTCCGTTCTTATTCGTAACCGCAATCTTTTCAGGAAACCAGCCGTCACGGGCCGCCTGCCTGATCGGAGTCGACATGATGGCAAATGCACTGTTGATCGTCGTACTCAGCGATGCCAGAGGACCGCCAATGATAAACAGGTAGTAAAGCATTCCCGGCATGATCACCTTTGCAACCTCCGTCAGCGGCTTCCCTGCCACCTGTTCTACCGGAAGAACGGTACTGTTGACATATGCGATCCCGATATACATCACCAGTATGATTGCCGATGTGATCGCCAGCGCCTTTGGAACATCCCGTTTTGGATTTTCCGACTGGCTTGTAAAATTGATGATGTTTTTATGTCCGACCGTAGAAGCTACCAAGAGCATTACAGCTGCTCCAAAGCCTTCTGCTCCATTTGTGAAAAAATCTGGCGCTTTTAATTCAAGTCCCTGCCCTGCAGTCCTGGAGAGCCCCAGGATCACAAACAGCCCCAGACCCACAAACAAGATAACCGAAAGGATATTCTGCACCTTCGCCATCTTCTGAACGCCAAACAGGTTCAGGATAAAGAAAAAGGTGATTCCTAACAGCGCCGCAGTCCTGACCGGAATCGCCGGGAACAATACATTCACATACTGTCCAAACCCGCTGCCAAAAAGCCCCATGTTAAAGATGATCAGTACTGCCGATACACCGATAAAGCCGCCCCATCTGTCGCCGAGAAAGGTGGCCGTGATCGTATAATTCCCGCCCTTCGGAATCATGCAGTTCCCAAGCAGTGCATACGGTACGATCATCAAAAATCCTGCTACCGTAGCAATCAGATACGCAAACCACGCTGACCGCCCGGTCACCGCAATCGCCTGCCCGGTCAATGTCACAACGCCCGCGCCGACAACAGTACCCAATGCCAGTGCCACTAAAGCCCCAAGCCCCAATCCATTTTTACGTCCCATTGTATTTTCCTCCGTCATTACCGTATGATATCAATCTGAGCCTCGGCAACAGCCTGTTTTGTCAATTCTTGACCAAATCCCGGAAGGTCTGGTACTGTAAGATATCCGTCTACCGGCTGATAATCATACACAAACTGGCTGGCAACAGACTTAAGCGCACTCGTCATATGATGTTCATGAATCATAAAGTTCGGAATCGCCGCCTCCAAATGCAGGGACACTGCAAGGTTCAAAGGGCTTGAGCACACATGCGTCTGGACACTTACATCATAGATATGAGCCATATCGCAAATCTTTTTGCATTCCGTTATGCCTCCGCAGTTGCCGATATCCGGCTGTATAACAGAGATTGCGCCGGATTCCAGAAGAGGAAGGAAGCCCCAGCGGGTATAAGTCCGCTCTCCCGTTGCCAGCGGAATCGCAACCCGCTCCGCCACTTTCCGGCTCACATCTGTATTCAGCGGCAGCGTTGGCTCTTCATAGAACATAATGTCATAGGCCTCTGCCATCCTTCCAAGCTGGATCGCCGTATTTGCATCCGTATTCGCATGATTCTCCAGGATAATGTCTACCTCTTCCCCCGCTGCCTCACGCATCGCCGCCAGGCGCTTTTCGGCAAGAGACAGTGTCTTCTTTGATAAGCTTCCGCAAAGATCAGAAAACGGAGTCCTTCTGCCCTCCTCATCAAACTGCAGGATATCTGCCTTTACCGCCGTATATCCTTCGTCCATTGCGCGCTTACAAGAAGCGGCATATTCCTCAGGCCTGCCAAGTGCACGCATGCTCTGCTCTCCCCAGCCAAACTGCAGCTGGCTTGCATAGGCGCGCAGTTTATCCCGGCACTTTCCGCCCAGAAGCTCATAGACAGGAGCCTGATAATACTTGCCCTTGATATCCCACAGGGCCGTGTCGATGGCGCTGATGGCTGCCATCACAACCCCGCCGTTTCCTTTTCCCCAAAATGACTGTTTGAACAAACGTTCCCAGATCAGTTCATGCTGCAGCGGATTTTCGCCGATAATAAAACGTGACAAATCCTTCATCATCTCTGCTGCCGCATACGCCCCCGTCACAATCGCAACCGATGCCTCTCCCAGACCATAGATGCCCTCGTCTGTATTGATTTTACAGATAACCGGACGAATCTGGGTCCCCTCGGGGATTTTGAGTTTCAAAATCTCCATGCTTGTGATTTTCATAGTTCTTACTCTCCTTTTGTTTTTTTACACCTCAGGATACAAGAAAGTGCTCTTCAATCAACTGCCTACACAACTCTTTATCTTTGTCCATGATTGCCTGGACTATCTTCGTATGGGACTGGCCGGTGAGCAGCTCCTGTTCCATCTGGTGTTTTTTTCGGAGATGGAGTTCAGCGCCTGAATACATACGCGCGCCGAACGCCTGATAGCTGAGGCGGAAAATCTTGTTTCCCGACAGCTTACACAGTTTATAATGAAACTTTAAATCAAATGTGATATTATCCTTTAGATTCTTCTTTTGAAACGTCTGGTCTGTCTGAACGGCAAGCTGGTATAATTCGGCGAGTTCCTGCTCCGTGGCACGTTCCATGGCCAGCAAAGCACAGATATATTCTGTCTCCCTGCGGTATTCTGCCATATCTGCGATATCGCCTTCTTCGATGATCAGCTCTCCCACGTTGTCGATATATTCCTTAAAATCAAATTCCTTCACATAATTCCCATCGCCCAGACGGGTCTCGATGATTCCCAGAACAGAAAGCTTGTGCAGCGCTGTCCGCACCGAAACACGGCTTGTATTTAGCAATTTACATAATTCTGTCTCTGAAGGAATCTTATCGCCTACCGCATATTCCCCCACTATAATCTCATTCTTCAGCATCTCAAAAATCTGTTCTGGTACGCTTTGCTTATCCAGTGCTTTTAATGCCATGCCCTTTCCTCCTTATAACATGTCAGTTGTATGACAACTAAACTATATAATATTTCCCGCTGTTTGTCAACCCTCATTCCATATTGCGTCCATGATTTTATATACAAAATAAGACCGCAAACGCATTTTTCAGCGTTTACGGCCTGTCATCATACATTGCCCTTTAAAATCACTATTTAAACAAGCCTTTCTTCTTCGGCTTCTCACTATGCTCAGGGGTCTCCCCTTTCATCACTGCGTCAAAATTACGCAGCGCCTCTCTCTGCGCCTCGTTCATGCGCTCCGGTACCTGGACAACCAGTGTGACATAATGGTCGCCGCGGATATTGCGGTTGCGCAGGGACGGAACGCCCTTGCCTTTCAGGCGCACCCTCGTATCGGTCTGGGTTCCCGGTTTGACCTCGTATTCCACCTCGCCGTCCACAGTCTTGATGCGGATCGGACCGCCAAGAGCCGCGGTCGCAAAGGAGATCGGCACCGTGGAATAGATGCTGGTATCCTGACGTTTGAATACCGGATGCTGGGAAACGACTGCCTCAACCAGCAGATCGCCCCGCTCGCCGCCGTTTACGCCCGGCTCACCGCCGCCCGCGCAGCGGACGCTCTGCCCGTTGTCGATACCGGCCGGTATCGTAACTTTGAATTTTTTCTTTCTCGTAACGTACCCGGTGCCGTAGCAGTCAGGGCATTTCTCGCGAATCACCTTGCCCTTGCCGTTACATTCCGGACAGGTCTGTACATTCTGTACCTGGCCAAAGAAAGACTGCTGGGTATACATGATCTTTCCTTTTCCGTTACACTTCGGGCAAGTCTCCGGAGACGTTCCCGCTTTTGCGCCGGTTCCGTGACAGCTTGCACACTCTTCTTTGAAATTGATCTCAATCTCTTTCTCACATCCAAAGACGGCGTCTTCAAAGGTAATGCGGATTGCAGTCCTTACGTTGGCGCCGCGCATCGGTCCGTTGTACTGCGCGCTGCTTCTGCGCCCGCCGCCAAAGATATCTCCGAAAATGTCCCCGAAAATATCTCCCATATCACCGCTAAAATCAAAACCGCCAAACCCACCGGCGCCGCCGCCGGCACCGTCGAAGGCTGCATGGCCGAACTGGTCATACTGACGGCGTTTATCCGGGTCACTGAGGACGCTGTATGCCTCGGAAGCCTCCTTAAACTTCTTTTCCGCTTCCGCATCTCCCGGATTCGAATCCGGATGGTATTTTTTGGCAAGGACACGATATGCTTTTTTCAGAGCGGCATCGTCTGCATCCTTCGGGACGCCTAAGACCTCATAATAATCTCTCTTGCTCTCTGCCATGTTTTCCTCCATTTCGTGTAGCACACGATTTTTTTACGCCGAAACGGCTGTCGCAGGTTTCCCGGTCAATCTCACCGCCCGGAGCCTGCGCCAGCCTTTCTATACTCTATGTTTGCCGGATATCAACCGGCATCTGGCAACTGCTCAGGACACTCGCCAGAGATTATACTTCTTTGAAGTCGCCGTCGATGACATCGTCATCCGCTGGTGCGCTTCCTGCTCCTGCCTGGCTCATGTCAGGACCTGCGCCCTGTGCGCCTGCGCCTGATGCCTGTGCCGCCTCATATACCTTTGCAAACAGAGCCTGTGCGCTTGCCATCAGCTTCTCTTTGCCGGCTTTGATATCCTCGATCTGTGCATCGGTCATCTCCTCGATCGGAGCGCGGTTGATCGCCTCTTTCAGGGCATCCAGATCGGACTGAACGGCTGCCTTATCATTGGCGTCAATCTTGTCACCAACCTCTTCCAATGCCTTCTCAGTCTGGAATACCATGGAATCTGCATCATTTCTTGCGTCGATTGCCTCTTTTTTCTTCTTATCCTGTGCTTCGAACTCAGCCGCTTCTTTTACAGCCTTCTCGATATCAGCCTCAGACATGTTGGAGCCGGAGGTGATGGTGATATGCTGCTCTTTGCCCGTTCCCAGATCCTTTGCGGATACATTTACGATACCGTTGGCATCGATGTCGAAAGTAACCTCGATCTGCGGAACACCTCTTCTTGCCGGCGGGATTCCATCCAGACGGAACTGGCCAAGGGTCTTGTTGTCGCGGGCAAACTCACGCTCGCCCTGTACTACGTGGATATCTACGGCAGTCTGGTTGTCAGCTGCGGTAGAGAAGATCTGGCTCTTCTTAGTCGGAATCGTCGTATTTCTCTCAATCAGTCTGGTAGCTACGCCGCCCATCGTCTCGATAGACAAAGAAAGCGGAGTTACATCCAGAAGAAGGATATCCCCTGCGCCTGCATCGCCTGCCAGCTTGCCGCCCTGGATTGCTGCACCGATCGCAACACACTCATCCGGGTTCAGGCTCTTGCTCGGCTCGCTGCCGGTCATCTGTTTTACTTTCTCCTGAGCTGCAATCATACGGGTAGAACCGCCGACTAACAGGACTTTGCCCAGCTCGCTTGTAGTCACGCCGCCATCTCTCAGTGCGTTCTGTACCGGAACTGCGGTTCTCTCTACCAGATCATGGGTCAGCTCGTCAAATTTTGCACGGGTCAGATTCATATCCAGATGCTTCGGACCCTCGCTTGTTGCGGTAATGAACGGAAGGTTGATATTCGTAGTGGTAGCGGTGGACAGCTCTTTTTTCGCCTTCTCAGCCGCCTCTTTCAGACGCTGCATTGCCATCTTGTCACCAGACAGATCTACACCCTCTGCCTTCTTGAACTCGTCAACCAGCCACTGGGTCACACGGTTGTCAAAATCGTCGCCGCCCAGTCTGGTATCACCGTTGGTGGATAATACTTCGATAACGCCGTCGCCAATCTCGATCAGGGACACATCGAAAGTACCGCCGCCCAGATCGTATACCATGATTTTCTGCTCTTTTTCATTGTCCAGACCGTATGCCAAAGCTGCTGCGGTCGGCTCGTTGATGATACGTTTTACCTCCAGGCCCGCAATCTTTCCTGCATCCTTGGTTGCCTGACGCTGTGCATCGTTAAAATATGCCGGAACCGTGATAACTGCCTCGGTTACCTTCTCGCCCAGGTATGCCTCTGCATCTGCTTTCAGCTTCTGCAGGATCATAGCGGAGATCTCCTGCGGGCTGTAGCTCTTGCCGTCGATCGTCACTTTATAATCCGTACCGATATGTCTCTTGATGGAAGAGATGGTGCGGTCTGCATTGGTAACTGCCTGACGTTTTGCCGGCTCGCCTACCAGCCTCTCTCCTGTCTTTGTAAATGCCACAACGGACGGGGTAGTACGGGAACCTTCCTGGTTCGGGATCACTACCGGTTTTCCACCTTCCATAACAGCTACACAACTGTTGGTGGTTCCTAAATCGATACCAATAATCTTGCTCATAGTTTTTTCCTCCTGATTTATTTGCTAAATTCGTTGTTTGCTTTATAACGTCAGTTTGCTACCTGCACCATACTGTGCCTTACTACCGTGCCGCGGTACTTATATCCCTTCTGGAGCTCCTGGGAAATCTCATTTTCCCCGAAAGAATCATCGTCCACATGCATCACTGCGTTGTGCAGGTTCGGGTCAAACTGCTGACCCAGCGTTTCGATTGCTTCCACGCCGGCTTCTTCCAGCGTTTTCACAAACTGCTTATATATCATCTCCACGCCTTCAGCGAAGGACCCGCCCTTCAAATCCTCCGGCACGGAGGCTAAGCCCCGTTCAAAATTGTCCAGCACCGGGAGTATCTTTTCAATGATATCCCGCGCTCCAATCTCATACATAGAAGACTTCTCCTTCTCGGTCCGCTTGCGGAAGTTATCAAACTCCGCCATCTGACGTTTCAGCCGGTCCTGAAGCTCCTCGATCTGTACATCCCTTGGGTCTTTTTTACCGGCTCTTGTCTCACCGGCCGTTTCTTCATCCTGTGTCTTTGCTCCTGTTTCGGAATCTATTGTCTCGGTCTCACTGCCGTCCGCCGCAGTCTCATCGACAGCTTTTTCAAACTGCTCATCCTGCATTACGGCATCATCCGTGTTCTTTTCCTGGCTCATTACTTATCACCTTTCCTCATTTTTAAACGTGGCATCCAACTGCTTCATCAGATTTTTAAGGGTGCCCAACACCTTCTCATAGTCCATCCGCTTTGGTCCGATGATTCCGATCGTTCCCCGGATTCCCTCGCCCAATTCGTAATTGGCTGTCACCACGCTGCAGTCCTTCATGGTCTGTAGCGGCGTCTCATCCCCGATATAGACCTGAATCCCGTTGTGCTCCTCGGTTTCATTGACATCGGTAATCAATTCCTGAAGCAGTTCCTTCTGCTCCAGGGTGCTGATCAACTGGCTTGCTTTCGCTCCGTCGCTCAGCTCTGGATATTTAAAAATATTGGTTGCTCCGCTGGTATAAATCTGCAGATCCTCCTCATCAGCCTTAATGGCTTCCGCCACCTCTCCGAGTACCAGATCAATCACCTGGCTGTGGATTCCCGCCTGCTCTTTCAGTCTGCTGATCACTCCCAGGTTGATCTCTTCGATGGTCAGCCCGTTTAAGCTGCTGTTCAGCAGGATATTCAGGTTCAGAAGTTCTTCCGGTGTGATCGCCTCTGTCAGGTTCACCACGGTGTTCTTGATCAGATTGCCCTCGACCACGATGACTACCAGCAGCTTATTCAGATCCATCTGAGAAAGCTGGATAAACTTCAGCTTGTTCCGATGGTACTGGGGACCGCTGATCATCGCTGCATAATTGGTATTGGCCGCAAGAAGCTGGGCCAGCTTCTTGAGTACGAGCTCCACCCGGTCTACCCGCTGTATCATCAGCTCCTTGACCTCGGTGACTTCCTGCTCCTTCTCCTGCATGATCTGATCCACATAGAACCGGTATCCCTTATCAGAGGGAATCCGTCCCGCGGATGTATGCGGCTGAAGGATATATCCCATCTCCTCCAAATCAGACATCTCATTCCGGATGGTCGCAGAACTGAGTTTCAGATCCGTATACTTGGAAATGGTTCTGGAACCAACCGGTTCACCGGTTTCCAGATAAGTTCTTATGATGGCTTTTAATATCACAATCTTCCGCTCATCCAGTCCCATGCACGACCTCCTTTCGATGTTGTTAGCACTCAACATCAAGGAGTGCTAATATCCATGTGATTAATATACTTCACTCGTATCTTTTTGTCAAGGATTTTTATATATTTTTTTGAAATGAGGATTCTTTCATAATTATAGAAGAAACATGTTTTCTGTATGTTTCTATATTATTAAATCCAGATATTGACATTTAACATTTTTGTAATATAATGAAACTGATACCCCCTAAAATAAACACTAGTGAGGTTCAACATGAACAAAAGAATTTACCGCAGTTTCCATACGTTAGTTTTAACTGTTTTATTCGCCTTATGCACGATGCTGACTGCCTGGGCAGAACCGGCCGGAGAACCTGATGGCGGCAGTTCTGATACTTCCAGAGTGATCACCTGTGGGACAGGAGAAGAAGCTTCGGCATCTGAAAACGTCGTCATTGCAGGCGATGCGGCAAAACCGCAGTCTTCCGGTGAATCCCAGGTCCAGGTCAGGTCCCTTGGGATGTTTACCACCACAGGCTACTGCAACTGCCCCCTCTGTTCCGGCGGACATAACCTGACCTACTCCGGCACCGTACCGCAGTCAGAGCATACACTTTCCGCAGATTTAGACCTGTTTCCCCCTGGAACCAGGCTGATGATCAACGGCACCGTCTATACCGTGGAAGATATGGGAAGTTCCGTGGACGGCAATAAAGTTGACATCTATTATGCCAGCCATGAAGAAGCCGTCGCCCACGGCACAAAGCAGGAAGAAGTCTTTATCGTAGAATAACCAGATTTACAGACAATTATAGAAAGAACGGTTCGCAAAATCGCTGCTGCCGTTCTTTTTTTATTGTTTTGCTTGACAAATCTGGAAAAAAATGTAAAATAGGTACTTGTTACTCATATATTACAAAGTTGTTACATATGTTTAAAATGTATGACTAAAAGATTTAGAATCTGTTATGAGTAAGAAAGGAATGATACGATGTTAAAACAGAAATCAATTTTGATGAGACTGACACTCATGATGACCCTGCTTCTTGGCAGCACAATCAGCACATATGCAGCTACTCCGCATGTCGGATTTTTTGATCAACTCGAAGGCGATACCATCGTAGGATGGGGCTGGGATTCTTCCATGCCAAATACTGCCGTTCCGGTCCAGGTAACCGTAACCAACCAGCAGACCTCCGAGGTTGTGGGAGATTTCACCCCCACAGCAGCTACCTACCGCGATGACCTGGCAGAGGGAAATATCGGCAATGGAAATCACGGTTTCCGCATCCGCATGGACTGGGATTCCCTGCCGGACGGAACTTATCTGATTGAAGGATGGGTCGGAGATGTGAAGATTCCCAACACCCAGACTTACACAAAAGGCGCTGTACAAAATACCGCAGCAACCGCAGAAGTCCCTGCATCAGCAGGAATGAAATCCCTGGGAATGTTCCGGACCACGGCATACTGCCCGTGCTACAGCTGCTCAGAAGGGTGGGGACGCAAGACCTCAACCGGAGCTACAGCAAGGGCAAACCACACCATAGCAGTTGACCCCCGCGTAATTCCTTACGGAAGCAAGGTCATGATCGGCGGCGTGGTCTACACCGCTGAAGACCGCGGAGGCGCAGTGAAGGGCAATCATATCGATATCTTTTTTGACACCCACGCCCAGACACGCCAGCATGGCACAAGAATGGAAGAAGTATTTTTGATTCAGTAAGCAGGATATAGGAATGTGACAACAAAAGACGTGCAATCGGCGGTAAGCTGATCGCACGTCTTTTGTATTGAGAGGACCACGGCTATGCGAATTTAATCGCTTTTCCAATATGTTTATTTAACCTCCACTGTGGAGCACTGCCATCATCAGCCCAATATTCGTCCATTGAAACAATTTTATCATTTTCAATCTTTATGAATGATGTCACATGGAAAGAAACACTCCTGTCTTTGGGGTAGACAAGCGTAACAGAGATCATTAAATCGTTAATGATCTCTACTCGTTCCACCACTCCATCCCAATCTCCTGGATATTCACAGTTAGCAATAATGAATTCATCGACATTAAAATGTTCATTGGTACAATGCCAGTTCACATAAGCATCAGGATGAAAAAAGCGCCTGATTTCTTTCTCATCCTGAATAATAACTGCTCTCCAAAACTCGTTTATATCCATGTTTTAACTCCTATTTCAGCTTCTCCCGATAAACAGCGATCACCTTTTTCATCGCCTCCTGCCCCGGAGCGCCGATCGTCATCCGTTTCTCCACACAGGTCTTCATGCTGATCGCCTCATAGATATCCGCCTCAAATACCGGGCTGATGGCTTTGAATTCTTCCAGGCTCATGTCGTCAAGGGCAATCCCTTTTTCAATACAGAACAAAACGAGCTGTCCTACAATGCCATGGGCATCCCGAAACGGCACACCGTGGTTTACCAGATAATCGGCTGCGTCGGTCGCATTGGTAAAGCCGTTTTTCGCGCTGGACTCCATTGCATTTTTGTTAAAGGTCATTGTGGAGATCATGCCTGTAAACAGCGCCAGGCATCCTTTTACGGTATCGATCGCGTCAAATGTCAGCTCCTTATCCTCCTGCATATCCTTGTTGTAGGCCAGCGGAAGCCCCTTCATCGTCGTCAGGATGGATACCAGCGCGCCGTAGACACGTCCTGTCTTTCCCCGCACCAGTTCGGCGATATCCGGATTTTTCTTCTGCGGCATGATGCTGCTCCCGGTACTGTAGGCGTCATCAATCTCAACGAAACGGTATTCATTGGTGTTCCAGATGATGATTTCTTCGCTGAACCGGCTTAAATGCATCGCGATCGTGGACAGGGCGCTCAAAAGCTCAATGACATAATCCCGGTCCGCCACGGAATCCATGCTGTTTCGCGTCGGCCCGTAAAAGCCGAGGAGTTCGGCGCTGTATTCCCGGTCCAGAGGATACGTTGTGCCGGCAAGTGCGCCGGACCCCAGCGGGCAGTAATTCATCCTCTCATGGATGTCGTGGAGACGTCCCCGGTCGCGGGTAAACATCTCATAATACGCCCCCACATGATGGGCCAGGGTGATTGGCTGCGCCTTCTGCAGATGGGTAAATCCCGGCATAAAGGTGTCGATATGTTCTTCCATGATGCCCAACAGGACAGTCAGAAGCTCCTTTAACAGCCCGTCAATCTCCTGAATCTCATCGCGGCAGTAGAGTTTCATGTCAAGGGCTACCTGATCGTTGCGGCTGCGCCCGGTGTGAAGGCGTTTGCCCGCGTCGCCAATCCGCTCAATGAGGTTGGCTTCCACGAAAGAATGGATGTCCTCATGTTCTTTTGTAAACTCCAGTTTCCCGGATTCGATGTCTGCTAAAATACCGTTCAGCCCGTCGATAATCGCTTTGCGGTCTTCTTCCGATACGATTCCCTGCTTTGCCAGCATCGTCACGTGGGCAATGCTTCCCATAATGTCCTGATGGTAAAATTTCTGGTCAAACGACAGGGATTCGTTGAAGTTGTGCACTAGCTGGTTTTCCTCTTTTGTGAAGCGTCCGCCCCATAATTTCATAGTCGTCTCTCTCCTCTTATCTTTTTACTTTTGTGTTCTCAATTCCTGTTCTTCTTTTCTTCTGTTCAGATACATCCCGCCAAGAGCGATCAGGATCAGCAAGGCCGCGCTGGCAAGGGTGATCAGCCACCCGGTCTTTAATCCTTCCGGCATATATTGCATGGAGATCGTATGGCTGCCCGGCGTCACACGGATTCCGATAAAGGCATCCAGCATCTTTTCTGCCGGCTGCTCCACTCCGTCTACCAGGATCTTCCAGCCCTTATCATAAGGAATGGTCGTAAGCATCATTCCGGTCTCGTCACATTGGATCGTGCCTTCCAATGAAGACTCGGTCCAGCTGGTCATCTTCCACGGATGGGCGGACAGTTTATCATATACGGAGGCTAGCCCCTTTTCCGAGAACCGGTATACATCGGCAAACAGACTTTCTTTGCTGTCCTCCGCCACCAGGGTGACCTCTTCTCCTGCAATACAGTAACCAAGTTCGATCATATAGCCCCGGTTGATATTGTTATGTGTCTTTGTGCCCTTCCAGGTCGTTACCGTCACTTTTTCTATCTTCTTGCCTGGCACATATGCATAGTACTCCCCCGACTCTTCCGGATAGAAGGTCAGCCGGTTTCCGTCGGTGGCTGTGTCCATGACCATGTTGAGCACATGGGCCGCTCCTATGGCATCTGCCAGCCCGTTCTGGACAGCGGCGGGATTCCCTGCTTCAAGATCCCAGAGGGATTCAAAATCAGCCGGTACAAAAAATCCAAGCGGCAGGGTGTAATTGTTCTCGTACAGCAGGATATCGTCCTCCTGCGCAAGATAGGAACGCATCGATGTCGCGTCCGGCTCCGTAGAATAAAGCCCGTATTTTACGGAAAACAGCATGTCGATCAGCGGCGTGCTGCCCGTGATACTGTAGGCGTTAGTGGAACTTTCGCAGCCAAGCTTCTTAAAAAGCGCAGACAAGTCTGCATTCGCCGTGGAAGAAAACAGGGATACCGATGGAAAATGCATCCATGCGCCGTCGTTTTTCGTTTTCCTCGTCACTTTTTCAACCCGGTAAAAGGTGTCGGCAGGCTGCAGGGTCTCAACAAGTTTTTCTACTGCGGCGTTGTCGTTTTTATACGCCGTCCGGCTTGTGGTCGTCACGCTTGTCACAGTGGTGTTGACTGCCGCTTCCATGGATACGACGGCCAGGGTCAGCAAAAGAGCCATATTGTGATAGCGGCTTCCTTTCTGGTAAAGGCAAATCATTCCCAAATACAGAGAAAGGAACAGGATCGCCACGTAATACACCACGAAATGAAAATGCTCTTCCGTCACAAGCTTCTGTGCCAGGATGACAAATATGACGGAACCCCAGAACGCTATGAGAACGTGCTTCCACGGAGTTTCCTTCAGGTACATATAGGCACGGTAACACATGAGCAGCAGTAAAAAAATGTAGATATAGGACTGGCGGCACGGCAGGCTGTTTGGATAATGAAATCCGTGCCAGATAAAATTCAGTACGTTGATGGAAAAGCTGGCAAAAAACAGCATAAGCAGCGTACAATATACAGCCTTTTCTCTGCCTGATATCTTTTTACAGGCAAGGTAAAGAAGAAAGAACATGAACACTGCAACCCCGCAGTAGATATTGGGCCAGTGATCCAGCCCAATCTCCGTCTCGACATTGCCGATATGGCGGGCAATCATATCAAATATCGGAAAATACTGGTCAAATGTCTTTGGAAAGTTAAAGTCGGAGGACGCGGTCTGCTGCAACGCGTAGATTTCAGGCAGCAGGACCACGGCTGCAAGGCCTCCGGCGATCAGGGAGTATACGGCAAAGCCGAAACAGCGGCTGATAAATTTTTCCCAGGTCAGCTTTTTCTCCATGACGAGCAGGGCGATGAAATACATTACCATAAAGATACAGGTCATGATGGAGATATAATAGTTGGACAGGATGGAAAGGCCAAGAGTGATGCAGTAGAGCAGGCCCTTGCCGTCTTTTACAAGGCGTTCCAGTCCCAGTACGATGAGCGGAAACAAAAGGATGCAGTCCAGCCACATGATATTCCAGCTATATGCCGCCATATATCCCGATAGTGCGTAAAATATCCCGAAAAATGCAATTCCGAAATCACAGGTATTGTTGTGCTTGCGGAGATAATATGCCATCGTAAATCCTGATAAACCGATTTTCAGGACAATACTGTATGTCATAAATTCAATGACCAGATCCCTGGGGCACAAAACCAGCAGCCAGTTTAAGGGGCTGGCGAGATAATATGCATAGAGTGCCGCAAAGTTTACGCCCATGCCGATGTTCCAGCTGTATAAAAGGCTTCCGCCGTGAGTAAGCTTGTCCTGAAACTCTGCAAAAAATGGCGCGTACTGGTGATACATGTCTGTCCTCAGGAAGGATTCTTCCCCGAATGGAAAAATTCCGCGCTGGGCAAAAATGATGATCATAATGATGATGGGAACAAAAAAGGCGGCCACCAGCCCGTCATAGGGGCGGATCAGGCTCCAGGAACGGGAAGAGCCGCGCCAGGTGTGTATGACCGCCCTGGCCTTTGGCGTCCTCTCCCTGCCGCTTGCCGCATATCGGCAGCGTGACCGGGGAGGGGCATCTTCTGCTTCGGCCGCCGCTTTCCCGGCCGCTTCTGTCTCAGTCACCGCCGCCTCGGCCGCTGCCCGGCCGCGCAGCGCCTGCCCCTGTATTGTAACTGCTTCTTCTGTATCTCTTGGGTTGTCTCTCATAAGTAAGTCCTCTAAGTCTTTCGTAATCTGGTCAATTTCTTTATGCTCCATGCCAGGTTTCTCCTCGCTTATGATGCTTATTGATAATTGGCTGCTGATACCCGCCGTCTACGTCACATTATATCCCCCACACCTCTAAAAGTAAAGGGATTGTCCTTGAAAGTGCGACTTTATTATGTTAGAATAAACCATTATAAGTACCATAAACCGTCTAATAACAGGAGGATGTCATGTTTAATCTATTTAAAAAGAAAGATACAGCAGCAAAGGAACTGAAAGCTCCCTGCAATGGCAAGGTCATCTCGATCACAGAGGTACAGGATGATGTCTTTTCTTCCTGCATGCTCGGGAAGGGAATTGCTGTAAAGCCGTCAGATTCGAAGTCTATGGTTGTTGCTCCGGTAGATGGTGAGATCAGCGTTGTGATGGAGGGCAGCAACCACGCTGTCGGTCTTAAGGTAAAGGAAGGCTTTGATCTGCTCATCCACATCGGCATTGATACCGTTTCTCTCAACGGGGAAGGTTTTACGTCCTTCGTCAGCATGGGACAAAAGGTAAAAGCCGGCGATAAGCTGATCGAGTTCGATAAGGACCTTGTTGTCTCAAAAAATCTTTGCCCGGATGTGATTCTGATCGCACTGGACAATCCTGACCTGCCTGCCCTGGATTATAAGACCGGGATGGACGGCGTCGGCGGTGAGACAGTCGTTGCAACCTGGTAGGATTTTTCCGTATCAGGACCGTCATACGTATTTAAAAAGAGTGAAAGAAAAGTCAATCCGTTTCGTTTCGGGATTGACTTTTCTTTTTGCTTTTATCGCTATGCCATCTGAGACAGCAGTTTATCGATACTTACGATCTTTACGCACAGTGCAAACAATTCCATGGCCAGAATCAGATCGCCTAACGGCGGATAGGTCGGCGCAATCCGGATGTTGCTGTCGTGCGGGTCTTTGCCGTATGGGTAGGTCGCTCCGGCTCCGGTCATGACAAGGCCTGCCTTCTTACATCTCGCCACAATGTCTTTCGCACAGCCGTCCAGAGAATCAAAGGAAATAAAATATCCCCCCTTCGGATTGGTCCAGCAACCGATGCCAAGACCGCCAAGTTCTCTCTCCAGGATCGTAGTAACCGCCTCAAATTTTGGGCGCAGGATATCTGCATGGAGCCGCATGTGCTCTACCATTCCGTGAATATCTCCGAAGAAACGGACATGACGGAGCTGGTTTACCTTGTCATGGCCGATCGTCTGGTATTTCAGCTGCTTCATGATGTCCTCCAGGTTGTTGTGGGATGCGGCAAGGGACGCAATGCCGGAACCCGGAAAACTGATCTTGGAGGTGGAAGAGAATTTATATACCATATCCGGGTTGCCTGCACGTTTGCATTCTGCAAGGATCTCGATCAGATGATCCTGGTCGTGGTCATACAGATGGTGCACGCCGTATGCATTGTCCCAGTAGATACGGAAGTCCGGAGCTGCCGGTTTCAATCTTGCAAAACGGCGCACCGTCTCGTCAGAATAGCTGGTTCCCTGCGGGTTGGCATACTTTGGAACACACCAGATTCCCTTGATGCTCTCATCCTTTGACACCAGCTCCTCCACCATATCCATATCCGGTCCTGTTGGGGTCATCGGCACATTGATCATCTCAATGCCGAAATATTCGGTAATCCCGAAATGGCGGTCATAGCCCGGCACCGGACATAGGAATTTTACCTTATCCAGCTTACACCACGGGGTGCAGCCCATGACGCCGTGGGTCATGGAGCGGGCCACGGTGTCAAACATCACATTCAGGCTGGAGTTGCCGTAGATGATGATATTGTCCGGGGATACCTCCATCATGTCGCCGATCAGCTCTTTCGCTTCCTTGATTCCATCCAGCACGCCATAGTTGCGGCAGTCGGTACCGTCCTCACAGGTCAGATCGTCGCTGCTGCTTAAGACATCCATCATTCCCATGGAAAGATCCAGCTGTTCCGCACTTGGTTTTCCGCGGGACATATCAAGTTTTAAGTCCTTATTCTGGAATTCCTTGTACTGTGCGGATAGCTGTTTTCTCAGTGACTGTAACTCTTCTTTCGTCATTTCTGCATATGGCTGCATCGTTTTTTTCCTCCTCATATTCTGAATACTCCTTTTCCCAACCGCCGGCGCTGTGTGACATCACAATCAGCAGACAGCACCAACAACAGTTGATTTATTGTACAGCAATTGCTATTTTCTAGCAAGCATATTTTTTGATATCCTGCCATTTTTATCTGGACAAAAGCTCCCTCACGATGGCATTGACCACCGCAGGATCTGCCTTGCCTTTCATGGCGCGCATCGTCTGCCCGACGATATAGCCCATCGCCCTTTCCTTTCCGGCTTTAAAATCAGCAGCCGACTGAGGATTTGCCACAAGGACTGCTTCCACGGTCGTCCGCAGCGTCCCTTCGTCGTTTACCACTTTCAGCCCTTTCTCCTCCACATATGCTTCCGGGTCCATGTCTGCCGTAAACATCTCCTCAAACACGGCCTTTGCAACGGTCCGGTTTATCACGTTTTTTTCCACCAGCCCAATCAGCTTTGCCAGATTTTTGGGTGAGAAGCTGATCGTTTCCGGGTCCTGCTCATGCTCTTTTAACAGACGCATCGCCTCTGTCATCAGCCAGTTGGATACTTCTTTGGGCTTTTGGCAGATGCTTACCGTCTCCTCAAAAATATCCGCCAGATGTTTGGATTCTGTGAGGATTTCTGCATCGTACAGAGGGAGCTTATATTCCTGCTGGTAACGTTTCAGCTTCTCCGTCCTGAGTTCCGGCTGCCTTGCCCGGATCTCCTCAATCCATTCATCACCGATCAGAATCGGGACCAGGTCGGGATCGGGGAAATACCGATAATCCTGTGCGTCCTCTTTCGAGCGCATGACATAGGAGCATTCTTTATTGTCGTCCCATCGCCGGGTCTCCTGCACGACTTTTTTCCCCTCCTCGATCAGCTCGATCTGCCGCTTTTTCTCACCTTCGATGGCTCTTGCAATCGCTTTAAATGAGTTTAAGTTCTTCATCTCGGTCCTCGTCCCAAATTCGGCGGCGCCGGTTTCCCTTACGGACAGGTTGACGTCCGCGCGCATCGATCCCTCCTGCAATCTGCAGTCCGATGCCCCAAGATACTGGATGATCAGGCGCAGCTTTTCCAGATAAGCGATGACCTCATCTGCACTCCGCATATCCGGCTCGGATACAATCTCAATCAGCGGCACGCCGCTCCGGTTGTAATCCACAAGGGAGCAGTCCTCCCATTCATCATGGACCAGTTTTCCTGCGTCTTCTTCCATATGGATCTCATGGATCCCGATCTTCTTAAGCCCCAGGCCCGTCTCAATCTCCACCCAGCCGTCGTGGCAGATGGGCAGGTATAGCTGGGAGATCTGATAGTTCTGTGGGTTATCCGGGTAAAAATAATTCTTCCGGTCAAATTTGCAGAACTGGTTGACGCTGCAGTTGGTGGCAAGACCTACTGCCAGCGCATATTCCACCACCTGTCTGTTGAGGACCGGCAGAGCGCCCGGCATACCGGTACAGACCGGACAGGTATGGGTATTGGGCGCGCCTCCGAATTCGGTGGAACAGGAACAGAATATTTTCGTTTTTGTCGCAAGCTCCACATGTACTTCCAGACCGATGACGGTCTCATATTGTCTGCTCATCTCCCCGTCCCTCCTCTTTCGCATACGACAGCTCTGGCGGCTTTAGCATCTGGCCGGTCCGCCAAAGCAGGCGATTCATATGTCCTGGTGCATTCATAGGCATAACCGGCACGGATGATGTTCTTTTCCTGAAAGCAGTCCCCGAGCAGCTGCAGACCGATCGGAAGACCGTTTAAATCCCTTCCGCACGGGACGGTCAATCCCGGCAGGCCAGCTAAGTTGGCGGAGACCGTGTAGACATCGCCCAGATACATTTTCATCGGGTCGCCCTGAAAAGCTCCAAGCTTCGGCGCTGTGGAAGGAGCGGCAGGTCCCAGGATCACATCGTATGTTTCAAACGCCTTGTCAAACGCCTTTTTAATCATGGTCTTCGTCCGCAGCGCTTTGAGATAATACGCGTCATAATACCCACTGCTCAAGACAAATGACCCCAGCATGATCCGCCGCTTCACTTCCGGTCCGAACCCCTCAGAGCGACTTTTTTTGTACATGTCGTGAAGCCCCTCATATTCTTTGGCACGGTATCCGTACTTTACCCCGTCAAACCGGGAAAGATTGGAGCTGGCTTCTGCCGACGCGATGACATAGTACGCAGGAATGGCGTATTCTGCCAGACCCAGGTCGAATTGTTCCACAACCGCGCCCTTTTCCTCCAGCACCTTTGCCGCCGCCAGGACTGCGTCCTTTACTTCCTGATCCAGCCCCGCTCCCAGATAATCTCCGGGGATACCGATCCTCATCCCCTTCACATCATCCTGAAGCGCCGATGTAAAATGATAATCTTCCCGGCAGATGGACGTGCTGTCCTTTTTATCATAGGAAGCGATTGCTTCCAGTATGGCTGCACAGTCGGTGACGTCTTTTGCCACCGGTCCGATCTGGTCGAGGGAAGAACCGTAAGCCACAAGACCATAACGGGACACCGCTCCATAGGTGGGCTTGATCCCGGTCACGCCGCAATAGGCGGACGGCTGGCGGATCGAGCCGCCGGTGTCGGAGCCGAGGGCATAAAAACATTCATTCGCCGCCACAGCCGCACAGGAACCGCCGGAAGAGCCGCCGGGAACATGCCCGGTGTTCCAGGGATTTTTCGTCGCTCCAAACGCAGAGGTCTCCGTAGTGCTTCCCATCGCAAATTCGTCCATATTGGTCTTTCCAAGGATGACTGCCCCTGCCTTCTCCAGGTTGATGACTGCCTCCGCAGAATAGGGCGGCCGAAAGTTATATAGTATTTTAGAACTGCAGGTCGTCAGCATGCCCCTGGTACACAGATTATCCTTGACTGCCGCCGGTACTCCCGCAAGCGGTCCTGTAAGAATACCGGCCTCAATCTGCCTTTGCACCTCTTTTGCCCGCTCAAGCGCCCTGTCTTCTTCCACAGTCACGTAGCAGTTCAGAAGAGGGTCCAGCCTTTTTATCTGTTCCAATGCCGCCTGTGTGGCTTCCACTGCCGTCACTTCTCCCGCCTTGATCTTTTTTCCCAGCTCTATAGCTGTCAAATCGAGTATGCTCAATGTAAGACTCCTTTCCTGAAACGTCTATTCTACGGTTTTTGGAACTTGAAACGCCCCGTCTTTTTGCTCCGGCGCATTCTCCAGGATATTGCCGCGGTCGAACGTATTCCGCACAACATCATCCCGGAAAACGTTGCAGGCAGAAAACACATGGGACATCGGCGCTGCACCGGTGGTGTCCAGTTCATTTAACTGGTCGATATAGTCCAACATGCTCCCCATGTCCTTTTTTGCCGCCTCCTTTTCCTCAGATGTGAGCTCCAGTTTTGCGAGGATGCTTACATATTCAATCATTTCGTCGCTGATGATATTTGCCATAAGATGTACTCCTTTCCCTTTTCCGCTATGGCTCCAGCCTTGCCACGTCCCTCGGAAACAGCGTCGTCTCCCGGACGTTCTGCTCATCCAAAAGCCGCATGGTCAGCCGTTCCAGACCGATTCCAAGACCGCCGTGGGGCGGCATCCCATACCGGAATATCATAAGATAATCCGAGATTTCATCCGGGTCCATGCCCCGCTTTTCCATCTTATCCAGGATCATCTGGTAATCATGGATCCTCTGACCCCCTGTCGTAATTTCGAGTCCTTTGAACAGCAGATCGAAGCTCAGGGTAAAACGGGTATCTTCCGGGTCTTCCATCGCATAAAACGGACGTTTTTTGGTCGGATAATGCGTGACAAATACAAAATCACTGCCATACTCTTCCTTGAAATACCTGCCGATCAGCACCTCTTCCGCCGGTTCCAGGTCAAAGGGGTTACGGATTTTCCGGTTATACTTCTCCGCCACCAGCTCCTTTGCCTTGTCAAACCGCACCTGTGGTATCCTGTCCACCGCCGGAAGAATCACGTCAAGCAGATCCAGCTCTTTTTTGTACTCCCGCCTCAAAAGTTCCATCGTATACTGCAAAAATCCAGTCTCCATCGCCATGATTTCGTCAAAACTCTCGATATAGCCCATCTCAAGATCCAGACTGACATACTCATTCAGATGGCGGGTGGTGTTGTGCTTCTCCGCACGAAACACGGGGGCAGCCTCGAATACCCGGTCATAGACACCGACCATGATCTGCTTATAAAACTGGGGGCTCTGCCCCAGCTCCGCCTTCTTATTAAAATAGTCCAGCCTGAATACATTGGTGCCGCCCTCTGCGCCGCGGGATACGATCTTGGGGGTTCTGATCTCGGTAAATCCCTGACCGTGCAAAAAGTCCCGAAAGCCCCGCACAATTCCCTCCTGAATCTTGAATTTGGCCCGCTCCCTCACATTTCGCAGGGAAACCGGACGGAGCGCCAGCTTTGTCTCCAGCGATGTGTTCATCTTCCATTTGTTGACTGCAATCGGCAGCGTTTCCGCCGGCTCCGACAAAACCCTGATTTTTTGCAGTCGGATTTCAAATCCCTGCGGGGCGCGCGGTTCCAACGCTGCGACGCCGGTCACCTCCACGGCCGATTCCTCTTTAAGCTGTTTTAAATCCAGCGCGCCGGTCCCTTCCTCATATACACACTGTACCAGCCCTTCGGCGTTCCGCAGAATGACAAATGCCACCTCTCCCATCCTGCGGATGCTGTGCACGGCCCCATGCATCCGAATGGTCTTTCCTGCATGATCACCATCCAGGACTGCCCGGATTCCAATGACCTCTTTTTCTGCTGCTCCGGTTAAAAACTCCATGCGTTCCACTCCTTACTAAAATAAACTGTGTTTCGATTCCGGCAGGAGTTTTAAAAACAAAAAAGCCCCGTCCCGGAATACTGTTACATATTCCGGGACGGGGCATGGTCTCACCATGTTCCCGCGGTACCACCCGCATTGAAGTTTCCTGTCTCCGGCACTGTGGCGCAGAACCAGAAAAACTTCCACTCTTGACACGTAACGTGGGTCAGACGGATATCCCTACTTTACAGATGCCAGAAACCTGTGTTCTGCTCTGCCTGTTCGAAATACCAGCTCCGGAGTGTTCCCTTTCGCCGAGTCCTACGTGAGGGCGCTCTCAGTCGGTGACGCCTTCTTCCTGTCGAAGTCCTGCTGGCAAGAGTCTCCTTCACAGCCGTTTTCATGCGGTCCGCAAAATACTTTCCCGCACTAAATTGGTATTATGATAGCATAACCATTTTCCCATTGCAATACTTATTTTTTACAAACATTCGAAAATTCCGGCTTTATGATTGACTTTCTTTGACAAAGGCGGTAGAATGGTTAGCACGCTAACTACTAGATAGAGGAGGTCTTTTTTTATGCCCGAAATTACAAAACCGGCTGAAAACAAAATGGGAACCATGCCCATCAACCGATTGCTGATAACCATGTCACTGCCCATGATCATATCCATGCTGGTGCAGGCAATGTACAATATCATCGACAGTGTGTTCGTCGCCCAGATCGGCGAGGAGGCGCTCGCTGCCGTATCTATGGCATTTCCAATCCAGAATCTCATGATCGCGGTTTCCGCCGGTACTTGCGTCGGCGTCAACGCGCTTCTCTCCCGCTCCCTTGGGGAAGGGAAGCCCCGGGATGCCCAGCTCACCGCAGTCAACGGCATCTTCCTGGCATTTCTGGGAGCCCTTGCCTTTGCCCTGTTTGGCATCTTCGGTTCCCGGATTTATTTTGAGAGCCAGACGAGCGACCCTCTGATCATCGAGCAGGGAGTCCAGTATCTTCAGATCTGTACGATATTAAGCATCGGCATCTTCATGGAGATGACGCTGGAACGTATCCTCCAGTCCACCGGACGCACAATATACAATATGTATTCCCAGGGTGTGGGTGCCATCACGAACATCATCCTGGACCCGATCATGATTTTTGGCCTGCTCGGTTTTCCGGCCCTGGGTATCCGGGGCGCAGCTCTCGCAACGGTGATCGGACAGATTCTGGCGGCATTTTTGTCCCTGCTCTTCAATCTGAAAAAGAATGAAGATGTCAGTATCGACATGCGTGGATTCCGGCCGGATGGGCGAATCATCAAAATCATCTATGAAGTGGGCGTTCCTTCCATCATCATGCAGTCCATCGCCTCTGTCATGACCTACGGAATGAACCTGATCCTGATCTCGTTCTCCGCGACGGCCGTCACTGTCTTTGGAGTGTACTTCAAGCTGCAGAGCTTCATCTTCATGCCGATCTTTGGTCTGAACAACGGAATGATTCCGATCGTCGCCTACAACTATGGGGCGAAAAACCGGAAGCGGATCATGGCCACGACGCGGCTCAGCATCTATATTGCCGTGGGCATTATGCTGGTCGGGCTTGCCATCTTCCAGCTGTTCCCGGCACAGCTTCTGCAGATGTTCAATGCATCCGAGCATATGCTGGAAGTCGGCGTTCCCGCACTGCGCCTGATCAGCTTAAGCTTCATCTTTGCCGGATACGCCATCATCGTCAGCTCCGTATTCCAGGCGCTGGGCAACGGCGTCTACAGCCTGATCGTCTCCGTCATCCGTCAGATGGTCTGCATCCTGCCTGCGGCGTATTTCTTTGCCAACAGCTTTGGCCTGCACGCTGTCTGGTATGCGTTTCCGCTGTCAGAGATTGTGTCGGTCATCCTGAGTACGGTTCTGTTCAAACGGATCTATGATAAAAAGATCAAGGTGCTGGGACAGAGCTGAAAAAGAGCTGGAGAAAGCTGGGGAAAGCTGGGGAAAGTGATAATTTTTCTTGACAACGGACATGCTTTCCGTTAGGATGGGACTTATCTGTAGTTTTGGCTACAGATAGGTCTTTTTTTATGCTCCCCGCATATACTGATACACTTGGAGGAGGAAAATCACATGTCTTTATTGGAATTATTTATCATCGCGGTAGGGCTGTCTATGGATGCTTTTGCCGTATCCATCTGCAAGGGGCTGTCCATGTGCAGGATGAGCTGGAAGAATGCCGCCATCGTCGGTCTGTATTTTGGCGGTTTCCAGGCCATCATGCCGGCCTTCGGCTATCTGCTGGGCTCCCAGTTCAAAGATGCCATCGTAAATATTGACCACTGGATCGCCTTTATTTTGCTGTCCATCATCGGCATCAATATGATCCGCGAGGCGTTAAACGACGAAGAGGAAAGCTGTGACGCTTCCCTCGATTTTGTCAATATGCTGATCCTTGCCATCGCAACCAGTATCGATGCCCTTGCGGTTGGAGTGACCTTTGCATTCCTTCAGGTTTCCATTGTGCCTGCAGTATCCTTTATCGGCGTGACTACCTTTGCACTCTCTGTCGCAGGCGTCAAGGCAGGCAATGTGTTTGGCTGCCGTTATAAAGCAAAGGCAGAATTTGCAGGCGGACTGATCCTGGTGCTGATGGGGATCAAGATTCTGGTGGAACATTTATTTTTCTGAAATATCGGTGTCCGGTGCAAACAATACGATCTTGGTCGCCTGATTGTTCTCATCTGACCAGATTAAGCAGGTACTTCCCTCTGTAATGCTGTCCAGATACACCATCTGACGGGTCAGGTACGGCAGGATCGTACAGTCGGACGGAGCAAGGTATGTGTTGCCGTTGCTTCCGGTGATGCTCACAGAACCGTCCGCCAGCTTCTCGGCCGCAGTCACCCGCATATATTCCGGCACCTTGAAATCAGCCGGAGCATTGCAGATCACCATCTTGCCATTCGCAACCGGCGGCAGGCTCATCGTCATCGCCGGTCCCAGATAGGCATAGATAAAGTCGCCCTCTTTTAAATCGCCAAGCGCCACCGGAAACCCGTTGACAGCATCCAGCACACGGCTGTAATCCGGGGATATGGTGATCGCCATCTCTCCCATCGCAGACTGCGCAGAAAGATTGTCGATATAAATCCGGTCCTCCGTCACCTTCAACACAGGTCCCCATACTCCTACAAATTCCGGTGCCACATTCTGTTCCTCCTGAGACAATGCCTGCTGTGACTCTCCTGCCGTAATGACTGCGCCCGATGCGGACAATACGCCTCCGGCTGCCAGCAGTGCCACGCAGCATCCTGCTGCAATAAGCTGTTTCATATTCTTTCTCATGGTTTTATCTCCTTTATCTTACTGGTTACAGTATAGCAGACTTTTTCGGAAATAACATTGAATTTACCATAAGAATCTCTTACGAAAAAGGGACTGTTTATTTTACCAGAACCTTCATAAAATTCTTCTTTCCGCGCTTTACAACCACGCCGTCACCGGCAAGCTGTTCCTTTGTGAAGACTGCTTTGATATCTTTCACCTGCACACCGTCCACAGACACGCCGCCCTGCTCCACATTTCTTCTTGCCTCGGAGCGGGATGGGGCCAGACCGGACTTCTGAAGGATTGCAAGGATATCAATCGCTCCATCGGTAAAGTCCTCTTCTGTCAGTTCATGAGCCGGCATATTCTCAGAGTTACCTGCACCGGAGAACAGGGCGCGGGAAGCCTCTTTCGCTTTTTCAGCCTCTTCTTCGTTGTGTACCAGCTTGGTCAGCTCATAAGCCAGAATTTCTTTCGCGGTATTTAACTGGCTGCCTTCCCACTGATCCATCTCGTTAATCTGCTCAATCGGAAGGAATGTCAGCATCCGCAGGCATTTCAATACGTCTGCATCCGCGATGTTTCTCCAGTACTGGTAGAACTCAAACGGGCTGGTCTTGTTCGGGTCTAACCACACTGCGCCGGACTGGGTCTTGCCCATCTTTTTCCCTTCGGAATTGAGCAGAAGAGTGATCGTCATGGCATGGGCATCCTTGCCCAGTTTCCTGCGGATCAGCTCCGTGCCGCCCAGCATATTGCTCCACTGGTCATCACCGCCAAACTGCATATTGCAGCCGTATCTCTGGTATAATGCGTAAAAGTCGTAGCTCTGCATGATCATATAATTGAACTCTAAAAAGCTCAGACCTTTTTCCATTCTCTGCTTGTAACATTCTGCACGCAGCATGTTGTTGACAGAAAAGCAGGAGCCAACTTCGCGCAGAAGCTCCACATAGTTCAAATCAAGCAGCCACTCTGCATTGTTGACCATCAGCGCCTTACCTTCTGAAAAATCGATAAACTTGCTCATCTGCTCCTTAAAGCAGTCGCAGTTGTGCTGAATCGTCTCCACCGTCATCATCTGACGCATATCAGACCGTCCTGACGGGTCGCCGATCATGCCGGTCCCGCCTCCCAGCAGGGCAATCGGCTTGTTTCCCGCCATCTGCAGGCGTTTCATCAGGCACAGAGCCATAAAATGCCCTACATGCAGGCTGTCCGCAGTCGGGTCAAAACCAATATAAAATGTCGCCTCCCCTGCGTCAATCATCTTCTTAATCTCTTCTTCGTTTGTCACCTGGGCAATCAGGCCGCGGGCAACCAGTTCTTCGTAACAGGTCATCTTTTCTTTCTCCTTTCGTCTTGCATCCATTGGGATCATTCATTTGATTCATCGGACGAATTTTTATGAATCAAAAAAACCCCGCCCCTTTGATTCAAAAGGACGAGGTATCGCTCGTGTTACCACCTTAAGTTTATAAACAGCTTACGCTGCCTACCTTATCGAGCACCATGCCGCACAGGCAGGATGTTCTAGCACGATAACGGGTGCAGGGCTCCGTCACAGCCTACTTGGTTCCCGGTTCTATCTCTCCGGTCCTGTTCGGTGTGAAGCTCAAAGATGTATTCACAGTCCGCTTTCCACGCGCCTCTCATCTTCCGGCTGCTTTCTGTGTGGCGTTACGTGCTGCTACTTGTTCTTCTCAACGCTGATTCTCTTAATATAATTGTTCCGATATGCCACATTATATACGGTGGGGGAAGGTTTGTCAAGTAAGAAAAAACACGTTATGACGGCTTATTATAACGGCTTCGCTCTTTTTCTCCACTCCTCTTCCGAAATACAGGAAAAATGTTCGGTTATCACCGCATGGATCAGCGGCCAGGGTTTGTCCTTTTCTGTGTGATGATACCGGAATCCGCATTTTTCCTGAACTCTGGCTGATTTTTGGTTTCCCTCGAAATAGCCGCACCAGATTCTTTTCAGCCCCAAATCTTCAAAACCATAGCGCAAAAGTTCTTCCAGCGCCTCCGGAATCAGTCCCCTGCCCCAATAGTCCTGTGCAATCCAATAACCAATTTCAGCTTCATCCACGTCAATCGCAAGGCTGCTCTTATTTCCGAATTTTAAACCGGCGCTTCCTGCCGGTTCCATTGTTTCTTTCAGCACAACCGCAAAGGCCCCCTCATCAGACAGTACACTCTCAATGATTTTTTGGCTCTCCTCCACACTGGTATGGGGCGGCCAGCCTGCGGCGGGACCCACTTCAGGATTCTTCGCGTACTTGTACAGGCTTTCTGCGTCTTCCGCGCTCCAGGGGCGCAGGATCAGCCGTTTTGTTTCAAGCATACACTCCCTCCTTCTGTATTTTAATTCTGTCATTACAACGGCTCAGAGGGGCGGATGCAATAGAAACTGCAAACTCACACGGACGGCTATGACGTATGGTATTTCGCCAAATGATTTCTGTAGGAAACTTCCATGTTATTAAGCCTCGGTTTTATCCTTCTGATTTCTTTATCATGTATGATAATTAATTCCCGATACCGAAGTTCATCTTCCCGCCCGTCATATAGAGCAGTGATCTTACGGTTCGTTTCCTGCTCCAGGACAATCCTCGTCTCTTTTACGACTAACTCCAGACTGGTGATCCGTTCGTCCAGATGGTTTATCTGCTCTCTCATACAACCCATTTGCTCATCCAACTGGTCTATATGCCCTTCCAGCTGATCCATTCGTCCTTCCAACTGGTCTATTCGCCCTTCCAACTGGTCCATTCGTCCTTCCAATTGGTCCATTCGTTCTTCCAATTGGTCCATTCGCTCTTCCAGACGGTCCATTCGTTCTTCCAACCGGTCCATTCGCTCTTCCAGACGGTCCATTCGTTCTTCCAACCGGTCCATTCGCTCTTCCAGACGATCCATTCGTCCTTCTAACCGTTCTAAGCGCTCATCGATCCGGTCCAGCTTAATTCCCAGACCAAGAATCGAATTTTGCATATTCATCAAAATATCCCTTAATTCCGTGTCTATATTTTTCCCCTCCTTTCCTGTAGATTTTTCGCTCTCCAAGTAAGCAGAGTATAACATATCCAGAACCGGAATACAACTGAAAATTTCTATGGGCGGATGATCTTGTCTGCCTGCATCATCGCTTCCACGATGTGGTACATATTGGTGACCTGCCCGACCATAAGCTTATCCGCACACCGGTAATAATCAAGGCAGGTGCCGCATGACAGAATCTCCACCCCCTGCGCCTCCATAGACTTTAAGTCGTCAAGTACCTCCGACTCCTCCGTAGTCCATTTGACGCCGCCATTATAAAAAAGGATCTTCTCCGGCAGGGCATCCATCTGGCTCAGCGCATAGAGAAACCCCTTCATCAATACGGTTCCCAGACTGTCGTTTCCCCCGCCCATGGTTCCCGAGGCGATCACAACAATCTGGCGGGTTCTGGCCTCCGGGTGGCAGACTGCTGCCGGTTCCTGCTCTCCGGCGGCAGCTTCCCGCCCTTCACCAAACCACATACGAACCACAAAATGTTTTTCTCCGGCTTTCCCGGACTTGCATGCACAATTCTGGCTTTTCGCCAGTTTTATCAGGTTCTGTACCGCTATCTCATTGTCCACATGCACCTCCACAACAGTGCCCTCCGTGACATGATCAAGCTCCTTTTTCGCCTTCACTACCGGGATTGGGCAAGTATCTCCCATTGCGTCCACTTTTATAATCTCACTCATACCGAACCTCCATTTCCCGGAATCTGTTCCGTTTCCCTTCCCAGTTCCTGATATAATAGTTCGATTATACTTTACTTTTTATGGAAAAGCAATGGTCGAGCGGTCCGCTCCCCCGTCCCAGATCAAGCCCGGAAGACAGCGCATCGGACAAATACGCCTTGGCATCCCGTACGCTTTCCTCCATCGTCCTGCCACTGGCCAGACCGCAGGCGATGGCGCTTGATAAGGTACAGCCGGTCCCGTGCGTGTTGGGATTTTCAATTCTTTTTCCGTAAAACCAGACCACTGCCCCATTCCGGTACAAAATATCATTGGCCGTTTCCACCTGGTGCCCGCCCTTGACCAGGACAGCGCCACCATAACGTTTTCCAATCAGCTCTGCTGCCCGCTCCATGTCCCTTTCAGAACTTATTTTCATTCCGGCCAACAGCTCCGCTTCCGGGATATTGGGCGTCATGACTGCCGCCATCGGAAACAGCCGCTCTGCCAGCACCTCGATTGCATCCGCAGCGAGAAGACGGCTCCCGCTGGTGGAAACCATCACAGGGTCCAGCACGATGTTCTCTGCCCCATACTCCTTTAGTTTATCTGCGATCGTACAGATAATATCCTTTTGCGACACCATGCCAATCTTCACTGCGTCCGGCACGATGTCCTTAAAAATACAGTCCATCTGGTTTGCCACGAATTCCGGCTCCACATCCATAATCCCATAAACGCCCGTGGTATTCTGTGCTGTCAGGGCCGTGATGACACTCATGCCGTAAACGCCAAGTGACGTCATGGTCTTTAGATCTGCCTGAATCCCCGCGCCCCCGCTGCAGTCCGAGCCTGCTATGCTTAAGACTTTTTTCCTCTCATTCATACTGCTTTTACTCCATCTTCGTAATCATGTATGCAGATTTTTTCAGGCTTTGTACCGCTGCCCCGATATCTTCTGCCCCAAATATTCCCGAAACCACGGCTGCTCCTGCCACTCCGCTTCCCGCAAGCTGCATGATATTCCCCTGGTTGATTCCACCGATTGCAACGACCGGAATCGAAACAGCAGACGTAATCTCCCTAAGCCTCTCCATCGTCATCGGACGGGCATCCTTTTTCGTAGACGAACCAAATACCGCGCCGGAACCAAGATAATCCGCCCCCTGCGCCTGCGCCCGAAGCGCCTGCTCCACGGTCTTTGCCGTCACGCCCAGGATCTTATCCTTCCCCAGAAGCCTGCGAACCTCGGCGGCGTCCTGGTCTCCCTGCCCCACATGAACGCCGTCTGCTCCGCTTGCAAGCGCCACCGTTACATTGTCATTGATAATCAGGGGAACTCCGTACCGGGAAATCAGCGCTTTGACCCGTCTCGCCTCTTCGGTAAACTCCGCCTCTGTCATCTCTTTTTCCCGGAGCTGCACCAGGGTCACCCCCGCTTTTACCGCTTCCTCAATCTGCTGCTCCAGAGATTTTTTTCCCGTCCATGCGCGATCCGTGACCGCATACAATAACAGATCAAACTTCATATCGCACCTCTTTTTGTACCTGCCCGTCATCAAGTTTGCTGAAAGCATCCATAAAATATGCCCGAAAACTTCCGGTCCCCCCATGTTCTGCCGCCACGCGCGCGTATGCAGCTTCCCCACAGATTCCATGCGCTGCAGCTGCATAGACCGCCGCCCCAAAACGTTCCTCACTGGAAGAAACAGCCATCAGGGCGGCAAGGATTCCGTCAAGCATACAACCTGTGCCCGTAATCCTCGCCATCATGGAATGACCGTTTTTCACCGCACAGACCTGTTCGTTCTTGGCGATCAGATCCGTCTCTCCCGTCATCACAATGACGGCCTTTGTCTCCCGGCTTAGAAAACGGAGTGTTGCAAAGGTGCTCTCCCTGTTATCTTCCGTCACCTTTTCCCGTTCATCCGCATCGACACCACAAGAATAAATCTGGATGTGCGGCGGTTTTCTCTCGCCCACGTGCTGGCCGTGCTCCGCCAGGTATCCGGCAAGCGTCCTGATTTCCGATGCATTTCCCCTGATGACCGTTAAGGGTACCTCCTTAAGAATGCGAAGCGCCGTCTCCGTCCGGAATGCAGACGCCCCTGCGCCTACCGGGTCAAAGATTACCGGATGCCCCAGCTGCGCCGCCAGCTTCCCTGCAACCAGCATGGATTCCACGACCGGCTCCCGGAGTGTCCCGATATTCAGCACCAGCGCCCGGCTTAAGCGGGTGATATCCTCCACCTCCCGCAATTCGTCTGCCATCACCGGAGACGCTCCGACAGCAAGAATCATGTTTGCCACATCACCGGCAGTCACATAGTTGGTAATGCAGTGGACCAGCGGGCGCTGTCTGCGTACCTCCTGAATCAGATCCCGTTTTGGCAGTATCTCATGGCGAATCATCCTCTGACATCCTCCCCCTCCAGCATATGGCTCAGGTAGGTAAATGCCCCCGATTTATAGAGCGCTCCGATCAGAACGACTGCGATCGCCGTTCCACATGCCGTACTCATCAGAAACGGCAGAACGTATGCAAACAGAGCCGCCTCTTTCCCCATCAGCATCGTTGCCACCGGATAACACAAAATGCCGCCAAGGATGCCTGTCCCGAAGACCTCCCCTGCATAGGCAGCCGTCAGCTTTCCTGTGTACTGGTAAAGAATCCCGCACAGCAGCGCGCCTACCATGCTTCCCGGAAATGCCAGCAGGCTTCCGGTCCCCATCAGATTGCGGATCAGGGACGTGCAAAATGCCATCGCCACCCCATACACCGGACCTAAAAACACGCCTGCGATCACGTTGCACAAATGCTGGATCGGAAAGCATTTGGATGCCCCGATCGGAATCGAAAAGCTGGATAATGATACCGCCACTGCCACCAGCATCCCACTTACTACAATCTTTTTCGTATTTAACTTCATCAATGTTTCCTCCTCAAGTTTTCATTCAGATGATTCTGTGTTCTTTGTCTGCCCCATCATTCATCATAAATGCTGACGATCTCACCTTCCAGAATCCGGTTCATGTTTTTCACCGCGCAGAAATTCCCGCACATGGAGCAGGTGTCTTCCTTCTCCGGCTTTGCCGCCTCCCGGTAGGCCCGCGGCTTTTCCGAATCAATCGCCAGTTCAAACATTCCGTCCCAGTCCAGGTTCTTCCTGGCCGTACTCATCGCTTTATCCCAGTCCTTTACGCCTTTCACGCCTTTGGCGATATCCGCCGCGTGAGCCGCTATCTTTGCCGCGATGATTCCTTCTTTCACATCATTTACATCCGGCAGCCTGAGATGCTCCGCCGGGGTCACATAACATAAAAAGGAAGCGCCGCTCGCAGCGGCCACCGCGCCGCCGATCGCCGCCGTGATGTGGTCATACCCCGGCGCCACGTCTGTCACCAGCGGTCCCAGCACATAGAACGGCGCCCCCTTGCAGATGGTCTGCTGTATCTTCATATTGGCAGCGATCTGGTCGAGAGGCATATGCCCCGGTCCTTCGATCATGACCTGCACATCCTTTTCCCATGCCCGCCTTGTCAGCTCCCCGAGCGTGATCAGTTCTTCTATCTGGGAGATATCCGACGCATCCTCGATGCAGCCCGGACGGCACGCATCCCCAAGGCTCATCGTCACGTCATACTCCCGGCAGATATCCAGAATCCGGTCATAATGCTCATAAAACGGATTTTCCTCCCCCGTCATCTCCATCCAGGCAAAGATGATGGAGCCGCCGCGGGACACGATATTTGTCAGCCGTTTATTTTCCTTAAACCGCTGCGCCGTATTTTTATTGATTCCCACATGAATGGTCATAAAATCCACACCGTCCTGCGCATGCATCTCCACGATCCGGATCCATTCTTCCGAAGTGATCTCCTTCAGAGGCTTGTGATAATATACCACCGCATCATAGATCGGAACCGTCCCGATCATCGCCGGGCACTCCGCCGTCAGCTTCCTGCGGAACTTTCTGGTATCGCCGAAAGAACTCAGGTCCATGATGGATTCTGCCCCCATCCTGACCGCATCCTGAACCTTTTCCATCTCCATATCCATGTCCTTCCAGTCCCTGGACGTGCCCAGATTGACATTGATCTTGGTTTTCAGCATGGAACCGATGGCATTTGGCTCAATGCTGGTATGCAGCCGGTTGCAGGGGATGATGACCTTTCCCTCCGCGATCAGCCCCATCATCTCCTGCGGGTCCATCTGCTCCTTTTTTGCCGCGGCTGCCATCTCCTCTGTGAGGATTCCTTTTCTCGCCGCATCCATCTGTGTCGTGTACTCTCTCATCCTGTACTCCTCTCTTTTTTCCATGATCCGCCTGCTCTTGGAAACGCCGGATTACATGAGAGTGCTTTTTTACAACAAAACAAAAAAGACGGCTCCCATGTAAGAATCTCTACTCACACAGGATGCCGCCATTTATAAAAGCCTGCACCTTATCTTGCATATGATCCCTACGTTGGCATTACCCAAATCAGGTTATATAGGTCGAAGTTGATGACTTCCTCTCAGCCCGCACACGAGCTCCCTGTTGTTATTATCATGTTTTTTGTTACGTAGATAGTTTAGCACGATTGCCCGGATCTGTCCAGTATCTTTCCCTTCACACCAGATTCAGCAGATGGCTCGCCAGCTGGAAATAGATCACCAGGCTGAACGCATCCACAATCGTCGTGATAAGCGGAGCCGCCATGATCGCCGGGTCCAGCTTCAGCACTTTTGCCACGATCGGAAGCACACAGCCGATCGTCTTCGCCAGCAGTACGGTTGCAAACAAGCTGAGCACGACCGTAAGACATATCATCTCGCTGCCCGGGTACATGATCACCAGCCGGATATAGTTGACAAGCCCAAGGATCGCCCCAACCACCAGACCGACCCGCAGCTCTTTCCACACCACCCGGAAGATATCGGACGGCTCAATCTCCCCGACTGCCATACCACGGATGATCAAGGTGCTGCTCTGACTTCCCGCATTTCCCCCGGTATCGGTGAGCATCGGGATAAAGGTGACAAGCAGAGGAATCAGCGCAAAGGCATTTTCATATTTTGCAAGGATTCCTCCCGTGACCATACTGCTGACCATAAGCACCAAAAGCCATACGATCCTGTTTTTTGCAAGCTGCATTACGCTGGTTTTCAGATATGGCTTCTCACTTGGCGCCATTGCCGCCATCTTCTCGAAATCCTCCGTAGCCTCCTGTTCCATGACGTCCACGATATCATCGACCGTCACGATCCCCACCAGCCGGTTTTCCTGGTCTACGACCGGAAGGCTGAGAAGGTCATATTTTGTAAACTGTTCCAATACCTCTTCCTGGTCGTCCGTCGTCACCGCTTTGATCACATGGGTATCCATAATATCACGCAGCACGGTCTCATAAGGGTTCATCAAAAGATCCTTGACCGTCACGACGCCCTCAAGCGTCCGTTTCGCATCCATCACATAGCAGGTGTATATCGTCTCCTTGTCCACCCCATGTTTCCGGATATAGGCAAATGCCTCTTCCACCGTCATCTGCTGCTTCAGCCCCACATATTCCGCAGTCATGATGCTGCCCGCGCTGTTCTCCGGATAATTCAAAAACTGGTTGATCAGGTTTCTTGTCTCCGGCGTCGCGATCTTCAGCACTCGCTTGACCACATTGGCAGGAAGTTCCTCCATCATATCCACCGCATCATCCACGTAAAGATCCTCAATGATGTATTTTAACTCCACATCCCCGATGCTGTTGATGATATGGCGCTGGTCTTCCGGCTCAAGACAGGCAAATACCTCGCTGCTCAGCTCCTTCGGAAGCATACGGAACACCACGACCTTTTTCTCGGCGTCCAGCCCATCGATGAACTCCGCAATATCCTGCTCATTCATCTCAACCAGCTGCTCCTTCAGGCGGCGGAACTGGCGCTCCCCGGCAAGCCTGATCAACTCCTCCAGATTCATCTGCTCCTGCATAGAAACACCTCCTGCTGTTTATTTAAGCGATTCTCCCTTCGACTCAAACAGGACCTCTTCCGCAAGCCTGGCCGCGTCCCGGATACACTCGGAACAGGGAAGCAGCACCTTACCTGTGTCCACGCCTTTCAGCGTCCGGCACACGATTGACTGGTTCTTCTCTTCAAACTGCTTTACGATCTCCTTAGACAGCTGACAAGACAATGCCTTGCTGTCCGGCTTATCCAAATGTCCGGTACTCTGTTTCATGCCGGCAAGGATACAGGCTCCTGTCACCGCGCCGCATGTTCCCTCCATACAGCCCATGCCAAGCCCCAGCGCCTCCGTCATTTTAAACATCGTCTCTTCTTCTACTCCTACCAGGTCGCAGTAGGTGCATGCTACCGACTGGGCGCAGTTATAACCTTTGTCATGACGTTTGATCGTCTCCTCTATTCTGGTTTCCATACAGATCTGTCTCCTGTCTTATTTATTTTATCCACTGCCCGTCTATTATACTTCTTTCCTCTCCGTTTGCCAATAGCGCAGAAGACATATCATATTTTATTTCCCTCTTCCCGTTACTGTTCAGAGGCCAACTTGTAAAAAAGCCCCCATGGTGTAGACTAAAATCA
>JAPJQL010000071.1 GCA_030825115.1 Lachnospiraceae bacterium
AGAGAAAATCTATGTAAAAGCCGCTTTGGTGTTACCAGCACCGGGCGGTTTTTGCGTACAAAGCTAATTAAACGTTATCGTAACTGGTTCTGTGTCGGCAATGGTACCCCATCCATCTGAATCAAAAATATGAAACGATGTCTCTATTTCAGTTATTTCTTTGATATTATTCTCCTCTAATTGACTGGACATAAACATAATATCATCTACTTTCTTCTTTCCGGGTGCAATCTCGGCAGAAAGGGAAGGGTCAATCATAAATCCATTGACTGATGTATCCCGAACCTGAACTGTGATTCCTTTGTCGGAGTTGTTTTCAATGTAGATGTAGTATCTTGGTCCCCAAATGTCATCTTCATCAGTGACAAGCTGCTTTGAAATAATACGTATGCTATTTTCATCATAGATAACATCTCCGGAATCATCATACTTCTGAACGTAATCTGATGCAGAGGTAGTTAATGAAATTATGTCTGTATCAAGGATGGTATCCCATGATGAAGATTCGAAAATATGAAAACTAAATTCCATATTTGCGATGGTATCGATACCCGATGCTTTAAGGTCAGAATAAGATATTCCCATTCCATCATTAGCCTTTTTTCCGGCGGCAACATCACAAGACATTTGGAAGTCAGTCATATATCCATTCACTGAACCATTGCGAACTTGTACGGTAATATCTTTATCACTGTCGTTTTCAACCAACAGTTTAACTGTAGGCCCCCAGAAACCATCAGCATCATAGCCAGTGGTAGAAATTTTAATACCATCCTGATTAAAAATTTCACTGTTTGGGACAGTAATTTCTGTAGAGCTTGCTGCCGTTGTCTCAATAGTAGTGCCTGTTGAGGCTTCTTGTTCAGCAGAAGTTTCTCCATTTGCTTTTTGCTCTACTGCTGATGGCTTAGTCGGTGCGCTGGATGAACTAGATCCGCAGGCTGTTAGTGATAATACTAATAATGAAGATAGAATAAAAAGCTTTTTCATAGGTGAATCCTCCCGTTTGAATTATTATTAAAAAGCCATTGGCTGATTAATTATTTTGAGTAATACCAATACCTTTTGAATATGAACTGTACCGTATACTATAGTCAGAGCGGTTTTACATGCTATCAATTTTTGGATTTCCAATTTACCCTTAATATAAATCCGATAATCCAATAGAGACCTCCTGTGAAGAGACCAAGAACAAAAATCCATAGCCAAGTTAGATACCATGGTAGTTTCCTTGCTACAATATTCGGAGATACAACTGATGCGCTGGCACTGGATGATGCCGAATTATTGATGATAATTGGAGATTCATTAATGCGTGTAAGTTGCTCAACTTGTTTACCGCATTTAGGGCATACTACACATTCTGAATCAATAGTTTCTCCACAATGTTTGCAATATTTTGTGTAGGGTTCCATACTCTTTTCCTCGCTTTGTTTGATTTTATTAAAAAGCCAATGGCTATTTTAATTTGTGTGCATATATTTCGATTAAGTCTACATGTTTTTTATCATAATCACCATTTTCAATATGTGCCAATTCATGATGATATGATTTTAAATGTTGTTCATGTGTGTGTCTTGCATTAAGTATAATTGTAAAGCTTCCATCTGCTATAGGGATAACGAATGCTGGAATACTGCAAGGAAGATCAGCGAGACAGCAATTAACAACCGGTGTCATCCTCATCACCCCTTACTCTATCTATCATTTGTTTTACGAATTCGATATCTTCTTTCTTTACCTTCCGGCTAGCATCGAACAGGACACGGTATTCTGGATTCTCAAACATGAACTGCGCCAGATCGCGGGCATCATCATTGAGGTAATAATTGCCTATTGTTTCGGGTAATAATTCGGTTTTTTCGGTACGGCCAAGCAGGTAATCTGTATCTACGTTAAAAAAATCTGCAATAGCTTCCAGTGTATCAAAATCAGGTTCGCGCGCTCCAGTTTCATACATACCAATAGTACTTCTAGAAATGCCGATTTTTTCAGCGAACTCAGCCTGGGTAAGTCCGCTGGATGCGCGAAGTCTCTTAAATATATTTTGAAAATTTCCCATGTCAATCCTCCTTATAAACTCATTTTATCACATAACGTGATAAAAGTAAATATAAAATGTCACATAATGTGGTTGACAGAGTGCATGTATAATGTTATACTTGGGATGGTCACATAACGTGACAGAAAAACGGCAGGAGGTGAGAACAATTGGGACCTTATGGTAAGCGGTTGGTAGAACTAAGAGGGAATAGGAGTCAATCTGAGGTGGCGAATGCCATTGGAATAGCTACATCAACTCTTGGTATGTATGAGACAGAGCAAAGAATTCCTCGTGATTCTATAAAAATTGCTTTATCGGAGTATTATGGAACTACTGTACAGGATATTTTTTTTGAGAACAAATGTCACGAAAAAGGACATTTTGAATGACGATGGTGAGCTGAGATGACTAAAAAGTATAAATATTTAATGCGAAGCAGTATTAAATTCTAAGAGAATGGGAGTGAATAGATATGAAATCACGGGTAAGCGTAACCGCTGCAGCAAAAGAAATCGGATGCGCGCCGCAGCTCGTCCGCATAAAAATGAAAGCCGGTGAATGGGACTTGGGCGAGGTGGTGAAACCGGGCGAAATAAATGGGAAGCAATTCTATTCCTATTTAATTTTCCGCCCTAAACTTGACCGGTTTCTTGGAAAGGGGGTGAACGACAATGTACGAACCGAAATACATACCGGTGCAGAGCCAGACACGGCAGGAGCCGGAACCGGAGCCTGCGGAGCATAAGCCGACGCTGGCAGACATCTGCGACCGGTTTGAGGGCATCGTGTTCGTCTACTGGCTGCTGGGGATGTGCACGCAGGGCGCGGTGATCTGGCTGTTAGTCAATATTGCGAAGGCGGTGTAGGCGATGGGCGCAGAAACATGCCGGACATGCCGTTACAGCAGCCGGTGCATGGAGCGGAGCCGGATGTACCCGTGCAGGGACTATAAGAGGAAGGAGGAGAGCAGGGATGACAAAAGAAATGGTAGTTAGCCTCTACGTCAATGACGACCAGCTTGAGCGTCTTGAGCGGATACGGCAGGTATGGCAGGCGAAACCAGGCAGTGATGGAAGCTACCCGTTCAAGGACTATACCCTTGAAAAAATGCTTGAGGTCGTTATGATGACAGGAAGTAAGTATACGATTGACCGGCATCTGGACACGATGGAAAAGATGTATGGAATCAGAAAAGACGAAACCCCAGCTGCGGGAACAGCCGGGGGATCAAGGTAACACAGAAATTAATTTCACCCTCATTATGAGGGAAAACGGAGGAAATGTCAAGATGGATGGAATTTTAGGCAGGGTAATCACGGACCACATCCCGCCAGTAGGTCTGGAGGTCTACAGCCACGGGAGCTGGCCAGTGAAGCAGCTGCAGGAGGGACAGACCATCCGGTTCCGGTCCAAAGACTATGAGAACCCGGCGGTCATGAAGGTAGAGCGGCTGCACTGGTTTGACCGGATGGTCATCGTCTCAGGTTCTGGCATCGAAGCTGCGTTCGGGCTGTGCGAATGCGTGGAGCTGGTGACGGTGAAGGAGGGGAACTGACGTGGCGGCTGAAAAGTATATTTACCGGAACCGTGAGGAATGGCTGGCGGCAAGGAAGAACCATATCGGGGGCTCCGATGCATCCGCCTGCGTGGGGATGAATCCATACCGCGACAATGTGCAGCTTTGGGAAGAGAAGATGGGACTGCGGATTCCAAGGGACATATCGGGTGAGGACTATGTGATCTACGGGACAAAAGCAGAGCATTGCCTTCGGGAACTGTTTGCATTGGATTATCCACAATACCAAGTCTCGTATGATGAAAACAACATGTATCTGAACCAGGAATACCCATGGATGCATGCATCACTGGATGGGGAACTGACTGATCAGGAAGGACGTCGTGGGATACTTGAGATTAAGACTACCAATATTTTGCAGAGCATGCAACGGGAAAAGTGGAACGACCGCATTCCAGACAACTATTTTTGCCAGGTTCTGCATTACTTTGCGGTGACCGGCTATGACTTTGCAGTCCTGAAAGCCCAGCTCAAGAGTGAGTGGGGCGGAGAGCTGCGGATTACGACCAGACATTATTTTATTGAGAGGAAAGACGTTGAGGAGGATATCCGGTACTTGATCGGAGCAGAGAAAAAGCTCTGGGACTGCGTCCTTGAAGGGCGGAGGCCGTCGCTGATCCTTCCTGCGATATAGGAGGAGTTTATGGAACTCAAAATCTATAACCCACAGGATGTGGGATTTGTACAAAAGATAGAATGGAATTACGAAGAACTGAAAAAGGAAATTGAAGTGGCATCGCAGGAATATGCAACATCGGTGTACACGGACGATGTAATGAAAAATGCCAAGGCGGACAGGGCAAAGCTGAGGAAGTTTGTGGATGCGTTGGCAAGCGAACGGACAAGGATCCGCAAGAAGCTGCTGGAGCCGGATGAATTATTTGGCCAGCAGATCAAGGAACTGACCGGAATCATTGAGAAGGCAATCAATAATATAGATGACCAGGTCAAGGGATATGAGGAGCGTCTGCGGGAAGAGAAAAGGGCAAAGGTGCGGGAGTTTTATGACGCGAACATAAACGACCTGGAGGAGTACCTCCCATTCGAAGCTGTTTTTAAGACACAGTATGCGAATGCGTCCACCACTATGAAATCCATTAAAGAGGAAATCATGGGACTGATCCAGCGGGTTGCGGAGGGACTTGCAATCCTGAACGAAGTGGATAGCCCATACGCCGGGGAGATGAAGGAGGTATTCCTTCGGACATATGACATCGGTGATGCATTAGCAGAGCGGAACCGGCTGGAAGCAGCGGAGCAGAAGCGAAAGGCGTACATTGAGGAGCAGGAACGCAGGAAAGCGGAGCGTGACGCAGCCACAAAGGCGCAGGCTAGTGCCGTGATGAACGCGGGGAGGGCACTGGAAGCGGTATCACTAGTGGAGCAGAACCCACCGGCATTAAAACAGCAAGCAGCGGAAGCCGCGCGGATATATACGCTGGATTTCCGTGTTGAGGCAACGAAGGAACAGCTTGATAAGCTTAAGCTGTTTTTGGTAGAGAACCGTATCAGATTTGGACAGGTACCGAAAGGAGAAAAATAACATGGCAGTACAGAATAGTCTTGCAAAGAGGCAGCAGAGAATGGGGCTTACCGCATATCTTACACAGGATGCGGTAAAAAATCAGATCAATAGCATTATCGGAGGAAAGGGTGGATCACGTTTCATTTCCAGCATCGTATCAGCAGTGCAGGCTAATCCGGCATTGCAGGAATGCACGAACCCCAGCATCCTGAGTGCGGCGCTCCTGGGGGAATCCCTTAACCTGTCACCCAGCCCACAGCTTGGGCAGTATTACCTTGTCCCATATAACAATACGGACAAGGGGGTGAAGGAGGCGCAGTTCCAGCTTGGATATAAGGGATATATCCAGCTTGCAATCCGAAGCGGACAGTATAAGAAGCTGAACGTCCTGGCAATCAAGGAGGGGGAGCTCATACGGTTCGACCCCCTGAACGAGGAGATTGAGGTGAGCCTGATCCAGGACGAGCTGTCCAGGGAGGAAGCGGCGACAATCGGATATTATGCCATGTTTGAGTATACGAACGGCTTCAAGAAAGCACTGTACTGGAGCAGGGAGAAGATGGAAGAGCATGCAAAGAAGTACAGCCCGGGTTACAAAAAAGACCTGCAGAAAGGTACGAAATGGACTTTCTGGGCCAAGGATTTTGACGGGATGGCATACAAGACCATGCTCAGGCAGCTGATCAGCAAGTGGGGCATCATGAGCATTGATATGCAGTCCGCTATTGATTCAGATATGGCAGTCATTCACGAAGATGGCACGAAGGATTATGTGGAGACGGAAGCAGATGTTATTGATGTGGATATTCCTGTAAGTGAGGAAGTGCCACAGGCCGCGCCAGTTCAGGAAACCACGGAAGCGCCGGAGCAATCCGATGTAGAGGCGGGATTCTTCAACTGATAAATATCTATAGAAAGGAGAGGAGGATGATATGGTGAATAAACGAACCGGTTATATCAGCTTAGATGA
>JAPJQL010000027.1 GCA_030825115.1 Lachnospiraceae bacterium
TCTTTTGGGCAATTACATGCTTTTGCTTTCTTTGCAATATAAAATCACTCAGCATAGAAAAAAAGTCCTGCTCTTCTTCTGTTTCTGCACTTAACACTAAATCCATAATTTCTTCTATGTCCATGTCCTTGCATTCTTCATACAATTTCTTTGCTGCTTCCGCCTTTGACATAAAATATTTTTCCTCCTTCTCCTCTAAAAACAGAGGTGATGCTGAAAGTCATGGCTATTGACTCTCCCAGCATTTCCATCCACACCACTTCCACAAGTGATAACCAATCCGTTTACGTCACACACGCCCCAGCGCCGCAAACATGCTGCGCTTATATTCTTCTACGCCTTCCTGGTCAAAGGGGTTTACCCCCATCAGTGTCCCGGATATGGCACAGCCCATCATAAAGTAATAGAACAGCTCTCCAAACGCCCTCTCCGAAATTTCTTCTACCTTCAGACCAATGCAGGGAACCCCGCCATTCACATGGGCGCTCCAGGTTGCTGCCTCAGCTGCCTTATTAATCTGGTCAAAATCCATATGGTCCAGATAGTCAAACCGGTCGCCAAACCCGGGATCAGGTTTGATCACTACTTCCGCTTTTGGATCCGCCACCGAAAGAAAGGTTTCCATCAGGTTCCGTCTGCCATCCTGCATGTATTGTCCCATAGAGTGCAAATCTTCGGAATAGATGGCGGATGCCGGGAATATCCCTCTCTTCTCCTTACCTTCGCTCTCCCCGAAAAGCTGCACCCACCATTTTGCAAAATAAGCATATTGAGGTTCAAACGATACCAGCATTTCAATATCATATCCCTTGTCATACAGAAGATTCCTGGCTGCCCCATACCCTGCTCCCGGATTCTCTGCCGGATTCTCCCGGCAGTCATCCATGGCAGACTGCACGCCTTCTAAAAATGCATCCACATCCAGACCCGCTGCCGCTGCCGGAAAAAGTCCCACCGGGGTAAACGCAGAATATCTGCCTCCTACCGGTACCGGGAACTGTAAAAACAGGTATCCGTTCTCCCGGGCAATTTCCTCCAGGCGGGAACCTAACGTCCCGGTCACAATGATCCGTTTTGCCATCTCCTCTTTTGTATAACGCTCCGCCATCCACTGACGCAGGATTCGAAAATGGCTGCCCGGTTCCAGCGTTTCAAAATTCTTTGCGATCACATCAATATATACGCTCTTTCCTTCCATGTCTTTTAACGTATGGCTGATCGAGTAAGGAGAAAGGGTATTTCCCAGATAGACGATCTCTGGTCCCTTCCGGTCCTTTAAAGCTTCAATCATGGCGCGCGCCGCCTGATTTGAACCACCCACTCCAACAATCACAAATATATCTGCATCCCTTCGGATTTCCTCTGCCTTCTCTTTGATCAGCTCAAGCTGAACGGCTGAAGTCTCCAGGCTTCTCCAGCCAAGCACCTGCTCTTTGTCCTCCCGTTCCAGAAGTTCCTTGCAGATCGCCCCTGCCTTCTGCCGGCGTCTCTTTAACGCTTCTTCACTGAGATATCCTTTTATCCCGGTTAAGTTTAATTGAACGCTCATTTTTACCCCTTCCTTTCCTGTTTGCTAAAACCTGAAATCCCAGATCCCGCACCACACATCTTCATCATACGCCCCTTCAAATTCTGCAAGCCCCGCAATCTACTTATTTAAACCAATTAATTATATGGGTATTATGGCAGATTTCAAGGGATAGGTCTATATATATTCGTCACGTTTTTCACTTTTCAACCCAAACGTTTGCGTTGTCCCGGCTATTTGCCATCTTTTCATAAATCGGATAACACTTTGTTGACATAAGGGAGTGCGCCGGCAGACATTGCCTTATGGAGCTTTCAGGAGGGGTTATGTAATGAAACCTCAAGCCGGCTCAGACCGTCAGGTTGAAAGAAAATACACTGAAAATGTCCTGCATCAAAGCAGGGCATTTTCATTCACATTTCACAATTTCTATTGCAATACAATCGAAATCCCCAAATAATAAACAAAAAAGAGATATAAAAAACATTCAAGCTTTTCATATCTCTTTCCGTTATAAATCATCATCGGAGAGGTCCATACAGACCCCGTCTTCTTACAGTCCCTTATCAATCACCTTATACCGCTCCGCCATCTCATCCAGCGTCACGCACTCCACCAACGGAGCCTTTCCATAGGAACCAAATTTCACGATCAGCGTCCCGACGACTTCCTTCGCGCCCCGCTCCACGCAGTCCACGATCGCAGCCACGTCCTCATCCGGGATATTGCCGTACATCACGGTATCCATGATCGGCGGCAGGAATACTCTCGGGTCAAACGCTTCCTTCTTTGCCTCCAGCAGCTCATAGATGCCGCCGACGGACGCACTGTTTTGCTTTTCCGGATATTTGGCAAAGAATTCCTTCATATTTCTGGTAACGGCAAGCCGGATATCGGTATCCACGTTGATCTTGTTGATACCTGCCCCGATTGCGCTCTGAAGCTCCTCGATGGAAATTCCATAAGTATTGGACAGCTTTCCGCCAAGACCGTTGATCTCATCTACAATATATTTCGGTACGGTAGAAGAGCCGTGGGAAACCAGAGCGCCAAAAATCCCAAGATGGTTCAGGCACTCACGGATCGCAACCGCGATCTCTTTCCGCAGCTTTACATCCTTCCCTTTCGAAGCCCCGTGCATCGTGCCATAGGAGATTGCCAGCGCATCCACACCGGTCTTCTTGAAAAATTCTACTGCATCCAGCGGATTGGTATAGGTGGAGGATGCGGAGAATACATGGTCCTCCACGCCGGCAAGCACGCCCAGCTCGCCCTCTACGCTGACGCCTCTGGCATGGGCGTATTTTACAACTTCCCTGGTCAGTTCGATATTCTCGGCAAACGGCAGAGAAGAGCCGTCAATCATGACAGACGTGTAGCCGCCGTCAATCGCAGCCACACAGGAATCAAAATCCCTGCCGTGGTCCAGATGCAGGACGATCGGAATCTCAGAGTCCATGCCATATTTTTTCACTGCGTTTCCAATGTTTTTTGCGCCGATCTTCTTGTCTTCCAGGGTCGCATTCATAAAGTCTTTTCTGCCGCCCATAAAACCGTTCGCCAGGTCTGCCCCCTGCAGGATTGCCGGGGAACGGAACATCTCATGCACTTCGATAACCGCTTTTGCCTGTGCCACGGCATTTACGTTAAAACCGCCCTGTCCGAAGCCGTATTTCATGCTTGCCTCCATCAGAGGCCTTAATGGAATTAAACTCATTTATCTCTCTCCTCAATCTATTCGTCTGTGTGCTTCCCGTCTTTAATCTGCAAGCGCAGCCACATAATCGGTAAATGTCAGGGTAATATCCGGGTGGTCCTGCAAAAGTGTAACCGGGAACTCAGAAGTCGCCTCCCCGTAACCGGCTCTGCGTACAACCGCCCTGTGCCAGTTGCGGAAACACCCCAGACGGATCTTCCTGGCATGTGCGATCTCATAGATGCCGATGGTCACACAATAGTGCGGCATATCTTCCAGCGCGCCGTTGAAATCCCCGATGGCATTGGCCGCCCTGGTCTCCGGGCTGATTTCCAGAACCCTTGTCTTCTGTGCAAGAAATTCCTCGCTATTCAGGCTTCCGTCCGCCTCGTTGAATGCCACATGCCCATTGATGCCGATTCCGCCAAACGCGATATCCACACCCCCGAGCTTCTCGATCAGCTCAGGGATATAGCCCACGTTTTCCGGGTCCGGAAATACCCGCTGGTTCTCCGGCATCAAAAGCTCCGGCTTGATCTTCTCATACACAGTCCGGTCCATAAATCCGCGGAAACTTAAGGGATGGTCTTTGGATACCCACTTTTTGTCATCGTCCAGATATTCATCCATATTGATGAACCAGACGTCTTTCAGGCTGAGGTTCTTTTCATTTACCATGTCCACAAAATACGGATACTGTCCAACAGGACCTACCGGGCAGATCAGTACGGTATTTTTGCCCTGTCTGTTGTTTTCTTCAATCATATCCACCATCTGCTCTGCCATCTGCTGAAATACTGCCGCATTGTCCTTCATGCAGCATAATTTCATCTTCGGGGCAGCCAAAAGCTGCTCCTTGTCATATCCATAATATATATGAGCCATCTTTATTCCCTCCAACTTCATCGTGTCTGTGCCGGTTTCCTATCTGTGGTGATGCCCCGCACAACCGCAGTCTTCATTGCCCTTTCCTTCCGGTGTCTCATCCTTCATCATCAGATGGACTGCGCTCATCTTAAAGGTCTGAGGCAACACCAGGATGTTCGGGTTTGGTCCGACAAATTTCTTCTTTGCATCCTCCAGCGCCTCTTCTACCGTCGCCCTGGTCTTTAAGCCCATGCCTCTCGCATAGCCCGGCTCCTGCGCTCCGCACAGGTAGATTGCAGAAGTGTTCATCTCCGCGATATGGCCGCAGCTGATCATGGAAAAGCCGTGGAACGGATGGAACGCATTGCAGAAACGGTATTTGCGGATGTACTCTTCATTGGTCGCAAAATACTCTCCGTACCGGTTCATATCCGGCAGCGTGTTCATCTGGTCTTTCTGGAACATCTCATACATTTCCCGCAGATATGGCCACAGTTCGTCGTGGAAATATCCATTGCAGGTTGACGTAAAGATGATGACACAGTTGTCGCTCATGATCCTCTTGTGACGGATGACCTGGGCAGATACCGCCTGCATCAGCATGATCGGGTTGGTTCCCATTCCTTCGCCATAGTGGAAGAACTGAGGCATACCAAAAATCATGACATCATATTTTTTCTCAGCCCACGGAACATAGGTCCGTTTGTCTGCCGTAATCCAGGAATGTGGCTGCATTACAGCAGCATAACCGCTGTTGATCTCAATCTGGCGGGACTTGGTATCCAGCACGGCGTCACAGCAGAAGAATTTCTTGCCCATGCACTTCTCCATGTGCTGGCCAATCTCATCAAACTTGGTCCGCATCAGGGATTTTCCGCTGACCGGAGTAAAGTCTGCGCGGTGCATAACCTCCGGCACATGATGGGAAGCGATAGAGCGCCAGTGCGTGATTCCTGTCGCGCAGTGCTTGTAGCCGCCGGAATAACCGCCGTAGGGGTTGCCCTGGGTATGGCCGATGAGGATTGCCACGTCACTGTCATAGACATATTTATTCATCAGAACAGGGTCGCCGCGGTCGGTAGTCCCAAGGTCTACCAGATGGTCATAATCCTCGCTGTCGTGGTTGATGATCTGATGCGTATACCAGAATTCGTTGAACAGCTCGTCGCCAAGCACGCCCCTGATCTCTTTTTCCGTATTCTTTCTGTGAAGACCGTTTGAGCAGATCAAAAGAATATCCTTTTTCTCCACGCCTGCGTCATACAGCTCCTGAAGGATCAGTTTGATGGAAAGCTTTCTGTGAGAAGTCGGCTGCTCCCCGCCTTTTACACGGTCCGGGAAGATGATGGTCACTTTGGATCCCTTGTGCGCCAGTTCTGACAGCGGCTCCATGCCCATTGGATTGCGGATGGATTCCAGGGTCTTTTCTACCAGCTGGTCCTCCGGGATATAAGGCGGATCCGGCACCGTCTCGCCCGGGATAAAGATGTCTGCGCTGTCCGGCAGGGTCACGTTTACAGTTCCATGTCCATACTCTAATGCTACGTTCATATCGTCTCTCCTTTTCTTATCATTGCATTTTTATTTACGTTCATGCTTATTTCCCAAGATACGTCCTGATGATCTCAAGATATTCGTCCGGGTAAAAACCAATCTCGCCCTGGAATCTGGTCAGTGCGATCAGACCTCCGTCAATCACCGGGATTGACGCCAGCATCCTGGCATTGTCCACCTTCAGTCCGCCGCCGTAAACAACATCCAGACCTCCGGTCACCTCCTTAATATAGGAGCCAATTTTCGTAATATATTCTGCATCCGGCGGGATTTTTCCAGGCCCGATCGCCCAGACCGGTTCATAGGCGATCGTGACTTTAGAGGTGTCAACGCCTTCTAAACCAATCTCCAGCTGCTCTTTCAGCACTTCCTGCCACCGCGGCTGCTCTTCGGAAGACTCTCCGATGCAGTAAAGGACTGACAGGCCTGCCGCGATCGCCTGACGGATCTCTTTACTTAACAGGCGGTTGATCGCCCCTGTATCCGTGACGCCTGCCTCGGCAAGAATCCCTGCTTTGTCTTTTCTTTCCTCGCAGTGTCCGATGATGGTGGTGCTGCAGCCGATCGCCTTCACCGCATTGGCCGTCCGGTTGGTCGTGAATGCGCCGAAGTTTCCTCCCACTGCCGTATCTTCCCGGAACACGCTCTGACAGCCAACCTGTACCGGACTGTTCTCGCAAAGCGCCCCCACAGCCGGGATCAGATGGGCTTCCGGAAAATACATGGCAAATTCCACGTCGTCTGCCTCATACTGTTTTAAGGCCTCCTGGGTATTGGAGACAATATAACTTCCCCATTCTCCCATCGGAGCAATTGCGTTCACCCCTCCGTCTGCCTTCGGGATATCAAACCGCTTTAGATTCAAAAAAATGTGTTTCATGTTGTCCGCCCTCTCCTTCTCTGTTTTGATTGATCTGTTCTGTTTTCTCACCGCCGCGACCGGTCACAGTTTTTTCCGCTCATCATGGAAATCGATGAATTCCCGCAGCTCCGGTCCGATCAGCGGACGGCACCAGTCCACAAACTCCTGTGTCACGTCGTTGCCCCGCTCATTGATATATTCTTCCGGCACGGTCCGCTCAAACATCATAACCTCTTTGATCGGGATGCGCTCCACATGGACCTTGTAGCTGCCATCTTCGGTTTCATCCCTGATCAGCCCGATCATCACGCCGCCAACTCCGTCTATTGCGGCCTTCAGCGCTTCTCTTCCTGTCAGCACGGCCTCGTCTCTGTCTGTCGGAGACTGCCATGCGATAGATGCCCGCCCGCAGAGTCCCGGTTTTTCGCTCCTTGCCTTGATCCCCAGCTTCTGGATGACCAGATTGGCAAGGTATGCGCTGACATCTCCATAATAGGTGGCGCGTCCCTGCTTGAAGATCGGCGGAACGATCGGTTCTCCGTCCGCTTTTTTCAATCCTTCACTCGCCACAACCACCACGCCGCCTTTTTCTTCATACAGACGTTTTACATCCTCCAAAAATGCTTCCTCATCGAACACGCGCTCCGGCAGATAGATAAGATGCGGCGCATCCTGCGGATCCTTTCTCGCCAAAGCGGAAGCCGCAGTGATCCAGCCTGCATTCCTTCCCATCGCCTCGATGACGCACACATGGATTGGAAGGGACTTGACATCCACCCCTACCTCTGCGGTAGTCGCCGCTATATAGCGCGCCGCGCTGCCAAAGCCCGGAGTGTGGTCGGTGATGGCGATATCGTTGTCTATGGTCTTTGGGATTCCTACCACCGTAACGCCGGATGCCCTGCATGCCTCGTAAATCTTTCCGCAGGTGTCCATCGTGCCGTTCCCGCCGTTTAGCAGGACATATTTGATCCCGTATTTTTCAAAGATTGCCGGCATGGCGTCATAATCTTCCTGCTCCAGTGCGTAGCGGGAAGAGCCGATCGCCGTTGCAGGCGTTTCCAACAGCAGTTTCAGACGTTCTTCGGGAAACTGCAAAAGATCCAGAAAATCTTCTTTCAGGATTCCCTCGCTTCCTCCCATCGCTGCATACACCTTGTCAATCCCGTTTGCCTTTGCCTCTTCAATCACACCATACAGAGACGCGTTGATCACCGCCGTCGGCCCGCCGCCATGTACTACCAGAACATTTCCTATCATGATTCCCTCCTGTAACCCGTTTCCTGTTTTTTCACTGATCAAGTTCCACAGTGTTTCCTCACTATAATAAGAATAACATAAATCAGGACGATTTTGTGCAAATTTTACGCAAACGTTTGAGTTTTATGGTATACTGTTTTTGAACGATATCAGTTATAATAGAAACCAGATAACAAACCACCATGTTTTGGAGGTGACAAGCCTATGACCTTAAAAGAAATCGCCCGGGAAGCCGGCGTATCGATCTCCACCGTTTCAAGAGTTGTCAACAAAAATGCGCCCGGAGCCGCAAGCAAGGAGGTGCAGGATAAGATCTGGGAGATCGTCCGCCGCACCGGCTATACCCCCAACTCCACGGCAAGGACCTTGAAGATGGGAGAAGACGGAAGCATCGCTCCCTCCCGTTCGATCGCCTGCCTGTTTGCCCGGACCTCAGATACCGTGACGGACCTGTTTTTCTCGTCCCTCTCACGCAGCATTGAACAGGAGGCATTTAAGCGCAATTACGTGCTCAAATATTCATTTTCCTCTTTCGACATCAACCATCCCGGGACATTCCGCCTGATCACGGACAACCACGTGGACGGGGTCGTGATCCTCGGAAGATGTGACAAGCCGCTTTTAAAGATGCTCAAGCAGTATTTTAATTATGTGGCATACACCGGGCTGAACAATCTGGACGCCAAATATGACCAGATCATCTGCGACGGCAGCCAGGCAGCGGTTGCAGCCGTCAATTACCTGATCGATATGGGGCATAAAAAAATCGCATACGTGGGAGAGATCCAGCAGGAAAACCGATATGCCGGTTATTGCAGGGCGTTGGAAGCCCGCCGGATTCCGCTCAGAAAAGATTATCTGGCCAATGTCACATTATCCTCGGAAGGCGGTTATCAGGGGGTAAAGAAACTGCTTGCCGCCGGTTGTGACGCCACCGCATTTTTCTGCTGCAACGACATCACGGCCATCGGAGCCATGCGGGCTTTACAGGAGGCCGGGCGGACCGTTCCCAGGGATGCATCCCTGATCAGCATTGACGATATCGATACCGCCCAGTATCTGAACCCCATGCTGACAACGGTACACATCCCAGTGGAGGAGATGGGGCAGATGACGGCAAAGATCCTGATCGACCGGATCGAAGGCGGGCACCGTCTTCCGGTGAAGATGGAGCTCCCGTTTTATATCGCAGTCAGGGACAGCTGCGCTCCGCCCCGCTGCAGGTGAGGACACACGGACAACGGTTTTTAAGCAACTGCAAATACTATATATCAGGAGGGATCAATCATGATTGTAACACTGAAAAACGACACATTTACCGCAAAGGTGGATTCCCTGGGGGCACAGCTCATCTCCCTTCAGGACGCAAAAGGAACGGAATACATCTGGCAGAGGGATCCTGCCTACTGGCAGAACTGCTCTCCGCTCCTGTTTCCGACCGTCGGCAACTGCCGGAATGGAAAGACGATGATCGAAGGAGAATGGTTTGAGATTCCCAAACACGGCTTCTGCAAGACGACAGACTTTGCTGTGGAACAGACCGCCGCAGATGCCGCCGTATTCACCATCCGGGATTCCAGAGAGACCCGAAGCATGTATCCTTATGCATTTCGCCTGACCCTGACCTATACGCTTACGGCAGACGGGCTTTCCATGGATTATCTGGTGGAGAATTTGGATTTTAAGCCGATCTTCTATCACATCGGGGCGCACCCGGGCTTTATCTGCCCGCTCTGTGACGGGGAACGGTTTGAGGATTATGTCCTGGAATTTGAGAAGGAAGAGACGGCTGCTTCGATGGTTTATAACGCAGAGCATATGCAATTCGATGTCAATCACAGAAAACCAATGCTGGACCACAGCAAGATTCTGCCGCTCAGCTATGACCTGTTCGTAGATGACGCCATCTTTTTTGACGAGATCCGGTCCCGGAAAGTCGCTATCAAAAATCCTGCTACCGGAAAAGGCGTAGAAGTAGATTACCAGGATTTTGAGACGGTAGCTTTCTGGACTGCCATGCCGTCCAAAGGACCATTTCTCTGCGTAGAGCCGTGGAACGGGTCAGCGGTCCGGTCCGACGAGGACGACGAGCTGAAGAACCGGCACTTTATCCAGACGATGAATGCCGGGGAGAAAAAGGAATATCATATGGGGATTCGGATCTTGTAATCTGAAGATACGGCATAAATGTCCAAAAACGGGGACTGCTTTTCGCAGTCCCCGTTTTAAGGTTTTATTGATACATTTCTGCCGTGTAATTTTCCATCGGATTCCAGTTTCCAAACTCGAAATCATCTGCCGACACATCCACGCCCTTCTGTTTTGCTGCCTCTATTGCCCGCTCCCACTCTGCCTGGGTCTTCTCAGCAAGTACATCCAGCTCTGCCTGATAGTCGATGTTCTGTGCCAGGATTCCCTGCACGATCTCGCCAAGGCTTGGAGAGATTGCAGAAACTTCCGCATATACCTCCGCAGTGTCCGGATTTCCTACGATCGGATCCGGCACAAGCGCTGCCTGGCTGTTGTTCAGCTTGTAATACTCCAGCATAACCTCATCTGTCATATATTTCTCATTTACCGCATCGATAACCGATACAAATCCGCCGTCTTCCACAAGACCTGACTGATAATCTTCGGAATACAGTCCCATCAGATATTTCGCAGCCACATCCGGATATTTGCACCCTGAAGAGATTCCCATCCACGGCTGTGCACCCGTATAAGGCAGTTTTCCTTTGATCCCGTCGTCCGGTACCGGAACTTCCATCACGCCGAAATCAAGTTCCGGGTTATCCTGTCTCCAGGTAGCGATACACCATGCGCCCTGTACGATAAACGCCGCCTGATTCTGTGCAAACAGCGCTCTCGCCTCCGGCGCTTTCATCGTAACGGAATTCGGATGGAAGCTGCCGTCCTTTACAAGCTGGTCATAAAAGCCCAGCGCATTTGACATCGCCTCTGTTCCATAAGGATTCTTTCCGTCGGTCATGAGGATCTGGGAAATATCTCCGCACTTCCCTCCGTCCAGGCTCGCAAGGGAGCGAACTGCCAGTTCCAGGCGGTTGACCTGTGCGCCGCTGTCGATGATGCCAAAGTATTTTCCTTTTCCCGCGTCGGTGATCTGCTTACATACTGCAGTAAACTCACTCCAGGTCTTTGGAAGGTTGTTCACATCCACGCCTGCCTCTGTGAGCACGTTCTTGTTGTAGAACATCAGTGTATTGATGATGTTGGCCGACTCCGGCAGGGCATAGATCTTGCCGTCCATCGTCGTGATTCCCTCGTTCAGAGCGCCTGTTGCAAATGAATCAAGAAACTCCTGAGGCAGATACTCGTTCATCGGCATGAACCAGCCTTCCTTCAATGCCGCACTGAGTTTCATCCCGGACGGAACCGGGAACAGATCAGGCGCATTTCCAGCCTTGATCGCGGAGATCACCGTCTCCTTGAACTGGTCCGCGGTCAGCACCGTATACTCCACCGTGACGTTCGGGTTCTCCTCCATGAATTTCTGGTTGTACACATCACGGCGCGCTTTTGTGCTGTCGCTCCAGTCAATGACCTTCAATGTGATCTTCTCGTCTCCCGAGACAGCAGCTCCGGTCCCTGCCGTCTCTGCCGCCGTCGTCTGCTCTGCGCTTGCCAGCTGCTCCGCACTCGTGCTCACCTTCACGCCGCAGCCGCTCAGGGATGCCGCCATCACGGCCGCCATCATCCCGGCTATCACTCTGCTTCTTTTCTTCATAATAAACCTTCCTCCTGTTCTTGTTTTCCTTTTATTTAACTTTTAACCGCACCCGCAATACCGTCTACAAAATATTTCTGAAGTGCGATAAAAATACAGATCACCGGCAGAATCGCAATGCTTGCCCCTGCCGCAATCCCCGTCCAATCCACGATATTTTCGCCGCGCAGGGCATAGAGTCCGACCGCCAGGGTACGGATCGCCTTGTTGTTCAGCGTAATAATGAGCGGAAGTAAGAACGAGTTCCAGGTCCAGATAAACTGCATGATCACAACCGTCACCATGATCGGCTTCGCAAGCGGAAACATAACGCTCCCGTAAGTCTGGACAAAATTGGCTCCGTCTATGGTCGCAGCCTCTTCCATCTCCTTTGGGATGGAGGAGTAAAAGCTGGAAAACAGCATTAAAAATATCACATGCCCGCCGCCGGACTCCGCCAGGATCAGACCGAGCAGGTTCTGGGACAGCCCCATATTTTTTAACAGTTCATAAATGGGGATGATCGTAAACACCAGCGGAATCGTGATGCTCGCCATAAACACCTTCATGATGAGCCCTTTGCCGACAAAGGTATACCGCCCCAGCACATAGCCAGCCAGGGATGTGCTTAAAAGCACGATCGCCACGGTACACACCGTTACAATGATGGAATTTTTAAAATAGATGCTGAAGCTCGCATTATTCCATGCACGGATGAAATTCTCAAGGCTGAGCGACTGCGGAATCAGGTTCAGGCCGCTGGCAAAAAACTCATTCTGAGTCTTAAAAGAAGCAGAGACCATCCAAAGGAACGGGTAGACCCACAAAAAAGCCACAACTGCCAGAAGTGCATACAGCGCAACCACGCCTATTCTCTTGACTGCCGTATTTTTTCCCATCTCATCACACCTCTTTCCTGTTCTGGAATGCCGTCTTCACCGCATTCCCCACCGTACCGATCAAAACTACGATCAGGCCAAACGTCATTGCCGCCGCGCTGGCATAACCAAGCCGGGGCATTCCCGTAGAGCTGGCGTAAGCCGTGCGGTAAACAAAGGTAGCCGCCACATCCGTGGAGTAAAACGGACCGCCGTTTGTCATCGTCTGCACCAGGTCAAACACCTTCAGGGAGCTGATAATACAGAGCACTGCGATCACCCCGCCCATCGGAACGATCAGAGGGAACACCACATGACGGAATGTCTGCCATTTGTTGGCTCCGTCGATCGTCGCCGCCTCATAGACATCCTGCGAGACGCTCTGGAGCGCTGCGAGCCAGTATATCATAAAAGTACCGGTCTCTTTCCAAACGCCGATCAGCACCACAACGGGCAGAGCCGTCTTTGCATTTCCCAGCCAGTTCAATCCTCTGACGCCGAACATCCCGAGAAGCTGGTTCACCGAACCGGTCCCGCCAAAGATGAACATCATGATGATACCCACGATGGAAGCCGTCGTGATAACCGGCAGGAAAAATACCGTGCGGAAAAAGGAAGCTCCCTTTTTAATGATGCTGTTAAATATGTATGCAAGCGCCAGGGAAATAACAAGCTGCAGCGGCACCGCCATCAACATATATTTGAAGCTGTTGAGCACTGCGTTAAAAAAATACTTGTCCTGCAGAAGCTCTTTAAAATTCCCCAGTCCGACAAACAGTGCGTTGGATGTCATCCCCGACCAGTCCAGTGTGGAATAAAAGATACTGGATAAAATCGGATACCCCTGAAACAGGATATACAAAAGCATCGTCGGCAGCATAAAAATCCAGCACCACAGGTTGATCCGAATCTGCTGCCGCTTTTTCCTGTCTGACACCGGCACCGCCACAGTCCCTTTTGGTTTTGCCATAAGTCATGAACCTCCTCATCAACATTACTTATTTTTTATAATCAATTGAACTCGAATTCAGAATACCATCTTTCCCTGTATTATGCAATAGTTTTTGTGCAACTCAACAATAATTGTCAATTATGCACGGTTCTTTCCTATATCTTTTGTGTATTTCGCCCATATCTTTTTCACTTTGATTTTTGTTATAATTTTTATAATTTATAATTAATATATCATTCAGAACCAAAAGGAGAACACTTATGAACATCAACCTGTCTTACCAGGGCAATTCCGGTGAAACTATTTGCTTTGCCGCCAGCGAAGCCGCCCGTTACCTTTCGGTCATGCTGCCCGAATCCGAGGTTTTAATAAATTATAATTCCAAACAAATAGTTCCCGATTTGACTATTTCATTGGAGATCCTTCCTGCCGCTCACGACAAAGACAGTTTTGATATCAACGTCACTCCGGAAGGCGGTTTTATCCGCGGTGTCTGCGGGCGCAGCGTCCTGCTCGGCGTCTACCATTACCTGTATCTTCTGGGCTGCCGCTTTCTCGGCCCCGGAAAAGAATGTGAGCGTGTGCCGCTATTAAAGGACACCTCCTTATTATATAGGAAATGTTCTGTCACCGCCGGAACAAAACATCGTGGTATCTGTCTGGAGGGCGCAAATTCCCTGGAAAACGTCCTCGCATTTATCGACTGGCTGCCAAAAGTCGGCTACAACAGCTTCTTTTTACAGTTCCAGCTTCCTTATACCTTTTTGGCAAGATGGTATCACCACGAGCTGAACGCGCTGCACACCCCGGAAGAATTTACCGTGCAGGACGCCGAACATATGACCCAGATCATAACCGGCGAAATCAAAAAACGAGGACTTCTGCTCCACCAGGCAGGCCACGGATGGACGGGGGACGCCATCAGCATCCCATCCATGGACTGGAAGGAAACTTCGCACGACATAGGGGACGACCAGCGCAGGATGCTGGCACAGCTAAACGGAGAACGGGCCCTGTTCCACGGAATCCCGATGAACACAAACCTGTGTTACTCAAACCCTGACGTTGTGGAAGCATTTTCCTGCTGCGTGCTCCGGTACATCGAAAATCATAAAGATATCGATTACCTGCACGTCTGGCTCGCCGACGAATACAACAACATCTGCGAATGCGATGCATGCAGAGGACATCTGCCGTCTGACCAGTATATCCACATCCTGAATGTGATCGACCGAAAACTGAGCGAGCGCGGTTATCAGACAAAAATCGTTTTCCTGATCTATCAGGAATTATTGTGGGCGCCAGAGACCGCCGCTTTCGAGAACCCGGAGCGTTTTGTCCTCATGTTCGCTCCCATCAGCCGCACGTTTGACAGCTCCTACCAGATTCCGGGCTCCCTGCCCGCAATCCCCGAATACTGCCGGAACCAGATCACGCTTCCGGTCAGCCTGGACGAAAACCTCGCCTTCCTTAACGCCTGGCAAAAAGCATTTGACGGAGACAGCTTCATCTACGACTATCCGCTCGGGCGCGCCCATTACGGAGATTTTGGCTACGTCCATATCGCAAAGATCATCAACGAGGATATCCACCAGCTTCACCGCCTTGGACTGAACGGCTATATCAGCTGCCAGGAACTGCGCTGCGGCAGCCCGAACTTCCTTCCCAACTATGTCATGGGACGGACGCTGCTGGATCCGGACACCTCCTTTGAATGCCTTGCAGACGAATATTTCCGCGCCGCATACGGCAGCTCTCACACGGAAGTACGCCGCTATCTGACAGAGCTTTCCTCACTGTGCAGCTGCGATTACTTCAACGGCAAGGGAGATCGGACCGCGGCAAACGTATCCCGGGACATGACAGAAGCGATCCGCCTGACAGAAGAATTCCAAAAAGTCCATGCCACGATGGAAAAACATCCCAAAAATGCAGAAGGATTATTCCACAAACTGCTTGACTATCACGGTGAATATATCATACTATTAGAACAGGCCATCAAACATCTGGCAGCAGGCAGAGATAAAGAGGCGCAGGACTGCTGGGAGAAGTTCCAGGACTGTATCAGCAGGCAGGAGACATCGTTCCAGCCATTTCTGGATGTATACCGGATCACCGAGGTTTCCTCGAAGTATACCGGATTTTGCCTGCCTGAGCCTTTAAAAAGAACATTATAACAGGACGGTATTTCCCATGTACAGAGCCAAAAAGAAAAAAAACAACAATACCAGCCGGATTCTGGAATGCATCTACCGCAACGCGCCGATCGCGCGCACGGAGATTGCCGACGAAACCGACATCACCCCCGCCACGGTGACCGCCACAGTGACTTCCCTGATCTCACGGGGCATCGTTGCAGAGGTGGGCGAAGTTTCCCCGGAAGAAAATACATCAGGCAGAAAACGGGTCCTCATCGATCTTACCCCGTCCTTTGCATGTGCCATCGGCATTGAGTTCACGCAAAAAGCGCTCTGTATCTGCATCACGGATTTAAGGGGAACCATCCTGCACCAGGCCGTCACTCCGTTTTGCGACCGCCTCGCAGCAGACATCACCGGGCGGATCGTCACCGGAACCAGGGCGCTGATCGAGGAATCCGGCATTCCGCAGGAACGGATCGTCGGCATCGGCATCGCAGTCCCCGGCCATATGGATTCCAGCTGCAGCAACCTTGTGAGCAACCGCAAGACCTGGTCCTCCTTCAGCCCGAAGACGATCGAGGCCGAGCTTCCTTTTCCGGTGATCTACGAAAACAACGCGCGCTGCATGGCATACGGAAAGTACCTGTTCGACCCCCGCCACAGCCCGGATAATTTTGCATTTTTCCACGTGGGACTCGGCATGTTCTGCGCAAACATCATCGAAGGAGAACTCTTTCTCGGCAACAACTATGTAGCAGGCGAAATCGGACATACCATTGTCTGCGAAGGCGGACGCCGCTGTGAATGCGGAAAAAACGGCTGCCTGCAGACATACTCCAGCGAATACCATCTGCTGAAAAACGCACGGATGCTCTACGAAAACAGCTCCCGCACTTTATTGAAAGAGCTTGCCGCGACCCCGGAGGACATCTCCATCGATACCATCACCGCAGCTTACTCTATGGGGGACGCCGCCATCTCAGCCTTCATCACCGACGCGCTGAAATACCTGGGCGTTACCGTATCCAACATAGCGATCGTCATGAATCCGGGAAAAATATTCCTTCACGGACAATTTTTCCAAAACCAGGATATCCGTACGGAACTGATGGATTATATCAAACGCCAGCTGATCTTCGTCGACAGCACCTATGAAGACAACGTCGAGATCCTTCCGTATCAGATCACGGACGGAGCCGTAGGCGCAGGCGCAATGGCAATTCAGAAATTTTTCATCAACTAAAAAACAAAGGCCGGGCAGGGAAACGCAATCAGCGCTCCCCCGCCCGGCCAAAATACATGTCCGATCCAGTCCGCAGCCATCCGGCTTTTTAATCCCTCGGCGGATAACATTCCAGAATTTCCAGATTGCCCGACGGGACATATCGATACGTTTTCAATCCATAGGGCAGGAAAAGTTCATCTCCCTTTCCGACCGGAATCCGAAACCGTTCTTCCACTCCATACTCAATCCAGCCGCTCCCTCCCACAACCAGCACAACCACGAACCTTTGATTCAACCGTCTGCATTCCCCATCCGTTCCCCTGCACAAAATCCGGTTCATGCCAAAACAGGGAGTCGTGTCATAGCCGATCAGCCGTTCCTCTTCTCCCCACGGATACCGGCGGCAGTCCGGCCGCAAAAATATCCGTCTTCTCACCGCCTCTTTCTCGGCACAGTCAAAATCAAAACAGTCCAAAAGCCCGTCATATCCAATCCCGGAGTGAAGCGACTCCTCTGGAAGTTCCGAACCATCCGGGCGAAAACGCTCTGCCCGCAGAGTGATGTCCGTCGGCTCCTGGATCTCCGCAATCAGGCTTCCTTTGCCCGGAGCATGCGGAAGCCCTGCCGGAATAAAAATCATATCTCCCCGTTTGACAGAAAAACGGTGAAGGCAATCCAATATCCCCTCCGTATCCTGTTTCACGATCAGCTCCCGAAACCGTTCTTTTGTAACTCCCGGACGAAAACCAGCCCAAATACACGCATCTTCCCCCGGCTCTGTATCCAGCACATACCAGCTCTCCGTCTTCCCAAACGGGGAGTGAAAATATTTCTGCGCCTTTTCTTTGTCCGGATGGGTCTGCACCAGGAGACGGTCGCGAGAATTCAGCAGTTTTAGCAAAAAGCCCGTTGTCGCACCATACCGCCGCCCAAACTCCGCACCCAGATACTGTTCCGGTTTTCTCAAAAGTTCCTCGGCAAGACACAGTTCTCCGCCGTCCGCCTTCACGATACAGGAGCGGCTGTCGCGGGATCCCTCCAGCACACACTGGACCACCGAGGCAATCCACATCTGTGATACATACTCCTGCCCCGGCTCCACCGCCTCTCCGAGAAAACGCTCGATCAGCCCGCCTCCCGGAATCAGATACGGAATTTTATTTGTTTTCAGTTTGATCGGCTGTTCATATTGTTCCATGGTTTATTCTCCCAATTTTTTTGTCAGTCACAATAAGCTTATCATATGCTTTTTTGCCGGACATGACAAGTACAACTTTAAGAATACCACTCACTTCCGCCGCAGCGCGATCCTCGCGAAGCGTTTTTCTTGCCTATTCAATCTTATTCTGCAAAATTCCGCGGAGAGCTCCGACATATTTCCGGCATTCCGGCAATATCACCTGCGTCTTTGTGCTATAGGAATCCGGCGTACAGCAGATCGCGCCTTCAGGCAGATCCAAACGGCCCGCAGTCAGCAGCGGATCGCCTGTCGTTCGCTGCCATACCGCCAGACGATGTTTCATATCGTCCAACACCGCACGGTACGCTTCCTCCCCCGCCAGATTATTGCGTTCCTGCGGGTCCAGCATCAGATCATACAGCTCTTCTCGTTCCATTTCCCGCTCAAAATAGCCATACCGCCGAAACACCTCTTTCGACAAGCTGTCATCCATATGGGTAGGAGGGTACGTTTGAAAACCGTTGTCCCACCTTCTAATATACTTATACCTGCGGGTGCGGACACAACGCACCGGTTCATACGCCACATGGTAGTTGATCTCCGCAAAAACTTCCTCTCTGATTTCTTTGCACGCTCCACGAAGCACAGGCAGGAACGATATCCCCTGCAGCCATTCCGGTTTTTCAAGCCCCAGCAGATCGCAGACCGTCGGAAACACATCCACATGCGAAAGCAGGGCATCGCTCACCCTGCCCTGCCGTATTCCCGGGCAGCGAATCAAAAACGCCACACCCGTCCCATCATCGTAGAGCGTACACTTCATCATCGGAAACGGGAGTCCGTGATCTGTCGTGAAGATGATCAACGTATTGTCATATTCTCCCGACTCCCTCAGCGCGTCCAGGATATCGCCGCACAGGCGGTCCACCGTCTTCACGGAAATCAGCATCCCCGCCATGTCCTCCCTGCATTCGGGCAGGTTCGGAATCCCTTTTGGCACCTGTACATAGTCCACTTCATAATCTTCCGGCACTCTCGGGTATTCCCGGTGTGTACATCCAAATCCGACCGCCAGGAAAAAGGGCTTCTCATCCCGGTCCCGGTTTTTCAGATACTCCACCGCATTCTCTGCCGCCATCTCATCCTGCCATGTATACAGGTCGCACTGCGGCATATCATTCCTGTAATATTCAGGCGGATTCAGGCAGCGTTCATATCCGATCGTTTCCTCTTCATGAAGCTTCACCTCGTGCTGAACGCCCGACAGCACCGTCTCATACCCGTTATCCTTCAGAAAACGGGCAAGGTGATGGTTTCCATCGATACAAAATCCCCTGTGAGACAAACCTGTCAGCCCGTTGCTGTGGGCATACTGGCCCGTCAGCAGCACGCCGCGGCTCGGAGAACAGGTCGGGCTGGCACAATGCAGATTGCAAAACGCCACCCCTTCCCCGGACAAAGAAAGCAGGTTCGGCGTCTCCACCGGATATCCATAAGTCTGTAAATACCGCCCGATATCATGGGTATTTAAATATAGCACATTCATATCTTTCTCCGTTCCCAAAGGGCATCATCCGACAGGACTAATGTACATCCGCAAAGATCGGAGACACCCAGGCCACATCACCATTTTTCAGCCACACCCGCAGGCGGTACTGGCTTCCCTTTTCCATCACGACCTTCTTCTCAAACTCCATCGTATAAGCCCGCTCCGGCACTGCCTGACGAAGCCTGGTCTTATATGCATTGTGCCAGTAAAAATCATCCCGGTAATGCTCCACATTCCCAAACGTCCGCCGGGCCAGCTCCACGCTCTCTTTATACTGCGGCAGGATGCGGGAAGTCTCCATAAGCTGCTGCAGCGTAAAGCGGTATTCATAATCATCCACTTTCAGACAGATCTCATCTGTCAGCTTTCCCTCAACCTCAAACACAAAACCTTCTTTCACCACCGTACTCGGTCCCATCCAATGTCCGGTCGTGGTGGACATATAGGTAGTCATATGGAACTTGCATCCATGTTCTGTCACATCGAACAGCCTCTGCCCATAACTGTTCCAGGCTTTCTCAACAGAAACCAGACGTCCCGGAACCGACAGGGAACCGTCCCACTCACGCACCAGCATATCTTTATAAAAATTCGGATTCGGACCCCACCCAAACTCGGCGGCAAATTTTACCCGGATCGTCTCATCCTCTCCAATTCCGACCCTTTCCCAGGTCCCGGAATGCACCACCATCTCATCCAAAAGGTTGTCCTTCAAGATCTCAACCCGGTCGATGGCATCCGCTGCATTGACCGAAAATCTCAGAACATGCTCTCCGGCCGGAACGACAGAGCCCATCGGGCTTTCATCAATCGTAAAGTCAATGTCCATCCGGCTGCGGCTCACTCCATAAACCCGCCTTGCCTTCATTCCTTCCCAGATGGCTTCCTTGCTGCTGTCCTCAGCCAGCACACACATGCTTCCGTGATCATACACCGCCGGAACGCTGTGGTTGTCGCCCGATGCGATACAGCCGACATGGATTCCCGCTTCCAGCCCGCGCTCATAGCAGGTTTCGCCGGTTCTCGGCCCCATATGGAGATGGCGTTCCATATCCATAGCGCCCGTGTCGTTTTCGCTACATCCGTGGCTTGAATAAATTTCCGCAAACGGAGAAAACGCCTCGTCATGTGTCTCCCAGTTTTTCCCGCGGCTATTCAGCTGATATGCGACATGGTGAGGGATTGCGATCGCCTCCGTCTCCTGGTACGCCTCCTTCAGTTCCTGATATCGCATCGGATGCTTCATATCCTGGCAGTTGTCCAGAAAGAACACATTGTGGTCCCCATCCTGGCCAGAACCCTGCCATTCGTATCCCATAAACATCGGATACCCGTCCCGGTCTACCTCATCCACTTTTTCTCTCAGAATTTCCCAGTCCTTTGCAATCTCCTCTGCCGGACACAAGTCTTCCAGCCCTGCGCCGCTCTCCGTTCTGATCATCCGAAACGGATAGTAGGCGATCGGCCAGAAATCCAGCACCGCCTTTGCATGTTCTACCCACTGTTCCAGGTCTTTCATCTGGTTATGATGGATATTGCTATGTAAATCTGTCCACAGTTTTTTCATATTTTCCTCCAGCTGGCGCAATTCCCGCGCCTCTTTTTTTGATTCTTTATTCTTCCTGTTCCGATTTCATAAACTGGCTGGTCGCCTTCCGCTGTTGTGCATCTCCTTTTTTCAGCAGCACGATCAGCACAAAAGTAAGGATAATAAACGCCAGACAGATCGGCCTCTTCACAAAAATCGACCAGGAACCGCCAGACATAACCAGCGCATTTCTCAGATTGGACTCTGCCGTAGGCCCCAGCACCATGCCCAGCACGATCGGCACAGCCGGAAAATCCACCTTCTGCATAAAATATGCAATCACACCAAACATCAGCATGACGTATACATCCATCTCCGAACTGCCTATCGCATATGCTCCTGCGCAGCAGGTCACAACCAGGATCGCCGTCAGAAGGTCCTGAGGAATATGCGTGATCTTAACAAACAGGCCGAGCAGATATTTCCCCTGGACAAACATGACGATCTGGGCGACCACACAGCCGATCAGGACAGCATATACAACCGGACCCGAAGACGAAAACAGCTTCGGTCCCACTACCAGCCCATGCATCGTAAATGCGCCGAGCAGGGTTGCGGCAACCACGTCGCCAGGGATTCCAAGGGTAAGCAGCGGGATCAGGGTCGCCGCCGTCGCCCCATTATTGGCTGATTCCGGGGCTGCGATTCCCTTCACTTCACCTTCCCCGAATTTTTCGCCCGGTTTTGCACACCGTTTCGCCTCATTATAAGCAATAAAAGATGCAATCGCGCCGCCCGTACCAGGAATTGCACCGATAAACGAACCGATCAGCGATGATTTTGCCATCGTAGGCAATGTCTTTTTTATATCTTCCTTCGTAATATGGTCATTTTTGTCAGCTTCTTTTAACTCTGACACCACAACCGTCTCCGTCTTGTTGATCCGCCCTATCATCTGCGCGATCGCATATACGCCGAGCAGTACTGCCAGCATTTTGATTCCGTTGTAGAGACGCAGATTGCCAAACGTAAAGCGGGTAAGCCCGCTGACCGAATCAATGCCGACCGTCGCCAAAAGAATTCCAAGACCGCCGCTGATCAGCCCCTTTACCAGGCTTTTGCCGCTCACCGAGGCGATGACCGAGAGGCCGAACAGCGCCAGCGCAAAATACTCCGGAGAGCCGAATTTGATCGCCACTTTACTGATCTGTGGCGCAAAAAACAGCAGACAGAACGCGCTGACCAGACCGCCAAAAGTGGACGCCACCAGCGCCATGTCAAGAGCCCGTCTCGGCTGCCCCTTCTGGCACAGCGGATATCCGTCGATCAGGGTGGCTGCCGCCGCATTGGTCCCCGGCGTGTTGATCAGAATGGAACTGATAGAACCACCGAAATTAGAGCCAAAAAAAATCGCCGTCAGCATCAAAAGCGCAGGAACCGTCCCCATCTGAAAGGTAAACGGAAGAAGAACCGTTATCGCCAGATTTCCGTTCATGCCCGGAATAGCGCCGAAAATAATACCAATAAAGATACCGATATTCACAAAGATAAAATTCTGCACCGTGAGAAGCTGCACCAGCGCAGATGATATTGTCTGTCCCATAATCCCTCCTATCTGACGCCTATGGCATCTGTATATGCAGCACTTTTGAAAACAGAAGATACAGCACTAAAACAACAACCAGAATGATTCCATAAAAAGATTTCCTCTTCGTTCCGGTGAAAGCCAGTGTCGCAACCCCCAAAAATGCTGTCGAAACAAGAAAACTCTTTTTAAACAAAAGCGCGTATACCAGGATTACCGCCATGTATCCAAGCGCCTTTCCCTCTTTTTTTACATCGATGACCTTGACGTCATCCTTCTTCAATATCAGACTCTGCACAACCAGTACAACCCCGCATATCACCCAGAGAGCCGCAACCGCATAAGGCACGGTCTTGGAGGTAATGCCGTAAGTTACCGCATAATCTTCAGCAATCTGGCTCGGGATGATCATCCAGCAGGCGCCGCCCAACAGGATACTCACAATTCCGGCCACCAGATTGGAACGATATTTCACTTTCATATTTTCTCCTCCAGTTTTGAGTCAAAAAGGGGATGCCGCAATATACTCCGCAGCTTTGCAGCATCCCCTTTTTATTATTTCGCGTAATATTTATCGTAAGCTTCCTGGCACATTGCCGCCGCATCTGCAATCGTCTTTCTGATCGTCTCGCCATCCGAGAGGTCCGGAACATAGCTTGCATTCGCCGCCAGTTCTTTGAATTCATCTGTCTCGCTGTAATCCAGGATCGCCTGATGGATCGCTTCCACATCTGTCGGGTTCACATCTTTTTTTGTCATCAGGAAATTGCAGGTCTGGAATACGATGTCATAGCCCAGAGATTTTGCCGTCGGCACCGTAAATCCCTCATACCCCGTGTAAGGCTCGTTCGAGAAAACAACGATCGGCACCAGGCTTCCTTCCTCAACATACTGGGCTCCCAGAGAAGAGGTGGCAAGCGCGCACACTACATTGCCTCCGGCCAAAGCCAGAAGGTCCTTCGCACTACCATCAGAAGTAACAGCCTCTGCTTCAATCCCCGCCTCGCCAAACAGCATCGTGGCAAGCAGATGAGTAGTTCCGCCCGGCGCATTAGAGCCATAAACGATACGGTTATCCTTTGCATATTCCATAAGCCCGTCCCAGTCTTCCACGCCTGAAAGGGACGGCGCTACAAACAGCATGATGTCTTCTGTCACCAGACCACTTACAAACTGATAGTCTTCCAGCTTTACATTCACATCTTTATTAAACAGCGGAGCAAGCGTAAACATTGCAATCCCGCCGGCCATAATCTCCGTAGCATCCGTCTTCGCCGCATCTAAGTCTGCCGCTGCGATCGCACCGTTCGCTCCGGTCAGGTTATTGATCACAACAGATTTTCCATATGTCTTTTGCAGACCCTGTCCGATGATTCTGGCCACCGTGTCCATCGTGCCGCCCGCCGCAAACGGAACCCGGATGTTAAAATCCTTGGAAGGAACAAATGACGCCGCCGTCACTTCCCCTGCCGCCTCACTTTCCCCGGAATCTCCTGCCGCCTGTGTTCCTGCCGAAGCCGGCGCCGCAGTCGTCGGCGCTTCCGTCTTAGCTGTCTGGCTTCCCCCGCAAGCCGTCATGGAAACTGCCATAATCCCCGCCATTGTCATTGCCAGTAATCTCTTTCTCATGATACCTCTCCTTTTCCTGAAAATGTTTTCAGTTATTTTCTTCCTGTTATGGACATTGTAACAGTACATTTTGTACTTGTCAACTACTATTTTTGTTGTTATTTACTATTTTTACAAACATTTCATCGATATTTTATGTGTTTTTATAGTGAATAATATTTTTCGATTATCTGAAAACGTTTTCAGTATTACTTTAAAAAATCCGCTCCATCCGGCCACAGACCACAGAAGCCAGACAGAGCGCTAAAACAACCTGGGCAGCCGTATCGATTCTGTCTCAAAACTGATAATTCACTTTAATGTCATAAATCTTAGGGCTTGCTTCCCTGCATTCCTCCGATATTTTTCGGTGCAGCAGCTCCGACGCCGTGATGCCGACTGCTTCCGGATTTTTGATGACCAGGGAACATTCGATCCCCAGCTTGTCAGCCGTACCCGCCTGGGCAAATCCCGCCACATCCACATGCCCGATCCACTCCGGATAATACTGGTGGATTGCCATCACCACATATTCCAGAATATCAGAGCCAAACGCCACGATCAGCGGGCGCTCCCCCTCTCTGACCTTTGAGGCCAGCTCCCGGAGCGCTTCCACCACCATTTCTATCTTTCTCGCTGTATAGACCCGCAGAATCTCTTCCTCTGGCTTTCCGACCTCTTCAAATGCCTGACCGGAACCGGCAAGGCACATGCGGGTGTTAAAGCTGTCCATCCAGCCAAACAGCATCAGCACCTGATCGCAGGGCTTATTCTTCAAAAGCCAGGACAGCAGGCGATACGCGTTCTCCCTGTGGTTCTCCAGAACGATATCACAGCCGATATCCTCCAGACGGTCAATTGCGATCATATTTTTATAATCCCTCGCCACATTCTGGAGATACGGCGTGTTCTGGCCGCAGGGCGCCACGATGATGCCCGCCGCCTTCTGGTTCAGCAGCTCCTGGATATAAAACTTCTCTTTTGCGCCGTCACTGTCGCTTTCACAGATAAAGGTCACGTATTTCCGCTCAAAAAAATAATCGCTGACCACACCGCTGACCTTGCCGAAAAAATATTCCATGTGAGGTACTACAAGCCCGACGATGTTGGACCTCCCCCGTTTTAAATTCTGTGCAAACGAATTCGGTTCATACTGCAATTCCCGTATGGCATTCTTGATATTATAGGCCGCAAGGGGCTGGATACTCTTTGGGTCCGCCAGATACCGGGATACAGAACTGATGGATACCCCTGCCAATGCAGCCACCTCACGGATTGTTACCTTTTTTTCCTTCATATGCTCCCCCTGTTTCTCGACTGTTTCCATAATTTTACTTTACTTTTGGAAACATGGCAAGGGGTTTCCTTATTCCTTCGCTCATCCAGTGTCTGAATGTCACCTTACATCATACTGATCGTTCCCTACATCATTCGGCCCGTCAGCAGAAATCTCGACCCCATTCCACTTCCATCCCGCCACGCCCTGGATCCTGCCAAACTCCTTCGCATGGATCTTCACATGCTCAAATACCACGTTTGTCATCGGCTTCTCAGGAAACGCGTCAATCTCAAACGCCCTCGATGGCCCTGCATAATCCGGCTCAATAGCGGATGTCACATTTCGGATGGTTATGTTTTTCACCTGCGGAATTCCCTGTTCTTCCTCCACCGGCTCCAAAAGCGTCTTCCAGTGTTCCGGGACCTCGCCCCGGTATCCCGCGGGAATCTCACAGTAGCTGTAGGCCGGATGCCAGTTCAGGCACATGTTGAACGGATATTTGACATTTACCATCTCCAGGTTTTCCACCAGGACGTCTTCAATCACCCCGCCCCTGGTCCTGGCAGACTTCATTCGAAATCCGCAGTCCGTATTGTGGTATTTCAGGTTCCGTACCACGATGTTTCGCGCGCCGCCGGATGTCTCGCTGCCGATCGTCACGCCGCAGCCGGTCAGAATCTCACAATCCTGTATCACCACATCCTCACAGATCCGGTTTACCCGCAGTCCGTCGGCATCCCTGCCGGATTTTACACAGATGCTGTCATCATTGCACGCCACACGGCAGCGCTCCACCACGACGCGCCTGGAGGAATCGATGTCAATGCCGTCCGTGCTCGGTCCCGTATTGTCGTGGATATACAGCCCGTCCACATGGACATCCTCCGAATAACAGATATGGATATTCCAAAAACCGGAGCGGACGCTTTCAAATCCCGACAACTCCACGTTCCTGCTCTCCATCACGATCACATTGCGGACACGGCGGCAATCATAGTCCACGCACCAGCGAAGCCCCGCCGCATCGTACTCCCGCCGCATCCCGCCTTTCTGGTCTTCTCCCCAGTATTTATTCCACCAGTAAGGACCCTGGCCGTCGACGATCCCCTTTCCGGCAATCCGCACATTTTCCTGCCCGTTGACATTCAAGATTGCCACAGGCCAGTCCATCTCAATCCCCGCCACCCTGGTCTTCATGACCGGATAGGCTTCCTCATCCGTAGTTCCAAGAAGGACCGCTCCTTCTTCCAGATAAAATTCCATATCGCTCCCGAGAAACAGCGACGACGTCAGATAAATCCCGGACGGGACCACGACACGCGCTGCCCTTTTCGCCTCCCCGTCATCCGCCGCCTTCTTTTCACAGGCCGCATCTGAGGAAGCGGCATCGATCGCCGCCTGTATCGCGGCCGTATCCAGGGCACATCCGTCCCCGGCTGCTCCGTAGTCTTTTACATTAAAATCCATAGCTATCCTCCCGATTGCCTTATGTGTCTTCCCCCAGGCGTACACTTTACTCAAAATGAAAATTTCAGGACTCACCGCATTTTTACGGCAAACCCTGAAATAATCAAATAGCTCTATTTAATTTAAAAACGGAACTTATCCTCAAAATAGCTCTTCAGCTCAGCGATCGGCACGCGAACCTGCTCCATCGTATCACGGTCGCGGACAGTCACTGCATGGTCTTCCTCAGAATCAAAGTCATAGGTGATGCAGAATGGAGTTCCGATCTCATCCTGTCTTCTGTACCGTTTGCCGATGTTGCCCCTGTCGTCAAATTCACAGTTATAATACTTGCTCAACTCGGCATAGATCTTCTCCGCGCCCTCATTCAGCTTCTTGGACAGCGGAAGAACGCCGATCTTCACCGGTGCGATCGCCGGATGGAAGTGAAGGACGGTACGCACATCGCCCTCGCCGATCGTCTCCTCGTCGTAAGCGGCGCAGAGGAACGCCAGCGTCACACGGTCAGCTCCCAGAGACGGCTCGATCACGTAAGGGATATACCGCGCCTTTTTCTCATCGTCAAAATACGTCATATCCTCGCCGGAGGTATTCTGATGCTGGGTCAGGTCATAATCGGTACGGTCCGCAATGCCCCACAGCTCGCCCCAACCAAACGGGAACAAAAATTCGATATCGGTGGTCGCCTTGCTGTAGAAGCTCAGCTCCTCCTGGTCATGGTCTCTGACACGCATCTCGTCTGCCTTGATGCCCAGAGTCTGAAGCCAGTTGATACAGAAGGATTTCCAGTATGCAAACCACTCCAGGTCGGTATCCGGCTCGCAGAAGAACTCCAGCTCCATCTGCTCAAACTCACGGGTGCGGAAGGTAAAGTTGCCCGGCGTGATCTCGTTGCGGAAGGATTTGCCGATCTGACCGATGCCAAACGGCACTTTCTTCCTGGAAGTACGCTGTACGTTCTTGAAGTTTACAAAGATACCCTGCGCCGTCTCCGGTCTTAAGTATACCGTGTTCTTCGCATCCTCGGTCACGCCCTGGAAGGTCTTGAACATCAGGTTGAACTGACGGATATCGGTAAAATCATGCTTTCCGCAGGACGGGCAGCAGATGTTGTTGTCCTCAATGTACTGCTTCATCTGCTCCTGGGACCATGCGTCCACAGAGCCTTCGATCGTAATGCCGTGCTCGGCCATATAATCCTCGATGATCTTGTCGGCACGGAACCGCTCCTTACATGCCTTGCAGTCCATCAGCGGATCGGAGAACCCGCCGAGATGGCCGGAAGCCACCCAGGTCTGGGAGTTCATCAGGATCGCGCAGTCCACGCCCACATTATAAGGGCTTTCCTGAATAAATTTCTGCCACCATGCTTTTTTTACATTGTTCTTCAGCTCCACGCCAAGATTGCCGTAATCCCAGGTGTTTGCAAGGCCGCCGTAGATCTCGGAGCCCGGATATACAAATCCTCTGCTTTTTGCAAGTGCCACGATTTTTTCCATTGTCTTTTCCATGATTCACTAACCTCTCTCTTCCGCTCGTTTTATTTAAATATAATGTAGTTCTTTCCTTCCGGTGTCACTGCTGTATAGGAGTCACGCAGGGAGATCCCCTTCGTCATAAATGCGATCGGACCTTCCACCTGAACTACCGCCGCTCCGTTGACCATCACCACGTAATAGGCGGACTGCTTTGTCGCCTCGGCAGATGCAACTTCCTTTCCCGACGGATTTACAAAGACGGCATCGGCAAACGCTCCCGAAGCCGCGGCATCCGCTACGGTGCTGACCGACATCGCGGTCACTGTATGGGTATTGTCACTGTTTTCCTCAGAAAACTTCACGAAATCATCCGGGGTGGCATACTCAAACACCAGGGTTCCCGTCCGCCCTTCCAGGGCGCAGGATTTAAGCGCCACAGGAAGCTTTGCCGCTCCCTCGCTGTTTTCCGACGCAGACGCGCCGCCGTTTGCCGTATTATAATCAATCACGGCTTCCTCCACGAAAGCCTTCATCTCTTCCTGATCGTAAGTATCATTCTCTGTCTCGGATGTGTAAACCAGCGCGCTCTGTACTTCCATCGCATGATTTACGTAAATACTGTTGGTGTTGGCATTCCACGTTCCGGTCTTCGCCTTCTGCCCGCATCCTGCAAGCATTAGAAGAAGCGCCAGGACAAGCGCCGCCGCCCTTCTCTTTTTCATAATCTTCCTCCTGCCGTCCCGGGCTCTGCCCGGAATCTGCCCGCCCTGCCTTCCGGCAGACGACACGCTCTAGTATTATACCTTTAATTTCCTGTTTTTTCAATACCCAATGCCGTTCATCGCCCGCAAAATATCAAGGGAATGAAACTCCCGGTCTATATACCGGCGCTTATTGGCATCCACGCACTGCTTCAGCTCCCGCTGTACTTCCCCTGTCAGCAAAAACGTATAGAGCGACTCGATTGGAGAAGCAATGATGTATTCCCATGCGTAGTTTGTCGAATCGCTGACCTGCTTTGTGGGATGTTCGGTGTATTCCCCGTTGATGACCATCGCCCGCAGTTCAAATACCAGCTGGATCAGGGAGTTGGGCAGCGACGGCTTTAACAGCGCCCGCAAAGACTGATAGAGCAGGAGGATCATCTCAGAGCCGTCCACATTCTCCCGGCTGTAATAATCAGCAAATTCCAGGAAATAGGAGCCATAGCACGCCGACTCCACATCCCCGGAAATCCCTTCGAAATAATTCTTTATCTCTGCCGACTGCAGATTGTAGGCGTCCCGCCCTTCCAACAGGCGAAACTGGCCAAAGGCAAACGGACGGCTCACTGCCATCAGCTGGTTGCCCGGCCGTTTCGCGCCTCTGGCAAATGCCGTGATCTTGCCCCGTTCCCGGGTCAGGATCACCAGCCGCTTATCGTATTCGCCCACGGGGGCGGCTTTTAAGACCATCCCCGTCAAATTCGTCGTCTCTCTCACTGTCTGCCCGACCTTCCCGCAAGTTTCACGCAACGTCCTGTGCAGAACTCCCTGCTATTTATCTTCCTGGCGGTATCCGTAATTCTTCATATACAGTTCGCTGTCCCGCCACTCCTTGCGGACCTTGACCCAGAGCTGGAGATTGACTTTCGTATCCATCAGATCCTCGATCTCCACTCTTGCGGCAGTGCCGATCTTCTTTAACATGCTGCCGCCCTTTCCGATGATGATGCCCTTATGGGAATCCCGCTCACAGACAATGGTTGCCTCTATGTCCATGATGCCGTTCTTCCGCTCCTTCATCTGCTCGATCGTCACCGCGATTCCGTGGGGAATCTCCTCGTCCAGCAGGCGCAGCGCCTTCTCCCGGATCAGCTCCGCCGCAATCTGCCGCATCGGCTGGTCCGTCACGGTATCCTCGTCATAGAACTGGGGACCGTAGGGCAGGTATTTGAAGATCAGCTCCGTCAGGATATCTGTATTCTTTTCCTTTAACGCCGACACCGGCACGATCTCCGCAAAGTCGCAGATGTCCTTGTAAGCGCCTATGAATGTCAGGATCTCATCCTGGTTCTTCACCGTATCGATTTTGTTGATTGCCAGGATGACCGGGGTCTTTACCTTGTTGAGCTGCTCCGCGATATGCCGCTCTCCTGCTCCGATGAACGTCGTCGGCTCTACCAGCCAGAGGATGAGGTCCACTTCTTTTAATGTGCGCTCCGCCACGCTTACCATGTATTCCCCCAGCTTGTTTTTTGCCTTGTGGATCCCCGGTGTGTCGAGAAAGATGATCTGCCCCCTCTCGTCGGTATACACCGTCTGGATCCTGTTTCTCGTAGTCTGCGGCTTGTCGGACGTGATCGCAATCTTCTGCCCGATCAGGTGGTTCATCAAAGTGGACTTTCCCACGTTCGGACGTCCGATCAACGTGACAAATCCGGATTTTAGCTGTTTCCCCTGCATATCCATTTCTTTTAAATCCATATATTCATTCCTCTCTGGGCCTCGCGGCCTGTCTTTATCCTCTTGTAAGATTGGAAATCTCGCCGAACAGTTCCCGGTTCGCCTCAATCTTTGTGTCATTTCCCACGACACAGAAGCTTCCCGTATCGAGTACCGCCCGCACAATGTCCGCCAAAGCCCGGATATCGGAAGCCGACGCATTCAGCACCTGATCCCGCTCTTTTTGCATCATCTCCTCCGTCACGCCTGACAGATATGCCGACATCCCCCTGCTGCCTTTCAGGGAAGGAGTCAGCGGAGCATCCAGATTGCTGACGGTTCCAATCACATATTTTGTCATATCCCGCTCATCCGGGTCAAACTCTTCCAGATACCTTACAATTCCCTCGTACACCTGGTCTGTCTCCGCCAGGTTCGGGTCGCGGTAGGACACAAGGTAGCCCTCGCCGGAACGCCCAAACCCGCTCATGCAGCCGTATGCGCCGCCTTTTACGCGAATGTTCAGCCACAGATAATCGTAACTCAGGATCACCTGCAGGATCTTTAACGCGCCGGTATACTCATATCCCTTTGACCGGAAATTCCCGCAGCGCGCCACGTAGTTGACCTGGGATGAGGTCTTTAAACCTTCATTGCGGTTCGCCACCGGATGGACAAACGGATAGCGGATGCCGCTGCCTTTTGGAAGTCCGTCCGTCAGCTTTTTCATCGCCTGGGGCAGATAGGCGTACCCCTCGTCGTCGGCCGTATAGTTTACCAGCATGTTTTCACGGGTGAACAGTTTTTTGCTCACCTCCTGGAGCTTGGCGATGATTCCGGTCTTTTCCGACTCGTAATTCTTCGCAATCTTTTCCAGGAAATGATAAAATGCCGTGCCGCCTGTCAGCTCATTGTAATAAGCCGTCGGTGAAAAATAGGAGGTCGCGCGGTTTACCGCCGTGCTGTGCCCTGCATTCTCCAGCTTCATCTTTGCGCCGGAGCGGAATTCCTGGATCACCTCTCCCAAACGCTTCTCATCCGTAAAGACCGAACGGGTCAGAATCTCTTCCAGGATTTCAAAGCCAAAATCCAGCTTGTCGTAGAGCACGCGCACTCCCGCCACAAATGCCCCCGTAAAATGCTCCGGTTCCTGAAGGTTCGCATAGGAGGTCACGGAAAAGTCCACGCCGCCGCTGTTCAAATGAATCTCGCTGGTCAGGTCCGAATACCCATAATGCTCCGTGTCCACACTGCCCAGGACAGATTTCAACAGCCCGACGTAGCAGAGGTCCTCCTGCGGGATGGCATCCGTCATAAACAGCACTTTCAGATATCCGATGCCGGAAGTAAAGAAATTGTGGTGGAGCACCTTCACGCCATCCTCTTCCTTTACCGTCCAGTAAAATTTCTCTGCCGAACGCTCGATATCGCTCCGTTTCAACAGAGGGATCTTCGCCAGATCCTCCGGTGCAGACGGGGTATCCTGATATGTTTTCAGTTCTTCCGTTTTCTGGATCATCTCCTGGATCTGCCCCTCGGACAGGGAAGCCTTATACTCCTCCAGCTTTTTTGCCACCCGGGCGTCTTCCTCTGCCGTCAGATTCCGCTTCGGGCTTACGGTGATGACCGCCTCAAATGGATTATCCAGAAGATAGCTTCGGATCAGTTCCTCAAAATACCCTTCCTCCACGGCCTTTTTCAGATAATCAAATGTCTCCTGGTATTCCAGATACAGCATCGGATCTCCGTCGTACAGCCAGCTGTCAAAACTGTGCAGCCCGTACATCAGACCCTTGGGCGCAGAACCGTAATCCTCCTCCCGGTATCGGAACTCATAAAAGTTGATTCCGGCGAGCAGGCTCTTTTTGTTCATGCCCTGATCCGCCAGTTTTCTGAGCGTTCCCTTCACTACGGCAAGAAACTCCCCCTTCTGCTCCAGGTTCGCATCCTTTGCAATAACGGTGAAAAACGGCTGCAGTACGCCGCCTTCATAGCCGCCTAAAATATCTTTTCCAATCCCTGCGTCGATCAGCGCCTGCTTTAACGGCGCTCCCGGGGCATCCAGCAAGGTATACTGCAAAATCTGGAACGCCACGTACAGTTTTTTATCCAGTTCCGTATCCAGCACCGTGTTGAGGGAGAGGTAAGTGGCATCCTCCAGGGATTCTTCCTCGGTGATCGAATAGAATACCTCCCGCTCCACCGGCTGTCCAAACGGGCGCTGCTTCGGAATATGGGAATCCACCGGCCGCTCATCATAATGGCACAGGTATTCCTCATCCAGCCAGGCCAGCTTCTCAGCCATATCCATGTCTCCATAGAGATAGATATAGCTGTTGGACGGATGGTAATAGGTCCTGTGGAAATCCAGGAATTTCTCATAAGTCAGCGTCGGGATCGCCGCCGGGTCGCCGCCCGAATCCTTGCCATAGCAGTTATCCGGGAACAGGGTATTCTGGGTATAACGCTCCAAGAGGCTCTCCGGCGAGGAATAAGCCCCCTTCATCTCATTGTAGACCACGCCGTTGTAGATCAGCGGCTGGTCGGCCGCCTCCAGTTCATAGTGCCAGCCCTCCTGCATAAAAATCTTCTCTTCTTTATAGATGTTCGGATGAAGCACCGCATCCATATACACATCCATCAGGTTCTGGAAATCCTTCTCGTTGCAGCTTGCCACCGGATACACCGTCTTGTCCGGGTAAGTCATCGCATTGAGGAAGGTGTTCAACGAACCTTTGACCAGTTCCACAAACGGATCCTTCAGTGGGAATTTGTCCGACCCGCACAGCACGCTGTGTTCCAGGATATGGGGCAGACCGGTGTTATCATCCGGCGGGGTGCGAAAACCAATACAAAACACCTTATTATCGTCTTCATTCGACAACAGGAAGATTCTTGCCTTCGTCTTTTTATGCTCCATGACAAAGCCTTCCGACTGCAGCTCCCTGATTGTCCTTTGCTCCACCATACGGTAAGCATCCAGCTTTTTCAACTTCTCAAACTGATTCATATAGCCATATCTCCTTTTTCATTCTTTTGTCTGTGTCTTTTGTCTGTGTCTTTTGTCTGTGTCTTTTGTCTGTATTTTTATCACACCTGTTTTTGTTATACTTACAGGTTGCCCATCAATCGGTCTTTTAATATCGCCAGACTGTCCCGCAGGCAAAAATGTACAAATAATACCTTGTCGGACTCGGAAGCAATCCCCTTCACATCCGAAATCCCCTGCTTATCCGCAATCATCCCGGCCCGGTAAAGGTGAAAATTGCTGGTGATAATGCCAATCCTCAAAGGTTTATCCGCCACCTGCACCGCGGAAAATGTAAGCTGCGGCTTATTCTTCTGCCACTGAGCCCGCTTCTCTTCCCTGTCCTGCTCGATCAGGATTTTGCTGTAAACAATATTTTCCAGGGTGCTGTGGGAACGCTCTTCCAAAAGCATCTGCTCCTCCGGCACGCCCTGTTCCAGAAGATACGCCTGCATCGCAGACGCTTCCGTCACCGGCTCCCCTTCTCCCATCGCTCCCGAAAGGACCAGGATGGAATCCGGGTTCTCCGCCGCGTACTCCGCCGCCTTATCAAGCCGCAGCTTCAGCGTCTTGCTGATGCCGTCTTCCTTCACGCTGGCGCCCAACACGATGACATAATCCAGCCCTGGTTCCGCGGTGGACGGAATCCGGCCAAATATCAGGATCTGCACCACCAACAGGATTACAAGACCGGAGGCGCAGAGCGTCACCAGCGACACAGGAATCCACAGTTCCACGCGCTCAGGATATTTCTGATAGTATTTTAATCCCACTGCCGCAGCCCCCATGAGCCCGCCAAGAAGCAGCCAGATAAACGCCGTTGCCGTTCCAAAACCGGCGTAAACCACGATAACCACAAAATAAACCAGGCAAACCACAGCCCCGGCAGCAAGTATCCAAGCCAGCATATCAGAACCTCCTCGCTTTTTTCGTCTTTCTTATAATACTACACTTTTGGGATTGCCACAAGCGGGGGGTTAGAAAAAGGAGAGATTTGTTTTTTGTATGTAGGAAGAAGGGCGAGGGGGTAGTCTTTCGTCTAAGCCCATACCCCCTCGTCGAGTTCTGCACAAAAACATGCGTCACCGCCCCTACCAGCTTTCCGTCCTGAATGATCGGGGACCCGCTCACAACGAGTGAGTCAAGTCAAGTAAGGAACAACCTTTTTATAGTTCATCATTAAAAATATAATAACTCCCCCTCAATTTTCCCTTTTCAACTAATAGTCCAGCAATGACCAAACTATTTAATACTTTTAAAGCACGTGAATCTTTCACCTGCAATAAAATTTGAACATCTTTATTTGTTATCCGTCCTGTTTTCTCCACAAAATTGAGGATTTTATTTTGTGCATCACTTAAATTATCCGTACTTTTCCGTACTTTTCCGTACTCTTTCCGTACTTTTCCGTACTCTTTCCCTCTCTTGTTTTATCCTGAAAACGATACAGATTAATACGAAAATTTCCGCCCACCTCTAATAATTCAGGTTCTTTAAGTCCTTCTTCTTTACATCGCCTGATGATTCTTGGAATTCCGCTTCCCCAGTGCTCCATAATATTCATATACGTAAACGCATACACCAATGCATGATTTCCAGGTATAGAAATACCTTCCTTAATCAGATCATCCGTCTGGTCGTTACGGTTCGTGTCTATATTATCGTTAATTGCAATAAAACGAATCCCCTGTAGAGGGAAAAATTTCTGGATATATTTACCGGCATCTATATAGTCCCTGCCGAATCTGGATAGATCCTTGACAATAATGCAGTCCGCCTCTCCCTGTTCAATCGCTTCCATCATTTTAACAAAACCAGGACGGTCAAAATTCGTCCCTGTGTAGCCATCATCTTCGTATTCACGGACAAGCACAATATCATCCTGCTTGGAAATATAGTCACGAATTAATTTTTTTTAATTTACAATACTATTACTCTTTAAGCCATTTCCGTCTGTCTTTCTTTCTTTTATCAGACGTTCCAGCCTATCCCTGTCCTCTTTCGATAAACGGGTATAAGAAAAAGCCTTTGAGTATGATTTTATAGCAGCCATTACAAACCTTCTGTCTTCTATTTCTGATATGCACAGGAAATCTGTTTTCAGTTGCTTACTTTCAGCTATATGGCTGTATTCATTGACCATTTTCACTATACCATTCTGGCTCTTTGCAAGTCAATGGCATTTCCCGCAATCCAAAATTCCCCTGTTCAACCCAGGCTGTATATATATGCCCGAAGCTGTTCTTCCAATGTAGTATCTGTTTTACATTTTCCCTTCTTTATCTAAAGACGGATCGATTTTCACGGAATTTATGCTTTTTAACGCATTCCGATCCACAGAGCGGATATCTAAATTTTTATCAGTCATCTCATCACCTTCCTCTTAAGTATCAGCCAACTATGGGATTTTTGTACATAAGCTGACAGCCCATATCGGAAAGCTGCCAACTGCTTTCTCCAAAGCAAATCTTATCATGCCGTATTTTCCCGCCCCGGCACCCGGAGTTGCCCTGCCTGCCCGCAAAGCAGCTTGAACCAAACCGGACTTTCCGTACCGGCTTCGTCCCCCCTCATTCGGTGAGCGGCAGTCCCCACAAGTTTCCAACAGGTTTTATCATCGCACGGTTCATGCGGCCGTCATGAGCCATCAGGTTCCTGCCGGAACCTATTTTGATTTGATATTTCTCGCAGCATTTCAGCTTTGGCGTATCTCTCGTATGCTCGAAACCTGTCTGCGTTGTAGGGCAACTGGTTATTTGATTGTCAATGTGCGACTGGCATTTATGCCTTTCATTAAATAAATAGGATTATTTTAGAAGAATTTAGAATTGAGTGAAATAAAAATGAGACTAAATTGATGAAACTTTGCATTTCAAGGTACCCTGCACTCAAAGACGAGGCCAAGGAAACGGATCGAATCCGCAGGAATGGTTATTAAACGCAACTGGCGACGGAATAGGTTTAATCTATCCCGCCGCCTTGCTTTACACCTTTTATATAGGAAATTTTATTTATTCCTTTAGAAGCTCGTTGTAAATTTCAAGGATATCCGCATTCCCTGCCACTTTTTCCCCTTCTTGAAAAATAAGCCTCATTCCCACTTTTAGTGAATGAGGGTAACATTCCAGCGAAATAAATGTGATAGTTCCTTCTGCTGTTTCCCCATTTTTCAATGTATCTGTATTGAAATATTCGTGAACGCCAGTGACTTTATGTTCCACTTAACTCCTCGATAAACTAGAATTTGTTATTCTGGCAATTCCATTTCATCATTCATTTTTACAAATCCGTATTTTTCATATAATGGTCGCCCCATATCAGTTGCTTCTAATGAGATAGCTGTAATACCTCTGTTTTTAGTATCTGTAATCAGCATATCTAATGTTTTATTAGCAATACCCTTTCTTCTGTACTTAGGATTAGTATACATATTCATAATATAAGCCTTATTTCCACTTGGATTGTGGTAAGTCGGCATTACTTGAAAAAAGCTAACACCGCCAGCCCCAACAAAACAACTCCCATCAAAAATTAAATATGCAATATGAGAACCGTTACAAAGTGCCTTTCGGTAGTAGTTATAGGATTCTCTTTCCACTTCGCTCATATCAGTATCATCAGAGAGTTGATTAGCCGCTCTTAATACTTCTATTCTTGTTTCTGTTAATATGTCTATATCTTCAAGCGTTGCTCTTTTATATGTTAAGTTCATACCCTATTCGCCTCCAAATTCCGATTTGTCGGGATTCAATTTTTACAAATTAGAATAATTTATTTTACTTTTTCCACTTGATAAAACTCCAAATCACCCAAAGTCCCTTTTCTATCTTAACTTCTTCTCCTTGCTTTTATTTCACAAAAGCAAAGGAGTCCACTGTAGCTTGCAGCAAAGGCAACATGCCTTCCTCCATCTCCATCGTATAATCCAAATGCAAGATCCAAATCTGATCGTCCTGCTCAAGCACATAATAAATTACTCTATGATTGCTCTCTGCCGATATACCAAACAGTTTCGTGGCCGCCAGACCATCGGCTCCCAGCTTCACTTCCGTCACCTCCGGTGTCTCCGCAAGACCACTCTTTAGATTCTCCAGGGTATCCGCCTTGTTCTGATTGCCAAGTTCAATGAAGAGAGCAGCGGCGTCCCTGTCATCTTTCATACAAATGGATGCCCTCTTCTTATCCTCATTTTTGAAAGCAAAACGCTCCGCATCATAATTCAGGGAGAACCCCATCTCACAGTAACTTCGGGTCATCTCCACGTCTTGCTCTTCCCCTTCCACCTTCACAGTGGCGGAAATGGTGATTTCTTGTGGTCCATAAAAACCCAACAGTTCATCATAAATGGCATGACCGCTCTCCACAGTATTCCCTTCTGCCGTCAGTTTTATCTTTGCACAGTTGGGATGTGCAGTCAAAAAAGTATTTACCATGCTTCCAATGAGGATATTCTCTCCCGCTGTTCCTTTGGAAGCTACTTCCTCTGCAAAAGCTGCATTGAAATCCAGCACCAGACACTTTTCGCCGTCGATGGTCTCCTCCTTAGCGGAGTTCAGTACTTCCTTTCCGGTAAATACCCCTGCTTCAGTAAGCTGCTTCATGACTTCCTCATCAGTGATAGCCTTAACCAAAACGGATTTAGTCAGGATGAATTCCGCATTCTGATCTCCATAGAACACCTTCATCTGGCTTTCATCTACGACAGCCACCGTGGTCTCCTGGGTCTCCTCCTCACTTTCACCTACGACAGCCAATGTGGTTTCTTTCATGATCTCCTTACTTCCACAGCCCACCATGGTCAGTGTCATAACCAAGGCCAACATCATGGCAACTTTTTTCTTCTCGTTCCGCTTTTCCTTCTTACTCCCTTTCTGATCCTGCTTCTTCATGTTTTCACTCTTATCCTCCTTTTTGCAGCGCATAGTTTCCGCTGGCTATGCGTCTCTTTTCGGATACCTCCCAGAAATTCCCTTCCACTGCTGAATCCATAGACGGATTCTGTTACTTGCAGTATATCTGGTTTTCCTGGAAAAGTATACTAACAGATTCCCGTTTTTACATTTAAAGCAATATTTTCCTGTTACTGTTCAGAGGCAATGTCAGCCAAAAGACTGCTCATACAAGCAAGCTTGCATCGCAGTCTTTTTTACTCCTGTCCTGCCCGGACTCAATGATCGAGCATATTCTCAATAAATATCCCATACCCCTTCGTCGAGTCCTGCACAAATACATGCGTCACCGCCCCCACCAGCTTTCCGTCCTGTATTATCGGGCTCCCCGACATCCCCTGCACAATCCCCCCAGTCAGCTTCAACAGTTCCTCATCCACCACCTGAATCACCAGCCCCTTGTTCTGGTGGATTGGATTGTAATCCACCCGCTGAATCTCAATTTCGTAATCCTTCAGTTCTCCTGAGACGCTGCTGCGGATCCAGGCCTGGCCCTTTTTCACATCCTGCCGGTATCCAATTTCCATTGGCTCCCCGGAAATTGATTTCTGCAGCCTCTCATCGGCATGGCCAAAGATTCCGACATCCGTATTGGCGTCTATCGTGCCCAGCTTCGATCCGGGACCATAATAGATCACGCCTGCCATGACCCCCGGATTTCCTGCGCTTCCCTTTTCGATGCCGAGAATCTCCGTATCATATAAAGCTCCCTCCGATATCTCCACGACCTTCCCCGTATCGCTGTCACTGATACCATGACCCAGCGCCCCAAAATTTCCATTAGAATCCATGTAGGTCATCGTGCCGATTCCCTGGGTATCATCCCGTACCCAGGCGCCCAGTTTATAGCTTCCGTCGTCGCTTTTGACCGGATTCATCCGCACTTCCATCGATTCCCCGCCGCGGCGGATGGAAAGCAGCGCCTCACTGCCTCCAATCCTGTTTAAGTTGGTGATCAGGGCTTCTTTATCTTTCAGGGGCTGTCCGTTGATTGCTTCGATATAGTCTCCGCTCTGCAATACCCCGAATGCCGGCTCCGACTCCTGCCCGTCTGCCCCGGTGATACGTCCCGTACCGATGACCATGACTCCCTGGGATTTTAAGTATATCCCGACCGGAACGCCGCAGGGAACTGCATAGCGTGTCTCCACCACGTCCACCTGGATTTCTTTAAACTGGATCTTTCCAAACAGCTTCAGCCCCAGCCGGTAGCTTCCCTCATTTTTCGCATACAGAGAAAACGGCTCCGCCGCCTTCATCCTGATTTCCTGCGCCGGGATGTTGGATTGGTTTCCCAGCACCACTTCCTCGCTCTCACTTCGGATCGTCATATCAAACGGGAGCTGAAAAAGAAATTCCTCCTTCTCATCTGCAACCACGCTCAGTTTATCCGGAATACTGTGGTCCAGCTCATACCATGTAAAGCCGATGGTAAACACCAGACTGACCCAGAATACCCAGGTCATATATCGTTTCAGTTTCTGTTTTCCTGTCATCACACATACCTCCTCTGATATATTTGCCCAAAATCAGCCATAATAAAAAGGAGCTTTATCAGCTCCCTCTTAGTATGTGGAAAAACAGTTAAACCAACCTGTTATTTTTTAGTTGTCATTATTTTGTGCGGTCTGCCAGTTCCTTCATCTCCCTCGCATTCTTAAGCACCGCATCGGTAATCACCGCGCCGCCCAGCAGCCTGGCAAGCTCTGCGACCATCTGTTCCTTGTTCAGCGCATGGATCTGTGTCGTCGTCCTTCCTCCGTCTGCGGATTTTGCAATCTCAAAATGAAGGTCCGCCATCGCCGCAATCTGCGGGAGATGGGTGATGCAGATAACCTGATGACTTTTTGCGATGATTGAAAGTTTCTCAGATACTTTCTGCGCCGTCCTGCCGCTGATTCCTGTATCGATCTCGTCAAAAATCAAAGTGGGGATATCATCGCTGTCCGCCAAAACCGTCTTGATCGCAAGCATGATCCTGGACAATTCTCCCCCGGACGCCACCATGCCAAGGGAACGCATCGGCTCACCTGGATTTGTGGAGATGACAAATTCTGCTTCATCAAATCCATTTGCCGTATAATGTCCAAGCTTCCGAAACTCCATAGAAAAGGATACGTCAAGGAAATTCAGGTCGATCAGTCCCGCCCGAATCTGCTCTGTCAGCTTTTTTGCCGCTTTTTGCCGCTCTGCGGAAAGGGTCGCGCACAACTCCTCCAACCGCCTGGTGACAGCATCCAGTTCCCGCTCCGTCTCCTGGCGGAATTCGTCAAAATGCTCCAGCTGCTCTAAACGGGCACATTTTTCCTCGTAGGACGCCTGGATCTTTTCGATGGTATTTCCGTATTTTGCCTGCATATTGTGAATCAGGTCCAGACGCTCCTCCATCCGGGCCAACTCCGCTTCATCAAACGTCAGCTCATCCAGATAGGAAGTGATCTCGTGGTGGATGTCGCTGATGATCGCTTCCACATCATAGAGCTGGTCGCGGATACCGCTCAGGCGTTCATCAAAAGCTGCCGCCTCATTTACCTGCTGGAGCGCCCGTCCGATCCCGTCGGTATCTACCGCCTCATAGGCAGCAGACAGCCCCGCTATGATCTTCCTGCCGTTTACAAAGATCCGGTACTGTTCTGTCAGTATCTCCTCTTCGCCCTCTTTCAATGCGGCATTTTCAATTTCTTCGATTTCAAATTGAAGGAAATCCGCCTCTCTCCTTCTGCTCTCTGCATCCAAAGACGCTTCTTTCAGCGCAGCCTGCAATTTCTGATATGTATGGCAGGTTTCTGCAACCTCTTTTTTCAATTCTCCGATTTGGGATTTTCCATACGTATCCAGGATCTCCAGATGTTTGGACGGATATAGCAGAGACTGATGCTCGTGCTGGCCATGAATATCGATGAGCAGTCCCGTAACCGCCTTTAACCTGCCTGCCGTCACAGTCTCATCGTTAATCTTGCTGATGCTGCGCGAGGGCATGATCTTCCGGGAGATAATGAGCACCCCATCCCCGTCCGGCTCCACGTCAAGCGCTTTCAGTTCCCGCCGTTTTTCTTCTTCCACCTGAAAAATCAGTTCCACATAAGCGTACTCCGCCCCGCTGCGGATGATGTCCTTTGCCGCCTTCTGTCCAAGCGCCAGATTGACAGAGCCGATGATGATGGACTTACCCGCGCCGGTCTCTCCTGTCAGGATGTTCAGCCCTTCGCCAAATTCCACATCGGCCTGTTCAATCAATGCCAGATTTCTTACATGCAATTCTAAGAGCATACGTTCCTCCTCTATTCGACCATCAGCTTTTTCAGCTTATCCATCACAAGAATCGTATCATCCGCGCTGCGTACCGCGCACATGATGGTGTCATCCCCAGCGATGCAGCCTACAATCTCATGGAAATGGATCGCATCCAGCGCCGCCGCCACAGCCATCGCCATGCCGGAGACGGTCTTGATGACCAGGATATTCTGAGCCATATCCATAGACAAAAAACCGTCCCGCAGGATACGGATATATTTATCGCTGAAATTCCCCTGGCTGTGCATGACAACGTAACGCTGTCTCCCATTCTCCCCCTGCACCTTCGTCAGCTTCAGTTCCCGGATATCACGGGACACCGTCGCCTGTGTCACCCGAAAGCCTGCCCGGTTCAGATGCTCCGCCAGCTCCTCCTGTGTCTCTATCTCGTATTTCCCTATCAGTTCCACGATTTTGCTGTGACGCTCCAGTTTCATCTGCCTTCTCCTCCTCGTTATACACGGGTCATCTTGTTGCGTAAATTATCTAAAAATGAGACATTTTTCAGCTTGATCAGATTGGTGTAACTCTCAGACCGGACAATCTCCAGGGATTCCCCGCAGGAAATATCCACCACCCGGTCGCCGTCAAATACCGCCATCTGCTTCTGGAAGGCATTCTTCGTCACCTGCAGCCTTACCTTGTCATGGGCCGACACCACAATGCTTCTCGCATTGAGAGAGTGGGAACAGATTGGGGTTAAAACCATCAGCTCCGCTCCCGGTGTCACGATTGGCCCTCCCGCAGAAAGGTTGTACGCGGTAGAGCCGGTAGGCGTGGATACGATCATGCCGTCCGCCGTATATTCGTTGAGGAATTCATCATTTACGTAAACTTCTATTTTTAAGACCTGCATCACGTCCTTTCTGGTCAGGACAATATCGTTGAGGGCGATGCCGCGGTATTCCTTTTCCCCGCCCATGATCCTTCCATCCACCATCATCCGCCGTTCCAGCCGGTAGCTGTCTGCCAGCAGCGCATCCAGCATCGGGGCGATCGCCTCGCCTCTGGATAGCTGTGTCAGATACCCCAGCGTCCCCATATTGATGCCGAGAAGGGGAAGCTGGCGTCCCACCAGGTCCCGCGCCGCCTGGATCAGGGTGCCGTCTCCTCCCAGCGTGATGACGCACTGGGTCTTCTGAGGGATCCGCTCCACATCGGTGTAACCATATCCGGCCCCCTCGCGCCGCCTGCGCTGCGGGCTGCCCTCGCAGGATGCCCCCCTGCTGTGCAGATACTCTGTAATCTGCTCTGCCACCGCCTTCGCTCCCTCTTTGGACGGATTTGCTATCAGATAGAAATGTTCCATGATTGTCTCCTACTTGTAATATATCGCTGACCTTTTTAAAGACTCTGGTGCGCCGCCTCCACCACTGCCGCCGGATCCACCTGGTAATCCGGGTACATCTGCCCTTCCCCATAGTTCTGAAGATACAGCAGATATTCAATGTTTCCCTCCGGTCCTTTAATCGGAGAAAACTCCAGGTTCAATATCTCAAATCCTATGCTTACCGCAAACCGGATCACCATCTCGATGACTTCCAGATGGGTGCTCTTTTCCCGCACCACACCCTTTTTCCCCACTTTTTCCCGTCCTGCCTCAAACTGGGGCTTAATCAGGCAGACGATCTGCCCCTCTTCTGTCAAAAGAGCCTTGACCGGTCCCAGCACCTTTGTCAGGGAGATGAAGGAAACGTCGATCGACGCAAACTGAATGCGGTCTGCGATATCCTCCGGCGTCACATATCGGATATTGGTCTTTTCCATGCAGACCACCCGCTCATCATTGCGGAGTTTCCAGTCAAGCTGGCCATGCCCCACGTCCACGGCGTACACCTTTACCGCGCCGTTTTGGAGCATGCAGTCAGTAAACCCACCTGTGGAAGAGCCCACATCCATGCACACTTTCCCATCCAGAGTCACACCGAAATGGGTCATCGCCTTTTCCAGCTTCAGTCCGCCCCTGCTCACATATTTCAGGGTTGCTCCCCTGACTTCGATCGCCACGCTCTCGTCAAACATGGTCCCCGCCTTGTCCTCCTTCTGCCCGTCCACATAGACGATACCGGACATGATGATCGCCTTTGCCTTCTCTCTGGAAGCGGCAAGATTCCGGCTCACAAGCAGGATATCTAATCGTTCTTTCATAATTCTCCTTCTCCGGCTTCCCGGTCATTCAGGTAAAATTCCCGCATGGTCCGGATCACCGAGTCACTGTCTATCTTTAAGCCTTCCCGCAGCAGGGATACGTTGCCATGCTCCACGTAAGTGTCAGGCAGCGCAATATTGAGTACCTTCACTTCCGGGTAATGTTGATGCACGTATGCCGTCACCTGCAGCCCGTAGCCACCCTGCAGCACGTTCTCCTCCATCGTCACGATCAGCCGGTGGCTGGCTGCCAGCCGGTCCACCAGCTCTTCATCCATCGGTTTGACAAACCGTCCGTTGGCAAGGGTACAGGAAATCCCCTCCTCCATAAGCTTGTCCCTGACATGCTCTGCCGTGCTGACCATACTGCCTACGGCAAGCAGTGCAATCTCACTGCCCTCGCAGAGCAGCTCTCCTTTTCCATACAAAAGAGGCGCCGCATATTCCTTCAGCCCCCGGTACGCCTGTCCTCTTGGATAACGGATAGCGATCGGTCCCTCATAGTCTTCCACCGCAAATGCAAGCATCTGGCGCAGCTCCCACAAGTTCTTGGGCGCCATCACGCTCATATTTGGGATCGACGTCAAAAACGACAGATCGAAAATCCCCTGATGGGTTTCCCCGTCGCTCCCCACAAGCCCTGCCCTGTCTAATGCAAAGATCACCGGCAGGTTCTGGATACACACGTCATGCAGGATCTGGTCATACCCTCTTTGCAGGAAAGAAGAATAGACGGCCACCACCGGCTTTAATCCGGCCGCTGCCATCCCCGCCGCACTCGTCACCGCATGCTGTTCGGCAATCCCCACATCAAAGAAACGGTCCGGGTATCGTTTTCCAAACGGTTTCAGACCCGTTCCGTCCGGCATTGCCGCCGTGATCGCCACCAGACGCGGATTGTTCTCGGCCAGCCTGCAAAGCTCTTTTGCAAAGACATCGGTATATCCCGGATAGATTTTTTGACTGATCGTTTTTCCCGTATCGATGTCAAAAGGCTCCACCCCGTGAAACCGGGACGGATGGCGTTCTGCCGGACCATATCCCTTGCCTTTTTTCGTCAGGATATGGACGAGGACTGCGTGGTCCATCTTCTTCGCTTCCCTGAAAATCCTTGTCATCGCCTTGATATTATGGCCGTCCACAGGTCCCAGATAGGTGACGCCCATATTTTCAAACAGCATTCCGGGAATCACAAGCTGCTTGATGCTGTTCTTCGTCCGGCTGATCTTATCCACCAGACCCTCGCCGATCACAGGAATCCTGGATAAGCCGTTTGATACGTGTTTTTTCAGTTCATTGTACCCCTCGTCCGAGCGGATGCCGTTCAGATACCGGGACATCCCCCCCACATTTTCCGAAATCGACATGTTGTTGTCGTTGAGTACAATAATAAAATTCTTCTTAAGCCTGGCCGCATTGTTCAGCGCCTCGTAAGCCATGCCCCCGGTGAGCGCGCCGTCTCCGATGACCGACACCACGGCGTAGTCCTCTCCCAGAAGGTCGCGTCCCTGCGCCATGCCAAGCCCCGCCGAGATCGAGGTGGAGCTGTGCCCGGTATCAAACGCGTCGAAGGGGCTTTCCTTCCGTTTGGGAAATCCGCTCAAGCCCCCATACTTGCGGAGCTCGTCAAACATCTCCCGTCTTCCGCTCAGGATCTTGTGGGTGTAGGACTGGTGTCCCACATCCCAGATGACCTTGTCTTTTGGCAGATCAAAGGCCAGATACAGGGCGATCGTCAGCTCCACTACGCCCAAGTTGGACGCCAGATGACCGCCCGTCACACTGATTTTCTCGATCAGAAAATTGCGTATCTCTTCTGCAAGTTGATTCAGTTCCCCGGGATTTAAGCTTTTCACATCCTCAGGTCCCTGGATTTTCTCTAACAACATGATCACATCCCTCTATTTCTCTCTGGTGACCAGCATCTCGATCAGGTCTTCCAGGAATGGGTTCTCTCCCGGAAGCCTGTGCAGGCACTGGATTGCCTCCCCGGATATCATGGCCACATCCGCTCTCGCCTTCTCGATGCCTTCCAGCGTCACATATGTGGTCTTTGCATTCTTCTCATCGCTCAGCACCGGCTTTCCGAGCTGCTGCGGCGTACTGGTCACATCCAGGATATCATCCTGAATCTGAAATGCCCGTCCAACCGCACATGCCATCTGTTCCACCGTCTTTAGCTGCGCTTCGTCTGCACCGCCAAGCAGTGCGCCGATCATCATGGCCGCCTCTAAAAGGGCGCCGGTCTTCAGGCGGTAGATAAAATCAAGCTTATCCTTTGGCACCGGTTTCCCGGTCAGCTCCACATCCACAACCTGGCCGCCGATCATGCCATAGATCCCTGTCTTTTCGGCCAGCAGCCCGATCGCCTGCCCCGCCTTACCGGCGTCGGCTCCCATGGCAAATGCCTTTGCGGCAGTTTCCACCGCATAGATCAGCAGTGCGTCGCCTGCCAGCACCGCCATATCGTAGCCGTACTTGACCCAGGTCGTAGGCAGCCCGCGGCGCAGCTCGTCATTGTCCATGCACGGCAGGTCGTCATGGATCAGGGATGAGGTGTGTATCATCTCGATCGCCGCCATAAACGGTTCAATCTCTCTGCCGCTGCCGCCAAACAGGCGGTATGTCTCCCGCATAAGCAGCGGACGCAGTCTTTTTCCGCCGGCACGCATGCTGTAGTTCATCGCTTCAAAAATCGTCTTTTGATGCCCCGTCTCCTGAGGCAGATACTGCCAGAGAACCGTCTCAACTTCTTCTGTATACTGTCTCAGGATCTGCTTACTGTCCGCCATCTTCATCTGCGCCTCCCTGCAGGATGATCATCTGCTTTTCCACTTTATCGATCTTGCCGCTGCAGGCCTTGACAAGTTTCATCCCCATCTCATAGCAGGCAAATGATTCCTCCAGCGTCGTCTCCGAAGATTCCAGTTTTTCTATGATATGATCCAGTTCCTCAAATGTCTGTTCAATCGATTTGTCCACGTCTTCCTCCTAATTCCTGCGTCCCCGGTCCGGTCAGCTCGCTTCCTGTCACCTGTGCCCGGATCTTTCCATCCGACACCCGGACCGTGATGGAGTCTCCTTCCTTCACCGATACCGCCGACTCGATCCGCCTTCCGTCGCCATCTGTCAAAAAGCCAAATCCCCTGCTGATTTTTTCAAGGGGAGACAGCCCGTGAAGCCGGCCGCTCACAAGCGCCAGTCGGTGCTTTGCATCCAGGATCCGACGCTCTGCCAGCCGTTTCATCTGCTCTTCCAGATCCGCCAGCCTCTGACGTTTTTCATTAATCTGGCGCACCGGATCGTGAAGTTTCAGCTGCAGCCGGTACTGTTCCAGCCGGTATCGCCTCCGCTCTACCTGCCGTCCCGCGCTTCTCGTCAGGGCATCTCGATATGCCCGAAGCTGCATGTCAAACTGACGGTAATCGAATACCGCCAGCTCCGCAGCCGCCGACGGAGTCGGAGCCCGCAAATCTGCCACATAGTCGGCTATGGTGACATCCGTCTCATGTCCCACCGCCGAGATCACCGGCGTCCGGCATTCAAATATCGCCCTTGCCACCAGCTCTTCATTAAACGCCCACAAGTCCTCGATGGAGCCGCCTCCGCGCCCCACGATCAGCACATCCAGCCCCATATCGTCAAGCTGCCGGATTCCGGCCGCGATGCTTGCGGCCGCTCCGTCGCCCTGTACCAGGGCCGGATACAAGATGAGCTGTACATACGGATTCCTTCTCGCCGTGATGTTCATAATATCCCGGATGGCGGCGCCGGTACTCGCCGTCACCACGCCTACGCGGGATGCATATCCGGGAATCGGCTGCTTGTATTCCGGGGCAAACATCCCCATCTCCTCCAGCTCGTTTCTCAGTTTCTCAAACCGGGCAAACAGATCGCCCCGCCCGTCCAGTTCAATCTGCCTTGCATAGAGCTGGTATTTTCCGTCCCGCTCATACACATCCACGGTTCCGGTCACAACCACCTGCTGTCCTTCCCCCAACTGAAAAGAGAGACCTTTTCGCTGGCCTGCAAACATAACCGCCGATAAGGTCCCGGTCCGATCTTTCAATGTAAAATAAATATGCCCCGATGTATGGTATTTGCAGTTGGAAACCTCGCCCCGCACCGAGATCCGGCTGAGGGCAAAGTCCTGGGCAAACATGTTCTTAATATATGAATTTACCTGGGATACAGAATAAATACCTGCCATACTACTCCACTGTCACAAGTTTCGCCAAAACGCCGTTGATGAACGCAGGTGAATCCTTTCCGCCATATTTCTTGGCAAGGTCTACCGCCTCGTTGATCGCAACCTTCTGCGGCACATCCTCGTCATATTCCATCTCATACAGAGCCTGGCGCAGGATCGTCAGTTCTACCTTTCCCATACGCCTTGTCTTCCAGCCCTGTGCAACCTTGTTGATCTTCTCATCCAGTTCCTGGAACTTCGATGCCATATCCTCTACCCGTCCGCTCAAAAAAACACGGTCGGCGTCTGTCACCTCCACATGGTGCAGAATCTCACTCACTCCTTCCGGCGTGGTGTCGTCCTCATCAGGCGAGTTAAAATACTGCTCTACCTGCCCCGCTGTCTCATCTGCCGGGTAAAAATCAACTCCGAACAGCATTTTAAAACAATGCTCCCGCATTTCTCTTCTGGTCATCTATTTTTCCTCCTGGTAGTTAAATCTAAACATACTTATGGAATATAATATCACATTTCCTTCCGCTTAACAAGATTTCTGTCCAGAAAGCGCGCATAATTCCTTCCAAATCAGAAAGACTAAGGAAAATAAGAGGCGAATGGAAATGGAGGTTTCTTACTATGTGGGCATTACTGATCGCACTGCTCTCCGGCGCACTGATGAGCATTCAGGGCGTGCTGAACACGGAGGTCACCAAACAGACCAGCATCTGGGTTTCCGCCGGATGGGTCCAGCTGACTGCATTTTTCACCTGTGTCCTGCTGTGGTTTTTTTACGACAAAAACCCGGTCGGCGCTATCTTCCAGGTCCGCCCCATCTACATGCTGGCAGGCGGAATCATCGGAGCGCTGATCACCTATACGGTCATCCGCAGTATGGACGGGCTGGGACCTGCAAAGGCAACCCTGCTGATCGTCGTGACGCAGATTGTAGTCGCTTATGGAATTGAGCTGTTTGGATTGTTCGGAGTGGATAAAGCTCCTTTTGAATGGAAAAAACTGCTGGGCGCAGCAGTCGCTGTAGCCGGAATCATCATCTTCCGACTATAGCAAAAGCTGACAGAGCGGAAAAAAGAAGGGGATTACTGATCCCCTTCCAGGCTCACGCCGGCAATTTTGATATTTACGTCCAGGACCATCAGCCCCGTCATATTCTCGATTGCAGACTTTACCTTCTCCTGTACCTTCTCACTGACTTCCGGAATGTTGTAGCCATACTTCATATTCAGCGACAGATCTACCGAAACATGCTCCTCGGTCACATCCACCTTGACGCCCTTGGACAAATTCTTCATGCCGAGCTTTCCTACCAGTTCATTGGTGATGTTGCCCGCCATCGAATCCACGCCCTCCACCTCGGTGGCTGCAAGGCCTGCGATGATGGCAACCACCTCATCTGCGATCTGCACCTCGCCAATCTTATCTTTCTCATATACTTTATGGGTATTTCTTCCCTCAAGTTCTGCCACGGTCGTACCTCCTCATGCTTTCCTGATTTCTGAATCATTCTGTTACGTTCTATTATAGCAAATCGGGAAAGGTTTGCATAGGGATATTTCCCATTTTCGGGATTCTTTATTCGTCTTTAGTCGTCTAAGTTCAGCAGGGTGATGATAATATTCTCTGCCGGAACGCCGACTTTGCGCTTTACGATGTCCTCAATCTGGGCGCGCTGCGGGTCGGTGATGCTTGCCGCGTTGATGACAACGTCCACCTTGCCGTCGGTCAGGCTGACTACAGGGTCTGCGAACCCTTTTGCCTGGAGCAGGGTTTCCGCCGCGTTCTCCTTCTCGGAGATGGCAGTCATGTCGATCATGTTCTGGATTGCCTCCTGCTTCGCCGCCTCGTCGATATTGGTGTTGTTGATGATGCTGTTTAACGTCTCTTTATTCTTGGCGCGGATCTGCTCACGGCTCAGCTGCACGTTTGCTATGTAATCCGATACGCTCATGCCGCTGGTCAGCACGGCCTCGCCGGGATTGTCAAGACCAGTCTGAGCGTCTTCCCCCTCATAGTCCCAACTGTCAATCTCCGCCAGCTGTCCGCCGTCCGCCATGCTTTCGGCTTCCTCGATCACCCCGTTTTGATCTGCCGGAAGCTGGCTTGCCGCCGCCTGGTTCTCAGCCAGGATGTCTTCATCCGATATCTCCATCCGTCCTGCTTCGAAGATAAAATCGTTGGCGCTCGCCTCCAGCTCCTTCTTCCCCGCATAGTTTAAGTATCCTGCCGCTGCGATCATGACGGCAAGCGTGGTAATGATGATCTGGTTTCTTCGGAACAGTTTTTTCATGTTGACGTCCTTAAGGCTTTTCCTGTCCTTTTTGATTTTCATATCTGACACTCCTTTACTCCACCCGCTTTAGTACTTTTATCTTATGATGATATCTTGATTTTATGCCTGTATACACTCTATTTGTCTATTTTCTGTGTATCTCCAAAGCATCAACTGTCAATATCTGAGTTGTATTTTCAGGAGTATCATACCCTATTTCGCCATCCCCAGGTACTGCAGCGCCCCATCTGCATCTGGGGTAAGTACCACCGGATCCGTTGCCATCCTGCCGTCCTTGTCGAGGTAATACCATTTGCCATCTACTGTCTGCAATCCCTTAACCATCGCTCCATCCGCGCCGAGATAATACCAGCCACCGCCGTACTGATACCAGACATCATGTACCATCATTCCCGCGCCGTCAAACCAATACCAGTTCTCCCCGTCCTGATACCAGTCGTTTGCCACATAGGTGTCCGTATCCCCCAGATAAAATCTCCAGCCGCCCTCCTCCTGGTACCAGCCGGATTTATGCGGCTCCGGGTCCAGGATATTGTAATACAGAGCGATCGTATCCGCCTGCGCCCGGGCAAGACGTTCCAGGTTGCTGTCATCCAGCAGCCACGCGGCAATCCTTGAGTTCGTGTGGAAAGAGTTTTCCAGGATCAGCCCCGGCGTCCCCACCGCGGTCGCTCCCCGCAGCACCCCATAATAATCCCCGTTCTGCCCTCTCCGGTGCTCGATCCGGGCCGCCTGGCGTGTCTCCAGCACCGTCTCCACGCACTGAGCCAGCGCCATCCCTATGCCATCGGCGCTTCCATTGATGGCACAGTAAGCGGCGGGATAATCAACCTTATTGTTTACCGTATCCCCGACTGCATTGGTGTGATCCGATATAAACAAGTCACACCCCTTCGAGGCAGCTCCCCGGTCATATAATCCCCGGTCCGTCTCCTGGCTGCCTCTGGTGGTAACAACTTCGATTCCGTATTCCTCCAGATATTTTTTCTGGAAAAGATGAAGCTTCCAGGTAATTTCTGATTCGTAATATTTCGGGTTTGCCGGGCTTTGGTTGTATTTGCCATAGTGACCGGCATCTAAACAGATTTTCATATTTTCCTCCTTAAAAAGAGGGCAGGTAGTGTCTGCCCTCCCTCGAAAAAGTTGTGACGTTACAACAGTTGCGATATCGCAATTATTCTGTTTTACTATCTGTCTGTGCCTCAAGCAGCTTTTCCGTAACTGCAAGCCCCCGGATCAGAAACACCGGAACATTGTACCCGCACTCCACCAGATTCTCTAAAATACTCCGGATTTCGTTCACCAGCAGGCAGGTCAGCGTAAACCAGCCGAACAGCATCAGGAAGTCCAGATTAATGCCAAGGACATCCTTACCCAGACCAATAAGCAGATCGGGCATCAAAAAGGCCACCAGGATGATCACCCAGTAGCCTACTTTCTTTATAATGCCCCGCAGCCCTATATAGCTGGACTCCTCTTTCTTTTTCCTCGCCTTATACCAGCCTGTACCCCAGTCAAGAATGTTCAGCAGCAGATACCCCGCGAAGACATACCAGTATGCTCCTAACAGTGCGGTGGCGACTGCCACCAGGCTTCCGACAATTGCATTGTACTTATCTACAAATCGCATTTTCTTCATCTACCTCACCTTTCTCTCTTACTTATGATCCACCCCCTGCATGCTCCGGGTGGGAGTTGTTGGCAGTTCCCGGGGTGGATGCTCCGGTGTAATGACTATCCGGATTTAATGCCTCGTTCTTTGGCTCTGGGGTTGGGATTCCAGTTGCCGGTCCGTATGGGTTGATAGGTGTGTTTTTGTTTGGTTTACTCATAATAAATTCCTCACTTTCTTTTTTGAAAATATAAAAGCTGCCCGAAAGCAGCCAGTTACTTAGTTAAGATAGCCAAATTTTGTAAATTCTGTTTTGCTCATTTCCTGCGCCTGTACTCATCGAATCAAACAAAATACCGACATGGCACTCTGTATTGACCATAGATATATCGCAAGAAATCACCGTAGTTGTGTCCCCCATAGCATTCGACCTCCCTAACGATTGGTTTAAAACTACGGGAGCATATCCAGTCGAATTATCTACAGTACTTCTATCCGGTTGTGAAGTGTAAAAAACGCCTTTAACCGGCATGGAACTACGATTATCCGCCGATGATATAATAGCGTTGATTCTCGTATATGGAGTAATGTTTATTTTGCCATTTGTC
>JAPJQL010000028.1:0-43756 GCA_030825115.1 Lachnospiraceae bacterium
TTATTTCTCAAGGAGTTCCGGCTTTGTTAATCATTTCAAGTGTTGAAAACGGGATAGAGATAGGATAGCAGAATTATAATGAGAAAATTACATCTATAGAGATTGAATATAATATCTATAGATGATATAATGCAACTAAGCGGAATAATCCTGATTTTGATTGTGTACGGAGCCGGGAAGGGGGATGGGGTATATTGGCCATAGGAGCAGGATTTGTTAAGCAAGTAAAAATGGAGGTATGATATGAAAAGTGGTATGAAAAAGATTTACCGGAAAACAGCAATAGCCCTAACCATGAGTTTGCTGATATCTGGTGTGAGTCCTCTCGCCGGACTTGCAAAAATGTATTATGAAACACCGATTGGCAGCGATAATTTGGGAGACTATGATTTGGCAACATTGCCGGATGCGGAAGTAAAGGTAGATATTGATGACGACAGCAGGGAGCTTACGACAGATGATTTGGAAAATAGAGACGGATATAAAATCAATTTTGGAGTTTCAGTAGATTTTGACTTGTCTGGATTGGCAACTCCGGATGATGCATCGCCTTCTGATTGGGACGAGGATATATGGGAGCGCCAGATTTTGAGTGAGATATCATTATCGGAATATATATCTGAAGAATCAAAGGATGTAGCAGACATCTTGGGGTTGGATGTAAAGTTGGAAGACGCATCTTATGCACTTTTGGTAACAGCCTCGAAGGCAGCAGATCTGGCACCAGGAGAAACTTATATAGTTAAGATTGGAATTGACGTAGATACTGATAGCGTAACGTCCTATGAAAACGAAAAAATTACTGGAATCGGGGACGAAATCATCTTGTATATTACGGCCTTGGAAGATAATCCTGGTAAACCGATTGTAGGGAAATATAAGTTTTTTGATGGGGATGAAGATGGGATGCTCGAGGTGAAGGTAAACCACACTTTGAAACTGCCATTTTCGTTTGAAAACGAGTCAATCTTGAAAGTGGATTTTGAACAGGAAAAGTCCAGCATATATTATGATGTGGAATATAATGGAGACAATAAAGAACTTATTATAAAAGGGAAGAAGGCAAGTTACATCAGAAATTACATAACTTCCAGAGAGGCTTCACCTGTAAGTATAACGGTTGAGACAGATAAGAGTATTTATACAGGGAAAGAATACATTTATGTTGATTATTTTGACAGTATCCCTGAGTACTGGAGATTTGATGATTTGAAACTTCAAAAAGGCAAAACAGTGAATATCCCATTACCGGTTATACAAGGAGCGAAACTTTTGGATTATACAACTATATTGGTTGACTGGTGGGGTGAAGATGGGAATTATAAAGAGTTTGATAATCCGGATGAAATTTTGGAAGCGAAGTTTTCTAAGGACTACAAATATCTCATTCTTACGGCAAAACAAGAGTTGGCGAATATACGTGTCCGTGCACAAATCGTAACGGATGATTATACCTGCTATCGTGTGGCCTCATATAAAGTGTCAACAGGTGGCGAGGATTTGGAAGGGATGTATATCCCGGCGCAAAATCCGACTTGGATGGTTGGAGATGCAGGCAGGAACGGAAAGGATTATCCTGGATTGGCAACATGGGATAGTAATGCGATATCAGAGGAGGATAAGGAAGCCGTTGTTCAGGTATATTCACGGGTTTATCGGGACGGAAAGTACTTAGGTTATTTTAACTCCAAGAGCTATAGGGAATTGATGGATTTGAAACGCCTTTTTGTCGAAGAAGGCGAGTATACATTCCAAACGGTATTCAGTAAGGACGATTCACGCCCGGATAAAATACCGGATCAATACTGGTCGGAATATAGTGAACCATATCAATATAATCCGCCGGCAAAAAAAGTGTCCACTCCTCAAAACCTTAAGTGGAATGCAGATGGTTCGATGACATGGGACAACGTAGCAGAAACTTATGAGTCGCTATCTAACCATCGTTATGTTGGCTTTATATACAGGGTAAACTATGGGGAAGATGGTGATACATACGAGAGGCTTGCAACATATTTTGTCACCCCTACGAATTATATGGATCCAGTAGATTTAGAACCTGGATATAGTTATGTGTTTAATGTTGTAGCATATGGTGACTTGATAAATTACGCCAACAGTGATCCTTCGGATTATAGCGCACCACTTTTAACAGGAACCGTTGTTGAACAGTCGGACAAGCTGATTAATGCACTGAAAGATGGCGATGTCAAAGCCAATATTGAAAATACAGAGCTGAGCATTGATGAGAGAGATAATTTAAAGCTTGGAATTCAGACTGATGCGACTGTTGCAGAGAATTATGGGGATTTAGAGGAACGCTACAAACAAAGTAAAAAATCCGCAGGCGAAAATGTTGATTTTGAAATTAACGCAGAAGGTGTTGCGGACAAAGACAAAATCAAGGTTATTGGAGGGGTTTTAAACGGAGCTGCTGGAGTAGCATTTGAGAAACCATCTGATGAGGTATTGAGCAATACAAACGTGAGCAAATATAGGAGAAAGTCGGCGATTAATATTTCGTTGACAGGGAATTTAGCTGACGAACTGAAATATCCGGTTCTCATAACAATGCCAGTTCCATCGGGAATCCATCCGGCAAAACTGATTATTGTACATATCAGACATGATGGTACTCCGGAAATAATCAGACCACGGATTAATGGAGATGGAACGGCGTCCTTTGCAGTGACAACATTCAGTACATTTTTCTTTGTTGATGAGACTTCGACAGGGAGTAGCAGTTCCGGCGGTTCCGGCGGAGGCGGAGGTGGTTCATCCTCTGGAGTATCATCTTTGGCAGGAACCACAACCATCGACGCAAAGAAAGGCAGAGTAAATTCTGTAACCGGCATCATCATTGGTACTGGTGATGGCTACAGTAAATGGATTTCTGAAGTTCCCCAAGGACAGGAAGAGGGCGCGGGTGTTCGCTGGAAACTGCAGTATGCGGACGGAACCTTTGCGACCGGTACTTATCTGATGGATGAGGAGGGAAATCTGGTGCAGGATGCGGCAGGCAGCCTGATTGAGCAACCGCTTTGGGAGTTGATTGGCGGTGCATGGTATGCCTTCGGTGCAGATGGATATGCAAAATCCGGTATGATGTTCGATCCGGCACTCAATGGCTGGTTCTATCTGGATATTAACTCTGGTATGAAGACTGGCTGGCAGCAGATTGAAGAGAAATGGTATTACTTTAATCCGATGCCGGATGGTACCCGCGGGAAGATGGCTGTTTCCACGACGGTTGACGGATATACAATCGATGAAAATGGCGTAAGGGTTCAGTAGCATAACAGAATAGAAGCTTAGTCTATCCCCAGGCACATCCCGTGCCTGGGGTATTCTTGCTTTTCGGAATATGCAAACAAAGAAATGCAAACAAAATCTGAGTAAATATGCCGCGATTAAAAGTGAATAACATAGGTATTGATATTACATAAAGTATGTGAAGGTGGATAACCTGTTCCGCATATTATGTTAAAAACGGATGTTTTAATATGACAGGAAATAAAGAACAGGAGAAAATCTGTATGGGAAACCAGTTGAGAGAGAGGGATATCATGAGACAAATTGCAAAAATGCTGGCAGAAGAAAACCTGATTAGCAGCCGGGAACAGCTTACATTTTTATCTGTTCTAAAAGAAGTTGATTAAACTATGGCATCTTTACGAGCTGTAATCTATTGTCGCTGCAGCACCGAGGAGGAAAGCCAGATAGATGCCCTAAAAAAGCAGGTCATTGAGGCTAAGGCCTGTGTCAGTGAAAACGGCTGGGCGCTTGTGGACGAATATGTGGAGTCGAAAAGCGGAACAACATCCAAGGGGAGGGAGCAGTATACCCGCCTCTTAGATGATATTATGACATCTAAATTTGATATTATTGTCATCAAAAGCCAGGATCGGTTAATGCGGAATACGAAGGACTGGTATCTCTTTCTGGATCGGATGCAGTCGAATGAAAAGAATCTATATCTGTACTTGGAGAGAAAGTTCTATTCTACGGATGATGCCCTCATTACCGGAATCAAAGCGATATTGGCGGAGGAATACAGCCGGGAACTCAGCAGGAAGATTGTAAATGCCCACCGTCACAGGCAAATGAATGGCGGTAGGGTGATGCTGACAAATCAGGTGTATGGTTACAGGAAGAATCCGGATGGGAGTGTCTCGGTTATAGAAGAGGAGGCGGCAATCATCCGCCAGATATTTGAATACTGCGCCGCCGGATACGGAAGCCGGACGATTGCTAACATTCTTCAGGATATGGGAATCCGCAGTAAGAGAGGAAAATACATGACGGCTGCCACCGTTGGGCGTATGATCAAGAATCCGATGTATAAGGGGGTTTTTGTCATGAACCGCCAGCATTTTGATTTTGCGACAAAGCGCACTGTCAAGAATCCGAAGAGCCAGTGGATTTATCAGGAGGGACTGGTTCCGGCTATTGTTGAGGAGGAGCTTTGGGAGCGGGCGAATGCTGCACGAAGGAAACGTGCTCAGGAAAACCATCAGGATGGAACTTATCCGAGGGGCAGCAATCCGGGAAGATACAGCCTGTCTGGGAAATTGATATGCGGACAATGTGGGAAAATTTATTACCGGACCTGGAGGCGAAGTTATGCGAACCCGTCACATATCATTGTGGAGTGGAAGTGCAGTTCTTACATAGAACATGGAAGAAAGGAAGAAGAGGATAAGGCCAGAGGCTGCAATCATATCCATTTAGATGAAGAAATCCTTTTTAAACTGTTGGAACAGTTGAGTGCAGATTATTTTCGGCTTAAGGAGGGGGAACGGGATGGGATTATTCAGAAAACGGTTCGTTTGTTGGAGAAAGCTTTGGGCCAGAATGATTCCGGACTGAAATTGGCACAGCTTGAGAAAACGGAGGAGGAAATACGTGAAAAAAAGCAGCGGCTGCTGGATAAGCTATTGGACGGTGTTATTTCTGATGCGGATTACAGCAGAGGAAATATAAGACTTGAGAAAGATTTACGAAAGATTGAGGAGGACAGGAGCAGATTACAGGATCAGGACCGGGAGCAGAAAAATCTGGAGCAGCGTTTAACAGAGGTTAAATGGAAATTGGAACATGGAGGACTGGAAAAAGCAGCAGTGGGGCAAATGTTAAAAGATATTCGATGTATTGTGGTACATGAATGGCAGTTGGAGGTTCAATTTAATCATATAAGCTTTACAGGGATTCATGATACCGGAAAAGGGGAGGCAACACAGCAGTTCTCCGTGTTTTTGGATTATCCTTATGCTCCGACAACCCTAAGAGGGAGGGTACAGGATAAGGTACGGATTACAAGGCTGTTACAGGAAAATCCGGGTTTTACGGCGAAAAATCTGGCAGAGCAGATGGATCGGTCACCTGGGATGATATACAGCAGGTTGAACGAATTGAAACGGGATGGTTATATCCGGTTTCAAGGGAAAGGGGGGCATGGGTGCTGGGAAATTTTGAAAGAGTATACTGAAGATAGGAAAGGCGAGAGCGGATAGGGGGGATTCGGATTTTATCAAGTTACCTAAATGTTGAGAAAATTATTTCTGCTGTTGGATTTGGTGAGAAAGAATGATGAAAATATATTTATAGAGATTGATAATAATATTTATAGATGATATAATGCGGATAAGGGAAACATCCTGACAGAAAAATTCATGTCCGGGAAAGCAGGTCACCTTCCGTACCGTGACAATCCAAGAAGAGCAGGAAGAACTCCATGGCAATGATATATCAAAATGATTTATGAAATGGAAAAAACGGCAGATGATATGAATAGGTTCAAAAATATGTCCTGCTTGTTCGATAAAAACATTGTTTGTAATATCCTGTTATGATATACTTTTTATAGAAAAAATCACAAAAATGACATGTGGTGACATCCTAAAATGATATATTTTATACAAATTATTATGCAAGGGGAATTTGTCATATGGCTGGAGATAAAAAGACGGCTCGAAAACACGACCGGGTACTTGAGATATACACACGCCTGCTCGCTGGTGAGATTATAAGGAAGACAGATCTGGCAAAAGAGTATAGGGTTAGCCCTCGTTCGATACAGAGGGATATTGATTCAGTCCGGATTTTTTATTCCGATAGAGCTGCACGCGGAGCGGCAGCCGCAGAAATCATATATGATCGCAAAGAGAAAGGTTTCCGCATTGTTGGCGTTAACACAGACACGCTGACGAATGCAGAGATTTTTGCTGTTGCAAAGATCATTCTTGAAAGCCGCTCTCTGAGTAAGATTGAGATGCAAAGAATTATTGATAAGCTGAATAAGATTTGTCCGCCCGCAGATGACAGGAAGAAAATGACGGACTTAATTTTAAATGAAATTTTTCATTATGTGGAACCGCGCCATGGAAAAAATCTGGTGAACACTATCTGGGAGTTTGGGACAGCGGTATATTCCCACAAAAAGATTCAACTAAAATATAAGAAATCGAATGGAGATATTACGGAGGCTCTGATAAAACCGGTTGGGATTATGGAGTCTGAGTACTATTTCTATTTGATTGCCTATATAGGTGACAGCGATAAAAAATATCCCGGATATCCGACAATATACCGGGTTGACCGAATCGAAAGCTATAAGATAACCGAGGATATATTCCATGTTCCATATAAAGACCGGTTTGAGGAGGGGGAGTTTCGGAAACGGGTTACGTTCATGTACGGTGGGAAATTACATAAAACAAGCTTTGTCTACAAAGGCAGCGATATCAATGCAGTCTTGGATCGATTGCCGACGGCCGAAGCGAGGAAAAATGAAGATGGAAGCTTTTTGGTGACGGTTGAGGTATATGGGGAAGAGGGGGTGAATATGTGGCTGAGAGGCCAGGATGTTGCAAATGTATTAAATTAGGTGATTGCGAAACAGGTTCGCAATCTTGAAGCCAAACAAGGAAGCCACCCTGCGAAGCAGGATAGCCCATAGAAGAGGTGATGTATTCCGATAATGGCGCACTTTAATAAGCCATAAGGCTTATGGAGTTGGTAAGTCCTATGCAATTAATGATTTTAACGTTCGTATGCATTCATGCTTATGAATCTTATCTGCGAGAATCACACCAATTAATTGTGTAATGCCTGCAAAGATCAGGTCGGCGTGAAGTGTTTTCTCATTTTGGGTTTTGCGTCCTGCCAGGCAGAAACAGTCTTTTATGTGATTGATCGACCGCTCCACGTAGGTTCTGGTTTTGTAAACCTGGTTCCATTCCTCAGTTCCCCGCGGAATACCTGGATAGGCGCGAAGATTTTTCTCTGGATAAGTGTAAACCATTCTGCCGGAGGAAGAGGTGGTACATGGATTGTCACATTTACAGACCCGATGATATTTTCCGGAAGAAGGGTCTCTTTCCCAAACAACTTTGGGACAGACAAATTTGTATCGGATGACGCCACTTTTAAGCTTACAGGTTCCTTCGTACTTCATTGAAAGAGAAGGATCCTTTAGACAGCAGGGAATCCCATTTTCATCAAGCGTATAGTCAGGGTTTTCAAGATGTGCCCTGGCGTTCAAAGGAATATAGGCTTTCCTGAAGTGCCTGCCGGTTCCAAAAGTATCGCCGGAAAGAAGTTCCTTGTACAGGCGGACCGAATCAAAGGCGGAGTCACCCAGGAAGGTGTCCGGCCGTATCAGAGGATGCGCAGCGAAAAAGTCCTGAAGGGTAGGAACCAGGAGCCTTGCGTCATGGACGGATTTGTCCTCATCAGGAGAATTGGATTTCTTATCAAAGGTAATTTCGGGATGCTTCTCAAAGAAAGCTTTGTTGTAGAAATCGATGTGCCGGATGATGCCGAGGCCATTTGTAACAATCCCGATTTTATAGGCGTAGCAGAAATGCCCGTCGATATAGAGCTGCTTGATTTCGGGATTGGCAGCTGAATGGGAGGGCATGGAAGCATAGGCAGCTTTGTATGGATCATAGGAATCGACAAAGCCTTTGGATTTGGCATAAGCTTTTAACTGTTTAATGATGCGGTTGGCGTATTTGGGGTTGTTTTCTTTCACCCATGCTTCTATGCCGGAAGAGTCAAAGATCGTCATATCGGCTTTGGAAGAGTCAATGTCCTGACAGATTGGTTCGGTCAGGTCAACAAGGCGGGAAAAGACATCCTCAAGTTCAGGAAGGAAATCCTGCTTGAAGCGTGTGATCTTAGAGGCATCAGGGACTTTGTCAAAGCCACAGAAGTCTCTGAGATGCCTGGAATAATGAAGAAAAACAAGTAACAGAGAGTCGGTAGGAATAGAAAAAATACGTTGAATAATCAAAGCCCATAAAAGGGCGAACAAAGGGTATTTGCGGGTTCTGCCCGTAGATGCATAGAAACGCTTCCGGAAGGAAGGCGGGACAATTTCATTCAGGTCAATATGGGATTGAAGCAGTGACAGAAAAGCAGGTTTGTCAGATTCATAAATATCCTGGCAATTTGAAAAAATATCTGCCAAAGAAAGCTGATTGTATGGTATCATATAGGTACAACTCCTTTCAGGTGGATATGGTTGATTGTTACTCGACATCTCAATTTTACCAAAAACCTGTGAGGAGTTGTTTTATTTTAGCAAAGAAAAAAGCCCGAATTTATGCGGGCTGTGACGTTTCGCAAACGCCTAAAATGTATTAAATTAAAGTGAGGTGAAGAATTTTGGGTAATGAAGATAAAGTCAAACAAAAAGAAGATGATTTAATAAGGGCGGGGATATCAGGTGCTGCATATGAAACAGTTCAAAAATTTGGTTCGGCTGCGAAACAGCATTATGTTGCATATGATGGTGTGGATAATGAAGTTGGAAAAAAACTTGTTAAAGGATTAAAGCAAATTTCAGATGAAAAAGTAAATCCGGATTATCAGTTCCAGAATATTCATCAACAAGCTGGATTCTCAGCAGAGATTAAAGATGTTGCAAGGTCGAATGCTGAAACAATTATTAAGGGGGGAAAAACTACAAAGATAAGAACGGATGATTTGGGACATGTTAACGATCCGTTATTTGATACAGTTCAGCTAGATTCAGATGGCAATGTGATAGAGGGAAGCGGAGCACAGATGAAGTTTTTAGGTGCCTCTGAAAAAGACCCTGCTGGAGCAGGTGATGCAGCGAGGGCTTTACAGAAACTTCAGGGAAAAAAGTTCGAAAAGTATTTGGATAATGATGCTAAAATTGAAGTGCCATCTAATCAGTATGAACAAATTATTGAAGAAGCAAGTTTGAAGATAGAGAAGCTTACCAAACAATTAAATAATCAAAAGCAACAAGGAAATACTGAACAGGCAGAAAAGATTCAAGAGCAAATAGATAAATTGAATAAGATTAAAAAAAATCTTAGAAAAAGTACATTGACGAGCGATGAAGCGGTTTTTGCCCGTATGAATCCACGGCTATCAACAGCTATTGATATTGGTAAAATTTCGCATAGAGCAGGGGTGCAGACAGCAGAAACAGCTGCAATTGTCGGTGGTAGTGTTTCTATTGTGAAAAATATTGTGTCAGTGTGCAAAGGGGAGATTGAACCAGAAGATGCAATACTTAATGTTGCTAAGGATACAGCTGTTACAGCGACAGTTGGGTATGGGACTGGCTTTACCGGGGCGGCAATAAAAGGTGCAATGCAAAATGCAAAATCACAATATGTAAGAGCAATATCAAAAACCAATATTGCAGGAACTGTCGTTGCAGTAACGGTTTCTGCAACTAAAACCATTTCAAGATATATGAAAGGCGAGATTGATGGTGTCGAGTGTTTGGAAGACTTGGGGGAACAAGGAACTGGAATGATTGCCGCATCTATGTTTTCGACAATAGGACAAATAGCTATACCGATACCAATTGTTGGAGGAATGATTGGGGGAATGGTTGGCTACGCTCTGACGTCGGCTACATATAGTGTGTTAGTTACGTCGTTGAAGGAAGAAAAAATGGCTCATGAACAAAGATTGCAGATTGAGAAAGCTTGTGAAGAACATATAAAACTGATGAGAGAATATAGAAGAGAACTGGAAGGGCTTATCAGTGAATATTTATCGGAGTCAATGGATGTATTTAGAGAATCATTTTCAGAAATTAAAAATGCGCTTGCTATTGGTGATGTAGATTGGTTTATTGAAAGCACTAATAATATAACAAACGCTTTTGGCGGAAATGTTTCCTTTACAAGCATGGATGATTTTAATGATAAGATGTTAAATGGAGAAATTTTCAAAATATAGCAGGGAGGAAGAATATGACAAATTATAACGCAGACAAGGAAGCAAAACTTTACTATCTCTTTATGATGGCTGATGGAGAAATTTCATATAGTGAAGAAAAACTATTTGATAAGCTCTGTAAAGAGTTAGATATAAGTGGGGATACAAAAAAAGATATTGAGCAAAACTGCAAAGAACTATATAAAAATAAGAAGGATATTTTTAGTTTAATAGTAAGTGAAAGAGTTGTGGAAGCGGTAGAAAATGATTGGCTTGAAGTAGCGAAGCATAATAAAAGGTTGGCAACTGTAATCTGGAATTTGATTAACTTGGGATATGCTGATGCAGTTTATTCAATAGAAGAGAAAAGGATAGTAGATTATCTTGTGGCAAAATGGAATATTTCAACAGAAATTTATCAAGAAATAGTAGATACTTCTGATACAATCCTGGCATTAACAAAGCAAAAAGAATGGATATCCCGAATTTTTACAATGGGTTCCGAAAAGGATAAAAGGGATAAAGAAATTGATAAAGATATAGAGAAACTCGTAGACAATATCAAATTGAGCATTGATGAAATTGCAATGTAAAGGAGAGAAAAATATGCCTATACCATTTTTATTTATTGGAGCTGCTGCGGTAACTGGAGTATTTGGAGTTGGTAAATCAATCAAAGCTGGTGTGGATCAAAAAGATGCAAACGAAACTAATGACAGAGCTAATAGAATTGTTGAGAAAGCATCAGAAAAAATAAATACTTGCAGAAAAAATTGTGGGATTGCGATTGATGATCTTGGAAAGCGAAAAATCAAAGTTTTGGATGAGAGTATCAAGCCGTTTATTGGAGAATTTGAAAAGCTTAATCATGTTGAATTATCAGAATCGACAGGACTAAATGAACTTCAAAAAATGGTTCTTGATAAGAAGAATTTTTCAGAGTTAAAAGATTTGCAATCTATGGCATCATCTATGATAGGAGGCGTGGCATCTGGTGCTATGGCGGGAGCAATCACAGCATTTGGCGCATATGGAGCTGCGGGGGCATTAGCAACGGCATCTACTGGTACAGCGATTGCTTCTTTGAGTGGGGCGGCGGCTACAAATGCAACACTTGCCTTTTTTGGTGGTGGTTCTCTGGCTGCGGGTGGGCTTGGTATGGCTGGAGGAACAGCAGTATTAGGTGGACTTGTTGCAGGACCTGCATTAGCAGTTTTGGGTGTTGTAGTTGGGGCAAAAGCATCAGCCAATAAGGATAAAGCATATTCAAATTTGGCACAAGCTAAAGAATTTAGTGAGGAAATGGATATAGCCTCAACGTTGTGCATAGGAATAAGAAAAAGATCAGCAATGTTTGACAGATTTTTGCTATCCTTAAATTCTATTTTTCAGCCCTTAATATATGAAATGGCAGATATAATTAAAAGGAAAGGCACTGATTATAGAACCTTTTCAGAAAATGAAAAAAAAGTTATAGCTGAAGCAATGACAATGGCGGGAGCAATAAAATCGATACTGGATACCCCAATCTTGAATGAAGCAGGAGATTTAACAGAAGAATCTGAAAAAATAATTGAGTTGACAAGAGGAAAAATCGAGTCGGTGATGGTTTGATGTTTAAATGCACAAAATGTGGATTATGCTGTATGCATATAGATGAAATTCCTGAATTAAAAGAATTTGACATAGGCAATGGTCGATGCAAGTTCTTGCTGGATACTAATCTATGCTTGATATATGATGCAAGACCAGATATTTGCAATGTTGATAGAATGTATGAATTAATCTATCGAAGCTATATGTCGAGAGAAGAATATGATAAAAAGAATATGGAGGGTTGTAAAATAGTTAAAAAAATATGGGGATAGGTTTTGAAATCGGCGGTGTATGTTTGAATTAGGACATGCATTCAAAGATATGTTTCAGACTGTTATCAGAGTTTTGAAAATGTGCATTCATTTCTTCACTGAGAGGGCGATATGGTATGAAAGGGAGTCTTGTGGTCACAGAAATTGTCCTAGAGGACGTTGCTATTATTCCTAGAAGACGCTATGTGGTCAGGGGCAAAGGAGAAGGCCTATGAAGAAAAAAATAATCACCAGAATCATATTAATATCGGCCATGTGTGTATTATCAGCCTGTTCCAGTAGCTGTGGGAGGGGGAATGGTTCGAAGGGGAACACACAGACGGAGTTCATAGTGGATTCCCCAACGGTTTCATTGACAGAATCCACAGGAGAGACGGCGGTAGAGCCAAGCGGGCAGTCCGCACAATTCTCCGGTGAGCAGGTATCTGAGACTGAGGAACAGGCATTAGTGCCAAATCCATCGCTTTACCCGGTGGTTACAAAAAAATATCGGTCAGTCCCATCTGACGATGGCACTGTTGCGCTCGTTACTGGCACATACCCGCAGATTACCTTGAAAAATATTGGCTACGAGGAATTAGCCGCAGCGCTGGATTCCTGGAATGAGAAGACAAAAACCATAGCAGAGCAGCTCATTAAGGAGGATGCGATTGCGGCAAAAGAGGCTTTGGAGTATGATATGCCTCTGGGGGGGGGGGCGGATACGCACCTGCCATATATAGAAGAGTCGGATGCTGTGATTATGTGTGCGGATGGGAAAGTATTCAGTATCCGTCGCGGTTCTTACAGCTATACAGGGGGAGCGCACGGCATGTACAGCGTATATTGCAGTAACCTTGATTCTGCTACGGGAAAGGAATTGTCTCTGGATGATGTTATTTCAGATAAGAGCGCCTTATGCGAGGAGATTCTGCAGACCTTAAATGAAACATATGGTAAGGAAACATTTTTTGAAGGGTACGAGCAGAGCGTGGAGGACGAGGTTTTTGGAAAAGAGAGGGACGGCTATACAATGGAACTTAGCTGGTCTTTGGAAGCGGATGGGATTACGGTGTATTTTATGCAGTATGATTTAGCCCCCTATTCAGCAGGGCTTCTGACGGCGAAAATCCGCTATAATGGAAATGAGGCGATGTTTGCAGATAGTGCGATTTTTGAAAGCCAGACCAGGGTGATTCCGGTCAGTCTCTTTCAGAAGGGATATGTGGAGGTAAACGGAACATACGAGGAATTGTATCTGGATCAAAGTTTTGACACCGGCTCAGAATACGAAAAGAAAATACAGGTCCGTCTTGGAGATTCGGAAGTGGCGGCGGCTGCCGATTATGGAATTGCTGCGGCATATCTCATCCGGAAGGAAGGCGGGCAGAACTGGCTTTGCGTCGAAACGCTGAGCGATAATGATTATAGGGTCCTGAATGTGTTTGATTTAAGTCAGACGACTCCGGTCTATAAAGGCTATTTTGAAGGAGGAAGTTTTTATGACAACGTGCCGTCAGATCCGGATGACTTTCTGTTATCTACCAGAATGAGCCTGCTTTCTACCTATTATGCGGAGAGGGCGTACCGCATCGGAGAAGACGGAATGCCAGAGACGATGGAAGAAAACTATACATCTGATGCCATGGAATTGATGGCTAAGATGGATATCGCGGCTTTCTCGGGGGAGAACATGGACGAGGCGTGCGTGATTCCGAAGGGTAGTATCGTTACAATCGTCGGCACAGACAATGAAACGTGGGTGGATTTAAAGAATTTGGGAGGAAGTGTATACCGCGTGTATGTTGACGGTGGGTGGCCTCAGCGTATTGATGGAACAGATATCGATGATTGTTTTGAGGGGATTGTGTTTGCAGGCTGATTGTGCAATATGGATTTTTGAGTTGTTGAGCTACATGAAACAGGGTATAATAAAATAAATGCGTTTATTATTGTCTAAGAGGTGGTGGAGCTATGGACGAATTGGCATTGAATCGTTGGTATACGGCAGAGGCATTAATTGGGTTCATTCAAGAAAACGAAGATGCGCAAAAGAAAAACAGACGATTTTGTTATAAACAGTTGATGGGTTTTTTGCTGACGAAAGGAAAAGACCTCTGTTCATTATTTGGGATCCGAAGGACTGGCAAAACTGTGCTGATGCTCCAGGCCATAAAAGATTTAATGGAAGTTTATCACATCTCTGAGAATAAAATAGCATATATTACCATGGGTGAAAAGAATGGATGGGATGATACAAAGCTGGTAAATGAGATAGACAAGCTGACAGATCAAGGTGTCCGTTATGTGTTTGTTGACGAGATTACTTATCTGAATATGGATTTGGAGGATAATAATCTGAATCTGCTGGCGGACAGGGTGGCAAAAAGCGGAGTGAAAATTGTGATTGCCGGGACGTTTTCCTATGCAATCAGCCTGTTGTCGAAAGATGTGTTATTTGACCGGATTCAGCGAATCGACACAACCTATTTTTCTTACAAAGAGGCTCATGATATATTTGGACAGGATCTGGATGCATTTATTAAATATGGCGGAGTGATCAATTTTGATGAAGATGGGAAGCAGATGACCCCATCGGATTATATGGAAACAGCGGTTGTAAATAACATTGTACAGTCTGTCTTTAAAAGTGAAAAAAAATATGAGCTGCTTCAGACGATACCGGAATCCATGCAAAAGGGAAAAAGTGATAGGGAACTGAAAGCAGCTGTTGCAAGATTGATTCGGATTACGATAGATAACTACATGAAAGCATTGGTTGTAGGAAAGCTGGCTAATAAAGAAGTGTATCGTTTCTCGGATATTGGAAAGCTGGCGTCGGTTATCAGGCAGCGTTCGGAGCAGGAGCATCTGTTTGATGAGGAACTGGATGTTATCAACATAGATGCAAAAGCTTATTACAGGCTGTTATCAGAATATTTGGGTGAATCCAAGGATGTGCCGGAAGATACGTTTCGGGCTGTTATTAAAATCTTGGAAGATATTAAGATCAAGCAGGATATTACGTTTGATGATGGCAATGTGTCTGTTTTTATTCCTAATTATCTGAGATATGGATTGTGCGATGAAATAATCAGAGTCATTGGAGACAGGATTCGGGAGGAAACCGGTATGCGGTACCGGGCAGAGCTGGCTGGTGAAGTTCTGATGGGAACGATTCAGGAAGCAATCTGCTATCTGGATCTGAAGATGGAGAACCGACGTGATTTTGATATGTACCGTACTGCTGACGGAAGCTGTGAGGTGGATTTGATTGTCCGCAACCGAAAGGCCGGTTGGATGGACCTGTATGAAATCAAGCATTCTTCTTTGATTGTCGGAGCGCAGGTAAAGCATCTGGTGAATCGCGAATTTGTACGGGAGATCGAGCGAGAATTTGCCTGTAAAGCAAGAAATTATTATGTTCTCTATAATGGGAAAGAGACCGAGGTTGAATATGTTCCAGAAAAAGTCTTTGAGGAACTGGAAGAAAAAAGCCTGGAGATGGGACGACAGGAAAATGTGCGGAAGTGGGGGAGACTTCGTGAGAGTGCAGAAGTACAAGGCTGGATGCCGGTAAAAGTTCAATATAAGAGTATGGAAAAATTCTTGTGTGATTTGGAACTGGTGCGATAATGGAAAAAGCCCTGCTATTGGAGCGGTAATGATGAGGCGGCAGCATGTTCATATTAGAAGATGCTTCCACCTTTTTGTCAAAGTATGTCATAGCAAGCATACATTTAATTGTTGTGAGGAAAGTATAAAACGTGTATAATACAAAGTAATGATAATCGTGATTTCATATTCTGGATGGATTGCAGGAGGAACAGAATGTATTTAGAAAAAGTCAGAATAAAAAATTTCAAAGCAATAAAAGAAATCCAGCTTGAATTCCAGCCAGGAGTGAATTTGCTGATTGGTGATAATGGTGTTGGTAAAACTTCAATTTTGGAAGCTATTTCTGTTGGACTGGCTGGTTTTTTGTCAGGTATTAAAAATGTAAACACCAAAAATATCCTTCAAGAAGATATTCGTTTTCATATTAGCAAACAAGGGGGTGCCTCATCAGCGCTTGAGTATAAAATACCGGTTGAAATAGAATGTGTACTGCAAACTGCCGCCAGGCCATATAAGTGGACAAGAAGCCGGGCGCTTGAAGACGCCAAAACGAAAATAGATAATCGGGATATTTGTAAATATGCTCAGGAACTGACCAATGACCCCGAAAAAGTCCTGCCTCTGCTTAGCTTTCAAAGTGAAGCCAGGGTATGGCAGAAAAAACGCGGAGATTTTGGAACGGTCCTTAAGAAAAAATTGAATGACAGGCGATGCGGCTATATTGGATGCCTGGATTATTCCCTGGATATAAAAGGAATTAAAGAATGGTGCCTTAAAATGGAACTGTCTGCATTTCAACTGGAGAAAAAAGTGGCAGAATATGAAACATTTAAAATGCTTGTTGCCGATGTGATGCAGAAAATGAGCGGATTAGCAAAACGGCCGGAGATTTATTATTCCAAGCAGCTTGATGATATTGTATATCGGGATGAAGGGCAGGAAATGCCTGTGTCTTTTTTGAGCGCAGGATACCAGTCTTTGCTGTGGATGACGATGGATTTAGCTTACCGTTTAGCGTTACTGAACCCGGATGCCGGTGATGGAATAAAAGAGGTGCCCGGCATTGTTTTAATTGATGAATTGGACATGCATCTGCATCCTAAGTGGCAGTGGAATGTTCTGGCGGCATTGGAAGAGACATTTCCCCAGATTCAATTTATTGTGGCAACGCACTCTCCGATTATCATTTCTTCCTGTAAAGAAGAAAAAATGATCCAGATTGCGGAAACAGGAGAGATTACCTATCTTCCGGGTGCATATGCATATCCGGTAGAGGATGTCCTCCGATTCCGGCAGGGCAGTCATGAGAAGCCTGAAAATGTTGAGGCATTGGTCAATGAGTTTGAAAAAGCAATGAACCGATATGATTATGCTGGAGCGCGGATGGTGATTGAAGAAATGAAAGCTGTATTGGGGGGAAACCACAGTGAGGTAAAAAAGGTGCAGGATGAACTGGATATCAGCGAATGGGTCGGGGAGAATTGATGGATGTTATATATAAAAAAGGGGACTATGCCATCTGGTATGCGAACAGAGGTAACGAAAATCAGGCGCAGCAAAGATTGGCAGAAAATTGAGCCTAAGAATACAAAAGCAGTCCGAGATTACTTTGACCGTTTGCCAAAATCCGAGATACGGACGGCATTGCTGCAGGAGCAAAAGGGGATTTGTGCGTATTGTATGAGACGTGTCTTAAATGATATGCATACATCGATTGAACATTGGTCACCGTTAAGCAAAGACAAGGAGAATGCTCTCAATTATAAAAATATGCTGGCCGTATGCGACGGCGGAAAATCATGGTCAGGCACAGGGAAAAAGATTCTTAGCTGTGATGCACAAAAGGGTGATACGGAGGAACTGACAATAAGTCCTTATAATCAGCAGCATATGAGCAAGATTGCATATAAGAGTGACGGTACCATTTATACAGAACCATATGATTCAAAGTTGGAGTCTGATATCAACAAAATTCTGGTATTGAATGGAAATCTTGATCAGGAAGGTCATATGCTGTCTGACACAGCAACAGAACTTGTTAAGGGGAGAAAGGATGCATATCTGTCCTGCAGGCGTTTTTTTAAAGAACTGGATAAAAGAGGGAAATGTACGTCCATTATGGTAAAAAAGAGAATTGACATGTTGAAAAATAGTGAAACATTACCTGAGTTTGCGGGAGTTTCTTTGTTCTTTTTGGAGAGGAAGTATACGGAACTAAAACGGCGGGGATTGTAAATGAGAGGGTGGCAGCATGTTCGCATCAGAACGTGCTGCCGCCTCTTTAAACTAGATCTGGTCATGATGAGCATCGTGATTCTCTGCATTGTCTCCGCCGCGCTGTACCAGGGCATTGCCTGGCTGGAGAAGCGGTTTTCCTAGCTGGCTGCAAGCAGGAATTTTAGGGATTTCCCGCAGTTAAAAATTCTATGTTGTGCAAGGCGATGAAAGAAGCTATAATTAAGAGGGAGCAGAGAGCTATTTCCATTCGTATGAAGGATGGAATAAATATCAGTAAATTAAGAGGTGGATGTATGTTTGACCAAATGTGCATCTGCCTCTTCGCCAAATAAGAAGTACGGTACAAAGGGGAACCCTGTTGTCACAGAAGTTATCCCCGGCGGATATTTCTATACTGAAAAGGCGTTATACTGTCAAGGAAAAGGAGAAAACTTATGAAGAAAAAAAGAATGGTCAGCATCATGTTGATTTCAGCAATGTGTGTATTATCGGCTTGTTCCGGCAGCAAAAAAGCAAACGGTTCTGCGGCGGAGACTCTGGCAGATTCCACAGCAGATTCTGCTGTGGAATCCACATCGGAGACGGTGGCAGGGGATACGCAAATATCCGGCGAGCAGGAATCCGAAGCCGGGGGACAGGCATCAGTACCGGCGCTTTATCCGGTGGTCACAAAAGAATACCGGTCAGTTTCATCTGAAGACGGCACTGCTGTGCTCGTCACAGGCAAATTTCCACAGGTCACATTGAAAAATACTGGCTATGAGAAATTAGCCGCAGCGTTGGACTCCTGGAATGAGGAGATAAAAACCACGGTGGAGCAGCTTGTTACGGAGGATGCTGCCGCGGCAAAGGAGACTCTGGAGTACGATCTGTCGCTGGGGGACGATATGCATCTGCCGTATACAGAAGATTCGGATGCTGTGATCATGCGCGCAGATGAAAAAGCATTTAGTATTCGTCGCGGCTCTTACAGCTATACAGGGGGAGTACATGGCATGTACAGCGTATTCTGCAGCAATTTTGATTCTGTTACGGGAGAGAAGATGTCTTTGGATGATGTGGTTGCGGACAAGGACGCCTTATGCGAGAAGATTCTGCAGAATTTAGATGAAACGTATGGCAGGGATATATTTTTTGAAGGGTATGAGCAGAGCGTGGAAGACGAGGTTTTTGGAAATGAGCGGGACGGCTATAAGATGGAACTTGTCTGGTCTTTGGAAGCTGACGGGATTACGGCGTATTTTATGCAGTATGATCTTGCCCCCTATTCAGAAGGACTTTTGACAGCGAAGATTCTCTATCATGGAAATGAGGCGATATTTGCAGATGGTGAGATGTTCAAACGTCAGGACAGGGTGGTTCCGGTCAGTCTCTCCCAGAAAGGGTATGTAGAGGTGAACGGAACATATGAGGAGCTGTATCTGGATGAAAAATATAACGACGAATCTGAATTTGAAAAGAACATGCAGGTCCGGCTCGGCGGTCAGGAAGTGACTGTGGGCGCGGATTACGGAATTGCTGCGGCATACCTGATCCAGAAGAAGGGCGGTCAGAACTGGCTTTACGTCGAAACGATGAGCGATAATGACTATAGGATTTTAAATGTGTTTGATCTGAGTCAGGCGACCCCGGTCTATGAAGGCTATTTTGCAGGCGGAAGCTTTTATGATAATGTGCCGTCGGACCCGGATAACTTTCTTCTGTCTGCCAGAATGAACCTGCTTTCCACCTATTATGCAGAGAAATCCTATCGGATTGGGGAAGACGGAATGCCGGAGGCGTTGGAAGAAGCTTATCGGTCTGATGCCATAGAACTGACGGCTAAGATGGACATCGCAGCCTTTTCGGGAGAGAACATGGATGAGTCGTGCGTGATTCCGATTGGCAGTACCGTCACGATCGTCGGCACAGACAATGAAACGTGGGTGGATTTAAAGGATTCGGAAGGAACCGTATACCGCGTCTATGTTGATGGGGAGTGGCCGCAGAAAATTGACGGAACCGATATCGACGATTGCTTTGAGGGGATTGTGTTTGCGGGCTGAGACGGAGTGTTGCCCGGCGGTTTTATGCAGTTCATGGAAAGCCGATTGCATTTTCAGCCTTTCCATGATATAATCAACACCTGAATCACCAGAAACAAAGAAACATACAATAAGGGGAGCTTGTGTACAGGCTGAGAGGAAGTTGACAATTTCGACCCATAACCTGATTTGGATAATGCCAACGTAGGGAAGATAACGAAGCGAACGCTTACCTGCCTCTGCCTTATCCGGCAGGGGCTTTTTATTTCTTACCAAAGTATGTGCTATGAAATGGAGAACGATCCGACATGAAGAAATACCAGCAGCAACTGATACCAGTCATCTTTATTTTAACCTTGCTTGCGATATGGGAAGCGGCGGTGCGGATATTTGGGATTCCCCTGTATGTGCTGCCATCACCAGTTCAGGTCGTAAAGACACTGTTCGTGGAAGCAAAGACCCTCTCGGGACATGCGCTGGTCACGACGATGGAGGCCTTGGCGGGAATCGCGATCGCCCTGGTCCTTGCCCTTGTCCTTGGGGTTGTCATGGACCGGTTTTCTGTTGTACGACAGGGGCTGTATCCGATTTTGGTGGTTACCCAGACCGTACCGATGATCGTGCTTGCCCCGATTTTAATTATCTACATGGGATTTGGGATTGCTCCGAAGATATTGACTGTGGTGCTCATGTGTTTTTTTCCGGTTGCGGTCAGTTTTTCAGACGGGCTCAGCCAGGTGGATGAAGAATACGTGCATCTGGTCCGTTCTTACGGCACGGGTCAATGGGGGGCATACCGGCTGGTGAAGATTCCGGCGGCTGTTCCGTCGCTTTTGTCAGGACTCAAGGTAGCGGCCACCTACAGCATCAGCGGGGCGGTAGTGGGAGAATGGATTGGCTCACAGAAAGGTCTGGGTTATTATCTGCTGCGGGTGAAAAACGGCTATATGCTGGATAAAGTATTTGCCTGCGTGCTGGTGATCATATTTTTAAGTTTGTGCATGAATGGGGCGATTCGGTTATACAGTTATCTGACCTTGCCCTATCTGCATAAATCATAACTTGCAAGACGGCATAACATCAACTACAGAGGAGAGCATTATGAAAAAGAGAGAGATGAGAAAAAAAACAAAGGCTGTTTTATTGACAGCAGCCCTGGCAGCGGGGCTTTTTGGATGTTCCGGGAAAGCTCCGGCGCCGGAACAGACAACGGCGGAGACGACGGCAGGAACCGAAGCTGAGTCAGCGCTTCAGGGAGAAACGGCAGCACAGGAGCCTGAGGGACAGGCAGCGTTAGAGGATGTCACCGTAATCCTGGATTATGTGGCAAATACGAACCACACCGGGATGTATGTGGCGCTGGACCAGGGATATTATGCGGCGGAAGGCCTGAACGTCAATATTATTGAGCCGACCGAAGGCGCTACCGCCACGCTGATCGCAGTGGGGAAAGGAGATTTTGGAATCAGCTATCAGGAGGATGTGACGATCGCCCTGACTTCGGAAGACCCGCTGCCGATCAAGACGATTGCGACGATCATCCAGCACAATACATCTGGTTTTGCAACATATGCTTATAAGGACATCAAGTCTCCGAAAGATTTTGAAGGCAAGACCTATGCCGGTTGGGGCGGTCCGGGGGAAGAGGCTGTGCTGAAAGCCGTGATGGCCAAGGATGGCGCGGATTTTTCCAAACTGAATATGGTGATTTCCGATGGCTCAGGATTTGAGGCGTTAAAAAACAACGTGGATGTCATGTGGTTTTTTGAGGCGTGGGATAATGTAAAGTGTGAGCTGAACGATTTCCCGATCAATTATACGGAAGTGCGGGAGTTGGATGAGCGTCTGGACTATTATACCCCGGTCATTATTGCGAATAAAAAAACGCTGGCGGATAACCCTGAGATGGTGAAAAAATTCTTAAAGGCGACAGAAAAGGGATACCGCTATGCCATAGAGAATCCGGAGGAAAGTGCCGCCATCCTTCAGAAATATGCGCCGGACTATTCTCTTGAGATGCTTACCATGTCCCAGAAATATCTGGCAGAAAAGTATATGGAAGATACTGATACCTGGGGAACGATGAAAGATGAGGTGTGGGACCGGTATACGGACTTTATGGTTGAGTATGGCGTGATCAAAGAAGCAATCCCGGCATCGGAGTGCTATACGAACGAATTTCTGCCAGAATAGAGCAGATGGGGAGTAAATATGAAACTGGATGTATCAGGACTGACTTTTTTCTATGAAGAGAAAAAGATATTAGATGAGCTGGATTTTTCTGTACGGGAAGGGGAATTTGTCAGCCTCTTAGGGCCGTCCGGCTGTGGTAAATCTACGGTGCTGAAGCTGCTTACGGGAGTGATCAGACCGGAAGCGGGGGAGATTCGCGTGGACGGGGAGCCGGTCAGGGGCATTACGGAGCACTTTGCGTATATGCCGCAGAATGACTTGTTGTTCCCATGGAAGACCATCCTCGATAATGTGTGTCTTTCGGGGCAGATTCATGGCGGTCTGGAGGAGATGAAAGCGGAGGCAGGGCGGCAGTTTCCTGCCTTTGGCCTGGAGGGATATGAAAATGAGTATCCTTCGGCGCTCTCCGGCGGGATGCGGCAGAGGGCGGCATTTCTAAGGACCCTTCTCTGCCCTGCGGATATCCTGCTGCTTGATGAGCCGTTTGGAGCACTGGATGTCATCACCAGAGGGGAGATGCAGGACTGGCTGCTGGGGGTCAGGGAACGGATGAACCGAACGGTCCTGCTGGTAACTCATGATATTGACGAAGCAATCTATCTCTCGGACAGGATTCTTGTGCTTGATCATAAAACGGGAAAAATTGGTTTTGAGATGGTACTTGAGGAAAAGGAGCGCACGAGGGACTGGCTCTATGAGCAGGGAGCGATGCGTCAGCGAATCCACAGGGAGATTATGGGCGGCAGGACGGAGGCGTAGACGATGGCTTGTGACGGCTTTTTTAAAGACAGGAGTCAGGAGAGGGGAGGGCGGCAGCATCTGCTTACCGATGCCCATGCCCATATCGGGAGCATGACAGAGATTGAGGAGCGGCTTTGCAGGCGGATTCCATCCATGATCAGTGTGGGATGTCCGCAGGAGGCAGAGCAGCTGAATGGGATCCTGGGACACCGGGAGTGCGACGGAGTTCTGATTCCCACATATGGTCTTCATCCCTGGCATGCCAATCGGGATGCGTTAAAACGCATGGAGCCATATTTGGAATGCAGTGACCTGATTGGCGAGATTGGGATGGATAGCGTCTGGTGTGAAGTCCCTCTGGAGCTTCAGCGGGAGGTGTTTGAATATCAGCTTGCGTATGCCTGTGAAAACAGCAAACCGGTGATCCTTCATACCAAAGGACAGGAAAAAGCAATTGCAGGGATTCTCAGGAAGTATCCGAACCGTTATCTGGTGCACTGGTATTCCTCAGAGCTGTGGCAGGAAGACTATCTGGATTTGGATTGTTATTTTTCCATTGGACCGGATGTGTGGTGGAATCCTGCGGTCAGGAAGCTGGCCCAGCAGGTTTCGGAAGACAGGATTTTGATTGAGACTGACGGGATGGGAGCTGTGCGGTGGGCATATGAGGAGGCAGATGCAAACCAGATTGGTTTCGGGGTTAGGAAGCCTCCTCAGACTTTGGAAGCAGCGCTTGGGAATACGCTGGAAACGGTGGCGGGGATTCGCGGGACCGGCTGCCAGGCACTGGCAGATCAAATCGGGAAAAATTTCCGTCGTTTTTGCAGATGACGAAAAAATGGGAGAAAATCGTATGGTTTGCGGTTTTCTCCCATTTTTTAGGGAACAGGGACATTATTCCTGCAGCGCTTCCCAAACCTGATTGAAGTAACCGGAAAATTCCGGCGCATTCCGACGCTTTAGCGGGCTTATGTTTTTTTCGGCAAATACGATTGGCAGGACTGCTTTGACCTGGCCCGGCCGGGAAGAGAGCACGATGACCCGGTCGGCCACGCTGATGGCTTCCGCCAGATCATGGGTGATCAAGACAGCTGTTTTTCCGGTCCGGCGCAGGATGCTGCTGATGTCATCGCAGACGGAAAGGCGTGTCTGATAGTCCAGCGCGGAAAATGGCTCATCTAAAAGCAGCAGGTCCGGTTTTAAAGCCAGGGTGCGGATCAGGGCGGCGCGCTGGCGCATCCCACCGGAGAGTTCGGACGGGCGGGCGCTTTCAAAGCCGGATAAGCCGTAGGTGTTTAACATCTCGGTAAGCTGCTGTTTGGACTCGGCATTCAGCTTTTTTTGTATTTCCAGTCCGAGGGATACGTTCCCATAGATCGTGCGCCACTCAAACAGATGGTCCTTTTGCAGCATGTAGCCGATGCTGGCTCCTGATTCCCGGATGGGAATCCCGTCGATCATGACGGCGCCTTCTTCCGGCTCTAAAAGACCGGAAAGCAGCGACAGTAAAGTGGACTTGCCGCAGCCGGACGGACCGACTACGGCAAGAAATTCTCCGGTCGTAACTGTGAACGATATATTGGAAAGGGCCGGTGTTTCACCCTCTAAGGAATGGTAGGAGTAACTGACCCCGCATGCTTCCAGTTTTGGTTTCATGGTCTGACCTCCTTGCTTTCTGGGATATGCCTCTTTAAGGGTATCCACATAATATGATATGTACAAAAAAGAGGAGAAGTACCTGCGTACTTCTCCCAAATACAAGATTCCTTACTTCCATTCCTGATACCAGGATCTTACCAGTTCCAGGTCTTCGCTGCACAGGGCGGCGGCATCCTCGGCTGACATGTTTCGGAGGAACATGTTGTGTGCGATCTTTTTGGATTTTTCCAGGGCGCCTTTTTGCAGACCTTCCTGTAATCCCTCTTTTAACCCCTGCATCCTTCCATCCTGGATCAATTCTGTTAGTGCTCTGCACATATTGACCTTCCCTCCTTCCAGGCAACCTTCTTTTACCTGCATTAGTTCTTCTGCCCCGGTCAACGCGGCAATTACATCAAAAGTATCTTCCTCCAGGGCTTCAAATATCTTATGGTGCTCGTCTGTATAGCGGAGCATGGCTTTTTTATCATGGGAATGACGGATATATTCAAACATAAACTGCAGGTCTGTCTGAAATAATCCGGAATCTGGAAAGCGCCGGACATCCAATATATGAATGCGGTAGTTGTTCAACATCCCTTTTAACTCCGCTGGAATCATTGCACAATCAAGTAAGCCATACAAATCCACAGCACCATCCCAAGGCTCTTCTCCGTAATACAAGACAATCGTAAAAACAGGCGCCAACCGGTCTGATTTTGCAAACTGCCCCAGAAATTCAGCCCCCTTTAAATCCTTCCGGCGGCGGTGCAGTCTTTGAATCTTCCGAAGTTGTTCATCATAAAGCGCCGCATCCTCCAGCATAATGCGTACAGGCATGGCATAATGGACCTGGTCCTGGTGTTCCAGCCCAATCAGCACAAACTGTATCCCCATCACAACCCTTCGGATTAAGTCCCGGTATTTTTGTATAAGAAACCGCTTTTGTAACCGCTTGACAATGCCATTGGCTTTGGAGTCCTGCGTCATGATATCGCAGGCTTGTATCTTTTGCTGCCCACGAAAGATAAACACATTCAAGATATCGGCATACCGTTCTTCATCTTCAAAATACCGGATCAATGCTACATCCCTTTTTCCCATCTTTCGTCCTTTCCAAGCGAGGCGCCAATCACGGAAAACCGGGATATTATAAAAAGATTATATCCCTGCAACCCGGAAAAATCAAGAAATCGTACAGGTATTTCCTGATTTTCTTATCTTTTCACGGATAAGCATCCTCTCATACTGTGATCACCGGCGAAATGCCAGAATTCAGATAGTGCAAAGCGGCTGACGGCATTGGAAATGCCACCGCAGATATAGGATAACATGGAGAAAATAATTTGACAAGAAAAACGGGACAGTTTATGGAAACTTAAGATTCTAAAGCCATAAACGGTCCCGCGATCTGAGGATTTTTTAACTTAAATCGGTGACATCAAAAACATTGTAAAGGTGGCAGTCACGAGCAGGCGGCCGGCCGAATCTGATATGGTCACCTGGCTCACCACGGTTTTGCTTCCTTTATGCACGGCGTTCGATTCGACGAAAATCGTTCCGCCGGAAACACCTTTTAAAAACTGTATGCTGCTGTTTTGGGTCACATTTGCAATTTCATATGCATATGTCGACATTCCGGCCGCCATATCGCAGAGGGAAAAAAGAAATCCTCCATGTGCGTTGCCGTACAGGTTTAACGATTCGGGAATTACATCCACAGACAGCCGCACGTGTCCCGGTGAGATTTCCAGGATTCTGGCATGTCCCATCCCTTCGATCGCCTGGATATGGCGGCGGATGCCTTCCATGATTTCCGGTCTCATAGGTCGCTCCTCCTTATAAATTCGCCTATACTATAACACCGATAGTGCATATTTACAATGGAAAAACCGATACATAGACAAGAACTATCAATCATGCACAAAACTCCGGATACAGCCGATTGGATATTTGGGAATCGATGAATTATAATAGCATTATCAAGATTGTTAAAAAAATAATAAACAAAATCTTAGGAGGAAACAAACATGAGCAAATTATCCAAAGAAGAATTTCAGGCGTATCTGAAACAGATCCGTGAGTTGGCAGAAGGCCCGCTTGAGGAGATCCAGAAGGAAGTGGAAGTTACCAACAAATTCCCGCAGGAGTTCTATGACCTGGCAATCGAGAATGACCTGTATCGCTGCTCCCTGCCGGAAGAGTACGGCGGCTATGGTTTGAACGAGTTGGAAATCCTTCAGGTACAGGAAGAGTTCTCCAGAGGCCCGGGCGGAATGAGAATGCATCTGCACTATGCAATGGACTTAAACTGGAGAATCTTAGATGACTATGGCAATGAGGAACTGAAAAAAGAGTATATGCCGAAGTTCCAGAACAAAGAAGTATTTACCTGCTTCGCACTGACAGAGGCAACCGGCGGTACCGGAGCTGACTTACATACCACCGCTGTGAGAGACGGCGACAGCTACGTTTTAAATGGTGAGAAGACCCTGATCTCCCATACCGACTGCTGCGAATTCGCATACGTGATTGCAGTAACCAATCCTGACTCCGACAAGGACGACAGATTATCCGCATTCTTCGTTCCGATGGATGCTCCTGGATTTGAAGTGATCAACATGCCTCATATGATGGGCTGCCGCGGCGCAGGACATGGCGACCTGAAGTTTACCAACTGCAGAATCGACAAAAAATATCTGTTAGGCAGAGAGGGACAGGGACTTGAGATTGCAATGCATTCCTTATCCGTATCCCGTGCACATATTGCAGCCAGCAACCTTGGTATGGCACAGAGAATGTTAGAGCTGTCCCTGGCATATGCAAAAGACCGTGTAACCTTTGGCAAGCCGATCGGAACCCGTCAGGCGATCAGATGTAAAATTGCAGATATGTCCATGCTGGTTCATGGCCTTCGCTGCATGGTATACGATTTCGCAAAAGATTACGAGCAGTGCCCGACCGGTGAGTACATCGAGGAGAAGGCAGCAATGTGCAAGCTGTTCAGTATCGACACCGTAAGAAGAGTCAGCGATGAAATGCTGGAGATCTTCGGCGGCGTAGGTTACTTCGAGGATTGCAAGTATGGCCCGGTAGAGCGTCTGTACCGTGACTGCCGCGCAATGTGGTTAGAGGAAGGCGCGCCGACCGTACAGAGAATCACCATCTCCAAAAACACCATTAAGCATGGCGGAAAGATTGAGTACGTAATCTAATTTCATAAGGAATTGACTGAGGGTCATCAGGTTCGGTCTGGACCTGGTGACCTTTTTCCATTATCACTGAACCGAAGGAAAATGAACGGAGGAAATCAAACGTGAAACCATTAGAGGGAGTAAAAGTAGTAGATTTAACCACATATCTCGCCGCACCGACCACCGTCCGCGTACTGGGCGAGTGGGGAGCCGACTGTATTAAGATTGAGTCCGACAAAGGCGATCCGGCAAGGACACAGGGCGCCGTATTCAACATGCCTTTTACCGATGAGGAAAACCTGGCATTCGATGTGGCAAACTTAAACAAGAAATTTGTGACGTTAAACTTAAAAACAGAAAAAGGCCTTGAAATCTGCTACAAATTATTAGAGGAAGCAGATGTATTTGTAACCAACACAAGAACAAAATCCCTGGTTAAGCTGGGGCTTGATTATGACACCTTAAAAGAAAAATTCCCGAAACTGATCTTTGCACAGGTTCTTGGCTACGGCGAAAAAGGACCGGAAAAAGATACCGCCGGGTTTGATGTTACATGCTATATGGCGCGTGGCGGCGTCTTTGGAACGACCGTAAACCGCGGAGATGCCCCGATGATCCCGACCAACGGGTTTGGTGATTTCCAGGTTGCGATGGCACTTGCCTCCGGCATCTGTGCAGCCCTGTACCGCAGAGAAAAGAGCGGCGAGGGCGACAAGGTCACGATCAGCCTGCACCATGCGGCGGTATATGCCCTGAGCACCGGCCTGATCTCTGCCCAGTACGGCAACCAGTATCCGAAGAGCAGAAAAGAAGTTCCAAATCCCTTTAACAACGTGTTCCGCACCAGGGATGACAAGTGGGTATGCATCTGCTGTCCGGAATATGACCGTGATTATGCAAAGATGTTTACGCTTCTTGGCTGTCCGGAAATGCTGGAAAAAGACCAGTATAAACACTGTGCCGACGTAAACAACAACAACTTAAATAAAGAAGTTACCGACGTCTTAGACGCGGCGATCGCAAAGATTGACCGCGACGATCTGATGAAGATGCTGAAAGCGAATGACATGCCTTGTGAGGCGGCCTATGAGCCGGTGGATATCTATGAGGACGAGCAGGCGTGGGAAAATAACGTGCTGACCAAGATTCCGTATCCGTCAGGAGGAAAGATCATGCCGACCAATCCAATCAACTTTGGCTCTCTTGGCACACCGGAATTTGTCATCGGCGGTTCCCAGGGCGCCCATACGGTTGAGACGATGAAACATTTGGGCTACAGCGACGCTGAGATTGAAGAGATCCTGGCATCCGGCGCAGCGACCGGAGAGACGAAACTGAGACCGCTTTAATTGCTTTTAAGAATAAGAATAGGGAAGGTGAAATCACATGAGTTTACTTTACACCGAGGAACAAAAAGAGCTGCTTGCCCTCGTAAGGGAGATGGCAGAGAATGAGATCAAACCCCATGTACAGGAAGCAGACGAGAAGGGCGAGTGTCCGAGAGAGCTGTTTAAATGGGGCTTTGATATGGGGCTTCATATGCTGGAGATTCCGGAAGAATACGGCGGAACAGGGCTGAGTTATGAAACGACGGCTATGATTTTTGAGGAGCTGGCCAAGGTAGACGCCGGTTATGCCATCACATTTGTAACCACATTCGTAGCGTTACGTAACGTGATCCTGGCAGGAACGAAAGAACAGGGACAGTATTTTGCAGATAAGATCGCCCCGGGCGGCTTTGCAGGATTTGCCCTGACCGAGCCAAACGCAGGCTCCGATCCGGCGGCGATGCGCGCCACCGCAGTCAGGGACGGAGATGATTACATCCTGAACGGAACAAAGACCTTTATCACCAACGGCGCTTTATCCGATGTGTTTGTCGGCTTCTTCAAGACCGACCCGGCGGCGGGACACAGAGGGATCTCAGCATTCATCGTGGATGCAGACGCTCCCGGCGTGACGGTCGGCGCACATGAGAATAAGATGGGACTCCGTCTCTCCAACACGACAGACCTGATCTTTGAAAATGTCCGTGTGAAGGCTTCGGCAATGGTAGGACCGGAAGGTTCCGGCTTCAAGCTGGCGCTGAACGCGCTGAACTTATCCCGTGCCTTCGTTGCAACCCTGGCAGTCGGCATTATGCAGCGGGCGCTGGATGAGTCCGTGAAATATGCAAAAGAGAGAAAACAGTTCAACACTCCTATTATTAAATTCCAGATGGTGCAGCAGATGCTTGCAGACATGGCAATCAAGGTCGAGGCTTCCAGATGCCTGGTAAACAACACCATGCGGATGATGGACCAGGGCATTATGGTACAGAAGGAAGGTTCTATCTGTAAGACATTTGTATCTGACTGTGCACAGGAAGTTACCTCCAACGCCGTGCAGATCTTCGGCGGATATGGATACAGCAAAGAATATCCGGTTGAAAAACTGATGAGAGACTGCAAAGTATTCCAGATTTTCGAGGGCGCGAACCAGATCCAGAGAATGACCATTGCAAACGTGCTGGACAAGGAATATAAATAATACGCAACACTTCAGGACCGGCTTTTTCGGTCAAGAAGATAAGCAGTCCTGAGCAGATGCAATCAATAGAGGAGGAAAGCAAGATGAATATCGTTGTTTGTATAAAACAGGTTCCGGATACCACCGAAATCAAGATCGATCCGGTGAAGAATACGCTGATCCGTACCGGTGTACCAAGCATCATGAATCCATTTGATAAAAACGCATTAGAGACGGGGCTTCAGCTGAAGGACCAGTATGGCGGCAAAGTAACCGTTATTTCCATGGGGCCTCCGCAGGCGAAGGCAGTCTTAAGAGAAGCTCTTTCCATGGGCGCTGATGAGGCGTATCTGGTGACTGACCGTGCATTTGGCGGTTCTGACACCTATGCGACCAGCTATATCCTGTCCCAGGCGATCAAGAAGCTTGGCAGCTTTGACGTCATTCTTGGCGGCAAACAGGCGATCGACGGGGATACAGGGCAGACAGCTCCAAGTATTGCAGAACATCTGGGCGCAACCCGCCTCACCTATATCCTGGATTTGAAAGTGGAAGGAGACAAGGTGATTGCGAGACGTCAGGTGGAGGAAGGCATCGAAGTGATCGAAACAAAATTCCCGGTTCTGTGCACTGCGACGAAGGAGAGCAACAAACCGAGATATGCAACGATCAGAGGAAAGATCGCATCTTTAAAAGCAGAGATTCCGGAGATCACCCTTTCGGACCTGCCGGGCGCCGATACCACGAAGATGGGGCTGAAAGGCTCTCCGACCAAGGTAAAAGCAACCTTTACCCCGCAGAGGACAGCCAACGGCGTGACCATCGAAGGCAACAGCCCGGGGGAGATCGCAAGTTCATTGGTCGGCAAGCTGGTTGATGCCAAGATACTGTAGAAGGAGGTTTGAGGAAGATGAGTTTTGATACATGTAAGGACGTATGGGTATTTATAGAATGCTTCCAGGGACAGCCAAAGAGCGTGGGTCTTGAACTTCTGGGACAGGGCAGGAAACTGGCAGACGGATTAAAGCAGGATTTATGTGCCATCGTGATTGGAAAAGAAGTGGATGCTGCCGTGAAGGCGGCAAGCGAATACGGGGCAGACAAGGTTTACGTGGTAAAGGGCGACGAGTATGAGAATTATTCGGCAGACGCCTATGGACATGTATTTTTGGAATTGTGCAGACAGTATGACCCGAACACGATCCTTGTGGGGGCGACCGTAAACGGAAGGGATTTAGGTTCCAAGATCGCGGTCAGCTTAAGAACGGGACTGACGGCAGACTGTACGGCGCTGAGCGTTGACGAGGAGACAGGCAACGTAGTGTGGGAGCGTCCGGCATTTGGCGGGAACCTGTATGCACAGATTTTGTGCAGCGAGACAAGGCCGCAGATGGGAACCTGCAGACCGGGTGCATTTAAGAAGCCGGAGAAGACCCCGGACAACAAACCGGAGATCATCACCGTCGATATCCATACACCGGAAGCAGAGATCCGCACGAAGGTGATCGATTTCATCAAGGCATGTGAAGACAATGACATGAGGCTGGATGAGGCAGAGGTCATCGTATCCGGCGGACGCGGCATGAAGAATGCGGAGAATTTTGCGATCCTTAAGGAACTGGCGGATGTTCTCGGCGGAACCGTGGGCTGCTCCAGAGCTGCTGTGGATGCGGGCTGGATGTCGCAGACCAAGCAGGTGGGACAGACCGGTTCCACTGTTTCCCCGAAAATCTACTTTGCATGTGCGATTTCCGGCGCGGTACAGCATGTTGCGGGCATGAGTGAATCAGGCACGATCGTTGCGATCAATAAAGATGAGACTGCGCCGATCTTTGAAGTTGCAGATTACTGTATCGTAGGGGATGTATTCGAGGTTGTTCCTGCATTGGTGAAGGAGTTAAAAGCAAAACAGCAGGGATAGGTTCGTGTCAGAGGAGACGGGTTATGTTTGAAGAGATTAAAATTAATCCCAAACAACGAGAAATGTATCTGAAGAACGGATACTGGACAGACAAGACCCTCCTGGACTGCTGGGAGGAATCTGTGAAAAACTATCCCGACCGCGAATATGTGGCTGACGACAGAGGTTACCGCTATACATACCGACAGATGGACGAGGCTGCTGCAAAAGTGGCAGCCTTTCTCCGTCAAAACGGGGTGATGCCCCGGGATGTGGTGTCTTACCAGCTTCCCATCTGGAGCGAATTTGTCGTCGTTACGATAGCCTGCTTAAAGGCAGGCGCGGTTGCCCATCCGATCGCGATGTCATATGAGGAAAAAGAACTGATCCGCAGTATGAACCTGACGGAATCGAAGGTATATTTCGGACCGACTTATTTTTATAAGACCGATTATGAGGAGCGGATACTGGCGGTAAAGGACCAGATTCAAAACCTGAACGCAATCGTTCTTGTGGATGATGTAAAAGAAAAAAACAGCGGGTGTATCACCCTGAGGGAGATCCTGGAGACATTTGAGCCTGTAAAAGAGCGGCCGGATGCAGCGATGACGGGGCAGGACCTGGCGGTCATCCTCTGCACATCAGGCACCACCAGCGGGACCAAAGGCGTACTGCTGACCCATGACAATATCCGGTACAGCGAGGAGACCTTTAACGAGGCTCTGGGGCTGACAAAAGACGATATCATGTTCATGCCTGCGCCGCTCAACCATGCGACCGGGTTTCATCATGGAATCCTGGCGCCGATGCTGATTGGAGCAAAAGTAGTCTTACAGCAGAAATACCGGTGCAGGGAAGCCATTGATTTGATGAACCGGGAAAAATGTACGTATTCGATGGGCGCTACCCCGTTTATCTACGATATCCTGCGGGATCTGGAGACGAACGGCGGAGGGCTTCCCCATCTGAAATTCTATCTCTGCGGAGGGGCTCCTGTGCCGGGCTATATGGTGCAAAAAGCCTGGGAGTTTGGTATCCTGCTCTGCGAGGTATATGGCTCTACGGAGAGCGTGCCCCACGCCTTTGTCCGACCGGACGAGGCGCTTGCCCTGAATGGAACTTCATCCGGGCGGGCAATCCCCGGGATTGAGATCCGCGTGGTGGATGACGACGGCAACGATGTGCCGCCCGGAACACCGGGGGAGGAGATTTCCAGAGGCCCCAATGTATTTGTGGGATATCTGAAGGACCGCAAGATAACGGACAGCGCGCTGGATGACGACGGCTGGTTCCACAGCGGCGATCTCTGCGTGATGGATGAAGACGGCAATATCCGCATTATCGGGCGGAAAAAAGACATGATCGTCCGAGGCGGGGAAAACCTGAATTCTAATGAGATCAACGACAGGCTGGAAGGCTGCCCGGGCGTGGGCGACCACACGGTGATCGGCATGCCGGATGACAGGCTGGGAGAGCGGATCTGCGCGTTTGTCGTGCCGCAGGCCGGATATGAAGATTTGAAACTCACGGATGTGACCGGGTGGCTGAAGGAGCAGAACGTCCCCAAAAGGTTCTGGCCGGAACGGCTGGAGCTGATTGACAGGATTCCGCATACGGGGAGCGGAAAAGTGAAAAAATACCTGTTAAAAGAAGAATTGGAAAAGAGAATGAAAGGGGGTCCGGGCAGTGATCGAACAGACATTTAGCGCGAGGCGGTGCCGTGATACGAGAAAGCCTCTGGCAGATCAGTGCCCGGATGTCTCATTTTACCGATGCCCGGATTGCGGCGCGCTGTTTCCTGTGACGGGAGGCAGGGCGGCTGACGGGAAGACGCCAAAAGGCACAGCACCGGACAACGCAGTGCCGAAGGAGGGCGGACCGTCAGGTTTTGAAATCAGCTGCTGCGGAAGAAAGGCCGAATGGTTAAAGCCTGTGAGCGCCGAAGCGGTAAAAGAGCAGGTGAAGCTTACTTACCAGATTACAGGCGGCTACAATGACAATGCTGTCAGAGTATCCTGGAGAGCGGCGAAAAAAGAGTATGATCCGGAGTGGATCTACCTGAAGACTTTTACCGGCGGATATCTGAAATATGTGACGGACACCAAACGTTCCCCGATGGTCTTTGCCCTGGCGGACACAGATGCGTTTGCCTACTGTGATGAGGACCCGTGTCTGGAATGTGTATTCCGCTGCAAACGCGGTTTTGTGATCTATGTCTATTCCGGGGAGGTTGGACTGGTGGAGATTCCGCTGGATAAGATGAACGCCCACTGGCAGTCGGGCGCAAAAGAAAAATAGAGGATGAGGTACGTTTTTGCAAAATACTATAGGAGGGTATTTGCTATGGGGAAACAGAAAACAGGAAATTGCGAAGTGGACTGGAGGACAGTTATTGTATTTGTATCAATTGCGTTCAGCTCCCAGTGTGGAGGAGGATTTGCGGCGGGTTCTACGCCGTGGACCTATTTTTTCCATAATACCGGATTTTACGGGATGCTGCCTGTCGTAACACAGCCGTTCTTCTGCCTGTTCATGCCGCTTGTGGTAGCGGCGATCAACTGTTTTATTATCTATTTCTTTATGAAATTTGCCATGGATTTCCGCACGTTTGACTACGGCAGCTTCCTGGCGAAATACGGTTCGCGGTTTTTAGGCGGCAAGCTGGCAAAACCGATGCAGTATGTGTATGAATTCAATTTTAACTGGCTGCTCATCGTATGTATGGCGCTTGCCTATTCTTCCTCCGGTTCTGCCCTGGCGGAGCTGACGGGAATTCCCTACATGGCAACGACATTCATCGTTGGGATCATCATGCTGATCTTGTGTATGAAGGGAGCTTCCCTTGTCAGGAAAAATGCGGTATTTATGAGTACGGTTATTTTTATCGCTCTGGTGGTTGCCCATGTCCCGAATCTGATTTATAATCTTGGAACAGGGCGTCTCGCAAATGAGATGGCGGTCATGTCAGACAATATGAATGCCAGCATTGCTTCCGGCGCGGGCAGCTTTATCCGGTACCTGCTGATCGCATTTGTCTGGGCGTATATTTTCTCGGGTCAGAACCTGGGCGGATTCGGCGCTTATGTGAACCATGCACAGCTGTTCACCAACAAGAAAACGCTGCGGTGGGCAGTGATCCTGTCCGTGATCGCAAACTGGGTATTCCTGGAGATGAACGTGATTAACCTGGCTTCCAACTATTCTGCTGTATACGAAGGATGGGCGGCAGGAAAGGCAGTCTACAGCATCCTGGTAATCCAGAACGGCGTGGGAAATGCGGCGATGAAGGCGATCATGCTGACCCTGCTTACGATAGCGATATTCTTTGCCACGATTTCCACGGCGATCAATTATGCCCAGGGCTTCAATGACCGCGTGCTGAACTGGTATCAGAAACGGATCGGCGAGGCGCCGGAAGTATCCGCTCAAAAACGGAACAAGCGCGGCACGGTTCTGACGCTGGTTTACATCTGTCTGACCTGGGGCGTATCCCAGGCAGGACTCACGGCTCTGGTATCCAAGGGGCTGACACTGGTATCCTATATCACGCTGTTTACGCTGATCTTCCCGACCATTGCCAATGTGGTGATCGGCTGGGCGGATGCCGACTACAGTAAACTGAAGAAAGAAAAATAGAGGTGGCTGCGAGAAAAGCCGGCAGTTACGACAATACAAAAAGGAAATGGAGGATTACATATGTTAGCGACAATTGGTTTGATAGTTGCCATCACGCTGCTGGTCATCATGATCATCAAGGGCATTGACATGATCACCGCAACCGTGATCACGGCATCGATTATCCTGGTTACCAGCGGGCTGGATTTCTGGGAAGGGCTTCTCACCACATTTTCCGGCGGAGCAGGCGGCTTCGTTGCGTCCTGGTTTTTGATTCTGGGACTTGGCGGTATCTTTGGCCAGCTGGTTTTGGAGACCGGGCTTGCGACTAAGATCGCGAAGACTCTGACAGAAAAACTGGGGACGAAGATGGTAGGTCTGGTCATCCTGATCTGTACCTTCTTTATCACTCTGCTTGGAATCAACGGATATATCATGGTGTTTGTGCTGTATCCGATCGCCGACAACCTGCTTCGCCAGAACAAGATGGACCGCCGTGTGCTGCCGTTTCTTCTGCTGGGCGGCGGTGCTGCTGCAAACGGATTTGCCTATTCCCTGGATATCTGCAACGTACTGCCGAGCAATTATCTGAGCACGTCCCTCGGGTCTGCTCCGGGCCTGTCTTTCGTATTTACGGCTATCCTGGCAGTCTGCTACTTTGCATACTTTAACTATGCGCAGAAAAAGAGCCATAAGGAGCATACGGATGAGGAGCTTTTAGCGATGTACTCTGCGGACAGCACGATCATGAGCGATGACGAGCTTCCGGGAATCGTCCTTTCCGTGCTACCGTTCGTAGTGGTTCTGGGAGCTGTTGTCGTAACCTCAGGCTGGGGGACATCCAACAGTATCCTCTTCTCGCTGGTGATCGGCATCCTGCTGATCATCGTGACACAGTTTAAGCATATCAAGAATATGAAGTCTTCCATCAAGACAGGCAGCAGCTCGGGCTTAAGCTCCATGCTGACCGTTGCGGCTGTCATGGGTCTTTCCAAGGTCCTGGGCGCTTCCCCGGCATTCCAGAGCCTGCAGGTAGCGGTACTGGAGATGAATATGCCGGCTTATCTGAAGGCGTTTTTCGGAACGACGGTGCTGACCGGTCTGACCGGTTCGGCAATCTCTGGTGAGACGATCTTTATGGAAAGCTTTGGCCAGGCATTTGTGGATATGGGCATAAACGTACAGGCGCTGCACAGGATTGTTACCGAATCTGCATTGATCTTAAACAAACTGCCGAACTCTTCGGTTGCGATTCTTACGATGTCAATCTGCGGATGCAGCCTGAAGGAGAGCTATAAGCACATCATCCTTGGTACGACGATTCCGGCGTTTGTGGCCGGTCTTGTGATCGCTTTGATGGCGACGGCGGGGATTATCATTTAAATTGGCAAAAGCCGGCCGCTAAACATGGAACTGCTCCTGGAAAAGAGCAGTTCGCTGTTTAGCGGCCGTGTTTTTGTCAATTTTTAATTTTTAATCCGTTACGGCAGATTCAGCTCATGCGCCACCACAAAATCCGCAAACGCCTCCACCGCCGATGAGATAAAATTCTTTTTACTGTAAGTCATATAGATCAGCCGTGTATCCTTCGGGACATCGGTTAGTTTGATGAAGACCAGGTTATCGAACTGTTTTAAAAACGGTGTCCTTGCCACGATCGCGGCCAGCTGAGTCTCGGAGATGATACCTCCGATGGAAAGTTCATCATCATATGCGAAGGTAGCCTCCACATCGCGCTCCTTCAAAAGCCTGCGCACCACCTTGCCGATCGGGATCGTGTCGCGGTAAGTGGTCAGATGGTATTCCTTCAGCTCGCTGAGTTTGATCTCCGTCCTCTCTGCCAGCGGGTGTGTGTCGTTGACGATAACGATCAGCTCCTGCGCCATGATCGGGACGAACACCAGATCCGTCTCATCTTCTACCATAGAGCAGAATCCGATATCGTATTTCCCCGTAGCCACGCCGTGGGCTACATCAATGGACATCCCATGATAGATGTTGAATTTCGTCAGCTTGTTTGTCTTCATATAGTTCTGGATGGCAGTAGGAAGAAAGTCGCCAAGCAGGGTCGGGATGCACCCGACATCGATCGTCCCGCTGATCTGCCCGGAGTGCTTCTTCATGGCGGCGATGCCGCGCTCCAGCTCATTGAGCGATGCGGAGACGTGCTGGTAAAATTCACGTCCGTATTTGGTGAGCTTGACGTTGCGCCCTTCCTTCTGGAATAAGGAAATCCCCAATTCCTGTTCCAGAGAAGCGATGGAATCGCTCAGAGAGGGCTGTGTGATGTAAAGCTCTTTGGCGGCCCTGGTATAATGCTGAAGCTCCGCCAGTTTTCGGAAATAGTAAAGCTGTGAAAGATTCATTTGAAACCCCCTGTGTACTTTGTGTGTACCTTGTCTAATAATTAACATAAGCTAATTCTAATTATACACCAAAGATTTTATTTGACAACTGAATTCGAAGTTTCTACAATGGATGTAATAGACCAGGACGGCGCGAAAAATAGAGCAAAAGCAGGCGTTAAGCTTGCTTATAAGACTGTTTTTGCTCTATTTTTCACATCGGATGGACATCCGATGCTTCTTGACTGGATTTTTCAGTCAAGAAGATGAGCCGTCCAGGACAGTTATCATATATAATCAGAAAGAAAAAGGACAGGGAGGATTGCTGCCATGCAGGAGATTTACCACAATATATTTCAGGAGGTCATCGACTATCATGACCGGCATATCAGCCCGAGGAATCTCTATATTGTCCGCCAGCCGGAGCGGAGTCTGATGGTAGATACGTCGTTCCGGTATGAGAGAGACCTGCAGATCGTGACAGAGATGATCGGGCAGCTGGGGATTGATTACCGGCAGCTGGATATTTTCATCACCCATGACCATCCGGACCACTCGGGGCTTGTTCCGGACCTGGCCGCGAGAGGGGCAAGGATCCTGATGAACCCGGAGGAGACCAGAAAGCGGGCGGATCTGCTGCACTGCTATCTGGCGGACGCGTCATCCAGGATTGAAAATCTTCGCACCGTCGGCGTGACGGAGGAGAAGACTCCGGATGTATATCAGGCAATCATGGAATATACAAGCCGCGCATATGGCGAACGGAAAGAACAGCCGGATTTTGAGTTTGTCCCGGTCCATGCAGGCGAAGTGCTGGAGTATGGGGAGTACCGTTTTGAAATCATTTCCCTGAAGGGGCATACGTTTGGCCAGTGCGGGCTTTATGAGGCGGCGCACAGGCTTTTGTTCTGTGGAGACCAGATCATGACGACGATCGTGCCGATCGTGGGAAGCCAGCAAAAGGACCTGGGGCTTTTGAAATGTTATCTGCAGTCTTTGGGGGAGCTGAAGCATAAGTATGCCGGCTGCCGTCTGCTTTCCTGCCATTACGGAGCGATTGAAGACGTGGCAGGCGAGGCGGACCGGATCATCATCGGTTATATGGATAAATGCGGGATCATGAAGAAGGTGCTGGAGGAGAGCGATGTACCGCTTACCACCAGGGATGTGGGGGTGCGTGCGTATGGCAGGAGCCAGGGACCGCCGGATTACAGCCATTTCTTTTCCTGTACCCAGATATGGGCAAAGACGTTTTCCTGCCTGGAATATATGTATGGGGAAGGGTTTGTGGAGCGGGAGGAAGCAGATGGGATTTTATACTGGAACATAAAAAAATAAGCGTTGACAGAACCACCTTTGATTGTTAAAATAAAAACGGTCTCATGGAGACAAAATAACAATACAAAAGGGGAACAAGAACTATGATGAAATCAAGGGCGCAAATTGCAGTGGATTATTACGTAAAGAGCGGATACAACTGTTCACAGGCAATCGCAGTTACTTACGCAGATCTGCTGGATCTGGACCCAATGACCTGTTTTAAAGGCATGGAAGCATTCGGGTGCGGAATGGGCGGGATGAGCGGCACCTGCGGCGCTGTTTCCGGCGCGGTCTATCTTTGCGGCTTCATCGCGAGTACCGGCAATATGGATGACGACAGAAAGAACAAATCCAAACAGGAATCCTATGCCATGTCCAAGCGTCTTACGAACGCATTTATGGAAAAGAATAAGACGATCACATGTCAGGATATGAAAGGGCCTTCGGCGCCTCATTTCCATTCCTGCCTGGACTGTATTGCAGATGCGGCGATCCTGGTGGAGGAGCAGATCTTCCCGGGGCAGTTTGAAGCATCTGACTACTATGATAAAAAATAATACAAAAATCCAGGGAGAAGCAAAATGACATATATCATCTTTTTTGCAGTTAGTATTTTTGCATCGGTTGTCGGAGCGATCTGCGGAGTGGGAGGCGGAGTGTTCATGAAGCCGGCTCTGGATGCCGTGGGCGTCCTTCCGGTAAATACCATCACATTTTTATCTACATGTACCGTGATCGCCATGACAAGCTATAATGTCATCAGTTCTGCCGTCAGCACGAAGAAGGGCGGCGACGAAAACCTGATCGACTGGTCGCTCACGACCTGGCTGGGAATCGGCTCCGGAATCGGAGGCGTGATCGGAAAATTTATCTACCAGGCCATCAAAGCATCATTTGAGAATCAGAACATGGTCGGTGGTTACCAGGCGCTTGCCCTGCTTGTAGCAGTTGGGCTGACGCTTGTCTATACCCTGAACAAAAAGAAGTTAAAAGAGTACCGGGTGGAGAATAAATTTGCACTGCTTTTACTTGGGTTTGGCCTGGGAACGCTTTCTTCGTTCGTGGGAATCGGCGGCGGTCCGATGAACCTGGCTGTGCTTTTCTTCTTCTTGTCCATGCCGACGAAGACTGCGGCACAGAATTCTCTGTACATGATCTTGATCTCCCAGGTGATGAGCCTTATCACAACCTTTGCACAGGGGGATGTGCCAAAGGCATTATATGAAACGGTAGATCCGGGACTTTATGTAATGCTGATAGGAATGATCTTTTGTGGCATCTATGGCGGAATCCTTGGAAAGAAGATCAACAAAAAGATCCCGTCATCATCTGTGGATAAGCTGTTTATCTTTTTGATGATTGTGATCATAGCATTGTGCGTGTGGAATGCCTACAGCAAGCTGTTTGCAGTCCTGTAAAAGCATTGTTAAATCGGGAATTTTGCCTTTTTTTACAGGAAAACCCTTGCAATTAACATAATCTGGTGCTATACTACATAAGATAACATGATAGAATGACGAATAGAGAGTGGACGCGAGTCCACTCTTCGTTTATGTAATGAGCATGAACTGTGAGGTGAGAAGGCATGGCAAGAAGAGAAGTATATGAGGCAAAGACGGAAAAGTTTTTGCTTCCGCTGCTTGAGAAGCACCAGTTTGAGCTGGTGGATGTGGAATATGTCAAGGAGGCGGGGAACTGGTATCTGCGCGCATACATTGACAAAGAGGGCGGCATCACGGTGGACGACTGTGAGGTCATCAGCCGGGCATTGAGCGACTGGCTGGACCAGGAGGATTTTATCGAAGACAGCTACATCATGGAGGTAAGTTCGCCGGGGCTTGGGCGTCCGCTGAAAAAGGATAAGGATTTTGAGCGGAGCATGGGCGATGAAGTAGATGTAAAGCTTTATAAGGCGCGGAACAAACAGAAGGAATATACCGGGATCCTGAAGGCGTATGATAAGGATACCGTGACGATAGAGCTGGAGGACGGCACGGACGAAGTATTTACCCGGGCGGAGATTGCGCTGATCAGACTGGCATTTGATTTTTAAACACGGAAACGATTTAGGAGGATAAAATCATGAACAAAGAATTAATGGAAGCATTGGACCTGCTGGAAAAGGAGAAGAATATCAGCAAGGCTACCCTTCTGGAAGCGATTGAAAATTCCCTGCTTACCGCCTGCAAGAACCACTTTGGCAAGGCAGATAACGTGAAGGTTTTTATCAACCCGGATACCTGTGATTTCTCCGTATTTGCGGAAAAAGAGGTTGTGGAAGAGGTTGAGGACCCGGTTACCCAGGTAAGTCTGGCGGAGGCTAAGCTGAAAAACCCCAAATATGACCTGGGGGATATCATGCAGGTTCCGATCGAATCCAAATCCTTTGGCCGTATTGCGACCCAGAATGCCAAGAATGTGATCCTGCAGAAGATCCGTGAGGAGGAGCGCAGCATCCAGTTCAACGACTGGTACCAGAAAGAAAAAGACGTGGTGACCGGTATCGTACAGCGCTATCTGGGCAAGAATGTCAGCATCAATTTAGGAAAAGTAGACGCAATCCTGAACGAGGCGGAGCAGGTAAAGGGGGAGGTGTTCAAGCCGACCGAGCGCATCAAGCTGTATGTGCTTGAGGTAAAGGATACCCCGAAAGGACCGAGGATTTCTGTATCCCGTACCCATCCTGATCTGGTTAAGCGCCTGTTTGAGGAAGAGGTTACCGAGGTGAAGGACGGCACCGTGGAGATCAAGGCAATTGCAAGGGAGGCAGGCTCCAGAACCAAGATCGCAGTCTACTCCCATGAGCCGAATGTAGACCCGGTAGGCGCCTGCGTAGGCTTAAACGGCGCAAGGGTCAACTCAATCGTAAATGAGCTGCGGGGAGAGAAGATCGATATTATCACCTGGGATGAAAATCCGGCATTCATGATCGAGAATGCGCTCAGCCCGGCAAAGGTCATCTGCGTTGTGGCGGACGAGGACAGCCGTGAGGCACAGGTCATCGTACCGGATTATCAGTTATCCCTCGCCATCGGCAAGGAAGGACAGAATGCAAGGCTGGCGGCAAGGCTGACCGGATATAAGATCGATATCAAGAGCGAGACACAGGCAAGAGAGCTTGGCCTGTTCGATGAGATGGGCATTGATTATCAGGAAGAGGGCGTATATGACGACTTCCCTGGAAATTTTGAGATGGAAGACTCCGCTGACTACCCAACCGACGATTACACAGAGGACAATTACCAGGAATAAGCAGATAGGATGTGAGGATTAGTGAGTACAAAGAAATTTCCGCAAAGGCAGTGCATCGGCTGTGGAGAGATGAAGAATAAAAAAGAGATGATTCGGGTCTTAAAAACCCCGGAAGGGGAATTTTTGCTGGATTCCACAGGCAGAAAAAATGGTCGGGGCGCATACATGTGCCCGTCGATGGAATGCTTGAGGAAAGCGATAAAAAGCAAGGGTCTGGAACGCTCGTTTAAGATGGCGATACCCAAAGAGGTATATGAGGCGCTGGAAAGGGAGATGGAACAGTTTGGATAACAGACAGAAAATATTGAACCTGATTGGTCTGGCGACCAAGGCGGGAAAGACTGCCAGCGGGGAGTTCTCCACGGAGAAGGCTGTCAAGAGCGGCAAGGCATATCTGGTGGTGGTGTCCGAAGAGGCATCCGCAAACACGAAAAAGATGTTTACCAATATGTGTACTTACTATAAAGTCCCCATCTGCTGTTTTGGTGAAAAAGGCGAGCTTGGTCATGCGATGGGCAAAGAGATGAGGGCATCTCTCGCTGTCGTAGATGAAGGTCTTGCCAAGGCAATCGTGAAACTAATGAATATGAACGGAGGTAGTGAGTATGAGAGTAAATGAGCTTGCGAAGGAATTAGGAAAAAGCAGTAAGGAGGTACTGGATATCTTACAGAAGCAGAATCAGGATGTGAAGGCACACTCATCCAGTGTGAATGACGAGCAGGTAAATATGGTAAAACGTGCATTGGGACCGGCAGCGGGCGATGCAAAACCGGCTGGGGATCAGCCAAAGAAAAAGATAGCGGCAGTATACCGTCCGCAGAATTCCCAGCAGCGGCCGGCAAGGCCGCAGACACCGGCAAGACCACAGGGTCAGGCGCCGGTACAGCCACAGGGCAGACCACAGGAGCAGACACCGGCACAGAACAGACCGCAGGCTGCTGCACCGGCACAGGCACAGAGCAGACCGCAGGGTCAGGCTGCGCCGCAGGCTCCGGCTCAGGCAGGAAACCAGCCGCAGGCTTCTGCACCGGTGCAGGCACAGAGCAGACCACAGGTTCAGGACGGCTCAGCAGGCAGCAGGGACGGAAGACCGCAGGGTCAGGGCGGCTA
>JAPJQL010000028.1:43856-52634 GCA_030825115.1 Lachnospiraceae bacterium
TATCAGGGCAACCGGGACGGAAGACCGCAGGGCCAGGGCGGTTATCAGGGCAACCGCGGACCAGGTCAGGGCGGCGGCTATCAGGGCAACCGCGGGCCGGGTCAGGGCGGCGGCTATCAGGGCAACCGCGGACCGGGTCAGGGCGGCGGCTATCAGGGCAACCGCGGACCGGGCCAGGGCGGCGGCTATCAGGGCAACCGCGGACCGGGCCAGGGCGGCGGCTACCAGGGCAACCGCGGACCGGGTCAGGGCGGAAGACCGGGCCAGAGAGACGGGGGCGGAAAGTCTTATGATACCCCGATCCAGGCAAAGCCGCAGAGCAACCGTTCAAACAAGAACGCGTACAAGAACGACAGATACGATAAAAAGAAAATAGCAGAAGACGGACCAAGAACAAAAGGAAAAGTTTCCAAACATCCGTTTATCATGCCGCAGAAGACCGCGGAGACAAAAGTCGAGGAGACGGTAAAGGTAATCACGATTCCGGAAGTTCTGACCATTAAGGAACTGGCCGAGAAGATGAAGATGCAGCCGTCCGCCATTGTCAAGAAACTGTTTTTACAGGGAACGATCGTGACCCTGAATCAGGAGATCGACTTTGAGAAGGCGGAAGAGATTGCGATGGATTATGAAATCCTCTGTGAAAAAGAGGAGAAGGTGGATGTCATTGCAGAGCTTCTCAAAGAGGATGAGGAAGATGAGGCGGATATGGTGACCAGACCGCCGGTAGTCTGTGTTATGGGTCATGTTGACCACGGTAAAACCTCCCTGCTGGATGCGATCCGTGAATCCAACGTCACTTCCAGAGAGGCAGGCGGCATCACCCAGCATATCGGTGCATATACCGTTGAGGTGAAGGGACAGCAGATCACCTTCCTCGATACTCCGGGACATGAGGCGTTTACAGCCATGCGTATGCGTGGCGCACAGTCTACGGATATCGCGATCCTGGTAGTTGCGGCGGATGACGGCGTGATGCCACAGACCATCGAGGCGATCAACCATGCCAAGGCGGCAGAGGTTGAGATCATCGTGGCGATCAACAAGATCGATAAACCGAGCGCCAACGTGGACCGCGTAAAGCAGGAGCTGTCCGAGTATGAACTGATTCCGGAGGATTGGGGCGGAAGCACGATCTTCGTACCGGTGTCCGCTCACAGCAAGGAAGGAATCCCGGAGCTTCTGGAGATGATCCTGCTTGCAGCAGAGGTAAAAGAGCTGAAGGCAAACCCGAACAGGAAGGCGAGAGGTCTTGTCATCGAGGCAGAGTTAGACAAGGGCAAAGGTCCGGTCGCGACGATCCTCGTGCAAAAAGGGACTCTGCGTGTGGGCGACAATGTCACCGCAGGCGCATGTTACGGAAAGGTCCGCGCCATGATGGATGACAAGGGACGCCGCGTAAAAGAGGCAGGCCCGTCCACACCGGTTGAGATCCTGGGTCTGAACGATGTTCCGGGAGCCGGCGACGTACTGATGGCGACTGAGAATGAAAAAGAGGCGAGAAGCTTTGCGGAGACCTTCATTTCCGAGAGCAAGAACAAGCTTCTGGAAGATACAAAGGCGAAACTGTCCCTGGATGATCTGTTCACCCAGATAAAGGCAGGCAATATCAAGGAACTCCCGATCATCGTAAAAGCCGATGTCCAGGGTTCTGTAGAGGCAGTAAAACAGAGTCTTGTGAAGCTGTCCAATGAGGAAGTTATGGTGAAGGTGATCCACGGCGGCGTCGGCGCGATCAATGAGTCCGATGTCTCCCTTGCATCTGCGTCCAATGCCATCATCATCGGCTTTAATGTAAGACCGGATGTGACGGCGAAGTCGATTGCGGAGCGGGAGAAGGTGGATCTGCGTCTCTACCGCGTGATCTATCAGGCGATCGAGGATGTGGAAGCGGCGATGAAGGGTATGCTGGATCCTGTATTTGAAGAGAAGGTGATCGGTCATGCGATCGTGCGCCAGACCTTCAAGGCGTCCGGTGTCGGAACGATCGCAGGTTCTTACGTCATGGACGGAAAGTTCCAGAGAAACTGTTCCGTGCGTATCACCCGTCAGGGCGAGCAGATCTTCGAGGGTGCCCTTGCTTCCTTAAAGCGGTTTAAAGACGATGTAAAAGAAGTTGCAACTGGTTATGAGTGCGGTCTGGTATTTGAAAAATTCAACGACCTGCAGGAAGATGATATGGTTGAGGCATACATCATGGTAGAAGTACCGCGCTAAGGCATGTGGGCGCAGTCTGTGACCGCGCCCGTAAGACAGCTTAGGAAGGAATCATTTATGCGTAAAAACAGCATCAAAAATACAAGAATCAACATGGAGGTCCACAGAGAACTGAGCGAGATCATCCGCACGGAGATCAAGGACCCGAGAGTCAGCTCAGCCATGACTACGGTCGTGGCAGTTGAGGTGACACCGGACCTGAAATACTGCAAGGCATACATCAGTGTGCTGGGCGGTGAGGAGGCGGCAAAAAATGCCGTCACAGGTCTGAAGAGTGCAGTAGGATATATCCGCCGGGAACTTGCCCGCCGGATCAACCTGAGAAATACCCCTGAGATTTCTTTTGTCCTGGACCAGTCGATTGAATATGGCGTAAATATGTCCAGACTGATCGACGAAGTCACGAAAGATTTGCGGGACGAGGAAACGGACGGGGAAGAACAGGAGTAGATCAGCTGATAAAGGAGGAGGAACGGATGAGCATTTTGATTGATATGGTAGAGCAGGCATCCACCGTTGCCATCGTGGGGCATGTGCGCCCTGACGGGGATTGTGTTGGCTCCTGCCTTGCTGCCTACAATTATCTGACGGAGCAGTATCCGGAAAAACATATCCAGGTGTATCTGCAGAAGCCGCCGGTAAAATTTGGCTATCTGAAACATTTCGACTGCATCAGCGAGGACGCCCGCACCGGAATCGCCTATGACCTGTGCATCTGCCTGGACAGCGGCGACCGGGAGCGCCTGGGCGATAATAAAGTGTACCTGGAGAACGCAGCTCACAGCATCTGTCTGGACCATCATATCACCAACGGCGGTTATGCCGAGGTGAATCTGGTGAAGGCGGACGCAAGTTCGACCTGCGAGGTCCTCTACAGCATGCTGGAGGACGAGAAGATAAGTCCGGCTGTGGCGGAGTGCATCTACACCGGGATCATCCATGATACCAATGTGTTTAAGAACAGCAATACCTCGGCTTCCACGATGGAGACGGCAGGGAAGATGATGGCAAAGGGCATCAATTTCGGCAAGATCATAGATGACAGCTTTTACCGGAAGACCTATATCCAGAACCAGATCATGGGGCGGGCGATGCTGGAGAGCATCACCTTTCTGGACGGGGCCTGCATATTCAGCGTGGTGCGCCAGAAAGACATGGAGTTCTATGGCGTAGGCAGTTCAGACCTGGACGGGATCGTAGACCAGCTCAGGATTACGGAAGGCGTGGAGTGCGCGATTTTTCTCCACGAGACGGCAAACCATGAGTACAAGGTGAGCATGCGTTCCAACAACTATGTGGATGTCAGCAAGGTGGCGTCGTATTTTGGCGGCGGCGGACATGTCCGTGCAGCAGGCTGTACCATGAACGGAAGCCTTCACGACGTCATCAACAATCTGTCCCTCCATATCGAGGAGCAGATGAAGGAGCAAAAGTAAACGATGGATGGCATCATCAACGTATATAAGGAAAAAGGCTATACCTCTCATGACGTTGTTGCGAAAATGAGAGGTATTTTGCGAATGAAGAAGATTGGGCACACGGGAACTTTGGACCCGGCGGCGGAGGGCGTCCTGCCTGTCTGCCTGGGCAGGGGGACCAAGCTGTGCGACATGCTGACGGACAAGTCAAAGACATATCGGGCCGTACTGCTGCTGGGACAGGAAACGGATACCCAGGACACGACAGGGGAAATCCTGAAAGAGTACCCGGTGGAAGTGACGGAAGAAGAAGTCCGGGAAGCGGTTATGAGCTTTTTAGGACATTATGAACAGATTCCGCCTATGTATTCCGCGTTGAAAGTAGGCGGAAAAAAGCTTTATGAGCTGGCCCGCGCGGGCAAAGAAGTGGAGCGTCAGGCAAGACCGGTGGAAATTCTGGAAATCCAGGTGGAGGAAATCCACCTTCCGCGGGTGACGATGACGGTGAGCTGTTCCAAAGGCACTTATATCCGCACGCTGTGCTATGATATCGGGAGAAAGCTGGGCTGCGGAGGCTGTATGGAATCGCTGCTGCGTACCAGGGTGGACCGGTTTGAACTTGCCGACAGCCTGAAACTTTCGGAGATCGAGCGGCTGCGGGATGAAGGACGGGTCGGGGAGCATGTCGTACCGGTGGACGGAATCTTTCAGGATATCCCTGCAATCCATACGCTGCCGGAATACGACAGGCTGGTGCATAACGGAAACTGGTTTTTACCGGAACAGGCATCGGCGGACGGGGCAGAACCCGGCGCTGTCGTGCCCCGTGCAAGGGTGTATGACAGCCGGGGGCAGTTTATCGGCGTGTATCAATACTTGGAAGAGAAACAGCGGTATCAGCCGCAGAAAATATTTCTGGGAGGCAACTAAGATGCAGACCATCACGGGAACCAGACAATTTCATATCGACGAACCTACCGTGGTGACGATTGGAAAATTCGACGGACGGCATAAAGGGCATCAAAAGCTCTTGCGGAAGATGCTGGAGCTGAAAAAGCAGAATGGATGGAAGACCGTGGTATTTTCCTTTGACATGGTTCCGTCAGGCGTGGTTTCGGGAAAACAGACCACAGTGATCACAACCAACCAGGAGCGGCGGAACAATATGGAAAAGATGGGAATCGACTATCTTGTGGAGTATCCGTTTACGCCGGAAGTGTCCCATATGCCGCCGGAAGTGTTTGTGAGAGATATCCTGGTGGGGCAGATCGGAGCGAAAGCGATTGTCGCAGGAACGGATTGCGGGTTTGGCTACAGACGATCCGGCAATGCAGAGCTTTTGAAGAAGCTGGCCCCGGAATTTGGGTATCAGCCAGTGATCATCGTAAAGGAGCAGGATGAGCAGCGGGACATCAGCAGTACGTATGTGCGGGAAGAACTGGACCGGGGCAACATTGAAAAGGCCAACGAGCTTCTGGGAGAGCCGTATGCGATCCACGGGACGGTCGTGCATGGCAACCATATCGGAGGATCCATCCTGGGCTTCCCCACGGCGAATATCCTGCCGCCGCCGGAGAAGCACCTTCCTCCATTTGGCGTCTATGTGGCGCGTGTACTTGTGGATGAGCAGTACTATGGCGGAGTGACGAACATCGGACGCAAACCTACGGTGGAGGGGGAGTATCCGGTGGGGGTGGAGACATTCATCATGGGAATGGATGAGGATCTGTACGGGAAAAACATCGAAGTACAGCTATTCCATTTTGAGCGGCCGGAGCGGAAGTTTGGGTCGCTGGAACTGTTAAAGGCTCAGATTGAGCGGGACAAGCAGGCGGCATGGTCGTATTTTCAGGAACGGCCGGAACTTATGAATGGGTAATGAGACAGACTGCTTTTGAAAAGAACGCAGGAGGTAAGGCTTATGTCGGTAGAACGGGTTAGAACTTATCTGAAACAGTGGAATTTGCAGGACAGGATACAGGAGTTTGAGGTATCCAGCGCGACGGTGGAGCTGGCGGCGCAGGCTGTAGGCTGTGAACCGGCGCGGATTGCCAAGACGATGTCATTTCTGGTGGACGGAAAGGCGGTTCTCATTGTATTGGCAGGAGACGTCAGGATTGATAACCGGAAATTTAAAGACCGGTTTCATGTAAAGGCAACGATGATCAGGCAGGACGATGTGGAACGGTATATCGGCCATCCGGTTGGCGGGGTATGCCCCTTTGACGTGAAGGCTGATGTGGGTGTGTATCTGGATGATTCCATGAAGCGGTTTGAGATAGTGTATCCGGCGGCAGGAAGTGCGAGCAGTGCGGTAGGACTTACGCTGGCGGAGCTGGAGACTGCCTCGGGATGCAGCGGCTGGGTGGATGTGAGCAAGCCTTATGAGGGGTAGTGGTTTTTAAAATATATCTGGACACAGGACCGAATATCTGATAGTATAAAAGAACATTTCGATGAGATTCTGAATTTCCATATTCATGCAGCTTCTGCAAAAAATTCTCAATCGATGCAATTTTATACCAAGGAGGGATTCTATGTCAGAGGAAACAAAACAGGTATCAAATCGTGAGGTAAAGTCCAGTGCTTTCACTACTTTTTTTGGTAACCCGGTCAATGCCGCCAAGCTTTATGCCGCTTTGTGTGGAGGAAAGGAAGTCGCGCCGGAAGATATTGAGTATAAGACGCTAAGTGGTGTGATTTTCATGGCACGAAAAAATGATATGGCATTTTCGGTCAATAACAAGGTGCTGGTCATCAGTGAACACCAATCAACGATCAATGATAATATGCCTCTGCGCGATGCGATTTATTACGGTCGCACGATGGAGAAGATGATTGAACCGAGAGCTCTTTATCGAACCGGGCAGATTCCAATCCCAACACCGGAATTTTTTGTTTTTTACAATGGGGATAAAGACTTTCCGGAAGAAAAACTGTTAAGACTTTCTGATGCATATATTGAAAAAACCGATGCACCTATGTTAGAATTAATTGTAAAAGTGATAAATATCAATCTGCCGTCCAATCATCCGATTCTTCAGCAGTGCAGACCTCTTTACGAATATTCCTGGTTTATCCAGGCAATCAAAAATCACATGGAAGATGGTCGGAACCGGGATGAGGCGATTATCAGGGCAATGGCAGACTGTGAGCATGAGGGGATTCTGGTTGACTTTTTACGGGAGCATGGAACGGAGGCGGTAAATATGCTGTTTACGGAATTTAATATGGAAGATGCTCTGGAGGTGCGGTTTGAAGAGGGGAAAGCGGAGGGAAAGGCAGAAGATATCCTGGAACTACTGACTGATGCAGGCGAAGTATCAGAGGATTTGAGAAGACGGATTCTGTCAGAGGAAAATATGGTTATCCTGAAACGCTGGCTGAGGCTGGCTGCAAAGGCTGAGTCTGTAGAAGAATTTGAGTCGAAAATGCAGGAGTAAGAAAAAAGAGCAGATGGCATGATCTTGTCCATCTGCTCTTTTTCGCCGTATCTTAGCGGTAGATCCGGTTACTTTCATAGTAAGGCTCACAGGTAAGCTGCAGTCCCAGTTTCTTAAACATTTTGATATCTACGCTGGACAGCATCACCGAAGTATGAAGCTGGCATCCACGCAGTTTGGGGAGCTGTTCCATCGCGAGCCGTGCATTTTCATCGGTAGCGGCGCACATGGACAAGGCGATCAGGACCTCATCTGTATGGAGGCGTGGGTTTTTGCTGCCCAGATAGCCGGTCTTTAACCCCTGGATCGGTTCAATGAAGGTAGGGGATATCAGATGAATGTCATCTGCAATCCCGCCCAGTTCCTTTACTGCGTTCAGCAGTACCGCGGCGGAAGCGCCCAGAAGGCTGCTGGTCTTTCCTGTCACGATCTTTCCATCCGGAAGTTCCAGCGCGGCGGCAGGGGAACCGTTCTTTTCGGCAAGTTCATTTGCCACAGGAACGACAGAGCGCATGTTGGCGGTCAGTTTAGCCTGCTTCATCAAAAGCTCGATTTTATAGACTTCTTCTTTAGTTCCCTCATCCTTTGCAAGGCGGTTCAGCGCCTGGTAGTAACGGCGGATGATCTCCTGGCGGGATGCTTCCTGGCATGCCTCATCGTCAACGATGCAGTTTCCGGCCATGTTGACACCCATGTCGGTCGGGGATTTGTATGGGCAGTGTCCGTAGATTCCCTCGAACATGGCGGCAAGTACCGGGTAGATCTCCACATCACGGTTGTAGTTGACGGTGGTGACGCCATACGCCTCGAGATGGAACGGGTCGATCATATTGACATCGTTTAAGTCCGCGGTCGCCGCCTCATAAGCGAGATTCACCGGATGCTTGAGCGGGATGTTCCAAATAGGAAACGTCTCGAATTTGGCATAGCCTGCTTTGATTCCCCTTTTATTCTCGTGATAGAGCTGGGAGAGGCAGGTTGCCATCTTCCCGCTGCCCGGTCCCGGGGCGGTGATGATGACAAGCGGTTTGCTCGTCTCGATATAGTCGTTTTTACCATAGCCTTCGTCGCTGACAATGTAGGAAATATTGTTCGGATAGCCTTCAATCGGGTAGTGGCGGTAGACTTTGATCCCCAGCTTTTCCAGCTTGGTTTTAAACAGGTCTGCCGCAGGCTGACCGGAATAACGGGTAATGACGACGCTGCCCACGTAAAGGCCGGTATCCTGAAATTCCTGAATCAGGCGGAGGACATCCAGGTCATAAGTGATGCCCAGGTCATGGCGGACCTTATTCTTCTCGATATCCGCCGCATTGATCGCGATGACGATCTCTGCCTGGTCGGCAAGCTGCAGAAGCATCTTCAGCTTGCTGTCAGGAGCAAATCCCGGCAGGACTCTGGATGCGTGGTAGTCATCGAACAGTTTTCCGCCGAATTCCAGATAAAGTTTGTCTCCGAACTGGGCAATCCGGTCCCGGATATGCTCAGACTGCATGGTCAGATATTTCTGGTTGTCAAATCCAATTTTCATAGTAATTCCTTTCCTTGTATTTCATTAAATTAGTATTGTATCACAGCAGGGAAAAAAATGCATTAAAATTCGACAGAAAAATTTCTCATTAGGAACGGAAGTGGGGGACAGGCGCCGGGAGTTTGACAGTTGAATCATAGAAAAATACCTTGCAGGTCGCATAAAACCT
>JAPJQL010000029.1:0-1776 GCA_030825115.1 Lachnospiraceae bacterium
GCCTTACAAGCAGAGGGTCATAGGTTCGAGCCCTATAGGCCCCATACCTTAACTAAATATGGCGGAATAGCTCAGCTGGCTAGAGCACACGGTTCATACCCGTGGTGTCGTAGGTTCAAGTCCTATTTCCGCTACTGAAGAGAGAATGTACATGAATGTATGTTCTCTTTTTTTGTGCGCCTTACGGCGCACATTTTGTTCTCTGCAATAATATATGTTGCTCTGTTCATCAATGTGTTCTGATACCGGCATCTTAAAACACTAAGGTGTCGACAATTCGGAGTGTACATGATCAAAATATTTAATCATTCGATAAAGAATCTCTTTTTCATCTGTATTATAGTTTGCAAGTGGGACTAACTCCTGTTCGCTGAGTCCAAGAAGATAATCTGCCGTTGTGTGCAACAATTGACAAAGCTCAGTGATTTTTTCTGTAGAAGGAATCGAGATTGACATTTCCCATGCATTGACGCTGGAGCGTGTGACATAAAGCCGGCGTGCCATCTCAGATTGTGTTAAATCGTTTTTCTGTCGTAGTTCTTTGATGCGTTCTGCAGTTTTGATAATCATAGCTAACCTCCGTTTTGCTGCTAATTAGTAAAAGTGATGTGTGTATGTCAATTAGTATAGATGTTTAAAGATTAAAAAAAAACATCATCAATGATTATTTCAAATTGACATTATGACAAAAGGTGATATAATCAGAAATAGATGATGTGTGGTTTTCTGAAAATTTAATCAGAAAAACATATATCTGGTGATCCCTTTTAAACGCACGATAAAAAGGGCGGAAAAAGATGGATAATCGGGGGGGATTGCAAAAAACTATCTTATAGAGGAGGAGCAGTATGTATAAGAAAAAGCTTGCGGTTCGTGTAGTATCAGCTATTGCCATTGGATCGCTGCTCACAAGTAATGTCACCGTTGCGATGGGACAAGTACAAACACTTCAGGTGGCGGATAACGGAGACAGCAGTACTGTCGAAGAATCTGACTTTGACGAGGTGGAAGAAAAGGATGTTGAAGCGGAGGAGAAAACCGAAGTGACGGAAGAAACCGAAGCGAAGGAAGAGACGGAAGTAGCAGAGGAAGAAACCGAAGCGGAGGAAGAGACGGAAGTAGCAGAGGAAGAAACCGAAGCAGAGGAAGAGACGGAAGTAGCAGAGGAAGAAACCGAAGCAGCAGAGGAAGAGACGGAAGTGGCAGAGGAAGAAACCGAATCTGAAGAAGCAGAAGTTGAGATTGACAATGATTTATTAGCTGATGCAGTAGTATCCGAAACCAAGGCAGAGGAATTGACCAGAGCCAATGCGATGCAGAAAGAGGCAGAACGCACCGTATGTGTTGTTTTTTCGATAGAAGACTCCGATAAGGGTGCTTTTAAAAGTGGAGCGGAAAAAGTACGCTTTGATAATATCGACGAGTTCTCCGATCAGCAGTTTGAGATTCCGGAAGTGACTGCAAAAGAAGGCTACCGTTTTGTGGGCTGGAGAGGATACGGAGCAGGACCCATCGAGTGGGATGCAGATGTGAAGACATTTGGAGTGGCTGGTCTGTGCTATTTTCTAGAAGGTTCCTTGGAAGGCAATGCAAGCATAACGGCGATTTTTGAGGAAGAGGCACCAGCACCGGAAAAACGTACTGCTAATGTTGTTTTTTTGGTAGACCCTAACAAGGGAATCTTTGATAATGGATCGATAGAAGTACACTTTGATAATATTGACGAGTTCTCCGATCAGCAGTTTGAGATTCCGGAAGTGACTGCAAAAGAAGGCT
>JAPJQL010000029.1:1876-2261 GCA_030825115.1 Lachnospiraceae bacterium
AGGACCCATCGAGTGGGATGCAGATGTGAAGACATTTGGAGTGGCTGGTCTGTGCCATTTTCCAGAAGGTTCCTTGGAAGGCTATGCAAGCGTGGAGGCAGTGTTTGAGGAAGAAACACCAGCACCGGAGAAGCGTACTGCCCATGTTACCTTCACGGTAGATCCTGACAAGGGAATCTTTGACAATGGAGCGACAGAAGCACACTTTGATAATATTGACGAGTTCTCGGAGCAGCAGTTTGATATTCCAGAAGTGACTGCAAAAGAAGGCTACCGTTTTGTGGGCTGGAGAGGACACGGAGCAGAACCAATCGAGTGGGGTGCAGAAGCGAAGACATTTGGAGTGGCTGGTCTGTGCCATTTTCCAGAAGGTTCCTTGGAAGGC
>JAPJQL010000029.1:2361-45679 GCA_030825115.1 Lachnospiraceae bacterium
CGGAGCAGCAGTTTGATATTCCAGAAGTGACTGCAAAAGAAGGCTACCGTTTTGTTGGCTGGAGAGGACATGGAGCAGAACCGATCGAGTGGGGTGCAGAAGCGAAGACATTTGGAGTGGCTGGTCTGTGTTATTTTGCAGAAGGTTCCTTGGAAGGCTATGCAAGTGTAGAGGCAGTGTTTGAGGAAGAAACACCAGCACCGGAAAAACGTACTGCCCATGTTACCTTCACAGTAGACCCGGCTAAGGGAATTTTTGACAATGGATCGACAGAAGCGCACTTTGATAATATTGATGAATTCTCAGAGCAGCAGTTTGATATTCCAGAAGTGATTGCAAAAGAAGGCTACCATTTTGTGGGCTGGAGAGGACACGGAGCAGAACCGATCGAGTGGGATGCGGATGCGAAGACATTTGGAGTGGCTGGTCTGTGCTATTTTGCAGAAGGTTCCTTGAAAGGTTATGCCAGCATAGAGGCGATTTTTGAAGAAGAAGCTACTCTGCCGGAAATTGTGACTGTAGTGGTCACCTATGTAGACAGCGAAGGTAATGTGATTGGTACCGGAAAAATCCAGGTAGAAGAAGGAACTACTTATTTCCATACGAATATGCTGACAGATATACCGGAAGGATATGTAGTTGCGGCTGCCGGAAATATAGAAATACAGGATAATACGGCAACGGTAGTGATCAAAAAGCCAGGAAGCGTTGTTCCGGAGGAAAAGGCAACAGCAACTCTTCGTATTAGCTATATTTACGATGGAAACGTGGTTGGGGAGCAGGTGTTGACTGATGTGGGAGTCAAGGGAGAGACAGCAGAATTCACAGCTAAGGCCCTGATGATTCCAGAAGGTTATACTGTCATCAAAGCGTTTGTAGGACATCCGGTAGTATATGGAGAGTCGAAAAATGTGAATGTCGAGGTAGAACCGGTTGTATCAGTGGAGCAGGCCGATGCGGTTCTTCACGTTACGTACAAATACGGAAATACAGTCAAGGGAAGTCAAACATTTACGAAAACAGGCGTGAAAGGCGAAAGCTATGCTTTTAACAGCAGCAACATGGTACTGACGATTCCTTCTGGTTATGCTATTGATGGTTCCGTTCCGGAAACAGTGGTATTATACGGAGAAGAGAAGACTGTAGAGATTGGGCTGAGGATTAAAGGCGGTTCCTCCGGCGGTTCCGGCGGTTCCGGTGGTTCTGGCGGTTCTGGTTCTTCCATAAGAGGTGCTGTTACAGGCGGTGCATGGAGACTGAATGAAACGGGCTGGTGGTATGAGTATACCAATAACAGCTTTGCCAAGGAAGGATGGTATTATCTGGTTTGGCAAGGAAAAACTGAGTGGTATTATTTTGATGCCAATGGTTACCTGGTTTCCGGATGGTTTACTGATTCGGAAGGACGTAAATACTTCCTGCATGACCAGCATGACGGTGAGTTTGGAAGAATGTATGTTGGTTGGAATAAGGTGAACGGAGAGTGGAAATATTTCAACGAAGTTTCCGACGGAACGAGAGGCGCTCTGGTTGAGGGTGTTGAGGTTCCTGCTGAACTGTTGAACAATAATTAACAGGTTGACTTGGGCTGCCCCGGAATTTGAAAGAATTTCGGGGCGGTCTTGTTTTTGTGTATTTGCACAGCATCCTGCATATAATAAAAAGAATGGTGGGAAAACTGACGGTTTTCTGAACATTTCATAAACCCTATTGTACTTCGGAGTGGAGTGTGCTATAATCCGAAAAAGTTGAAATTGTGCAAGCAAGAAAGGCGATGTCAAGTGAAGAACCTGTTAAAAAAATATGGGCATATTTGGGCGTTGAGCTATGGATTTATTTACCTTCCATGGTTTTTCTATCTGGAACGGACCGTTACCAGGGATTTTACCGTGATGCATGTGGCTTTGGATGATTATATTCCATTTAATGAATATTTCATCATTCCGTATATGCTCTGGTTTTTGTACGTGGCGGCGGCTGTCCTTTATTTCTTTTTTACGAATAAGCAGGATTACTACAAGCTGTGTATCTTCTTGTTTACGGGGATGACCATCAGTCTTTTGATCTGTACATTCTTTCCGAACGGGACGGACCTGAGGACGACGGTAGACCCTGCAAAGAATTCCTTCAGCTATCTGGTGTCTGTGATCCATTCTGCGGACACACCCACCAATGTATTCCCCAGCATCCATGCGTACAATTCCCTGGGCGTCCACTTTGCGGTGATGAACAGCAGAACGCTGCGGGAGAATGTCTGGATCCGCAGAGGTTCGCTGGTGCTGATGGTGGCGATCTGTATGTCTACGGTGGTGTTGAAGCAGCATTCTGTCATCGATGTGGCAGGGGCTTTTGTCCTGGCGTATGTGATGTACCCGTTCGTATACGGGGCGGAAGCGGCGGCAGACAGAAGGGCTGTGCGGAAAAAACGGTATGCGGATTTGTGAGTTCGATAGGATCAGGGGTTTGTGAAGCCGGTTGTCCGGCGGTAAAGACAGTCTTTGCCGCCGGACATTTTTTGATTCTGCCGGGCAATCCGGTATTTACGATTTTATAGAAAATTTCTTATGTATTTTCTGAAATTTATGGTATACTCTTAGGTAGTAAAATGTGGGAGGTCTTCCATGTACTATTTTATCGTGAATCCGAACGCCCGGCGCGGCGCAGGAGAAAAGATATGGAGAAAACTGGAAAGCCAGCTGATAAGTGCCGGCGTGGATTATGAAGCCCGGCTGACTGAGAAGCAGGGAGATGCGAAAGCATTTGCAGAAAAATTGACGGAGCATTGCAGAGAACCCCGCGTGATCGTCGGCGTAGGCGGAGACGGGACGGTCAATGAGATCCTCAACGGACTGTCTTTTGAAGGGCAGATCACGCTGGGATATATTCCGGCCGGCTCGGGCAACGATCTGGCGCGGAGTCTCAGGCTTCCGAAGAATCCGAAGAGATGCCTCAAAAAAATATTGAACCCAAGATATCATAAGTGCCTTGATTACGGGATATTATCTTATGGTGAGGGAGAGCCGGAGTACCGCCGCTTTATGGTGAGCTGCGGCATCGGGATGAATGCTGCGGTCAGCCAGGATCTGCTTGAGGTTCGCAAGCGCAAAAAACCGCGGTTTATCAGGCCGGGACGTATCAGCTATGTACTTCTTGGACTGAAACAGCTGATCCTCGCCAGACCGGTGAAAGGATACCTGATCTTGGACGGCATCAAGAAGGTGGAATTCAACCATATTTATTTTATTGCTTCCCACATCCATCCGTTTGAGGGCGGCGGATTCCGGTTTGCCCCAAAAGCGGACTGCAGCGACGGATATCTGGAGGTCTGCGTCGTGCACAATGCGGCAAAGCGGCGTCTGATCCCGATTCTTCTGGATGCGCTGGTTGGAAGGATGGGTCATCACCGGGGAGTGCGCTTCTACGGATGCAGAGAAGTGCAGATCCATACGGAACGCCCGATGCCGGTCCATGTGGACGGCGAGAGCTGCTTTACCCAGACTGATATCCACCTGCGGTGTGTAGAGAAGAAGATCCGCATGATGGTATAAAGCGACGGAAAAGACAGGCAAGAAGGAGAGATTTATGAGGATTGGACAAGGATATGACGTCCACAGACTGGTAGAAGGACGGGATTTGATCCTGGGAGGTGTTGTAGTTCCCTATGAGAAAGGGCTGCTGGGGCATTCCGATGCAGATGTGCTGGTGCACGCTGTCATGGATGCGCTCCTTGGAGCGGCGGCGCTTGGGGACATCGGTCAGCATTTTCCGGATACGGACCCTGCATATAAGGGGATATCCAGCATAGAACTGCTTAAGAAAGTCGGCGGGCTGCTGGACGAAAAAGGATTTGTGATTGAAAATATAGATGCGACGGTCATCGCCCAGCGCCCCAGGCTGGCGCCGTACCGTCCGCAGATGGCGGAGAATATTGCAGAGGCGCTGCATCTGCCGGTGGAGCGGGTGAGCGTCAAAGCGACTACGGAGGAAGGGCTTGGTTTCACCGGGAGCGGCGAGGGCATCTCGTCCCAGGCGATCACCCTGCTGACGGACATGTCTGACCACTGTCAGGATGACAGGATGGTCAGCCGTGACTGCGGAGGCTGTCCGGGCTGTTGTAAGGGATAGGAAGCGGCAAAAAAAGACAGTGACCTCCGCAGAGGGAGAGTAGGAAAAGGAGAGCAGATTATGAAGATATTTAACACATTATCCAGAAGCAAGGAAGAATTTGTGCCGTTAGAGCCGGGAAAGGTAAAGATGTATGTATGCGGTCCGACTGTATACAATTTTATCCATATCGGAAATGCCAGGCCGATGATCGTATTTGATACGGTGCGGAGATATTTTGAATATAAGGGGTACGATGTGAATTTCGTGTCCAACTTTACGGATGTGGATGACAAGATCATCAAGAAGGCGATCGAGGAGGGCGTGGATTCAGACACGATATCCAAGCGTTACATCGCAGAGTGCAAGAAAGATATGGCGGCCATGAATGTGAAGCCGGCGACGACCCATCCGCTTGCCACAGAGGAGATCTGCGGGATGCTGGATATGATTCACACCCTGATTGAAAAAGGGCACGCCTATGTGGGGAAAGACGGCACCGTGTACTACAGGACCAAGTCTTTTGACGGTTACGGCAAGCTTTCCCATAAGAACATGGATGAGCTGCAGTCCGGTTTCCGCGAGCTGAAGGTGACGGGTGAGGATGACAAGGAAGATCCGTCGGATTTTGTGCTCTGGAAGCCGAAAAAAGACGGGGAGCCATACTGGGATTCCGAGTGGTGTGCCGGGCGTCCGGGCTGGCATATCGAGTGTTCCGTGATGTCGAAGAAATATCTGGGCGAGCAGATTGATATCCATGCGGGCGGCGAGGATCTGATCTTCCCCCACCATGAGAATGAGATCGCCCAGTCCGAGGCAGCCAATGGCAAGCCGTTTGCGACTTACTGGATGCACAATGCATTTTTGAATATTGACAACCGGAAGATGTCCAAGTCCTTAGGCAACTTCTTTACCGTCAGGGAGATCAGTGAGAAATATGACCTGCAGGTACTGCGTTTCTTCATGCTGAGTGCACATTACAGAAGTCCGCTGAACTTCAGCGCAGATCTGATGGAGGCGTCTAAGAACGGTCTGGACCGCATCGTGACTGCCGTAGAGCGTCTGAATGATTTGGACGGCAGGATTTCAGGCGATACCCTGACTGCCCGGGAGGAGACTTATGCGGCAGCGGCACGGGAACTTGTGGCGAAGTACGAGGCTGCGATGGACGATGATTTTAATACGGCCGATGCGATTGCCGCCATCTTTGAACTGGTGAAGCTCAGCAACTCCACGGCATCTGAGGAGAGCACCCTCGCCTATGTGGATTATATGAAGATCACCATCGAGCAGCTGTGCGACGTGATGGGCATCATCACCGAGCGGAAAGCGGAAGTCCTCGACGAGGAAGTGGAAGCGATGATCGCTAAACGGCAGCAGGCAAGAAAAGATAAGAATTTCGCGCTGGCAGATGAGATCCGCCAGAAGCTTCTGGATATGGGAATCGTGCTGGAGGATACAAGAGAAGGAGTAAAATGGAAGAGAGCATAAAGCAGGCGCAGGAAAAGGATTTTCCGGAACTGATGCGGGAAGCGCTGGACTTAAAGCCCATAGATGCGAGAACTTATTCTCCCCTTGTGCTTGCCTATATCGGAGATGCGGTTTTTGAACTGTTCATCCGGACCAAGGTGGTAAACCACGGCAGCATGCAGGTCAATAAGATGCACAAAAAGAGCTCCAGCCTGGTTAAGGCCGGGACGCAGGCGAACCTGATCAAAGTGCTGGAAGAGACGCTGACCGAGGAGGAACATGCCGTCTACAAGCGGGGGCGCAATGCCAGGTCTGCTTCCGTGGCAAAGCATGCGACGATGATCGATTACCGGATGGCGACCGGATTTGAAGCACTGATGGGATACCTGTATCTGACCGGACAGTATGAGCGGCTGTTTACCCTGGTGCATGACGGATTAGAGAAGATAGGAGAACTTTGATGAGATACGAAGAACTTACCATAGAAGGAAGGAACGCGGTGCTGGAGGCATTCCGTTCCGGCAAGCCCATCGACAAGCTGTTCGTGCTGGACGGCTGTAAGGATGGTCCGGTCCAGAGCATCACCAGAGAGGCGAGAAAGCATGACACGATCATCAATTATGTGACAAAGGAACGCCTGGACCAGATGTCCGAGACTGGAAAGCATCAGGGCGTGATCGCCTATGCGGCGGCTTATGAGTATGCAGAGGTGGAGGATATCTTAAAAGCGGCAGAAGATAAAGGAGAGCCTCCGTTCCTCTTTTTGCTGGACGGGATTGAGGACCCCCACAATCTGGGGGCGATCATCCGTACCGCCAACCTGGCGGGCGCACACGGCGTCATCATCCCGAAGCACAGGGCGGCGGGACTGACTGCAACGGTGGCGCGGACTTCGGCGGGCGCGCTGAACTATACGCCGGTGGCAAAGGTGACAAACCTCGGTGCGACGATTGAAGAATTGAAAAAACGTGGGCTTTGGTTTGTCTGTGCCGATATGGGCGGTGAACTGATGTACCGCCTGAACCTGAAAGGACCGATCGGGCTTGTGATCGGCAATGAGGGCAGCGGCGTCGGCAAGCTGGTGAGGGAAAAATGCGATATGGTGGCATCGATTCCGATGAAAGGCGATATCGATTCCCTGAATGCCTCGGTGGCGGCAGGGGTTCTCGCCTATGAGATTGTAAGGCAGAGACTGCAGTAACATGATATTTGCGGCGGTTTTCCGTATTGATGGAGTGAGGATCAATGCGGGAAACCGCCGTTTGTCATGATTGAATGAAGGGGATGGATATGATATAATAAAAAAATGAAAATATGGAAACGATACCCGGCTTTGCCCGGACAGAAAGAAGGGAGGAGCTGACATATGAACAGATGGGGGAAGATAACTGCTGCGGCAGCAGGGGTCTGCTGTGTCCTGCTTGCAGGGAGTCTGCGCGGGGGTGAGGCACCGCCGGCCTTTCAGGATGCAGAGATAAAAGAGGCGCTGGTGACGATCGATGACAGTGCCGTCCCACTGTACTCTAAGCCAGCGGGAAGCCATGTGCTGGTTCCGGAAGCCCCGGGGACGGTGACCCACAGCAACAATGTGGCAGTCCTGGACTATTCCAATGCGGATCAGGGGTACTGTATGATCAAATATACAGGCGGCGTATCCAAGATCAAGGTACAGATCACCAGGGGGACGGTCCGGTACACCTATGATCTGAACGCCCGCAATGCCTATGAAGTGTTTCCGTTTTCCGAGGGGAACGGCACCTACAGCATCAAGGTCTTTGAGCAGGTTTCAGGGAATCAGTATTCCCAGGCTTTGAGCAAAGATGTGCCGGTGAGCCTGTCAGACCAGTACCTGCCGTTTTTGTACCCCAACCAGTATGTGAACTTTGATGCGGGCAGCGCGGTCGTGCAGACCGGCGCGCAGGTGGCTGCGAAGGCGGCAGATGAGATTGGGGTCGTGACAGAGGTATATAATTATGTGGTGGACAATTTTACCTATGACACGGCGAAGGCGGAGTCGGTACAATCCGGCTATCTGCCCAATGTAGACCAGGTCCTTGCCGCCAAAAAAGGCATCTGCTTTGACTATGCGGCTGTCATGACGGCGATGCTCCGCTCTCAGGATATTCCTACAAAGCTGGTGGTCGGTTACACCGGGAATCTGTACCATGCCTGGGTGAACGTCTATGTGGAGGGCGTTGGATGGGTTGACAACTTTATCTATTTTGACGGCGTCAATTGGAAGCTGATGGACCCGACGATGGCATCCTCTGCCAAAAACAGCGAGGAGATCAAAAAATACATCGGGGACGGCGCCAACTATAAGAGCAAATATTCCTATTAGGAAAGGACGAAACAGGGGATGGACGAAAAGGGGAAGAAGGCAAAAAAGCGATATTCGGCGAGGGAATTGTCTGCGTTCTGCCTTCAGGTATCGCTGCTTTTGTCTGCGGCGGTTCCGCTGGATGAGGGGCTGTCGATCATGGCGGAAGATGCGGGGAGCAGTGAGGAAAAGGCACTGCTCCAATTTATGGCAGAGGAAGTGGAACTGGGAGAACCGTTTTATAGCGCCCTTGATAAGACCGGGGGTTTCCCGGATTATGTGGTCAGGATGGCAAAGCTTGGCTGGCAGACCGGTACGTTAGACCAGATCATGGAATCGTTGTCTGTCTATTATGAGAAAGAGTGGGAACTGATGCGGAGCATCAAGAATGCCCTTACTTATCCGGTTATCATGATCTTCATGCTGCTGACCGTGTTGTTTGTCCTGTTCACCCGGGTGATGCCGGTGTTTGAGGGAGTATATGAGCAGTTGGGCGCGCAGTTGTCTCCGGTATCCCGGTCGGCGATCCGGCTGGGAGGGGTATTCAGCGGCGCAGCGCTTGCGCTGTCATGTCTGCTTGCCGTATTGGCCGGCATGGTATATGCGGCTTCCCTGCTCGGACATGAGTTCCATGTCGTAGAGCGGATGACCGATTATGTGAAGCGGAGGAGCAAAGTGGCCCTGGCGGCGGCAAACCGCCGGTTTACCTCAGTCCTGGCGCTGACGTTAAAGAGCGGGATGGAGCTGGAAAAGGGGATGGAACTTGCAGGGGAACTTGTGGAAAACAGCAGAGTCCGGGAACAGATCAAGTCATGCGCCGAAGATCTGGAACTTGGCGTCAGCTATTATGATGCGATGAAAAAGACAGGGCTGTTTGACAGTTTCCATATCCAGATGATCAAGGTGGGGACGCGCAGCGGGCGGCTGGATGGTGTGATGGAAGAGATATCTAAGGATTATGAACAGGAAGCGGACACTTCCATCGACAATATGATCGCGCGGTTTGAGCCGACTATGGTGGCGGTGCTTGCTGTCTCCGTAGGGCTGGTGCTGCTGTCGGTTATGCTTCCGCTTGCAGGTGTGCTGTCGGCGATTGGTTAGGAGCGGCGTATGAAGGAAAAAGGCAGGGATAAAAGGACCATAGCAGGGTTTGCCGGGTCGGCAGCATTGTTTTTGCTGGTGGCAGCGGCCACCGTGTCCGGGGTGATGAAGATATCCAGGCGGGCTGATGCAGAGGGGGCAGCGACGCTGCAAAGCGGTATCCGCCGTGCCTCGGTCCAGTGCTATGCCATCGAAGGGAGATATCCGCCCGACGTCGGGTATCTGACGGAACATTACGGGATCTGGATCGACGAGGAGCGTTATGCGGTATTCTATGAGGGTTTTGCATCCAATGTCATGCCGGATATCACCGTAGTGCCGCTTGGACAGGAGGAGTGAGGAGGATGAGGGATGAGCCGTAAGAGGGATGACGGAGGACGGACGATGAACGTCCTGTTTACGATGCTCCTGTTTTTGGTGTTTGTTCTCTGCGCCCTGTTTACGGTCCTGTTTGGCGGCAGGGTCTATGAGAATATCAGCGCGCGGACGGAGAACAATTATTCGGGAAGCGTTGCGTTAAATTATGTTGCCAACAAAGTGCGACAGGGTGACCGGGAGGGGCTTGTGCAGGTTGTGGATATTGAGGGCACGCCGGTGCTGGAGCTGGCCCGGGAAGTCAACGGCTCAAGATATGTGACCTGGATCTATTACAGGGAAGGCGCGATCCGCGAGCTGTTTACCCGGGCTGACAGCGGGCTGACGCTGGAAGACGGATTGGAGATTATCGAATGCGGCGGTTTTGTCCCTTCTGCCGAGGGGGATATGCTGTCGCTGAAAACTACCGGGGACGGAGGCAAAAGCCTGCTTCTTTCGGTCAGAAGCGGAGGAGACGGGGATGAATAAAAAGAACAGTTCAGGAGCAGGCATGTTTATGCTGGAGATGATCGTGGCTGTCTTTTTCTTCATACTCTGTGCGGGCATTTGCATCCGGGTATTTGTAAAGGCAGACAGCATGAGCCGGCTTGCCGGGGATACGAACAACGGCGTTTTGGCGGCAGAGAGCGTGGCTGAGGTCTGGAAGGCAAAAGGCGTGGAGGGGCTGGGCGGCAGGTTTCATGCACGGATTGACGAGGACCGGGCGTATATCTGCTGGGACAGGGCGTGGAATCCGGCTGCGGACGATGTGGATGCAGCATTTTTGGGGGAACTGTCATGGGATGAGGACGCAGGTCTTGAGACCGCGCAGATTGTGATCCGCAGGGCAGATCATAGCGGCGCAGGGCAGGAACTTTTTCATATGACCGCAGCACGGTATGTTCCGGGGCGCGTCTGACGGGAGGATGGATGAGAAGAAGGGTTAGTATCGGAACGACTTCACTGATTCTGGTCTTTATCGTCTTGTGCCTATCCACCTTCGGGCTGCTTTCTTTGAGCAGCGCAAAGGGGGACTGGAACCTGGCGGATAAAAATGCCGGCGCGGTGCGGGCGTATTATGAAGCGGATGCAAAGGGAGAGCAGTTTGTCGCCATGGTAGACAGGGTTTTACAGGATACGGCGGCGGCCGGGCTTTTAGGCGCAGACAGGGAAAGGGCACTCAAAGCGGAGCTTGGAGCGCATTATCAGCCGGACGGCAGCGTACAGACCGATATCAGTATGGATTTTGGACAGGCGCTCCACATTGAACTGGAACTGGTCGGAGATGCCGGATACCAGATCCGGTGCTGGAATGTCTGTCATACGGAAGAATATGAGATTGACAATTCCATTCCTGTATGGACCGGGGAGATTTGACGCAGAGGAAGGGATGGGAAGGAGAAGACAAAGATGAAGGTAGAGGATTTGCTGGGACTTGCGGTAGAAAAACAGGCGGGTGATATCTTTCTGATCCCCGGTATGCCGTTTTCTTATAAGATAGGCGGACGGATCATCTATCAGGGGGAGGAAAAGATATACCCGGATGAGATGGACCAGATGATCACAGAGCTGTACCGGGTTGCCAACAACCGGGATATGGGGAGGGTGCGGACGCATGGGGATGACGATTTTTCCTTTGCGCTTCCGGGAGTGGCCCGTTTTCGGGCGAATGTGTTCCGGCAGAGGAGTTCTCTGGCCGCGGTGATCCGCGTGGTGAATTTTTACCTGCCGGACCCGGAGGAGCTTAACATTCCGCGGACAGTGATCGATGTGGCAAAGATGACGAAGGGATTTGTGCTTGTGACAGGACCTGCGGGCAGCGGCAAGAGTACGACCCTTGCCTGTATCATTGACGAGATAAACAAGACAAGAAATGCCCATGTCATCACGCTGGAGGACCCGATCGAGTACCTCCACCGCCACAATAAGAGCGTCGTTACCCAGAGGGAGGTCGGCACCGATACCGACAGCTATGTGACGGGGCTGCGCGCATCCCTGCGTCAGGCACCGGATGTCATCCTGCTGGGGGAGATGCGTGATTTTGAGACGATCAAGACGGCAATGACTGCTGCGGAGACAGGGCATCTGGTCATTTCGACCCTGCACACGGTCGGGGCGGCAAATACCATAGACCGCATTATCGATAATTTCCCGCCGAATCAGCAGCAGCAGATCCGAATCCAGATCTCAATGGTGATGGAGGCAGTCGTCTCGCAGCAATTGATTCCGACTGTGGACGGAGGCGTCTATCCGGCGTTTGAAATCATGTTTTTAAATAATGCGATCCGCAATATGATCCGGGAGTCCAAGATCCATCAGATTGACAGCGTGATCTCGACCTCGCAGGAGGAAGGAATGATATCGATGGATGCCAGCCTGATAAAATTATACCGTCAGGGAATTATCAGCCGGGAAAATGCCATAATATACAGTAATAACAGTGAATTAATGGCGAAGAAGCTGGACCGTTTATAGAGGTGGAAGAAACCGCGCGGGACCGGGCTTCACAGGAGGGCAGCGATGCGAGTGGACAAACGGAAAGTGGTACTGATCGGAACCGGCATGGTAGGGATGAGCTATGCTTACAGCATGTTGAACCAGAACATCTGTGATGAGCTTGTTTTGGTTGACATCAACAAAAAGAGGGCGGAAGGCGAGGCGATGGACTTGAACCATGGACTTGCCTTTTCCGGCTCTCACATGCAGATTTATGCAGGCAGTTATGAGGACTGCAGGGATGCGGACGTGGTGGCGATCTGCGCAGGTGTGGCGCAGAAGCCGGGAGAGCCCCGTCTGGAGCTGCTAAAACGCAATGCGGAGGTCTTTCGCTCCATTGTGGACCCGGTTGCAGAATCGGGGTTTAACGGTCTGTTTCTGGTTGCGACAAATCCGGTGGATGTCATGACCGGGATCACCTGCAGATTGTCCGGGTTTAATCCCAGGCGTGTGCTTGGGACCGGGACGGCGCTGGATACAGCCAGGCTCCGCTATCTGCTCGGAGAATATCTCCAGGTTGACCCGCGCAATATCCACGCTTATGTGATGGGAGAACACGGCGACAGCGAATTTGTCCCGTGGAGCCAGGCGATGATAGCGACCCGCCCGATCCGGGATCTGCTGGAAGAAAAAGAGAACCCGGTACAGATGGACGATCTGATCCAGATTGCAGAAGAGGTGAAGGGGGCGGCATACCGCATTATCGAGGCAAAGAACGCGACTTATTATGGGATCGGCATGGCTATGGCAAGGATCACGAAGGCGATCCTCGGCGATGAGAACAGCGTGCTGACCGTTTCTGCCATGCTCCGCGGGGAATATGGCCAGAGCGGCGTCTTTGCCGGAGTGCCATGCATCATCAACCGGAACGGTGTGCAGCGTGTCCTGAAGCTGAACCTGAGCCCGGAAGAACTGGAACAGTTTAAAAGCTCCTGCGATATCCTGCGGGACAGCGTGGAAGGCCTGGAGCTTTAAGATAAGACGGGATGCCGGTGAGGCATCCCGTTATTTCGGTTCCGGGTGCAGACCGCTGTCAGTCTTCTACCGTCAAAACACGAAGCGAATTGTCAGACCATGTATTTCCGATGATATAAGAAGTATAATTCCGTCCTGCTTTGATATCGACCTGGATGGATACCAGCGGGTCTCTCATGCTGCCGGAAGAGGTGATGGCGCCAATGACGATGATGGGAAGCTCCCGTATAAAGGCATAAGCCCCTGAATTGGTGATATAGAACTGATAGGAGCCGGCGATCGCCTGCTTGTAGGAGGTCACCTGCTGGAACCTGACATTGCGGAATATGGTTTCTCCGCCATAGAGCATCAGATCGTAGCTGGAGCCGCTGTAGGTCATGTTGGCAAAGCGATAGCAGCCTGAATTGTATGGGACGCTGGAGCATCCGGTGTCGATGGCGCGGACCATCTCCAGACCTCCTGCGGCCGAATCGGTCAGCACCATGGTTACTTTCTGCCCGGCAACAAACGGGAAGGTCTGCTGGAGCAGGATGGAGCGCAGTCCTGTGGCGCGCCTTACGGTGACAGTATGAAAACCGTCGGGGATCCAGTCATAATTGGATATGGTGCCAAATCGTGAATTGATGGCATATGCCGAGTTGTCGATGGATATGTTTACCGGAAAGCTGTTGGTAGAAGCGTTCAGGAAACGCACCTGCCCGTAATATTGAGGGGATACGGACGGATAATTGGGGAAGAGCGGGTAATACCCCGGTCCCGGGGTTACCGGTCCGCCTTCTCCTGGATTTGGAAGCGGAATCACCGGAATATTGCTGCCGCTTCCCGGACCCGGATTTACCGGCCCGCCTTCTCCTGGAAATGGAAGCGGGATTGCCGGGACATTGCTGCCGTCGCCCGGACCCGGATTTACCGGTCCTCCTTCTCCGGGGAACGGGAGAGGAGTTACCGGGACATTACTGCCGCCGCCCATGCCGGAATCCACCGGCCCGCCTTCCCCGGGGAACGGGAGAGGAGCTACCGGGACATTGCTGCCGCCGCCCATGCCGGAGTCTACCGGCCCGCCTTCCCCGAACTCCGGAAGGGGAGTGGTCAGCCCATAATTTCCGTTGTTCATCATCTCTGGTGTCCCATTGTAATGTGTATCGTTTTCAGCCATAGAATGCCTCATTGTTTTTTTACTTTACATTATGTGAAGGGAATTTCGGGGGTGCAGAATCGGCTGGAAAAATTTTTAAAAAAAGTTTTTAAAAAATGTTGACAAAAAAGAAATGCCATGATAATATATCTAAGGTTCGTTCGGGACGAGCGAATGAAACAAAGAAATGCTGCTGTGGCTCAGTCGGTAGAGCGTCGCATTGGTAGTGCGGAGGTCACGGGTCCGATTCCCGTCAGCAGCTCGATGGAAACCCTTGTAGATACAAGGGTTTTTCTTTATGCAAAAATAGAGGGGATTTAAAAAATATCCCCTTTTCGAAACAGGATATTTATGTTAGTATGTACATAAAATCGGTGTCGGATTGCGGCATCTGCGATGGAGGACAATAGAGATGGAAAAAGAAAAAGAAGTTTTAGAGACGGCAGAGAAGGAGGTTGTCTCCAAAAACTTTATCGAACAGGAAATTGAAAAAGATCTGGCAGAAGGCGTATACAGCCACGTCCAGACCCGTTTCCCACCGGAGCCGAACGGCTATCTTCATATCGGACATGCCAAGTCCATTTTATTGAATTATGGGCTGGCAAAAAAATATAACGGTCAGTTCAACATGCGTTTTGACGATACCAATCCGACCAAGGAAAAGACGGAATTTGTGGAGTCGATCCTGGAAGATGTAAAGTGGCTCGGGGCTGATTTTGAGGACCGTCTGTTCTTTGCTTCTGATTATTTCGACCAGATGTATGATTGTGCGGTGTTCCTGATCAAAAAGGGAAAGGCGTTTGTGTGCGACCTGACGGCGGAGGAAATCCGCGAATACCGCGGAGATTTTACCACCCCCGGCAAGGAAAGCCCGTACCGGAACAGAAGCGTGGAGGAAAACCTGCGCCTGTTTGAGGAGATGAAGGAAGGGAAGTATCAGGACGGGGAAAAGGTTCTGCGGGCAAAGATTGACATGGCCTCCCCGAATATCAATATGAGGGACCCGGTCATCTACCGTGTGGCGCGGATGAGCCATCACAACACCGGGGACAAGTGGTGCATCTATCCGATGTATGATTTTGCCCATCCGATCGAGGATGCGATTGAGCATATCACCCATTCCATCTGCACCCTGGAGTTTGAGGACCATCGCCCACTCTATGACTGGGTGGTGAGGGAGTGTGAGTTTGAGAACCCGCCGCGTCAGATCGAGTTTGCAAAGCTGTATCTGACCAACGTGGTCACCGGCAAGCGTTATATCAAAAAGCTCGTGGAGGACGGTATCGTGGATGGCTGGGACGACCCGAGGCTGGTGTCGATCGCAGCTTTGAGACGGCGCGGATACACGCCGGAGGCGATCCGCATGTTTGTGGACCTGGTAGGAGTATCCAAGGCGAACAGTTCCGTAGATTATGCGATGCTGGAGTACTGCATCCGTGAGGACCTGAAGCTGAAGCGGGCCCGTATGATGGCGATTCTCGATCCGATCAAGCTTGTGATCGACAACTATCCTGAAGGGCAGACTGAGATGCTGGAGGTTCCGAACAACCTGGAGAATCCTGAGATGGGTTCCCGCATGGTTCCGTTTAGCAGAGAACTGTATATTGAGCGGGAAGATTTCATGGAAGAGCCGCCGCGCAAATATTTCCGTCTGTTCCCGGGCAATGAAGTACGCCTGATGAGCGCGTATTTTGTCACTTGTACCGGCTGTGAAAAGGATGCCGACGGCAACGTGACCGTAGTACATGCCACCTATGACCCGGAGACGAAGAGCGGTCTTGGGTTTACGGGGCGTAAGGTCAAGGGGACGATCCACTGGGTTGCGGCCGACACTGCAAAGCAGGTGGAATGCCGCCTGTACGAGAACATAGTGGACGAGGAGAAGGGAAAGCTGAATGACGACGGAAGCCTGAACTTAAACCCGAATTCTCTTACGGTCTTAAAAGAGTGTTATGTGGAACCGGCTCTTGCAGAGGCGAAAGAATACGACAGCTTCCAGTTTGTCCGGAACGGCTATTTCTGTGCAGACTGTAAAGACAGCAGGCCGGGAGCTCCGGTATTTAACCGGATCGTGTCTCTGAAGAGTTCTTTTAAGATTGCAAAATAAGACAACGGCAGATAGGGACGGATACGAATATGGAACTGCTGATACCGCTTGACTCCCAGTCAAAGAAACCATTATATGAACAGATATATGCTCATATCCGTCAGGAGATCAGAACAGGGGGCTTAAAGACGGCGGACCGCCTGCCCTCTACGCGGGTGCTGGCAGAGCATCTGAAGGTGAGCAGGAGCACGACCCAGATGGCATATGAGCAGCTTTTGGCAGAGGGATATATCGAAGCTGCCCCCTGCCGTGGCTATTTTGTGGCCAAGCTGGACGAACTGGTGGAGGCGGGACCGCGGACCAATGGAGAACTGCTGTCCGGTGAGACAGCAATTTCCGCCTATGAGGTGGATTTTTCCCCACGGGGCATCGATCTTGACAGCTTTCCTTACAACATCTGGCGTAAGCTCAGCCGCAATACTTTGGTGGACGACAATAAGGAGATGTTTCATTCCGGCAATCCCCAGGGGGAGCCGGGGCTGAGGGAGGCGATCCGCGGCTATCTGCATTCGGCGCGTGGCGTCAATTGCAGTGCCGAACAGATCATAGTCGGAGCGGGGAGCGAATACCTTTTGATGCTGCTGTCACAGATCCTTGGAACAGGGCATCGGATCGCGATGGAGAACCCTACTTATAAACAGGCATACAGGGTTTTTGCCAGTCTGGGATATCAGGTCTGCCCGGTGGAGATGGATGGTTTTGGGATGGAGCCGGAACTTCTGCAAAAAAGCGGCGCAGATGTGGCATACGTGATGCCGTCCCACCAGTTTCCGACCGGGATCGTCATGCCTGTGAGGCGGAGGCAGGAACTGCTGCGCTGGGCGGCAGAGGGGAACGACCGGTATCTGATCGAGGACGATTACGACAGTGAGTTCCGCTATAAGGGAAAACCGATTCCGGCCCTGCAGGGGATGGACAGGATGGGGCGGGTGATCTATCTGGGGACATTTTCCAAGTGTATTGCTCCCGCGATCCGGGTCAGCTATCTGGTGCTGCCGTCCGGGCTTTTGCAGCGATATCGGGAAAAGGCAGGGTTCTATGCGTCCACAGTATCCCGGATCGATCAGAATATCCTCTACCAGTTTCTGGCGCAGGGGCATTTTGAACGCCATCTGAACCGGATGCGGGCAATCTATAAGGCAAAGCATGACATCCTGCTGGGCGCGATCCGTCCGCTGGAGCAGATGTTTACGATCCGCGGCGAACACGCCGGGATCCATATCCTGCTGACACACAGGGAAAACAAAGCGGAAGAGCAGCTGATCCGTCTGGCTGCATCCGCCGGAGTCCGCGTATATGGGCTGAGCAGCTATGACATCCATCCGGAACATGATTTAAGATCTTCTACGGTGGTGCTGGGGTATGCCAGCCTGAGTGAAGATGAGATCAGGCGGGGAGCAGAGCTTTTAAATGGCTGCTGGTCGAATGATGATCACAGGACAGGAAAATAGAAACATATCAAAAAACCGGCCGGGAGTATCTCATCCCGGGCCGGTTTTTGCGTGTGAGTTTTTTGCAGATCATTGAATGGTATCTTCTGCATCTTCGATGATCGTGGTAGCTGTCTGTTCTGCTTCTTCTGCCGCTTCTTTCAGTTCTTCAGCGACATCCTCAGCGACATCCACAGCCTCCTCTTTCACTTCGTCAAGAACTTCTTCTGCGGCTTCCCTGACTTCCTCCGCGGCTTCCGTAAAGGAAGACTTGGCAGCGGCAGCCGTATCGCCTGCGGCGCTCATGGCTTCCCTCGTGGTATCTGCTACGATCGCGGCAGCATCCTTTACCACGTTCTTTGCCGCGCCGGCCACATCTTTGGCGGCGTTCAGCATATCGCCTGCGGCAACTAACAGCTCATCCTTGTCTGCATGGAGGGAGACATAGTTGCGGCTCATGGTGCTGTCCGGTACCGGCTCGTCCTCTTCATCCTCAAAATCATGGAACTCCTCATCCAGTTCTTTATTGAACGACTGATATTTCTTCAGATAAGAAATTCCTGCTGCCGCAGCACCTGCAACGGCGGCGAATGCCACTAATTTTCCAATGCCTTTTTTTGCCATATAAGACACTCCTTCCGTCAACATATGATTCTAATGAATATTGTAATACGAACCGGGGAAAAAAGAAAGGGTGGAACTGTAAAAAATTTATAAAATTAGCACTCGACACTTGACAGTGCTAACAACTCATGGTATAACTGGATATGTGAATCAAATGAGGTATCTTCTGACAGATGCCATGAAAGAGAACAGAACATGTAAGGAGGAATCATTCATGAAATTAGTACCATTATTTGACCGGGTTGTTTTAAAACAGCTGGTAGCAGAAGAGACCACCAAATCCGGAATCGTATTACCGGGACAGGCGAAAGAAAAACCGCAGCAGGCAGAAGTCATTGCAGTAGGACCTGGCGGAGTTGTAGACGGCAAAGAGATTACCATGCAGGTAAAGGTTGGAGATAAGGTTATTTACTCCAAGTACTCAGGAACCGAAGTAGAAGTAGAGGACGAGAAGCTCGTAGTTGTAAAACAGAATGATATTCTTGCTGTGATTGAATAAATGATAACTTATTTTGGAGGGATAGAACAATGGCAAAACAGATTAAATATGGCGTAGAAGCCAGAAAAGCTCTTGAGTCCGGCGTAAACCAGCTGGCAGATACCGTACGTGTAACCTTAGGACCGAAAGGACGCAACGTTGTACTGGATAAGTCCTTCGGCGCTCCGCTGATCACCAACGACGGCGTTACCATCGCAAAAGAGATCGAGCTGGAAGATGCATTTGAGAACATGGGCGCACAGCTGGTAAAAGAAGTTGCAACCAAGACCAACGACGTAGCCGGAGACGGTACCACAACCGCTACAGTTCTGGCACAGGCGATGATCAACGAGGGTATGAAGAACCTGGCTGCAGGCGCTAACCCGATTGTACTGAGAAAAGGTATGAAGAAGGCGACAGAGGCTGCTCTTGACGCGATCGCAAAGATGAGCCAGCCGATCGAAGGCCGTGACAGCATCGCAAGAGTCGCTGCAATCTCCGCATCTGATGATGAGGTTGGCGAGATGGTAGCAGAGGCGATGGAGAAGGTTTCCAACGACGGTGTTATCACCATTGAGGAATCCAAGACGATGAAGACTGAGCTGGATCTGGTAGAAGGCATGCAGTTTGACCGCGGTTACGTTTCCGCTTATATGTGCACCGATATGGATAAGATGGAAGCAAACCTGGATGATCCGTACATCCTGATCACCGACAAGAAGATTTCCAATATTCAGGAGATTCTTCCGGTTCTGGAGCAGATCGTACAGTCCGGTTCCAGACTGCTGATCATCGCTGAGGATATCGAAGGCGAGGCTCTGACCACCCTGATCGTAAACAAACTGAGAGGCACCTTCAGCGTAGTAGGCGTTAAGGCTCCTGGCTACGGCGACAGAAGAAAAGAGATGTTAAAAGACATCGCGATCCTGACCGGCGGTACGGTGATTTCCGAGGAACTGGGTCTTGATCTGAAAGAGACCACGATGGATCAGCTCGGACGTGCAAAATCCGTTAAGGTACAGAAAGAGAACACCATCATCGTAGACGGCTGCGGCGACAAGGCAGAGATTTCTGCAAGAGTATCCCAGATTCGCGCACAGATCGAGGAGACTACTTCTGAGTTTGACAAAGAGAAATTACAGGAGAGACTGGCGAAGCTGGCAGGCGGCGTGGCAGTGATCCGTGTGGGCGCTGCAACCGAGACAGAGATGAAAGAAGCAAAACTCCGTATGGAAGACGCTCTGTCCGCAGCACGTGCAGCCGTAGAAGAAGGTATCATCGCAGGCGGCGGTTCTGCATACGTACATGCGACCAAGGACGTAGAAGCAGTAGCTGACAGCCTGGAAGGCGACGAGAAGACCGGTGCAAAGATCATCCTGAAAGCACTGGAAGCTCCTCTGTTCCACATCGCGGCAAATGCAGGCCTGGAAGGCTCCGTCATCATCAACAAAGTAAAAGAGTCCAAGGTTGGCACCGGATTTGACGCATACAAAGAAGAGTATGTAGATATGATCAAAGCAGGCATCCTTGACCCGGCAAAGGTTACAAGAAGCGCATTACAGAATGCAAACAGTGTTGCATCAACCTTATTGACAACCGAGTCCGTAGTTGCTAATATAAAAGAAGAAACCCCAGCCATGCCAGCCGGCGGCGGAATGGGAATGATGTAACGTAAGGCAGAGCCAGACAGCCGAGCAACGATAAAAAAAGGAGCCAACCCATATGAACGAAGCATACGCCGAATGGCTAGTCAAACGCAAAACCCCGTTTTATGCCTATGTACTCACCGCAGTCATGGCGATCATCACCGTGATCTGCATCTTCTTTGCCCTGACCGGCGGAATCATCAGTGTGATTCTGATGTTTGTATCTGGTTTTGCAACCTACATTCTTTTCCGCAACTTTAATGTAGAGTACGAATATCTCTACGTGAGTGGTCAGCTGAGCATTGATAAGATCATGGGCAGGGCAAAGCGTAAAAAAGCATGGGAAGGAGCGATGGAAGAGATCAAGGTCATCGCCCCGTCGGATTCCTACGTCTTAAATGACTACCGGTTATCGAACAGTAAAAAGATGGATTTTTCCTCCGGCGCCCCAGGCGTCAGGACATATACTGTCATCCATCAGTCCGGACCAAACGCAACGGAGATCATCTTCGAGCCAAACGACAAAATGCTTCAGTGTTTCCGCCAGACGGCTCCGAGAAAAGTAGTTCAGTAAATATCGATGGCACTTGTAAAACAACAATTACAGGTGCCATTTTTTGCATATTTATTCATAAAAAGATTGTTTTCGTCCTGAGGAAAAATGATGAAAATTGTGTTTGACAAGCGGACTGAAATTTGCTACACTATGTAACTAACAAGCAAAGCAATTTATTAGTTTGCTTAATAAAAGACGAAAGAAAGAGAGGAAAATTTAATGGGTACAATTATTGGCGACGGCATTACATTTGATGATGTGTTACTTGTTCCGTCTTACTCCCAGGTCATCCCGAACCAGGTAGATCTGACTACCTGGCTTACCAAGACCATCAAGCTGAACATTCCGCTGATGAGCGCTGGTATGGATACCGTAACAGAACACCGCATGGCAATCGCTATGGCAAGACAGGGCGGTATCGGTATCATTCATAAGAATATGTCAATTGAGGCACAGGCTGAAGAGGTAGATAAGGTAAAACGATCTGAGAATGGTGTCATCACCGACCCATTTTTCCTGTCTCCTGAGCATACATTGAGAGACGCTGATGAGCTGATGGGCAAGTTCCGCATCTCCGGCGTGCCGATTACCGAAGGACGCAGGCTGGTCGGCATCATCACCAACCGCGACTTGAAGTTTGAGGAGGATTTCAGCAAGAAGATCAAAGAGTGCATGACCTCCGAAAACCTGGTTACGGCAAAAGAAGGCATCACCCTGACCGAAGCGAAGAAAATCCTTGCAAAGGCAAGGGTCGAGAAGCTTCCGATCGTCGATGATGATTTCAACCTGAAGGGCCTGATCACCATCAAAGACATTGAAAAGCAGATTAAGTACCCATATTCTGCAAAAGATGCCCAGGGACGTCTGCTGTGCGGCGCAGGCGTAGGCATTACGGCCAATGTCCTTGACCGTGTGGCTGCCCTTGTAGAGGCAAAAGTGGATGTGGTGGTTCTCGATTCCGCTCACGGTCATTCCGAGAACGTGCTGAACTGCCTCCGCATGATCAAAGAAAAATTCCCGGAGCTTCCGGTTATCGCAGGAAACGTGGCAACCGGCGAGGCGACGAAAGCTTTGATCGAAGCCGGAGCAGACGCGGTGAAGGTCGGTATCGGGCCAGGTTCGATTTGTACCACCCGTGTTGTGGCCGGAATCGGCGTACCGCAGGTTACCGCTGTGATGGACTGTTATGCAGTGGCTAAGGAGTATGGCATTCCGGTCATCGCTGACGGCGGCATCAAGTACTCCGGCGATATCACCAAGGCAATCGCAGCCGGCGGCAACGTGTGCATGATGGGAAGCATGTTTGCAGGCTGTGACGAGAGCCCGGGTACGTTCGAACTGTACCAGGGAAGAAAGTATAAAGTTTACCGCGGCATGGGCTCCATCGCGGCGATGGAGAACGGCAGCAAGGACCGCTACTTCCAGTCTGATGCAAAGAAACTGGTTCCGGAAGGCGTGGAAGGGCGAGTGGCTTACAAGGGTATGGTGGAAGACACCGTATTCCAGATGCTGGGCGGTCTGCGTTCCGGTATGGGGTATTGCGGTGCATCGGATATCAAGACACTGCAGGAGACCAGCAGATTTGTGAAGATTTCTGCGGCTTCCTTAAAAGAGAGCCATCCGCACGACATCCATATCACCAAGGAAGCGCCAAACTACAGCGTTGACGAATAATGATAAGAAAATAGTAAGATAGTTTTTCTTCCGCCATGTTTTACATGGCGGATTTTTTATGCTATACTATGAAAAGTTATAAGAAAGAGGAGAGTGCAGTTATGAACTATGGAATGAGATGTCATGATATCTGTCCGGCAGGAGAGATTGATGCTGTCCTGGATGCAGTGCAGGCGAATCATATTGACCAGATCCAGCTTGCGATGGGAAAATCTTTTCCGGGCTTCGATTTTAACCCGGGCCATTATTCCCCGGGCTTTGCCCATATGATCGGAAAGAAATTAAAGGAACGCAATATTCATGTGGCAGTCCTTGGCTGTTATATCAATCCGACCAACCCGGACGAAGCAAAACGGAAAGAAGAAGTTGCCAAATTCATCGAACATTTAAAGTATGCGAAGATTATCGGCGCGGACATGGTCGGCACGGAGACGGGGCGTTACAGCAGCTCGTTTGAGGTGGTGGAAGAGACTTACACGGAAGAATGTTATCAACTTTTGTTAAAGAGTATGAGGGAAATCGTGGATGCAGCGGAAAAACTGGGTATGATAGTAGGAGTGGAAGCTGTCCACGACCATACGCTGTACAGTCCTGAGATGATGCGCCGTTTTTTGGATGACATCGATTCCCCGAACGTGGAGGCGATCCTGGACCCTGTCAATCTGATCAGCGCAAAGGATGTGGACAGGCAGAAAGAAATCATTGACCGCGCGTTTGCCCTGTACGGAGACCGTATTACAATGCTCCATATCAAGGATTTTCGCATGGAAGACGGCAAGCCGGAATTTGAACATGTGGGAGAGGGACTGTTTGACTACCGTCCGCTGCTGCGCCACCTGAAGCAGGAGAAGCCTTATATCACCATGCTTCTGGAGAATTCCAATGCAGAACGTTACCACAAGGATGTAGAGTATCTGCAAAAAATGTATAAGGAAGTATAGCCTGTCCGTGATATTTATGCTATACTAAATTGATATATTTTGTGATGAAGAGGATGGACATATGCTGAACGAAGACAAGATCAAACTGATGACCGGAATAGCCATGTTCGAGAAAAGGGAAGGTAAGAATATCTTCCCTGCTAATCGTTATTTTGAGAGCGATTATATCAGCAGCCATATGTTCCGATCCTTTTTTTCGTACACACTGTGCTTTATCCTGTGTGTACTGATCTGGGCGCTTTACAATATTGAACGCCTTTTGAATGCGATGAACCTGGACGAGGTGGTTGCGATCGGCAGGCAGGGAGGCATCCTGTATGTGATCGGCCTGATCGTCTATCTGGTCATCACATTCCGGGTCTACCGAAAACGATATGAATACGCCAAGCGCGGGATGAAGGTCTACGTGGCAAAGCTCAAACGTCTGGAAAAACGGTATGAGTTCCAGAACAGATCGAAAGAATTGACGAAGGAGGGCGGCCGACATGATGGTGCTTCTCGTACTTAAGGAACGGTTGAAATCTTTTTACGGAAAATACGCGACAATCACAAACGGAATCGTCAAATTTGCCTTAAGTCTGGTGACTCTGATCTTGTTAAACCAGAACATCGGATTCATGGCTAAGCTGAAGAACCCTTTGCTTGTGCTGGCCATAGCGCTGGCGTGTGCGTTTCTGCCCTATGGAGCGATCGGTTTTTTGATGGCGGTCGTGATGATCGCCCATATTTATGCAGTGTCGTTTGAGGCTGCGTTACTGGTGGCGGTGATACTGATCATCATTGCCCTGTTGTATTACGGTTTCCATCCGGGGGACAGCTACTGGCTGATCCTGACTCCGGTGGCATTTATGCTGAAGGTGCCTTATGTGATTCCGCTGCTTGCGGGACTTTCCGGCAGCCTTTTGTCTGTGATTCCTGTGAGCTGCGGCGTGACCGTGTATTATATCCTGTCTTATATCAAGCAGAACGCGGGAGTTTTGACCAACGATGCTTCCGTGGATATCACGCAGAAGTATGTACAGCTGATCCGGGCGCTGATATCGAACCAGTCGATGCTGGTGATGATCGCCGCCTGTGCGGTGGGCATCCTGATCGTCTATATGGTGCATAACCTTTCGATGGATTACTCCTGGGTGATCGCCATTGTGCTCGGTACGATCAGCGAATTGGCGGCTATCTTTGTGGGAGACTTCCTGTTTGACGTGACAGTCTCCATCGGTGAGCTGATCGTGGGGATCTTATTGTCCCTGCTGATTGCTGGTATTTATCATTTTTTCGTCTTTGCGGTGGATTATACCCGAACGGAATATACGCAGTTTGAAGACGATGACTATGTCTATTATGTAAAAGCGGTACCAAAAGTTGTGGTATCAAAGCCGGATGTGCGTGTAAAGCGCATCAACAATCCGGGAAAAGGACGCCGGGGAAGCCATTGAGCCGGACGCGGCGTCAGGAACTATTAGGAGAGTGAGGTGGAATTATGGGAGAAATCGTTCCGGGGCTTTCGGAATTCTTCCAGAATGTACAATCCTGGATTTCATTTTTGCCCAGAATTACCCTTTCCAATCTGTTTGAGATTATTATTATCGCGGTTCTTGTGTATGAGATCCTGATCTGGATCAAGAATACCCGCGCATGGAACCTGCTGATGGGGCTGGTTGTCATTCTGGTCTTTGGCCTTGTGGCGGCAATCTTCCATTTTGATACGATTCTCTGGATTATGGAAAAGACGGGCACGATCGCGGTGACGGCGCTGATCATCATCTTTCAGCCGGAGCTGCGGAGGGCTTTGGAGCAGTTGGGAAGCAAGAACCTGATTTCTGATATTCTGCTGTTTGATGATGAAAAGGACAGCCAGGAATTTACCGAGCGCACGGCGAATGAGATTGTAAAGGCTACGTTTGAGATGGCGAAAGTCAAGACCGGCGCGCTGATCGTCATTGAGCGGAACGTTTCTTTAAAAGAGATAGAGCGTACCGGCATTGAGATCAACGGAACGGTCAGCAGCCAGCTTCTGATCAATATTTTCGAGCACAATACCCCGCTTCACGACGGCGCGGTGATCATCCGCGGCAACCGGGTGACGGCGGCAACCTGTTATCTGCCCCTGTCTGACAATATGATGATCAGCAAGGACCTGGGGACCAGACACCGGGCGGCTGTCGGGATCAGTGAGATTACGGACAGTATTACGGTCGTGGTTTCGGAGGAGACCGGGCGTGTCTCCGTGGTAGAAGGCGGACTCCTGCGCCGGATCAGCGACGGGGAAAGCCTCCGTAAGGTATTGGCCACGGTGAATATGAAGGAGGAGGCCGGAAGCAATCGGTTCAAGATTTGGAAGGGAAGAAAGAAGCATGAAAGAAAGGTTGATCAATAATCTGGGGCTGAAGATCCTTTCTGTCTTTTTGGCATTTTTTGTCTGGCTTGTTGTGGTAAATGTATCCAACCCTGCGGTAAAGCGTTCAAAAGACATTCCGCTGGAGATCCTCAACGAGCAGGTGCTGCTTGCGGCAAACCGCACTTATGATATAGAAGGGGGCGGCACCGTCAAGGTGAGCTATAAGGTGCAGACCAGGGATGAATACAAGATCAAAGAATCGGATTTCCGCGCCTATATCGATCTGGCCGACCTGTACGATGTGACGGGCTCCGTGCCGGTCAATGTAGAGGTCATGAACAATAAATCACTGATCCGTGATGTGGAGCCGAGACAGAGCGTGGTCCGCGTAAAGACAGAAGAACTGCAGAAGAAAAAATTTGACCTTGTGGTCAGACAGGTTGGAAGACCGGCAGAAGAATATGAGGTGAACGGAATCGGCATCAGCCCGGACTATCTCTATCTGGAGGGACCGATCTCCCAGGTGGGGCAGGTCAGCCATGCCGGAGTTGAGATTGAGATTGCCGGACGGACCGAAGATTTTACCGGAGTCGTCAAGCCGAAATTCTACGATTCCAATGACAATGAAATCGAGCTTGGGGAAAAGGTGGTTTCCGACACGCCGGAAGTCACATACAATGTGACGATCAACCGGGTGAAGAAGCTGCCCCTGGATTTTGAGGTATCGGGCTCGGTGGCTCCCGGATATCAGTTTGTAGGAGTGGAATGCCCGGTAACTACCGTATCAGTCATCGGCCTGAGGACCAGCCTGGCTTCTCTGAACAAGCTGACGATACCGGCTTCGGACTTAAATCTGGACGGCGCTATGGCAGACCGTGTCATAACGGTTGATCTGAAGGATTATCTGCCGGAAGGTGTGAAGATGGTCCAGACGGAGAGTTCCAGGATTGAAGTGAGGCTGAAGGTGGAGCGATTGGTCAATAAAACGTTCCGATTGACCGACAGTGATATTGCAAAAACCGGAACTTCGGACATATACAATTATCGTCTGATCCCTTCCCCGATCGAAGTGACGATGCAGGGGCTGCGGGAAGACTTAGACAGCCTGACGGCTGCCGATCTGGCAGCAGAGCTGGATCTGTCCGGTATGGAGCCGGGAAGACATAAGGGGACGCTGACTTTTGGAGCAAATCAGGCGTTTAAGCTTCAGTCCTATACGGACTTTGAAGTCGAAGTGACCTTGAAAGAGCCGGGAATCACGGCGGAGTCCGGTGAGTCTCAGAGCGATACAGGTTCTGCAGCCGAGGCATCAGGACCAGAAGAGCGGGCGGAGGAGTCTAAGACGCCGACATCCGGGACAGCGGAGAACGGGCAGACGACGGCTGCCGACTGAGGAAAAGAGGGATAATGTGGTAAAAGCAAAGATTTTAATAAAAAATGCATCCGGCCTGCATCTGAGGCCGACAGGGATTTTGTGCAATGAGGCGATGAAATACCAGTCATCGGTCAAATTCCAGTTCAAGAACTCCCTGACCAATGCAAAGAGCGTGCTGAGCGTCCTTGGAGCCTGTGTCAAATGCGGGGATGAGATTGAGTTTATCTGTGAAGGACCGGATGAAGAGGCGGCGCTTGCCGCGATGATCGGTCTGGTGGAAAGCGGGCTGGGCGAATAGGGGACCTGCGCGCTGGCTGTGAAGTATGGGACACACGCCTTCCGGCGTGTTTCACATAAATAATTAATAAGGAGGATATATCTATGTACAAGGGAACAAGTGCATCTTCCGGAATTGGCATCGGTAAGGTGGCAATCGTTGAAGAGGCGGAACTGATCATCAAGAGAGAGGCGGTTGCAGACAGTGCAGCCGAGGTGGAGCGTTTTAAGGGGGCGCTTGACCAGAGCATCAAGGAAACAGAAGTGCTTGCAGCAGATCTGGCTACCAGGGTAGGGGAGAAGGAAGCCGAGATTTTACAGGGACATCTGATGCTGTTTATGGATCCGATGCTGACCGGGGAGATTGAAAACACCATCACCGGCGAAGGCATCTGCAGCGAATATGCGATTGAGACCGTCTGCAACATGTACGCGGATGTATTTGCAGCTATGGATGACGAGCTGATGCAGCAGCGTGCGACGGATATGAGGGATATCAAGACAAGGATGCAGAAAGTCCTTTTAGGCGTGGAATCCGTGGATATCGCATCCCTGCCGGAAGGCAGCGTGATCGTGGCAAAGGACCTGACCCCGTCCATGACGGCAGGTATCAACCCGGAGCATGTGACCGGTATCGTGACTGAGCTTGGGGGAAAGACTTCCCACAGCGCGATACTGGCAAGGGCGCTGGAGATTCCGGCGGTCGTGGCAGTCGGCGATTTCCTCGACAAGGTTGCGAACGGGGACGAGATCGTGCTGGATGGTTCTGAAGGCGTGGTATACGTGAACCCGGAAACAGCTGTAAAAGAAGAGTACACTGCAAAGCGCGATGCATTCCTGAAGGAGAAGAAAGAACTGGAGCAGTATATCGGCAAGCCTACCGTTACAAAAGACGGCGTGCACATCGAACTGGTTGCCAATATCGGCAAGCCGGAGGATGTGGAAAAGGTACTGCAGTATGATGGAGAGGGCGTCGGTCTGTTCCGCACCGAATTCCTGTTTATGGACCGCACCTCCATGCCGACCGAGGACGAGCAGTTTGAAGCTTATAAAAAGGTTGCCGTGGCGTTAGCAGGCAAGCCAGTGATCATCCGTACTCTGGATATCGGCGGGGACAAAGAGATTCCGTACATGGGGCTGAAAAAAGATGAGAACCCATTCCTCGGCTACCGTGCGATCCGCTTCTGCCTGGACCGCAGGGAGGATGTATATAAGCCGCAGCTGCGCGCGCTTCTTCGTGCCAGCGCATTCGGCAATATCAAGATCATGGTTCCGCTCGTGACCTGCATCGAAGAATACCGGGAGGCGAAGGCGCTGATCGAGGAACTGAAGGCAGAGCTTGACGGGGCAGGCATCGCATACAATAAGGACATCCAGGTGGGTATCATGGTGGAGACTGCGGCGGCTTCCCTGATTGCAGATATTTTTGCAAAGGAAGTTGATTTCTTCAGTATCGGGACCAACGACCTGACCCAGTACACCATGTCGGTGGACCGCGGAAACGATAAGGTCTCTTATCTGTATTCCACGTTTAATCCGGCCGTACTGCGCAGCATCAAGCGCATCATCACCTGTGCACGGGAAGCTGGTATCATGGTTGGGATGTGCGGCGAGGCGGCGAGCGATCCGATGATGATTCCACTGCTGCTTGCGTTCGGCCTGAATGAGTTCAGTATGAGCGCGTCCGCAATCCTGTACTCCAGAAAGCTGATCACGAACTACAGCACGGAGGAGCTGCAGGCGGTTGCCGATCAGGCGATGCGTTTTGCAACGACGAAAGAAGTAGAAGATTATATGAGAGAGTTTGTAACCAAGAATGCATAAGCTGATGCTGGCTGCCGTGAATCCTTTGCGGCAGCCATTTCAGCAATTCTTAAATGACAGAATGACGAAACGAAAGATAGGATGGAAAAGCTGATGGCAATGGTAGTGTATCTGATCTGTTATGTGGCGGGTTATTTATTGGCGAGGGGAGAGCATTATTACCTTTCGGGTGCGTTTTTGATTGGTGCGGCGGGATATTTGTATCTTTATGACTATCTGCGCTCGAAGAATATCATTCATCTGAGGGGGCTGTTTTCCCTGTTCTGGGTGGGCGGACAGGGGCTCGCCTGTCTGAAGCTGAGCAGGCTGCAGACGGACTGGGCATTAAAAACCTGGATCTGTCTGGCTCTGGCGCTGATCGGGTTCTGGCTGGTGTTTGAGGTGCTGGTGCACCTGTATGGAACCGGACATGACAGCTACGGCAGATGGAGAAGCTACAGCGGCAATCCGAAGCCGGTGTTCCATATGATCTGCGCGGTTACGGGGCTTTCCCTTGCCTCATTTATTTTTGAGGCGGTGGCGCTTGGCTATGTGCCTCTTCTGGTACGCGGAGTGCCTCACGCATATTCGGAATTTCATGTGACCGGCATCCATTACCTCACGGTATCCTGCGTGCTTGTTCCTGCGCTGTGCGTGCTGTTCTTCCACATGGCGAGGGGGAGGGGCAGTGAGAAAAAGATGGTGGCTGTCATCGTGATGGCGGTGATCTCGCTGCTGATCCCGGTCTTGTGTGTGTCACGGTTCCAGTTTATATTTGCCGTCCTGCTGGCGATGTTTACCTACATATCTCTGCAGAAAAGCTTTAACCCTCTGTTTTTGCTGGGGCTTTTTGTGGTGCTGGTGCCGGTTTACCTGATCCTGACGGTGGCGCGGAGCCATGACGTGGAATATCTGAATGGGATTTTCGAGATGAAGAACGCGAAGATGCCGATTTTCATCACCCAGCCCTATATGTATATAGCGAATAATTATGAGAATTTCAACTGTCTGGTGGAGGTGCTCCCGGAGTATGCCCTTGGCATGAGAAGTCTGTTCCCGCTGTGGGCGCTTACAGGACTTAAATTTTTGTTCCCGCAACTTGTGAACTATCCAATCTATGTGGATAAAAAAGAATTGACGACATTGACGCTGTATTATGATGCATACTATGATTTTGGCGTGATCGGCGTAGTGATCTTTGCCTGCCTGCTGGGGCTGCTGGCCTATCTTTTGGTCGTGAAGCTGAGGGAGATGCGAAATCCTATGGGGTATCTGCTCTATGCGCAGGTCGGCGTGTATCTGATGCTGTCGTTTTTTACTACCTGGTTTTCCAATACGACCACCTGGTTTTACCTGATTCTTACAGGGTTTATGGCCTTGTATTATACGATGAATGCACACAGGCGGTAGCGCAGTGCGCGACCTCTGTATGACGATAGAAAAAACTGCAAGGAGGAGCAAAAAGATGATATCTGAAAAAATGAAACCGTTGGTAGAAAACAATTCGGTAATCCGGGTCATGTTTGAGGAGGGAAAGCGTCTGGCAGCCATCCACGGCGCGGAAAATGTCTATGATTTCAGCCTGGGAAACCCCAATGTGCCGGCTCCGGCTGAGGTGAAGCAGGCAATCCTGGATATTCTGGACGAGGAAGACTCCACAGTAGTCCACGGATATATGAGCAATGCAGGATTTGAGGATGTGCGGGAGACGATCGCACAGTCGCTGAACGAGCGCTTCGGAACCAGATTTGGCGTTGGCAACATCCTGATGACAGTAGGGGCGGCCAGCGGATTGAACGTGATTTTAAAGACGATCTTAAATCCGGGCGATGAGGTCATTACGTTTGCACCGTATTTTGTAGAGTATGGCAATTATGTCCGCAATTATGACGGAGAGCTGGTAGTCGTGTCCCCGAACACGGTGGATTTCCAGCCAAATCTGGCAGAGTTTGCCGAAAAGATAACAAAGAAGACGAAAGCGGTCATCATCAATACGCCGAACAATCCTACCGGCGTGGTATATTCAGACGCCACTCTGACGCGGATCGGCGATATCCTGCGGGAAAAGGAAGAGGAGTTTGGCACCACGATCGTGCTGATCTCCGATGAGCCTTACCGGGAACTGGCGTATGACGGCGTAGAAGTCCCATATGTGACAAAGTATTACGCAGATACCGTGATCGGTTATTCCTACAGTAAATCTCTGTCTCTGCCGGGAGAGCGGATTGGATATCTGGTGATCCCCAGCGAGATGAAAGATTATGAAGAGGTATTTACCGCGGCGACGATTGCAAACAGGGTACTGGGAAGCGTCAACGCGCCTTCCCTGATGCAGAGGGTGATCAAACGGTGTATTGAGACAGGGGCGACTGTGAATCTGGAAGCTTACGATAAGAACAGGAACCTGCTCTATAACGGGTTAAAGAAGTATGGATTTACCTGCATCAAGCCGGATGGGGCATTCTATCTGTTTGTGAAATCCCCTGAGGCAGATGAAAAGGCATTCTGTGCCCGGGCCCAGAAGTACAATCTCCTCCTGGTGCCGGGAAGCTCCTTTGCGTGTCCCGGATATGTGCGGATCGCGTACTGTGTGTCTGCGGAGCAGATTGAACGTTCGATGCCGGCATTTGAGAAACTGGCAAACGATTATAACCTGATATAGGCGGCAAAAGGGACTGAAGGAGAGGATGGGATGAAGATGAAGCCTTGGGAAGCAAATATACGGAAGGTTGTGCCTTATGTGCCGGGGGACCAGCCAAAGGGAACCCGTCTGGTGAAGCTGAATACAAATGAAAATCCGTATCCCCCTGCGCCCGGCGTAAGAAGCGCGCTGCAGGAGATGGACTACGATCTGTTCCGCAAATATCCGGACCCGACCTCGTCGCTGTTAGTACATACACTGGCAGAATATTACGGGGTGGGGGATGACCAGGTGTTTGTGGGAGTCGGCTCGGATGATGTGATTGCGATGGCATTTTTGACGTGCTTCAACTCCGAAAAGCCGGTCCTGTTCCCGGATATCAGCTATTCGTTTTATAAGGTGTGGGCGGAACTGTTTCAGGTTCCGTTTGAGACTCCGGCTCTGGATTCTGATTTCAGGATTGTCAGGGAAGATTATTACCGGGAGAACGGCGGCGTGATCTTTCCGAATCCCAATGCCCCCACAGGGCTGTTTTTACCCCTATCTGAGGTGGAGGATATCATCAGACACAATCAGGATGTGATTGTTATCATAGATGAAGCATATATTGATTTTGGCGGGACATCTGCACTTTCCCTGGTTCAGAAGTATGAAAATCTGCTGGTTGTGCAGACTTTCAGTAAGGCCCGCTCGATGGCAGGGATGCGGATCGGGTTTGCAATCGGCAATCCGGCGCTGATCCGGGCGCTGAACGATGTGAAATATAGTTACAACTCCTACACGATGAACATGCCGTCGCTGGTACTGGGGACGGAGGCGGTGAAGGATGACAGATATTTTAAGGAAATGCTGGCAAAGATCATGGATACCAGAGAACGGGCCAAGATATGCCTCAGAGAATTGGGATTTACATTCCCGGATTCTATGGCGAACTTTATCTTTGCTTCCCATGAGAGGGTCCCGGCCAAAGAACTGTTTGAGGCGCTCCGCAGGGAGCAGATTTTTGTAAGATATTTTAATCAGCCGAGGCTGGATAATTTCCTGCGGATATCGGTTGGGACGGACGAGGAGATGGAGACGCTGTTTGCGTTTTTGGAGGAATATCTGAAGCGATAGGACGGTGGTCATTTGGAGAGCGTAAAGAAATATGCCAGAGTGATATTGAATATTGTGGTCCCGCTTGCGGGAATCGGCCTGGTCTTGTTGTTAGGCCCGAAGCTGCTGCGGTTTTTTATGCCGTTTGTCATTGGCTGGGTGATTGCGATGATTGCCAATCCCCTGGTGCGGTTTCTGGATAAAAAACTGAAGATCGTCAGAAAGCACAGTTCCGTCATGATCGTTGTATTGGTGCTTGCAGCAGTGATCCTGCTTGGGTATTTTCTGATATCCCGGCTGGTGATCCAGGCAATCTCGCTGGCGAAGGATCTGCCGGAACTCTATGATATGGCAGCGGTGGAGATCCAGGGCGTATTTGCAAGGTTTGACGATATCTTCCGTATGCTGCCCATGAGCGTCCAGCAGAGCTGGCATGAGCTTACCGGCAATATCGGGGCATACCTGAGTCTTCTGGTACAGAAGATCGCGTCTCCCACCGTGGAGGTTGCGGGGAATGTGGCGAAGGGAATTCCGAATGCCCTGGTCAATACCGTGGTCACAATCTTGTCTTCCTACTTTTTTATTGTGGAGCGGGACAAAATCATCGAATTCTGGAAACGGTATCTGCCGGAGGGCGGAAACCGGTATTACAATTATTTAAAGGGCGATGTGAAACGCCTGATCGGCGGGTATTTTCTGGCCCAGTTCAAGATCATGTTCGTGGTGGCCGCTATCCTGATCGCCGGCTTTTTTGTGCTGGGAGTGCGATATGCCTTCCTGCTGGGGATTCTGATTGCCATGCTGGATTTCCTGCCTGTATTTGGAACCGGTACGGTGCTGATTCCCTGGGCGCTTGTGAAGCTGTTTTCGGCAGATTATCCGCTTGCCATCGGGCTGGCGCTGTTGTACGTGCTGTCTCAGGTGACCCGGCAGGTGATACAGCCTAAGATTGTAGGAGATTCGATGGGGCTGCCTCCTCTGATGACGCTGCTGTTTTTGTACCTCGGATTTAAGCTGAGTGGAATCGGCGGCATGATTCTGGCAGTGCCGTTTGGAATCATTGTGATGAACCTGTATCAGTACGGCGCCTTTGATTCCCTGATTGAAAACATGAAGATTCTGGTGAACGATGTGAGCCGGTTCCGAAAGGAGAAGCCGGAAGAATAAAAAAGAATAAAAAGCCACGATGGAAACCTGGAAACGAATCCGTAAGGATTGGCGGCAGGAGTTTCGTCGTGGCTTTTTTACTGGTTAAATGTCAGCGGTCTTCTCTGGTCTGCTGGTCCTGATGCGCTGTGTCTTCTGAATCATCTGGCCTCGCAGAAGCCTTTTTGTTCCAGAATCTCTTTCGGTCTTGCTGTTTTTTTCCTGGTCTTTTCTTTAAGTATCGTCTGTTTGCAAAACGGATAAGCAAATATGCGATGGCAGCGATCGCGGCAAGCAGGATGAGAACAGGAAGACTGGATACCAGCCATACAAAGAAGTCTACTATTCCGCTCGTGACATTGCTCAAGTTGCGGTCAAAGCCTTTCTGGATTCGTTCTATAACCGAATCAGGAGTGGTCGGGGTGAAGACTTTTACTTCGGAGATGTTCATATATACGGTGCTGTAATCCACCTGATTGTCAAAAGTACGCAGTTGGGACTCAAAAGCCTCCAGCTGATAGCGGATTTCTGAGAGCCGGGATACCAGGGCGATGACGGCTTCCAGCGTGTCAGCTTTTTCAAGCAATGCCCAGAGCCGTTCCTGTTCGATCGTCAGGGATTTTTTACGGCTTTCGATGTCAGAGTACTGCAAGGTGACATCCTGGGTTGTCTCTGACTTGTTTGTAATATTTCCCTGTTCCTCCACCTGGGTGATAAAGCTGTCTAACCGGTTGGACGGAATCCGGGCGGTCAGATATGCATGGCGGCTGTCGTTGTAGTAAGACATGCTGTTGCCGCTGATATCCGACTGCTCCATATAGCCGCCGAAGCCGGTGACTGCTTCTGCCAGGCTGGAGATCAGGGTATCAAAGCTGGTAGTTTCCACGTTCAGATTGATATTGCGGATTAGTTTGCGGCCGGCGGTCACCGGCTGTACCGTGCTGGACGAGTTAAGCCCGGAATCGCTTTCTGATTTTGAAGCGCCTGCCATCGGCGCTGCGGCAGCCGTCTCCGCCACTGATACTGCGGCAGCGTTCTCTGTCACCAGGCTGTTGGCAGCTTTGCTGCCGCCGCATCCCGTGAGCTGGACAACTGCGAAGGTCAGCAGGATGCAGGCCAGTACGTTCCTGAATCGTTTCTTCATAATGATACCTCCCCGTATCGGGACACTGCCGGACCGGCAATGCCAAAATGATGTTTCTGTATTCAGTTTATCATGGGAAGCAGCAGGGGACAATGGATATAAGGAAAGCGTAAGGAACGTAAGCATTTTTTAATATCATCTTTTCCCTGTCAGTTTGTGTAAAAATTTTTTTCAAATCTTCTATCTGTTCATTTTTAATTTTTCCAGTTATGATATCACATGTAAAGAACAACAAACAATGAAGTACCAAAGCGCTGGGGAATCATTTATTTGGAGGGTTTTAATATGAGTCAGTTATTAAGTGAGAACTGCATCGTGTTCGATATCGATGCAAAGGAGAAAAAAGATGTCCTGATGACTCTGGTGACGGAGCTGCACAAGGCAGGCCGGATTACCGACATTGAAAAGTTTTATGAGGATGTGCTGGCGAGGGAGGCCATCGCGCCGACGTTTGTAGGATTTGACATGGGGCTTCCCCACGGCAAGACAGACAATGTGCTGGAAGCATCCGTCTGCTTCGGAAGGACCGCAAATCCGGTCGTATGGAATGAGGAGTCGGGCGAGGTTGCAGATCTGGTGATCTTGATCGCAGTCCCTGTCCTGGAGGCCGGAGACACCCACATGAAGATTCTGGCAAACCTGTCCAGAAAGCTGATGCATGAGGAGTTCAGAGATGCGCTTCGCACCAGCACCAAAGACGAGGTTTATAAAATTTTAACGGAAGTATTGGAGGGGTAAGAAAATGAAAGAGCAGCTGAAGACATTAAAGAAACATATTTTGACGGGAACATCCCATATGATTCCGTTCATCGTAGCAGGCGGTATCCTGTTTTCCCTTGCGGTTATGCTGAATCCGGCAGGCGCGGCAACGCCTACGGAGGGCTGGCTTGCGGGATTGGCACAGATCGGTCTTGCAGGACTGACCCTGTTCGTGCCAGTGCTTGGCGGTTACATCGCTTACTCTATCGCAGATAAGCCTGGTCTGGCTCCCGGTATGCTTGGCGCTTACCTGGCAAACTCCATGGGCGCAGGTTTCCTGGGCGGTATGGCAGCCGGTTTGATCGCAGGTGTGGTTGTGAAGCAGTTAAAGAAGATCAAGCTGCCGATCGCGCTGAAGACGCTGGGTTCCATCTTCATCTACCCGTTAGTAGGTACTCTGATCACCGGCGGTATCATCGTATGGGGAATCGGCGCTCCGATCGCAGTTATCATGCAGTCTTTGACTTCCTGGCTGTCCAGCCTCGGAGATGTTGGTAAAGTGCCGTTAGCATCGATCCTGGGAGCTATGACCGCGTTTGATATGGGCGGCCCGATCAACAAGGTAGCGACATTATTTGCACAGACTCAGGTTGATACCCTGCCATACCTGATGGGCGGCGTTGGCGTAGCAATCTGTACTCCTCCGATCGGTATGGGTATCGCAACGTTACTGGCTCCGAAGAAATACAATCCGGAAGAGAAAGAAGCCGGAAAAGCAGCAATCCTGATGGGCTGTGTGGGAATTACCGAAGGTGCGATTCCGTTTGCAGCCAATGACCCGCTGCGTGTCATCCCGTCCCTGATCGTAGGTGCGGTAGTTGGAAATATCATCCCGTTTTTGACCGGCGTTTTGAACCATGCACCGTGGGGCGGATTGATCGTACTTCCGGTTGTAGAGGGCAGAATCTGGTATCTGATTTCTGTAATTGTTGGTGGTCTTGTGACTGCAATTATGGTAAACTTATTAAAGAAGGACTATGTGGATGTGACGGCTGGGGACAGCGTTTTGGCAGAGGATGACCTGGACGAGATCACATTTGACGAGCTGTAAAAACTTGTCATAAGCAGAATGAAGCAGAACGAAAATAAAAATTTATATGAGGAGGAATCAACATGAAGGTAGTTGGCATTACATCATGCCCATCGGGCGTAGCACACACGTATATGGCGGCAGAGGCATTGAAGCTGTCCGGCCAGAAGCTTGGGATTGAGGTGCTGATCGAGACGCAGGGCGGCGCAGGCGTGGAGAATGAGCTGAAGCAGAAGGATATCGACGAGGCAGCCTGCGTGGTATTGGTAAACGATGTGGCACTGTCCGGTCTGGACCGTTTTAAAGGGAAAAAGGTCATCAAGATGGGCGTGTCCGATCTGATCAAGAAATCTGACGCGGTGATGAAAAAAATCCAGGATACATTTCAGTAAGCAAGTATAAAAAGGTTTTAGGGGAGTATTCATTCAATACATAAAGATGGAAAGGGGAGACGGGGAGCTCTCCTCTTTCCGTGGGGGAAGAATATGTTTAGTGGAAGAATGCTTCGGATACTCCGGTATCTGAAGGTGCATCAGAAGTCAACCTACAAGGATGCGGCAAAGGAGCTGGAGATATCGGAGCGGAGCATCCGGTATGATGTGGACAGGATCAATGATATCCTGTCCTTAGAGCGTTTGCCGGTGATTGAAAAGCTTCCGAAAGGAGTGCTGGTATATCCTGAGAACCTGGACTTAAAGGGGCTGGAGGATGAGACGGAGATGGTTTATACCAGCCAGGAACGGATGTCGGTCCTGCTCCTGATCCTGGTGCTCAGAAACCAGGAACTGAAGATTGGAAAGCTCAGCGAGCGGCTCAATGTGTCACGGTCGACGATCAAGCATGATATGGATATGCTGAACGAAGAACTGGCAAAGGAAGGACTGGGGATCGGCTATACGGATCATTTTTATCTTGTCGGACCGCGGAGCAGGCGGATCACGCTGCTGAATCAGGAGTTTAAAAAGTATATCAATTACCTGATCAATCCGTCCACAAACTACAATTCTTATGAATTTTACTGTATCCATATCATCCATCTGGCATTTGAAGGGATTTCAATCCCCAATGTAGTTCTTGCGGTAAATGCTCTTTTGGAGGATTTGAACTGTACGCTGACCAGCAACTCCTATTCCTGGTATATGTCCAATATTATGGCGCTGATCTGGTTTATCATCCATGAGAAGGATTATCCTCTGGACCTGAATGTGGTGCCGGAGTATGACCGGGAAAAATATGACCGTTTTTCCAGACGACTTTCAGAGATTTTGGGGATGCCGGTATCGGAAGATTATATCCGCCAGATGGCAAAGCTTTTTGACTATACCAATAAGTTTGCCGGGCTTCACGATGACGTGGACCTGGTTCACGCAGAGACGGTGACATTTACGCTGATATCCGTCATGTCTCAGAAAATGGAGCTGCCTTTTGACAAAGACAGGACGCTGGTGGAAGGGCTGCTAAACCACATGATTCCGCTGATCCAGAGGATACAAAACCATGTGGAGATCAAAGACAACACGATGGGGCTCTTAGGCGAGGAGGAGCGAAAGCTATACGGGCTGGTGGCGCTGGTGTGCCAGGATATCGATACGCTGAAGGAACTCACCAACGAGGATGAGCTGGTTTACCTCACAATCTGCTTTATGGCGAGCATCCGAAGGATGAAGCAGGCTCCCTACAAGCGGGTGCTTCTGGTATGTGGACACGGATATGGGACGACCACCATGCTCAAGGAGTCGCTGCTGAGCGAATACCAGATTCATATCATAGACACGATCCCTCTCTATAAAATATCCACCTACCCGGACTGGACGGTGATTGACTATGTATTTTCCACGATCCGCCTCAATGTGAAGCTTCCAAAGCCCTGCATCCTGGTCAATCCAATCCTTCAGGCGGAGGACCGGGCAGAGATTGAGAAGCTGGATATCCCGCGAAAGACGATCCTGTCAAGCTATTATGCGATTGAAGAAAAGCTGGGCTTTCTGGATGAGAAGACCAGGGAGCGGGTGATGGAGGTCATCGAGCGGGAACTGGGATACCGCACGGTGAAGCCACAGCACAATCCAAAAAGCTTTTCCAGTTTCCTGAAATTTGACTGTATCCGCCGTGTGGACCTAAACCTGGAATGGCGGCAGGCGGTGAGAGAGAGCGCGAGGCTTTTGGAAAACCGCAGTTTCATCCAGCCATGCTATGTGGACAACATGATACGTTTTATTGAGGAACAGGGTTTTTATGCGGTTTCAGACGGTTCTTTCGCCCTGCTCCACGGCAAAGGAACAGAGGGGATTGAAAAGACCAGTTTAAGCCTTCTTGTGAACCGGCAGCCGGTTCATTTTGGGGAGAAACAGGTAAAAGTGATCTTCTGCCTGGCGAGCCGGGATACCAAGGAGCATATTCCGGCGGTGGTGACGCTGATGCGGATGGTGAAGGCGACACCGCTCATCAAGGAGCTGGAAGCGTGCAGGACCGAGGAGGAAATCTACCAGACTATATTAAACTGTGAATTCGAAGTAATTTGAGGGCGATAAAAACGTCAAATTGCCACTTGCAAAAAAATGCGTTTTTTGTATATAATAATACCATGCTATTTTATGCGAGGAGGACAAAGGTGGAAAGAGAAATGATTATCGTTCTGGACTTCGGCGGGCAGTACAACCAGCTGATCGCCAGAAGAGTAAGAGAGTGCAACGTCTATTGCGAGGTACATCCTTACAATATGTCTTTAGATAGTTTGAAAGCGATGGCTCCGAAGGGAATCATCTTTACGGGTGGACCGAACAGCGTATACGGTGAGGATTCCCCGCTGTGCGATCCGGCGGTATATGAACTGGGGATCCCGATTCTCGGCATCTGCTACGGTTCCCAGCTGATCGCCCATATGCTGGGCGGAAAGGTTTCGACTGCTCCGGTTAGCGAATATGGCAAGACCGAGGTTTCGGTGGAAGCGGGCAGTGCGGTTCTTGAGGGCGTATCTGAGAAAACCGTCTGCTGGATGAGTCATACAGATTATATCGAGACGGCTCCGGCCGGATTTTCCATTACGGCCCATACGCCGGTATGTCCGGTGGCGGCTCTGGAATGCCCGGAGAAGGGAATCTATGCGGTCCAGTTCCACCCGGAAGTGATGCACACCCAGGAAGGGACGAAGATGCTTTCCAACTTTGTCTACAATGTCTGCCACTGCAAGGGCGACTGGAAGATGGATTCTTTTGTGGAGACGAGCATAGCGCAGATTCGTGAGAAGGTGGGCAGCGGACGTGTGCTGTGCGCGCTTTCCGGCGGCGTAGATTCTTCTGTTGCCGCAGTCATGCTCTCCAAGGCAGTGGGCAAGCAGCTGACCTGCGTATTCGTAGACCACGGATTATTGCGGAAGAACGAGGGTGATGAGGTTGAGGCGGTATTTGGACCGGAAGGCGAATACGACCTGAATTTTATCCGCGTGAATGCCCAAGAGCGCTTCTACGAGAAGTTAAAGGGCGTAGAAGATCCGGAGACAAAGCGAAAGATCATCGGAGAAGAGTTTATCCGTGTATTTGAGGAAGAGGCGAAGAAGATTGGCGCCGTGGATTTCCTGGTACAGGGAACGATCTACCCGGATGTGATTGAGTCAGGGCTTGGCAAGTCTGCCGTGATCAAATCTCATCACAATGTGGGAGGTCTGCCGGATTACGTTGATTTCAAAGAAATCATCGAGCCGCTCAGAATGCTCTTTAAAGATGAGGTACGAAAAGCCGGGTTAGAACTTGGGATTCCGGAGTATCTGGTGTACCGCCAGCCGTTCCCGGGACCGGGTCTTGGCGTGCGGATCATCGGTGAAGTGACACCGGAAAAGGTGCGGATCGTGCAGGACGCAGATTTTATCTACCGGGAAGAGATTGCAAAGGCCGGAATCGCAGGGGAGCTTGGGCAGTATTTTGCCGCCATTACGAATATGCGGTCGGTTGGCTGCATGGGCGATGAGCGGACTTACGATTATGCGATTGCGCTCCGCGCCGTGCTGACGTCGGACTTTATGACGGCGGAGTCGGCGGAACTTCCGTGGGAAGTTCTTGGGACTGTGACGAGACGGATTGTGAATGAGGTGAAGGGGGTTAACCGGGTGCTTTATGATTGCACTGGGAAGCCGCCGGCTACGATTGAGTTTGAATAATTGTTCCCATCCCACCGGCTTTAACTCAATGTTCCGGTCGAAAATAGAATAAAGTAAAATCAAGCAGAAGTATTAGGACTAACAATCCCGGTACTTCTGCTTTTTGTTTTCCGTCTTTCCTTTCCACCCAATTTCTGCCATTTGCCTTCTGTTCACTCTCTGTTTTCAAAATAGAGAAAGAGCAAATCGGAAAGAAAACCTGAAAAGGAAAACACTCGAAAACAACGTATTTACAAGGAAAATTCAAAACCAGAATCAATCTAAACAAAATTCAACCTGTTTTTGTTCCTGTTCTTTCGCTGTGACAGTCTCAAATAATGTGGCTGCACGAAAGCCGGAAAAAGAGCAGAGAATAAGGCAGAAAAAGCAAAGCTGAAAGGCTAACAGAGATGAAAAAAGAGAAAATAAAGAAGGCTATTTTCAGTTGGACAAGAGGGCGAATTTCGATTGCACCTCGACAAGTTGTTCCCATCCCACCGGCTCCAGCTCAATGTTCCGGTCGAAAATAGAATAAAGTAAAAACAAAGCAGAAGTATCAGGACTAACAATCCCGGTACTTCTGCTTTTTGTTTTCCGTCTTTCCTTTCCAATCAATTTCTGCCGTTTGCCCTGTGTTCATTCTCTGTTTTCAAAATAGAGAAAGAGCAAATCGGAAAGAAAAAGAGAAAAGAAAAACGCCTAGAAACAACGTATTTACAAGGAAAATTCAAATCCAGAACCAAGACAAACAAAACTCAATCTGTTTTTGTTCCTGTTCTTTAGCTGTGACAGTCTCAAATAATGAGGCTGCATGAAAGCCGGAAAAAGAGCAGAGAAAAAGGCAGAAAAAACACATCTGCATTTCAAAAATGATAATAAATCCGAAAAAAAGCTGGGAAAAGAATGGGCTGTTTTGGATGGGACAAGAGGGCGAATTTCGATTGCACTTGAACAAAGTAATTTCAATTAATTGGAATTAATCGGAGTTTTTGCAACTGTGAGAAGTAATTAATTGGAGTTTTTGCAATTTTCGGAGTTAAATAGGTGCAAAAACTCGGAATAAATGCAAATTCTCGGATTAATTCAATGCAAAAACTCGAAATAATTCGTGGCTGAATCTGAATTAATTGGAGTTTTTGCCGATGAAAAGTTGAAAAACTGCAAAAACTCGGATTATTTGAAAGTCAAACAATCGGAGAATTTGTTGCTAAGGGTATTGGTTTCATGATTACTTGCAAAAATTAGGATTAATTCAATCGCTATTAATTTGGATTTTTGTAAAGGAGTGAAGCGCATGGATAAGGTTGGTAAGAAATACCGGGATATCAGTTTTCGCAGTGAGAAGAATCAAAAGGTGGTATGTGTCCACAGTAGGGAAGCTAGAGAGTATGCAAGGCTATTGGAACAGGAGCCGGAGATTGTTTCTTATGAAACCTGTCAGGAGTTGGACAGGGAGAGGTATCAGTTTATAAATCCAATCGATATACGCAAAGACTATTTTGATGTGGAATGGGCAACGGACTTTGTTCTTCACTTTGAAGATGGTTCCATTGGTATCCGGGAGGTTGTCACAGAAGCTATGTTATCTAAAAGAGCAAACATTGAGAAATTGGAATTTTCACGGAGATATTGGTCTAGGTCTGAATCGGTCAAGGATTGGAAAATCATTATTATGACGAAGAAGGGAGAATGAGGCTATGTTTATTGATGTTGCAGGAGAAGTTTATAGAATCGTATCAAAGTCAGAGAGCGGAGCGTGGATCATATCTTATGAGAATCCATGCAGCCCATATTTTGTGGCAGAACAGGACTTAATAGCATATCCCAGAATTGAGCCGCCACAGGAATACTTAAAATATATCGACAGGCAAAAGATTCCTACGGACGGACAGCAAAAGCGTCATGAACTTATATCTGAACTCATGGATGATGAAATTTACAGCATTGACAAACAAATACGAAACCGGAAAATCAAGGAATTGGCAGAGCGTGAGGGAACCACAGTCAAGCGGATTCAAAGACTATATTTCAGACAGTTGGCAGGACGGTCGCTGGTAGAGGAACGGAAACTTCCAGAGAAGCCGGAAACACAGGAACAGAAAGACTTTCGTTGGGGTTAGTGTATAATTATTATTGGCAAAGATAGGAATCATTCTTAAAATAAAAAG
>JAPJQL010000030.1 GCA_030825115.1 Lachnospiraceae bacterium
ATTATATAGCATATAATATTATATGTCAACAGAAATATGTGGTAGATTCGAGAAAATGCTATATGAATGGAGTTTTCAGAGGTCCCGTCCGGGATCGGCAGGGGGAACAGGGCGGTGTCCGCTCCCGGTCTCAGGTCTAAACGGGGCTAAGCATTTTTCCACTCACTAATAACGCGGGGCAAGGCTGGAAAACTCGCTTCCGCTCAAACAGTTCCAGCCTTGCTCCGCAACGTTCGCTCCAAAACGCCAACCCCCGCTAAGACCTTCAACAAGTCCCTGACACCGCCCTGTTCCCCCTGCCGATCCCAGACTACGCGCCGACAACCCCCAGAAAATAACATGCTGCTTACTCGATAAATCCGTCTGCATGAAATCATATCTCTTCGTGCCGCCGGTATGCAGTCCGTGAGTGGCGAGGGGTGGAAGGAGATGTTTTGCGACTTGTCGAGGGGCTTAGTGGGACCCGGCGTTTTGGAGCGAGCGTTGTCAGAAAAGCCCGGCACTGTTTGAATGAAATGAGTTTGGCGGGCTTTCCTGACGCTTTTAGCGAGCGGAGAAACCCCCTGGTCCCACTTAGGCCCGAGACCCGGAGCAGAACACCTCCTTCCACCCCTCGCCACTCACGGACGGACTCTCCCGGAAAAAACAAAAAAAGCCAAAGACAGTAACAAACCACCTGTCTTTGGCTCCATTCACTTATACAAAAAACAAATTACTCAGCATCTGCCTCAGCCGCGCCTACTGCGTCGATGTCCACATCTGCAACATCCTCGTCAATATAAGCGTGCTCTGCCTCTCCTGATGCCTGTAAAGCCTTAATGCTCAGACTGATTTTTCTGTCTTCGCCATTAAAATCAACAACCTTAGCCTCGATCTCCTGACCGATGCTCAGTGCGTCAGCCGGCTTCTCTACGTGCTCTCTGGAAATCTGGGATACATGAAGCAGTGCGTCTACGCCCGGCTCCAGCTCTACGAATGCGCCGAAATCGGTCATACGTGCCACTCTTCCGTAAACCACGTTGCCTACCGCATACTTCTCAGCTGCGCTCACCCACGGATTTGCCTCCGGGAACTTCAGGCTCAGTGCAATCTTCTCGCCGCTGATATCTTTGATCAGGGCAGTTACCTGGTCGCCAGCCTTGAATACCTTCTTCGGGTTCTCAACGCGTCCCCAGGACATCTCGGAAATGTGAAGCAGACCGTCTGCGCCGCCCAGATCGATAAATGCGCCAAAGTCAGTCACGTTCTTCACAGTACCATCTACGATATCGCCAACATGGATTCTCTCAAACAGAGCTTTCTGCATCTCGGCTTTTTTCGCTACCATCAGCTGTTTTCTGTCGCCGATGACTCTTCTTCTCTTCGGATTGAACTCGGTGATCACGAATTCAATATCCTGACCTGCGTACTTTGTCAGGTCTTTCTCATACGTATCGGATACCAGGCTTGCCGGGATGAATACTCTTGCTTCCTCAACCACAACGCTTAAACCGCCGTCCAGTACCTGTGCTACCTTTGCAGTCAGGACTTCCTGGTTGTTGAATGCATCTTCCAGTCTCTTGTTGCCCTTGTCGGCAGCCAGTCTCTTGTAGGAAAGGGCTACCTGGCCTTCGCCGTCGTTTACCTTCACGACTTTGGCTTCCATCTCATCGCCAACCTGTACCAGGTTTCTTAAATCAACACCGGACTCGTTCGTGTACTCGCTTCTGGGAATAATACCGTCAGACTTGTAACCAATATTCAAGACGATTTCATCTTCTTTCACGTCGATGACCTTACCAGTGACAATCTCTCCTGTACGTATTGTTTTTAATGACTCCTCCAACATTTGTTCAAAACTTAATTCTGACATTAGTATGAACCTCCTCGATAATTTGATTCGGGGTAGATGCCCCTGCTGTAATACCTACGCTGCGCACAGAATTCACACATTCAGGATTTAAATCGCCTAGTGTCTGGATGAAGTAAGTATTCTTACATTCCTTTTGGCATATCTCGTAAAGTTTCTGTGTGTTCGAACTACTCCTGCCGCCAATGACAATCATAGCGTCCACTTCAGAAGCAATACGCCTAGCTTCCACTTGTCGTTCCTGTGTTGCATTGCAAATCGTATTTAAAACAAGTATATCATAACCCTTTTTCATAAATATTTCAACTAAATCTTGAAATTTCTTGTAATTAAATGTCGTCTGGGCCACGATACACAGTTTTTCCTCCTTCAAAACAGGCAGATTTTCTATTTCGGACGCGTCTTCCAGCACCAGAGTGTCCTCTGCCCCCCATCCCCGTATCCCTTCCACTTCCGGGTGGCTGGCGTTGCCGATGATGATGACCCTGCGCCCTTCCTCCTGCTGCCTGGAAACGATCTTGTGTATTTTTTTCACGAAGGGACAGGTGGCGTCCACGATGGTGACTCCCCTCTCCTCCAAAAGCTCATACACCCGCCGTCCTACGCCGTGGGAACGGATGATGACGGTCCCTTCCTTGAGCTTTCGCAGTTCCTCCTCCGTATTCAAAACCGTTACGCCCTTTTCCTCTAAGTCTTTCACCACCGTCTCGTTGTGGATGATGGGACCGTAAGTATAGACCCGGCCGGGCGCCTGCCGGATCTGTTCGTAGACCTGCTCTACCGCCCGCTTTACACCAAAACAGAAACCGGCGGTCTTTGCAACCTTGACCTCCATATCACTGTCCCGTTTCCAGCCCGCGGCTTTTGGCCGCTTCAATGATCGCATCGATCACTTCCGCAACCGTCATCTCAGAACTGTCGATCAGCACGGCGTCCTCTGCCTGCCTCAGCGGCGCTGTCTCCCGGTTCATGTCACGCTGGTCCCTTTCTATTATATCTTGCTCAATTTCCTTTAAATTACACGTCTCACCTTTTTCTTCCAGCTCTTTGTATCGGCGCATCGCCCTCACCCCGGTGCTGGCCGTCAAAAAAATCTTCGCGTCTGCGTCCGGAAGGATGCAGGTCCCGATATCCCTCCCGTCCATCAGCACGTCTGCACTTGCGGCAAGACTGCGCTGCAGTTCCAGAAGATGGGCGCGGACCACCGGGTAGACGCTGGTGGCGGAAGCCATGTTCCCCACCTCCTCGGTGCGGATCAGCCCCGACACATCCTCACCGTTTAAGATGACCTGCTGGACGCCGTCCTGATAGCGGATCGTGATCTCGATCTCTTTGCAGGCTGCCCCGACAGCCGCCTCATCCTCCGCCCCGATTCCCTGCCGGATAAAATACAGCGCCATCGCACGGTACATGGCCCCTGTGTCCACATAGATAAATCCCAGTTTTTTCGCCACCATCTTTGCGATGGTGCTCTTTCCTGCTCCCGCCGGTCCGTCGATGGCTATGTTGAATGGTTTTCTGCTTTGCATATTGTTCCTGAGCTCCTTTATGTTAAAATAATCCCTTTAGTCCTGCGGGACCGATATCCCTGCCAGGTATCCGGTCGACCAGGCGATCTGCAGGTTGAACCCGCCCGTCACCGCATCCAGATCCAGCACCTCGCCCGCAAAATACAGGTTTCTGACCCGTTTGGACTCCATCGTGGACGGATTGACCTCCCGGACAGAGATACCTCCCTGGGTAATGATCGCCTCTTTATAATCACGAAGCCCGGTGATGGTGAGACGAAAATCCTTCACCGCGCCGATGATCTGCTGCCGCTCCTGCCTTGTGATCTCATTGACCTTCTTCTCCGGGTCGATCCCGCTGCGTTTTGTGATGACCGGCAGCATCTTGGACGGCAGAAGGTGAACCAGCGCATTTTTAAACTGCTTGTTCTTAAACTCTTCAAAATCCCGCAAAAGCCTGGCGTCAAGCTGCTCCGGCGTAAGCGCCGGCTTTAAATCCACCGACAGGGTGAGCGGCTCTTTTTTCAATGCATCCGCCACAAAACTGCTGGCAGAAAGAAGCACCGGGCCGCTGACCCCAAAATGAGTGAACAACATCTCCCCAAACTCCTCATACAGCACCTTGCTGCCTTTTGATATCCTGACATTGATGTTGCGCAGGGAAAGACCCTGCAGTTCCTTTACGACCGCCTCTTTTGTCACAAACGGTACCAGCGCCGGGGAGAGTTCCGTGACCGTATGCCCCTGTTCCCTGGCAAACCGGTAGCCGTCCCCCGTCGAGCCGGTAGTCGGGTAGGACAGCCCGCCCGTCGCCACGATGACTGCGTCTGCCGTCTCTGTCCCGCCCCTTTTTAAGCGGACGCCGGATACCGCCCCTTCTTTCGTCAAAATGCCGGACACTTCCTCGTGCAGACAGACCTTCACGCCCAGCTCCCTGAGTTTTTCCGAGAGCGCCCGGATGACGTCGGAAGATTTGTCGGAGACCGGAAATACCCGGTTGCCCCGCTCTGTCTTGACCGGGCAGCCGTTTTTCTCCAGAAACTCCATCATGTCAAAGTTCGTAAAAGCGTAAAAGCTGCTGTAGAGGAACTTGGGATTGTGGACGACATTGCCAAACAGCTCTTCGGTATCGCAGGCGTTGGTGATATTGCACCGTCCCTTGCCCGTGATATATATCTTTTTGCCCAGCTTCTCATTTTTTTCGTAGATCCGGACACGGTGCCCGCAGCCGGCCGCGGCGACCGCAGCCATCATGCCTGCCGCCCCGCCGCCGATTATAATTATGTCAGCCATCTTTCTCTTCCCTTACCTGCCGTATTTTTTCTTCTAATGCGTCTACCACCGTCTGAAGGACTTTGACCCGCGCATAGAGCTTGTCGTTGCCCTCCACTACGATCCAGGGGGCATAGGTCGTGGAGGTGCGCACCAGCATCTCATTGACCGCCACCTCATACTGGTCCCATTTTTCCCGGTTCCGCCAGTCCTCGTCGGTGATCTTCCACTGTTTCTCCGGGTTCTCCATGCGCTCCTGAAACCGCCGCTCCTGCTCGTCTTTGTCAATCTGCATCCAGAATTTCAGCACCACCGCGCCGGCATTGGCCATGTGGGCTTCCATCTCGTTGATTTCCTGGTAAGCCCGTTTCCACTCGGCCTCCGTGCAGAATCCTTCGATCCGTTCCACCATCACCCTGCCGTACCAGGTCCGGTCAAAGATTGCGATATGTCCGGCCTTTGGCACGTGATTCCAGAACCGCCACAGATAGTGGTGTTTCTTCTCGATGTCGTTGGGAGAAGCCGTGGGGCACACCTGATAGCCTCGGGGGTCCAGATGGCTCGTGAGCCTCTTGATCGCGCCGCCCTTGCCTCCGGCGTCCCAGCCTTCAAATCCCAGCACCACCGGAATCCTCTGCCGGTAAATCTCGCTGTGGAGAAATTCAAGACGTTTCTGAAGAGCGTCCAGTTTTTCTTTGTACTCATCCCGTGGCAGGTGCCTGCTTAAGTCAATGCCGGAGAGCACGCCGCTTTTGTACCGGTTTTCCGGTTCCGGTTCATTCGTCCCGCACGCCTTCTCCCTGACCGGTCTTTCCTTCTCGTCCGCCTCTTTCAGCCGTGAAAGCTCCTCAGCCAGGCGGCTCGTCACATGGTTCAGGATCTTCAGCGCCGCATAATCCTTGTCCGTCGCTTCAACGATGGTCCATGGAGCGTATTCCGTGTCTGTCTTCTCAAGCATCTCTTCATTGATCGTCAGATACCTGTCGTACTCCTGATTCCTCTTCCAGTCCTTCTCCGATACGCGCCATGCCGTCTCTTTAGACGCCTCAAGCTTCTTAAACCGCTTCTTCTGCTCCTCCTGGGAAATATACAGAAACAGCTTGATGATAACGGTCCCGTCATCCGACAGCTGCTTTTCAAAGGATCTGATATCCTGATAAGCTTCTGGAAGTTCCTTCTTCTTTGTCACTTTTTCAAAGCGGTCCGTCAGCACTTTGCGGTACCAGCTCCGGTCAAACACTGCAATCCTGCCCTTCTCCGGCGTCAGCGTCCAAAACCTCCAGAGGAACGGGCGGAGCAGTTCTTCCTCCGTGGGATTTTTGCCCGCGTATACGTCAAACCCCCTCGGGTCAAGAGCCTGGATCAGACGGTTGATCTGCACCCCTTTGCCGGCCGCGTCCAGGCCTTCAAACAGGATGATGACCGGAACTCCGGCTTCCTTTAGTTTTCTCTGTAAAACGCCCAGCTTCGCGCCTTTCTCTTTTTGTTCCTGCTTATAGACTTCCTTCTTTACCGTTCTTGACAGATCAATTTTCTCCAGCATAGGTTTTCCTCCTCGCTATGGTCCCGGCGGGGTCACGCCGCTCTCCGGCGGCAGTATCTCCGCAGGCACCTCGTCATCAAGCTTCATATTGCCTCGTATCCATGTACGTATTTTAACCAGTTCTTCGAAATCATAAAAGAACTGAATCCGCCCGTCTGAACTGTCCCTTACCGTCGGAGATTTCAAAAACAGTACAAACCGCATGAAATCTTCGGAAAATTCCGGCGCCGAATCTTCCGCTCCTGTCTGCAAAAAACGCTCCTGGTACGCTGCTTTGTAACGTTCCTCTCCATGCAGTTCTACAAGCTGTCCAAGGGTCCTGACAAGCAGCCTCACCGTCTCCGTCCGGTTCCTCCATTCTCCGCGTTCAGAGAGCGCATCCTCCATGTCGATCCAGAGCGTTGCCTCGCCTGCTCTTTCCTGCCCGTCCCTCTCTTCCTGCGCATCCTCTTTTGGCGTCTCCAGATAACATGCCGTATCCCCCAGTCCATCTGTATAGACAGCCACCTGACTGACTGAGCCGTAATACTCCTTCGGGATGATATCCCTCACCAGGTCTAACAGCCTGGCAATCCGGTGATCTGAGATATTTTGCTCCACCACGGTCCCGTCCGGCAGATATGTCCCGATCACGGTCCGCTCCGGCGTATGATCCCGTATCTCCACCTCAAAGCCGCCGCTTGCGGGGATCAGGGCAATGAACTTGTGGTAAACCGGGTCTGTCCAGTCATATTCGGTGCCGTTTGGACCGCTGCTTTCCCCCGTCGGCTCTCCATACCACGAGCCGATCCGTTCCTTCATCTCCTCAAATTCCACGCCTGCTCCGTCTGCATCCAGGGATATCGTCTCCAGTTTTCCTTCAAAATAATGATAGTTCGTCAAAATAATCTGGTCCACGTCGAACCATTTCATCCGGTACTGGTATGTATCCACCTGTTTCCCCGCTCCATCTACCCGGGATGCGGCCAGAATGCCGGGAACTCCGATCTGTGCATCCGCCTGCCCGGGACTTTCTCCAAACGGGAAGCGGACGTCCTTTCGCTGCACCCACGCCCCATCCTGCATATGGTTCATATGACGGGCTTTTGCAAGCTGAGAGGGAGTATCCTCGCTCATAAGCCACGCGGCCGTATGGCTCACGACATCTGCCACACCGGCAAGCAGTTCTACGTTGACCACCTCTTCCCGGTCCTGTGGAGAGCCATTCTCATATGCTTCCTGTGACTGGCTCACAACCACGGCCGGTATCTCGCCCCGGACAAAGGAAACATGATCCCCCTTCTCCCTCCGGACATACCGCCAGCCGGATGTCAGCCCCGACACTTTTGCGGACGCAGTCTTTAGCATATCTCCAAGCAGCGTCTGCTCTCCATCCATCGTACCCAGGATCACCCTGGAATCTGACGCGTACCCCAGCGTGTCCAGCTGTATCGTCCCGATGATCCGGTGACGTTCCGTCTCCGTCAGGGAAGCCATATAATAGGCTGCTCCGACGCCGCCCTGGGCGCTTCCCGAAAAGCTGACAAACCGCAGCTCCGTATCAGTAGACAGCCTCGACAGCAGCCGGGCGCACTCCAAAAGGCTCACAACCCCGGAGGCATTGTTGTTTGCTCCCGGGCTTCCCTCCGGGGAATCATGGTTTGCGGCAATGATCAGGATATCGCCGTCGGGAGAAGACGCCTTCCTGCTTCCGATTACATTCCGCCCGCGCAGCCGGGTATCCCCGAAAGAATCTTCAACCGGAAAATCCTGAATCTGCGTCTCATAGCCATAATCAGCCAGAAGCCGCCCGATATATTCTGCGGCCTCCCCCTCTCCCGGCGTCCCGCTCCTGCGGACAAAGCCGGAGAGATAATCCAGGGATTCCTGCAGATAAAATGGGTTTACTTCTTCCAGCACCTGATTTTCTTCCGGTATCTCATAAGGCCGCTCGCTGACCACATCCCGCGGCAGGACCCGGGTGGATGGGCCTGCACATCCGGCCAGCACGACACCGGCCATAAAGCAGGCAGCCAGCGCTGTGGCCGCGGTTTTACCATGTTGTCGTTCCATCTGTAGCTCCTTTCGGACCGATTGTCTGTATATAATTTTATATTGTATCATATTTTTAGCCATATAGAAAGAGGCAACCCAAACCGGGACTCCCCCTCGGGCATCCCGGAAGAGCCGCCTCTCCCGCCTGATTCCAATGTCATGTCCTGCCGTCTTAGATCTCCGCAGTAACAAAAATATCATAGATCGCCTTGATCGCCGCATCAAAATCGGAATTTTTCACTCCGATGATGATATTCAGCTCACTGGAGCCCTGGTCGATCATCTTTACGTTGATCCTGGCATGTGCCAGGGAGGAGAAGATCCTGCCCGCCGTCCCGCGGGTTGCCTTCATGCCGCGCCCTACGACAGCGATCAGGGCCAGGTCCGACTCCAGTTCCACGCTGTCCGGCTCCACCTGGCGATGGATGCCCGCGATGACAGACTGCTCGTACTCTTCAAACTCATCCTGATGGACCATGATCGTCATCGTATCGATGCCGGACGGCATATGCTCAAAGGAGATATTGTATTTTTCAAATACTTCCAGAACCTTCCTGCCAAATCCGACCTCGGCGTTCATCATCGCTTTTTCAATGTTGATCGCGCAAAATCCCTTCTTTCCTGCAATGCCGGTGATGGTATAGCGAGGTTTCCTGCAGGTGCTCTCCACGATCAGGGTTCCTTTGTCCTCCGGCTTGTTGGTGTTGCGGATGTTGATCGGGATACCCTCTTTTCTGACCGGGAAGATGGCGTCCTCGTGAAGCACGCTCGCCCCCATGTAAGCCAGTTCACGCAGCTCACGGTATGTAATCGTCTCGATCACTTCCGGATTCTCCACCACACGCGGGTCCGCTACAAGAAAACCGGATACATCGGTCCAGTTCTCATACATATCGGCATGGATCGCACGGGCAACGATAGAGCCCGTCACATCAGAACCGCCTCTCGAAAAGGTCTTGATCGTCCCGTCATGCTTAGAGCCATAAAAGCCGGGGATCACCGCCCGCTCCACATGAGCCAGACGCTCAGACAGTTCTTTGTTGGTGGCTGCCGCTTCAAAGCTTCCGTTCTCATCAAAGAACACCACGTCTGCCGCATCGATAAACTCATAGCCCAGATACTTTGCCATCACGATGCCGTTCAGATACTCGCCTCGGGACGCCGCATAGTCCCGGCCGATGCCCCGGACAAAGTTCTCTTCGATCGTCTCAAACTCATGATCCATGTTCAGATTCAGATCCAGTCCGTCGATGATCTCCTGGTAGCGTCCTTTGATCTTCTCCAGGATCTTTTTATAGCTTCCGCCGGCAGATGCCGCATCATAGCAGGCATACAACAGATCCGTAACCTTTTCGTCCTTACTGTTTCTCTTTCCCGGCGCGGACGGGATCACATATCGTCTCGCCTTATCGGCACGGATGATATCGCCGACCTTTTTAAACTGTCTTGCGCTGGCAAGGGAACTTCCCCCAAACTTCACAACTTTTTTCATGACTGTTTTTCTCCTCGTATAGATGGTACTGCCTCCGAAAAGACCGTTTTAACGAAAATAATACTTGAATTCCTTCTGTCTGTCAAGGTTGTTCTTCCGGTTTTTCCGTGTCTTTTTCCGCGTCCTGTGCCAGATGTCCGTCACCCCCCGTACAGATTGCACAGATATTCCCTGACTGGCGCAAGACTGTCCTCGTTCACCAGATTTGCCCCTTCCCGGATCATGTGGAGAATCTTGTAGTCCTCTTCCGTCTTGTGTTCCTTCGCCATCAGAGCCGACACCCGGACTTTCATCATCGTGCGGTATACCAGCCCCTGCTGGTCGTGGCGGTATCCTCCCTGCAGATAAAACACCGGACAGCCCTGGATCCTGGTTTCCGCCGTAACCTTCCGCACCCGCTGTTCACTCGGGAAATTGAGCCCTACCGCGCAGACAGCCCGGATTCTCCACGGTCTTGCCGCCGCCTCATATCCCATGACCTTTCCGCCGCAGACCCATCCAAGAAATATGATCTCCGACCCCCGGCAAACCTTTCGCTCCGCCTCCTTCAGACTATATACCCTGTCCTCCATTCCCAGCTCCCAGCCGAGGATTTTTGCATACATTCTGGTAAATCCTGTATGGGACTCATATACGATCGCTTTCACCATATCCTGCCTCCTGCGCTTATCAAATGTACCTTATTATACCAATTTATCCAGAAAACGCAAGTCCCTCTTCCTGCCGGGTTTGCCATATTTTAAACTTATTTTAAATAGACAGACCGGAGAAGGAAAAAAAGGGGAAGGCGGCCCGGGAAATCCCTGCTTGCCGCCTTCCTCCTGATTCTTTCCTGCGCTTTTTCCTTTTCTTAACGGAAGTAGTTTACCCCGGATTCGAAAATCTTCATATCCTGCTCGCCATAGATGTTCATCGCCACAGCCTCGCCACGGCGCTCGGAGTGGGCCATCTTGCCAAGAATCCGTCCATCGGGGCTTGTGATGCCCTCGATCGCCATATAAGAGCCGTTTGGATTCCAGAACTCATCCATCGTCGGTCTTCCGTTCTCGTCTACATACTGGGTCGCCACCTGTCCGTTTGCAAACAGCTTCTTCAGCCACTCATCGTTCGCCACAAAACGTCCCTCGCCGTGGGAAGCCGGATTGCAGTAAACGCCGCCGGTCTCTGCCCCCTGCAGCCACGGAGATTTATTGGTCACCACTTTCGTGTACACCATCTTGGAAATATGGCGGCCGATTGTGTTCATCGCCAGAGTCGGAGAATCTTCATGCTGCTCCACGATCCTTCCTTCCGGCAGAAGCCCCAGCTTGATCAGGGCCTGGAAACCGTTGCAGATGCCCAGCATCAGGCCGTCACGCTCTGAAAGCAGCTTTTCAATCTCCTCTTTGATCACCGCATTGCGGAATACCGTGGCAAAGAATTTTGCGCTGCCTTCCGGCTCGTCGCCCGCGGAAAATCCGCCCGGGAACATCACAATCTGGGCCTGGGCAATCTCCCTGCGGAAGCACTCCACAGACTCCCGGATATCCTCTGCCGTCATATTCTTAAATACCTTCGTTGCCACCTGGGCGCCCGCGCGCTCAAATGCCCTGGCGCTGTCATATTCACAGTTCGTACCCGGGAATACCGGGATAAATACCTTCGGCTGCGCCATCTTATGCCTGCATACATAGATCGAAGCCGCCTTGTACACCTGATCCGTCACTTCCGTCTGCTTTACGCCCGATCTGGTCGGGAATACGTCCTCGAGCGTTCCGGTCCATGCATCCAGCGCCTCGTTCATGGAGATCACTGCCTGGCCATAGGAGAATGTCCCATCCGCCGTCACCTCGCCGATCACCGTGTAAGAGATGGAAAGCTCGCCCACTTTTCCGTCCGGAACTTCACACACGATATCGCCCCAGCCTGCCGCAAAGAAGTCTCTCGGGTCCACATGATGCTCAATCTTTACGCCAAGCTTATTGCCGAACGCCATCTTGCTGACAGCTTCCGCAAGGCCGTGGCCTTCCACCGCGTAGGCAGAGATGATCCTGCCGTTTTTAATATCCTCATGCAGCTTTCCATACCCGTCCATGATCTGCCCGTACACCGGCAGGTCATACTGGTCTTTCTCGATATGGAATACCACGATCTTGCTGCCCGCTTTCTTAAACTCCGGCGTGATGATGTGCTTGTGGCTTGCAATGTCCACGGCAAAGGATACCAGAGTCGGAGGCACGTTGATCTCCCCGTGCTGCTCATCGTTAAAAGTGCCGGACATACTGTCCTTGCCGCCGATGGACGGCAGCCCAAAGCCAAGCTGGGCATTGTAAGCGCCAAGAAGAGCCGCAAACGGAGTTCCCCATCTGGCCGGGTCCTCGGTCATGCGCTTAAAGTACTCCTGGAAGGTAAACCGGATCTTGCTGTAATCACCGCCGCTTGCCACGATCTTTGCCACGGAAGACACCACTGCGTAGACAGCTCCATGATAGGGGCTCCAGCTGGACAGATACGGGTCAAATCCATAGCTCATCATCGTCACGGTATCGGTCGTGCCTTTCAGGACCGGCAGCTTCGCTACCATCGTCTGAGTCTCGGTAAGCTGGTATTTTCCTCCATAAGGCATAAAAACAGAACCGGCTCCGATAGAACCGTCAAACATCTCCACCAGGCCCTTCTGGGAGCAGACGTTTAACCCGGCCAGGACGTTCAGCCATGTTTCCTTTACATCCCCCACCTCTTCTTTTACAAACAGGCTTCCTTCTTTTTGCGGAACCTCCAGCACCACCTTTGCCTCCTGATGGGCGCCGTTGGTGTCGAGGAAGGCGCGGCTGACATCCACGATCGTCTTCCCTCTCCAGCTCATTACCAGACGCGGCTCCTCGGTGACTACCGCCACCGGAATCGCCTCCAGGTTCTCTTCCCCGGCAAAAGCAAGGAATTTGTCAACATCCTTCGGGTCAACCACTACAGCCATACGCTCCTGGGACTCGGAGATGGCAATCTCAGTGCCATCCAGGCCTGCATACTTCTTCGGAACCTTGTCCAGATCGATCTTCAGCCCCTCTGCCAGCTCTCCGATCGCCACGGAGACGCCGCCTGCGCCAAAGTCATTGCACTTTTTGATGATAATGCTGACCTCCGGTCTGCGGAACAGTCTCTGGATCTTCCGCTCAGTAGGGGCATTTCCCTTCTGTACCTCTGCGCCGCACACTTCGATGGAGGCTTCCGTGTGTACCTTGGAAGAACCGGTAGCGCCGCCGATGCCGTCGCGTCCGGTACGTCCGCCAAGCAGGATGATGATATCCCCCGGGTCGGAAGTCTCGCGGATGACATATTTTCTCGGAGCAGCCCCCATGACTGCGCCAATCTCCATCCGTTTTGCCACATAGTCCGGGTGATAGATTTCTTTTACGTAGCCGGTGGCAAGACCAATCTGGTTGCCATAAGAACTGTAGCCGCTCGCCGCGCCGTTTACCAGCTTTCTCTGCGGCAGCTTGCCCTTTAAGGTCTCATCCAGCGGCCTGGTCGGATCGGCCGCGCCGGTCACGCGCATCGCCTGGTAGACATAGGTACGGCCGGACAGCGGGTCGCGGATCGCACCGCCAAGGCAGGTCGCCGCACCGCCAAACGGCTCGATCTCCGTCGGATGGTTGTGGGTCTCGTTTTTGAAATTCACCAGCCACTCCTCGGTCTCACCGTCGATGGTCACCGGGACCACGATGCTGCAGGCGTTGATCTCATCGGAAACCTCCAGGTCTTCCAGCTTCCCTTCGGCGCGCAGCTTCTTCATCGCCATCAGCGCCAGGTCCATCAGACAGACAAATTTATCGTCTCTTCCTTTATAAATCACTTCACGGTCGGCAAGATACCGGTTGTATGTCTCCTCGATCGGCCCCCGGTACTCCCCGTCGGTAAATGTCACATCCTTAAGCTCCGTAGAAAATGTGGTGTGACGGCAGTGGTCAGACCAGTAGGTATCCAAAACCCGGATTTCCGTCACGGTCGGATCGCGGTGCTCTTCCTCCCCGTAGTACTTCTGGATATGTAAAAAGTCCTTAAATGTCATCGCCAGGTTCAGGGAATCATAAAGCGACTTTAACGCTTCCTCTCCAAAGGAACAAAAGCCGTCAAAGGATTCGACATCTGCAGGGGTGTCAAACACGGTCACAAGTGTCTCAGGCTTTTCTGAGTCCGCCTCTCTGGAATCTACCGGGTTGATGCAGAAAGACTTGATGGAAGCCGTCTGCTCCTGCGTGAGCGCCCCCGTCAGCACATAGGTCGTTGCCGTGCGGATGACCGGCTCCTCATTCTCGTTCAGAAGCTTTACGCACTGCTCGGCAGAATCAGCCCGCTGGTCAAACTGTCCCGGAAGATATTCCACGGAAAATGCAGTATCACCCTCTCCCATCGGAACGCTCTCTTCATATACAAAATCCACCGGCGGTTCGGAAAAAATGGTCACCAGCGCCTGACTGTAAGTCTCCTCCGACAGATTTTCGATATCATATCGAATCAGCACCCGCACATTCGTCACAGAGTCAATGCCCAGATAGCTGCTGATCTCCTCTCTGAGTTCCATCGCCTTTACGGCAAACTCAGGTTTCTTTTCTACATACACTCGTCTTACGCTCATTTGCTTCCTCCTGATTCTTGTAAGGGGACCGCCGCACCCGGTTGTCCGGCCATCGGGCAGTCTGTGTTTCTTCTCTAAAATATAATACCATAAGACATATTATAAATAAAATTAATATATCTTATGGTATTTATAAGTTGTACGAATTATTCTTCTGCGTCCGGGCTGACACTCATCGCGTCCAGGGTCAGCTTCATGATTGCCTTGATCTCATCCACGGTCATCTTCATCTTATCTGCCAGCTCTTCAACCGAAGCTTCCCGCCCCAGCTCTTCTGCCATCTGCCGGGAGATTTCTTTCAGCACATTGACCCGCGCCAACACCTCTTCTTCGACCTTTTCCTCCAGCTCCTGCTCCCTGATCGCCGCGTCCAGGGCAGCCTTCACCCGGGTTTCCAAAACAGCGCGGAAATCTTCTCCCTGCTGCCAGGAATCCACCGTCATGACAAGCGCCACATTTGCCTCCTGGACCAGGTCGCCCATCGGAAGCCCGCGGTCTGTGTAGCCTTTTACAAGCTCCGCAATATAGGAAAGCGTCCCTTCCGTCAGGCGGTTTTTCGCCGCCTCGTCTCCTTCTGACGCCCGGGCAAGCAGCATCGTTTCTTCCTCCGGGCTGCATGGAGCGATCAGTGCAATCTCGTCGAGATACATCTGGTAATAATCATCATGCATTTCTCAGTCCTCCGGATAATTCAGCCTGCTGTCATCGATGACATCCAGAACCTCTTTTAAAAACCTGTCCGCCAGATATTTTGCCATCGGCAGGTTCATATCCAGGTAATTTCCACAGTCTCTCGCCGCGGCTCCCGGCACCTCGCCTTCAAAGTCCCGGATAAACGCAAACATCTCCTTCATCAGCGGCACGATATCCCTTGAATGATAGTCCCCAATCAGGATCAGATAAAACCCCGTGCGGCAGCCCATCGGTCCAAAGTACAGGATCTTATCCCCAAACAAGACATGGTTTCGCAAAAAAGTAGCGCCCAGATGCTCGATCGTGTGCATCTCCGCCGTATTCATCACCGGTTCAAAATTCGGTCTTGTCATACGGATATCAAATGTCGTAATCGCGGCGTAGCCGGCCTGGTCTTTCCGCGACACATAGACCCCCGGCAGCAGCTCCAGGTGGTTGATGGTAAAACTGGTTATCTTATCCACAAATATCAAATCTCCTTTAATCTCTCTTAAATTCCGCTTTCCGTACCGTAGACCTCAATCTGGGTCAGAGCCGGGAACGGGGAAGGATCGTCTGCTTTGATCAGGCTGCCGAACCTGAGCCAGGTGATCCCCGACTTCTTCATCGGAATCTGATGCGGTTCGCAGCTCTTTTCCAGACTGACCGTCTCGGTGCTTCCATCGGAGAAGGTAAAGGTCACCTCCACCCACCAGTTGTCATGAGGAAAATCCGCCCTGGTGTAGAGCACGATCTTGTCAAAATCCACCGGTCGGCCAAAATCCAGGGTCATCTCGGCGTCATCCTGCATATTGATGCCCCAGGATGCATACGGCCACTTCCCGTGAGAAAGGTTGCTCACAACGCCGTCGATAGCGTTGCGCGCTGCAAATACAGACTCCCCTCTCGTCTCCACGTTGGCATATGCATGAGGATAACAGCCCTTGTCCTCATGCTGGTCCGCCGTGTTCTTCGCCAGATTCTTATAGGAAGAGATCTCATCCTCCCTGGCCTTCCTGATCGTCAGATAATGGCAGTCCCCGGTAAATGCCTTGGGGTTTATGTTGTCCTTTTTCTCGTTAAACGGAACGATATAAGTCATGGTCTGATCCGTCAGATAGACAAACGCCTCATCCAGCACATCATCCACCCGGATGATATAATGCTGCGGGGCAGCAGGGACGGAAAACGTGATGCTGTCCCCCTCTTCATACAAGCCCTTCCATGCCAGTATTGCCTGATCGTCCCCTGCTATACCGGCTTTTTCCTGTCCTTTTTGATCCAAAATGCGGATTGCATACTGTTCCATCCTGTCTCTCCTTTGCTTCGTTTTATTCTTATACCTTTTTTGTCCTACAGCAGATGCTTTCTCAGCTCGGCCCCATCCTCTGCGCTCAGGTATGCCGGCGGTACATCAAATACAGTCTTGCAGCCGCTCTGCCCCTCCTGACCAAAACGGTACGCCGCCCGTGCATATGCCACAAGCACGGAGGAGGTAAACTCCGGGTTGGAGTCCAGCTTCAGGCTGTACTCGATCACATGGCTGTTTTCATCCTCCCAGCCGGTAGTACCGGTGCGGATCACGAAGCCGCCATGCGGAATCCCCTTGTGGTCGCGCGCCAGTTCCTCTTCGCTGACAAAGGTTACGGTAGTATCATAGTCGGCAAAATAGTTTGGCATCGTCACGATCGTCTCTTCAATCTTTTTTAAGTCAGCGCCTTCCCTGGCAACGACAAAACACTCTCTCGTATGCTTCTGCCTCGTCGTAAGCTCCGGGTTCTTCCCTGCCCGCACCGCTTCGAGAGCGCTCTCTACCGGCACGGTATACTGTCTGGCGTCTCTGACTCCTTCCACCCGGCGGATTGCGTCGGAATGACCCTGGCTGACGCCGCGTCCCCAAAAGGTATAATCATTTCCGCCCGGCAGGATTGCATTGGCATATAGACGGTTCAGAGAAAACATGCCTGGATCCCAGCCCACGGAGATGATACCGACATGTCCGCCTTCTTTAGCGGCGGCATCCACCGCATCAAAATGCTGCGGAATCTTTGCGTGGGTATCAAAACTGTCCACCACATGGAAATGCTTTGCATATTCCGGTGTCTGTACCGGAAGGTCGGTGGCGCTGCCTCCACAGAGAATCATCACGTCAATCTCATCCTTCATGGATATGGCGTCATCCACATGGCAGACCTTTGCCCCCTGTGTCAAAACCGTCACCTCAGCCGGATCTCTCCGGGTAAATACTGCCGTTACCTCCATATCCGGGTTGTGCTTTACCGCGCATTCTACGCCGCGTCCCAGATTTCCATATCCCATAATCCCTATTCTGATCGTCATTATCTCGTCTCCTGTAATATGTAGTTTAAGACCTGAAATGTCTTCCTATATGATATATGATTCCCGGATACATTTCAACTCAAATTTAGCGGATTCTCCCAGATCCCGGCCCAAACCGCTAAGAAAGGCGGGATCCTTCACCGGTCCCCGCCTTAATAGTCTGTTCCACGGAATTGCTTCCGCAATCCCTTTACCCTGCATTGTTTCTTAAAGAACGCAATCCCATAGTCCAGCACCTCCGTATATCCCTCATCCGGCAGCCAGTCATTGTAATGTTTATCCTCAATCTGCTTCAATGCCTCATCACATGCCGCCTCCATTCCTTTAAATGTATCGGACACTTTCAACTCCAATATGACAGGCGTTTTTGACACATCGAGATGCCGGATTGCGATATCATACCGACCCATTCCGCCTTCCCTGTTTGAAGTCACCAGATAGTCCTTCATATTTTCCAAAATCCCGAGGAGAAAGCCATGATAAAATTCTTCCCGCCCATCCATATAACTGATCGATTTCATCAGCAGGGAGGATAATTCTTCCTGAAACAGATCTGTGTCCCCATCTACAATGCTCTTATAGAGGATCGACAGATTTTTCACCTTAATTTCATCCCGGAACCAGTTTATAATGGTACTGTTATAAATATATCGTACCTCACGGTTTGGAATCGCAAGTTCAACATAACGGATATCTCCAATCATACTGATCGATACCACTTTTAAATATCCTGTAAAAAAAAGAAAATTCCACAGATTATCCGCCGTACGATAAATATCTGCATAGGTAATGTCTTCATGCACCGGCTTTACAATCGTCTTTCCCGCCACAAGCTGTTCAATTTCCAATTTGCTTTTCGGCTCTGCGCGTTCTACCAAATCCCGCACGATTGCATTCGAACTGGTATTGTTCCAATATGGAGCCGGGTATGTCTCCTTGTTTACAGAAGCCGCATCAACGTAATTAATGACACTCCATGGATTGTATACATTTGCGCCGCCAAACAAATACCCGTCATACCAGTCCTTCACCATGTTCCGATTGTCACCCAACCCATAAAAATCAAGGATATCCTCCACTTCCGTCTGCAAAAATCCAAAGTGCTCCCCATATGCCTCCGACAAAATAGATATCATCTTCAGATTATTTAGTCCTGTAAAGATGGACTCACGAGATATCCGCAGACATCCCGTCAAAACCGCAAATTCCAAACAGGGATTTGTTTTAAGGGCAGACTCAAACACAGAACGAATCAAATCAACCATTGAATCATAAAATCCCCCAAAATACGATGCCTCTAAAGGCACATCATATTCGTCAATCAGAATAATCACCTTCTGGTTCCAGTACTGATATAAACACTCTGACAGGAAACGGATCGATGTAACATAATCCTGACGGCTTCCTTGCAGATTCATGATATCATGGAACCTGCGCCGCTGTTCTTCTGTATCTAAAGAGTCTAAAATCTCACAATGCCTTAAAAACTCCCTTCCAATTTCTTCCTTCAGGCAGCCATACGCCAGCCCCCAGTCCGGCTGTTTCGATGACTTTAAAGACAGGCTGATGACCGGATAATGATTCATCTCCCGCGTATAGCGCTCTCCTTGCTGCATGATTCGGAGATTTGTAAATAGAGCTTGATTTTCCTGATTTTCCTTCTGACTTCCTGTATTTTCAAAAAAATACCGCACGGTACTGATACCCAGTGTTTTCCCAAATCTGCGGGGCCGTGTAAATAGATTTACTTTTCCCTTATAATCCAGCAGATCTTTTATTAATAAAGTCTTGTCGATATAATAATAATCATTTGTAATCAGATCTTTAAAATCATCCACACCAACCGGCAATGGCTTCCGCTGCATAAGATTCACGCTCCTCTTCTATAAACAGGTCACATCACTGTCTCTATTCTAGCATTTTTTTTGCCCAAAGTCCATAAAAACACCAGGAGCCGATACAACGCCGATACAACGCAAAAACAGGGGGCAAAAGCCCCCTGCACACAGACGTCCCTAATAACACAGAACCGTCCCAACCTTATCCGTCACACTCTTATCAAACACGATTACATTTCCAAACCCGAGGCAGCCGTCCGCTTCCACCAGATCGGTCGGCGAATTTACTTCCTGGTGGCAGATCACCACCACGTACTCCCTGTCATCCGACCAGATTTTCAAAGCCTCCGCCATAGAAAAGGGATAGTAAATCCCTTTCAGCGCCGACTTCACAGGCAATCTCGTAACCTTGCAGGGCGTCCACTGCCCTTTTGCACCGCCCTGGATGACGGTCAGCAGCGAAGTAAAGCCGTTCCCCTTTGCCGTGACCAGAATGCTGTCCCGTTCCTCCGCCTTATTATAATGGCGGGATATCCGGCTGACCTGTTTTTTCACCTCCACGCCCGGCGTCATAAAGGAAATGACAGCATCTGCCTTCTCTCCGTGATATGCTGCCCGGCAGACCGGTTCTGTCTGAATCTCTTCGGTGGTCCATACCCTGCCCGCTCCGCCTTTATGCAGCGTCGGGTCCGGGTTTCCTGCAGCGTCAGGTCCCGGCAGCACCACCGGATTCACCGCACGGCATTCTCCCGTCTCCACCTTCCCGGTCTCGCCAAAATGCCAGTACTGCTCATACGCGTGGGAATCTCCCGTGTACATCTCATCCATGATAATATAGAGATCCGGCTTGATATGTACAATCTTCCGGTTCACAAACACCCCGTTTTCCTGATCCAGATACCCGAGATGACCGCCCTGGACAAACTCGCAGGCCTCATCAAAGCGGAATCCCTGCTTCACCGGCTGGCAAAGCTTTGAGCACTCCCAGGAATCTTTGCAGACGGTAAAAAACGTCCCGTCCACCGTCAACGTATTGTGGGCCGTCGGGTCTTTAAACTCAAACCGCTTCGGTCCTGCCACATAGTTATACCGTCCGGCGTCCGTCAGCACATCCTCTCCGCCGAGCACCAGATCTACATGCAGCTTATCTGAATGCCCATGCCCTGCTCCCACTGTCCCGCAGTGAAAATGAAGCAGATTTCCATCTTCCTGCCAGTTCTCCCGCAGATAATAATTTCCGCTGTCCGACAAGGCGATGGAGGTAAAGTCCGGCTCCTGCGTCTCCATCTGCTCATAGAGTTTTGCACACTCGATGCCCAAATCCCAGACGCTCTCAAAATCCAGCTTTTCAAAGCCGCCGTATTTTAACACCGGGTCTTTAAAGAGAAATGCCGCCACGCTGAGATAATCCCGGATGTCGGTGTCATCACTGTCCCCCATGAGAAACTGGTGATGGTCCGGCTTCTTCCACGCCAGATTCGCATAGGCCATCCGGTGCACAGCCCGCCGGACCGGTTCCGGCGCCTCGATATCATTTCTGGATGCCAGAATCAGGATATCTTCCAGACAGTGGAACACTTCGTTGTGATACATCGGGGACTGCTCCCACTGGACACCGTCGCCCATGATCTGCATCCGCGCCTGGATCTCAAGGTGCTCTAATGCAATGGAAGTGTACCTTTGCCGCAGCTCTTTTTCCGGCATGGCCATGCCGATGAGAAACAGCCCATGATTCTCCATCACACCCCAGTTGCTCATATAGCGATAAGGCGAATGCATCTGGATGATAAACTCCGCATGCTCCTTTAGACACTGGTAAAACGCATCCACCACCTCATCCGTCAGCGCCGGGCTGTCCTTAAAATAACGGATCGCCTTCACCCAGAATTCTCCGCGGATTCCGCACTCCAGGATCCTCCAGGTTGTCTTTTCTGTCTCCGGCGTCCGCTTCTCCTTCTCCAGCCAGCTTGTGAGCAGCCTGACAAAATGCCCTGCATACTTCTCATCCCCGGTCAGCCAGTACGCCTGTCCCAGGCAGATCAAGAAGCGGTGGCGGTTGAACTGATAGATGAACTCCGGGTCATCCCCGGGCTGGTATTCCCAGTCCACCTCGCCGTCCGGAAACTCCACAGGCTCCCAGGTGCATTCCATATCCCATTTCAGGTCAAAAAGAAAATAGTTCCGGCACACCTCGTCTGCGACCCGCAGGATGTGCCTGCAGTCCTCCGGCCATTCCGTCCTGCAGTATTCTGCAATCGCAGCCGGATCATCTAAGAAAAAATACTCATTACCCCTTGTAAAAAACTCCTGTTTTGTCATCTCAGCCAGCCCTCCAGTCCTACCAGTACACACACCAGTCTTTGTGCAGTCTGGTCAGCGCTTCCATATAAAAATAATCGCCCCAGATATTGCACTCATCCACGCCATAGTGATTACAGGTGTTATACGGAGAATGATTGGAGTAGGTGCTGTGGAGGACCAGACCGTTGGAACTTGTAAAATCCGTCACCGCATAATGGTCCTTTACGGACTTCATGAATTTCTTCGCAATCCCGGTATAATAAGACGCATCCTCCGGCTCCATGTATTTTGCCATCTCAAGCATACCACAGGCGGCAATGGAGGCGGAAGAAGAATCCCGCGGCTGATCGTCCCCGTCCCCAAACTCCAGATCCCAAAATGGAACCAGGTCCTTTGGCAGATGGCGCAGATAGTAGTCCGTCACACCTTTAAAGATATCGATGTACTCCTGACGCTTCGTATATTTATACCCGATCGCCGTGCCGTAGATACCCCACGCCTGCCCTCTCGCCCAGGCAGAGCCGTCCCGGTATCCCTGGCAGGTCGCGCCATGATCCGGTTCTCCGGTCTCCATGTTGAAGAAAAAGGTGTGCCAGGTAGAAAAATCCTCCCGGATGACATTGGACAGCGCCGTATGGATATGTTTCTCCGCTATCTCCCGGTATGTTTCATCCCCCGTCTCGTCCGTCGCCCAGTAAAGCAGCGGCAGGTTCAGCAGGCAGTCGATGATCAGACGGTAATTATCCGGCGCGCCGAGGGGACCCCAGGCCTGGATAAACTCTCCCTTTTTATGAAATCTGGTAATCAGTTCGGCGGCAGCCTTAAGAGCCGCCTCTCTGCCTTCCCTGCTCCCCGTCAGCTTATATCCGGCCACGCAGGAAGGGGAATACAAAAATCCCAGGTCGTGGGTCTCCACGTCAATCCGGTTGTCGATCCGGTCCAGGAAATCCTTTATCTGGATCTCTCCCGCCTGTCTCAGCCTCTCATCTTTTGTAAATTCATAGGCCAGCCAGATTTCCCCGGTCCAAAATCCTGTCGTCCAGTCCCGGTTCTCAGTCGCCTGATAAAATCCACCCTCACTGTATGCTTTCTGGAATTTTTCCGTGAATTCGGGCAGCACACGCAAGATTTGTTCCGAAGCCGTCAAAAGTCCGTCCCGAACCTCCCCGGCAGTGATCTCCGGCTTATTTTCCAGCTCTTTTAATGGAATATAACTCATAGTCTTCTATCCTTTCTTCCTCTGCTTTAGCCTTTCACACCGGTAGCTGCAACACCCTCGACAAAATATTTCTGCAGTGCAAGGAACACGATGAGGACCGGGATCAGGCTCAGCACCGACGCCGCCATAATAAGGCCATATTCGGAACCATACTGGCTGATAAACATGCGCAGGCCAAGCTGGAGTGTTTTCTTCGCCTCAGTCGTCAGGTAGATGAGCGGCCCGAGGAAGTCGTTCCAGGTATTTACAAACGTGAAGATGGTAAGCGTGGACAGGGCCGGTTTTGACAACGGCAGCATGATGCGGTACCAGATCTGATACTCGCTCATTCCGTCAATCCTTGCCGCCTCGCACAGCTCAATCGGAATCCCCTCATAAAACTGCTTCATCATAAAGACACCAAAGGCGGAAAACGCCTGAAGGCAGATGATGGCAAGATGGGTATCTGCAAGCCCGAAGGAACGCATCATCATGAACTGGGGCACCATGTAGACCTGCCACGGCACCGCGATCGTGGCGATGTAGGCGAGGAACAGGGCATTCTTTCCTTTAAACTGCAGTTTTGCAAAGGCATAGGCCGCAAAGCTGCTGGTGAGAAGCTGTAAAAAGGTGACGATCAAAGTCAGCTTTGTCGTGTTGAGCACAAACTTCGCAAGAGGTATCTTGGTCCAGATATCGACGTAGTTCTGCCACCTCGGGTTTTTCGGTATCCACTGGATCGGGAAGATAAATACGTCCTTGTCCAGCTTAAACGATGCGGAAAGCATCCACACAAACGGCACCAGCATGATAAGCGCCATGCAGATCAGCACGACATAGAGGACGCCACGCAGGATTTTTGTTCTTGTATTCTGTACTTTCATCTCAGGCTCCCTCCTTAATTCGCATATTTTTTCTCACCACGGAACTGTACCAGCGTGATGGCAAGGACGATCAGGAACAAGATCATGGATACGGCGCTCGCATAACCCAGGTTCCAGTTGCGGAATGCTTCTTCGTAGATGTTGTAGACCAGCACGATCGCCGATTCATTCAGTACGCCTGTATTTCCTCCTGCCAGCATATACACGATGTCGTAGACCTTAAAGCAGTTGATGGTCAGGATGATGGTAACGAAGAAGGTGGTGGGCTGCAGCTGCGGCCATGTGATGTAGCGAAACCGCTGCCATGCGTTGGTCCCGTCCAGGCTTGCCGCCTCGTAAAGCTCGGCATTGATCCCCTGCAGTCCGGCAAGGTAGATCACCATGTAATATCCCATGTTCTTCCATACGGAGAAGAGGATGACGGTAAACATGACCCAGTTCTTATCTGCCGACCATTTCGGAAGGCTTTTTGCCGCAACGCCAAGGTTATAGAGGATCATGTTGACCGGGCCGCTCTTAGCCGGGGAAAACAGCATATTCCATACGGCCGCAACGGCAACCAGGGAAGCGACGTAAGGGAAGAAGCTTACCGTCCGGAAGAAGTTGCGCCCTTTGATCTTCTGGTTTAAGATCACAGCCAGTCCCAGCGCCGCCACCAGAGTCAACGGAACCGTCGCGATACAGTAGACAACCGTATTGCGGAGGGAAGCCATCGTCCGGCTGTTGCCAAACAGCTGGATAAAATTGTCAAATGCCACAAACTCCATCGGGTTGTTGCCGTCCCATTTTAAAAAGGCAAGCACAAATGCGAAGATAACCGGTCCTAAGGTAAATACTGCAAAGCCAATGAAGTTGGGAGCGATAAAGGAATATGCCACCAGATCCCGTTTCGTCTGGCGGCTGAAGCGCTCTCCTGTTTTTGCCTGTCTGACCTTGTCCTCCAGTTTTTCGATCTGCTTTGCCAGCTTCTTTTTCTCTTTCTGGTCTGTCTCCGTCTGCTGCCGCGCTTTCAGCTCGTCAAGCCTGGGGACCAGCACCGAAAGCTTCTTTTCGACCTCTGCCGGGTCGATGGTGCGTGTCTTTGCCATATCTAAACCTCATTTCTTTTCATGTTGGGGGGAGTGGGGGGGAAACGCAGACTTCATCGGCGCGTCTTTCCTCAAATGAGGCAGACGATCATTCTTCGCCTGCCTCACAGATGTCCGTTCATTGTCGGTGTCTTTCCTGTCAGGAAACCTGACAGCCAGGCCGTAATTACTGGCCAAGGATTGCCGTTATCTTCTCATTCATATCGGCAATGCCCTCGTCGATGGTCATATTGCCTGTCATGATATTGTCATGGGCCTCATTCAATACAACCTCCATCTCGGAGCTCTTCTGGTGAACCGGCATCTCCAGATACAGGTTTGCAGTCTGCAGGGCCTCGGTGCTTGCCTCATCGGTCGGATAGCCTTCGGTTGCCGCTACCATGCTTGCGATATCATCAGTCATGATTGCCGGAATCGTACCGGTGGAAGCCAGGATCTCTGCGCCTTCCTCGCCGCATACAAACTTGATGAAGTCCCAGGCCATGTCCTTATTTGGAGCGCTGGTCGGAATTGCAAGAGAGGTGATCGTCGCCAGAGTAGACCCCGGCTCTACGCCTTCTGCATGAGGATATTTTACAATGCCCCAGTTGCTGCACTCCGTATACTCGCCGGATTTTACTTTCTCGATCAGTGTGGAGATAAACCAGCTTCCCATGTTCATCATACCGATATTCCCCTGGGAGAATGCGCCGGAGTAATGCAGGTTGGAAGTCTTTAAGGTTGCATAATCCTGGCATACGCCGTCTTCCTGCTCTGCAAGGATCATCTCATAGTAAGGTTTCAAAAAGTCATATGTGCCGTCCACAATAGTATTCTTGCCGTCCAAGATACCAAACAGCTGCACTGCGCTTCTCCAGGTATGGTAATGAGCGCCAAACACCTCAGAACCAGGCTCAGGATTGGTCAGCTTTCTTGCCAGCTCGTCATACTGCTCAAATGTCATGTCGTTGGTCGGATATTCCACGCCTGCCTTGTCAAAAACATCCTTATTGTAATACAGAACCCAGAAATCACTGCGGAACGGAAGCTCATACAGATTGTCGTTTACCGTGATCTGGTCGGTCAGTCCCTTAAATGCCCCAAGGTCCACGCCGTCTTTTGCGATATAATCATCAAGGGGCTCCAAAACGCCTTTATTGACCAACGTGGTGTAATCGGGCACATCTTTAACTGTTACCACGTCAAAACCACTGCCGCTTCCTGTCAGCTGGGTTGCCAGCACGGTCTGGTAATCGGAGCTTCCCAGGTCTACCATCTCGATCTTCACATCCGGGTGCGCCGCCTCATAAGCCTGAATCAACGGCTCATAATAGGATGTCAGGTTGATATCCCACAGCGCCCATTTCAGTGTCGTCGTTCCTGCTTGCGGCGCTGCCGTGGTGGATGCTGCCGCAGTGCTTTCTGCCGCGCCGTTTGCCGTCTCCCCCGCCGTTGTCGCTGTTGTCGATGCAGCACCTCCGCCGCACCCGGCCAGGCTTGCGGTCATAACCGCCGCCATTGCAAGACTGATCAGTTGTCTTTTTCTCATCTTCATTTCCTCCTCTTTTTTACGATAACCTGCGGTGGCATGCACCGCTTTGTCATATCCTGATTATAGTTTTTTCCATCCATTTTCGGAATGGATTATCTCCCGCAAAAGCTTCAATTTTTATATCTATTTTAACGGACCGATCCAAAAAAATATACTTTTTTACGGGATAACTGGAATATTTTCCGATTGTATTCAGACGGCTTATATTATCTCTTTTTTATCTCGGATTGTGTTTGACAAATGCCCGGCACTTGACTATATTAAATGATGAAAGGAAGGATTTTCCATGAAAAAACATCTGCTGCCCACGACCATCCGCGGGAAGATCATCGCATATACGGGGGCTGTCACCATGCTGATCGTGGCCGTGACAGTTTCCATCTGTTTCCAGGTATTTCAGACTTTTTTAAGACGCAATCAGATCCAGTCTGCCGAGTACAATCTCCAGGTGGTATCCCACAATGTGGCCTCCAACATGGGCAATATCCTCAGTTTTAACGAGTGGTGTCATTCCAGCCAGGATATTTACCACTATCTGAACGCATTTCAGGGACTGGTCCGGATGCCCTCCATCTCTTCAGAGGATGCGCCGCTTCGGACCACAGCGTTAAACACCTATGCCCGCCTGAAGGAGGAGTATAACAATACCCCCTCCTCCACGGACTATGTCGCCCGGGTCATCATAAGCACGATGAACTGCCGCAATTATCTTCAGCTCTGTGATACGGCGGCGTCCATCACGCCGGACATTGCTGAGATGATCCAGAAAGAAGACTTTTTTGCACCGCTTTTTGAGGCTCCTGATTACCAGTGGGTTGGACTTATCAAGCCCTATTACCCCACCTCGGACGCCACCATGCTGATTCCAGTCATCCGTCCAGTCTACAGCCAGTACAGCACGGAGATCGTCGGATGGACCTACCTCGCCATATCGGACCGGGTTATCCGGGATTATCTCTCGTCTTTTCCGCTGCAGCCCGACGCTTACCTGTACATCACCATCGGCGGCAGGCAGTACCTGTATCAGAATGGAGCGTTTGAAGAAAAAGCGATCACCCATACTGTCCTGTCCGATATCAGCGGCAACGCCATCAATGCAAACACGTCAGCAAGCCTGATCCGGACGCCGGACGGCAGCAGGCGGCGGCTGGTCACATGCCCTCTTGGCAGCAACGGCTGGACCATATCGGTGGTCTTATCCGAAAGTGATTACAGCGCGCAGAACCAGGTCTACCTCCTGATCATCACCGGTATTGTAGCGGTCATCGTCCTGATGGGCCTGCTTCTTGCATGGCTTCTCACCCGCACCATCAGCCAGCCGGTCAAGCGGCTCCGGGGAAGGATCGAGTGTATCTCTCAGGGAGATTTTTCCCGTGACCAGACCATCGAGGGCCCTGACGAACTGGGCGTCATCGGACGCGGCATCAACGACATGTCTGAAAATGTCCAGTCCCTGCTTGAGCGGAAGGTGACGGATGAAAAGCAGAAAAAGGATCTGGAATACCAGATTCTCCAAAGCCAGATCAATCCTCACTTCCTCTATAATACGCTGAATTCCATCAAATGGATGGCTACCATCCAGAATGCCCCCGGCATTGCCGAGATGGTGACGGCCCTTGCCCGCCTGATGAAAAATGTCTCAAAAGGCACGGCTGCCCAGATACCATTAAAAGAGGAACTGGCTCTCGTAAAAGATTATGTGCTGATTCAGCAGTACCGCTACGGCGGCAGTCTGACGGTAGAATATGAGATTGAATCCGAAGAACTCAAACAGTGCATGATCCACCGCTTTACCCTGCAGCCCCTGATAGAAAACGCCCTGTTCCATGGCATTGAGCCAAAGGGCTGTGCAGGCAGGATCCAAATCAGAGCCGCCATGCAGACCTTGCCAAAACTTGGCGACGTCCTTCAGATATCCGTCACGGACAATGGCATCGGCATGACGGAGGAGACCATCCGTCAGGTACTGGAAGGAAACTCCGCCCCATCCGCCGACTTTTTCCGTCAGCTGGGAATCAACAATGTAAACAAACGAATCCAATATGAATTTGGCCGGGATTATGGGCTGTCCATCCAAAGCGTGCCAGGAGAATACACGACGATGACCGTCACCCTGCCCTTTCATTCCTCGAAAGAAGAATAGGACCACAACAAATGCATCACGGGAGGAAAGTATGATAAAGTTGCTGATTGTAGACGATGAACCGCTGGTCCAGATTGGGATCAAATCCATGCTGGACTGGGCGGAATATGGAATCGAGGTCTGCGGCACTGCCATGAATGGCGAAGCTGCATTCCAGATGATCGGGGAATATGCGCCCGAAATTGTCATCACAGACATTAAAATGCCGATTTTAAACGGATTGGACCTTGTAAAAAAAAGCCGGGAAACCTACGGACAGATTCCCCTGTTCATCATGCTGACCAGTTACGAGGAATTCCAGCTTGTAAAGCAGGCGATGTCCTATCAGGTCGTCGATTACCTGATCAAGCTGGAGCTGGATGCCCAATCCCTCGCCGAGTCCATCAGGCGGGCCCTGGAGCGCCTGATGGAGCTCAAGGACAGCGAGGCATACCGCCTGGTCGGATGCAGGCCTCTCCACCAAAGCTACAGCGAAAAATTTTATATGCGCCTGCTGCACAACCTGTTTGACAGCCGGGAACAGTTTGAGATACAGAAAAAAGACTTAAGACTGGAGTTCGGCGATGCCTGCTACATCGCCCTCCACGGACAGATCACCAGTGACAAGGCAGACGCCATGAACAGCCAGCAGCAGGAAAACCTGTATTCCAGCAGCCTGGAAATGATACGGGAAATCCTGGCCAAACATCTTCCCAGCCACGTTCTGTCCCTGGACAAACGCCATTTTGCCGTCATCTTCCACTTTGCCGGTCAAAAGGACGATACCGTCCAATCCATAAAAGAGGCCTGGGAAAATGTCTGCCATATGGTGCACAACTATTTTTCCGTCCGGCTCACGGCAGGGCTTGGGAGCATGGTGGAGGACCCTTTGCGGATCAACGAATCCTATCAGGAAGCCCGCCAGGCTTTCAACATGGCAAACGCCCATCAGCCTCTGGTGACCTATGCAGAGATCACCGACAGTTCTTTAAGGAGGGCGTTTAACATCGCCCTGTTTAAAAATTCTCTGACTCAGGCGTTTGAGGAGTTTGATACAGATGTGCTCTACGATACCATCAGCGAGATGATCAGCCTGTTCGCCTCCCACCCGATGCACCAGCTCCAGGCCGTGGACGGCGCCTGCAATATCCTCTATCTCGCCCTCTCCCTCCTGCCGGATGGAGAAAAAACCATGGAGCAGGTCTTTGACGGGTATGCAGAGGGCTACCGCAGCCTTTACCGGATGAACAATGTAGAACAGGTAAACGAGTGGCTCGTCTGTTTCCGGGACGGTCTTTGCGAGTTTTTAAAGAGCAGGCGCAAGACCTATAAAGACCATGTCGTGACCAATGTACAAAAATACATCAACAGCCATATTGAAGAGCGTCTGACGTTAAACGATGTGGCAGCCGTATTCGGGCTCAGTTCCAACTACTTGAGCGCCCTGTTTAAAAAGACCTGCAATATCGGCTTTTCCGAGTATATCACCCAGCGCAAGATTGCCAGGGCAAAGAGCCTTTTGCTGGAACAGGATATGAAGATCTATGAGGTTGCCGACAATCTGGGATTTGAGAGCGCCTTTTACTTCAGCAAGGTCTTTAAGAAAGTGGAGGGAATCTCCCCCAGAGAATATATCCAGGCCCATCTGGCCGGCCCGGAAGCATATCAAAACAACGAACCATAAAAAGTTCTACAAGGAGGACAATCAAGATGTTTACAGAAATTGCCAGGAAAACAGCCGCCCCCGGTCGTTCCTTCACCCCGGCTTCCCCTGCCACGGACCGCAAAGCCTGGGAAGCTTTGGACAAAACGCTGATCCGAAAGCTGATCGGCGAAGGGGAAGCGTTTCTCGGATACCACATCCCGGAACTTCGCGCAACCGATTTTATGGAGTTTTCCAGGTCGGGAAACCGGGTCAACTATGAAACAAAGCTATTTGCCCGCAGGACCGCGCTGAACACCCTGGTGCTTGCCGAATGTGCGGAGAACCGGGGACGTTTTCTGGACGATATCATCAACCTGCTCACAGCCATCTGCGAAGAATCTGCCTGGCAGCTTCCGGCCCACAATGCCTATGAACGGGATGTGCCGCAGCTGCCTCTGCCGGATGTCACAAGACCTGTCATAGACCTATTCGCCGCCGAGACCGGCTCTGTCCTGGCTATGGCAGAGTACCTGCTGAAGGATGTTTTAGACGCCGTAAGCCCCGCCATAAGCGCCATGATTGCCGACAACCTGAACCGGAGGCTGTTTACGCCTTATCTGGAAGAACATTTCTGGTGGATGGGCGACGGAAAAAGCCCCATGAACAACTGGACAATCTGGTGCACCCAGAACATCCTCATCACCGCATTCGCCCACAGTCTGGATGCAGAGAGGCGGATTGCGGTTTTCCAGAAAGCCTGCCAAAGCATCGATTATTTTTTAGCCGAATATGGCGAAGACGGCTGCTGCGATGAAGGTGCACAGTACTACCGCCACGCCGGGTTATGCCTGTTTGGTTGCATGGAGATTTTAAACGCTGTCACAGACGGCAGCTTTTCCTGCCTGTATCAAAACAAAAAAATCCAGAACATCGCCCTGTACATTTTAAATGTACACGTGGACGGCATTTATTACATCAACTTTTCCGACTGCTCCCCCGTCGCCGGTCAGTGCAATGCAAGAGAATTCCTCTTCGGAAAACGGATTGGCAGCGATGAGCTGATGCGTCTGGCCGCAGCCGACTACCGGTGCAGCAAAGACCCGCTTCTTTTAAAAGAGCAGAATCTTTACTACCGACTGCTGACCGTCTTTACCCATCAGGAGATGATCGGGCACGATATCTCCGAACCGGTCATCCACCCGGATCTGTACTATGACAGCGTGGGGCTGTTTCTGGCACGGGATGAGCGGCTGTGCCTTGCTGTGAAGGCCGGGGACAATGACGACAGCCACAACCACAATGACACCGGAAGCTTTACCGTCTATAAAGACGGGAAACCTCTGCTGATCGATGTCGGGGTGGAGAGCTACACCAAAATGACCTTTTCCCCTGAACGCTACCGTATCTGGACGATGCAGTCGCAGTACCATAACCTGCCTTCTTTTGGCGGGTGCAGTAAAGAGGCTATGATAAAAATGCCTTATGCATATACCGATGAGATTGGGAAAATCCTGAAAACATGCGGCAGTTCCTGCTCTGAACATGATATTTACGCAGTCGAGATGAACGGTCCCCAATACCGGGCAAAAGGCGTATCCTATTCCCTGACGCCTGACACCTGCCATATCTCCATGGACCTCGCCGATGCCTATCCCGATCCCGGAGTCATCTCCTATCTGCGCACCGCCACCTTAGAAAAGGGCAGACAGATAACCATCCGCGACACCTATTCCGGCTCCCTTTGCCCTGTTGTCCTCTCCCTGATGACTTACGAAGAACCCGTTTGGCATCCTGACACCGCCACCCTCACGATCGGAAACAGCCTCGGAAGCTGCCAAATAAAAGGCGCTGATGAAGTCCACACAGAAACCATCCCCATCAAAGATGCCAGGCTCCAAACCGCCTGGAAACACGACCTTTACAGAACACTTGCCGTATTCAAGGGAAACTCCCTCTCCCTGATCATAAAATAATCTTTCGCCACACACTCCTCCCGGTGGCCGCCAGTGCACAGCCGGGGAAGGATGGGGCGCAGCAGGAAATGGGGACCTTGAGTCGAAAGTGTGAAAAAACTTAAAGACTGGATTTGGGCGTTATCGTGGAAAAAGACCTTTGTTTGAGAGCACGTTTTTTGCTCGAGTTTAGGTCGTTTCCACGATGCTTTCAGCCCAAATCCAGTCTTTTAGATTTTTCCACTTACGAGTCACAGTCCCCATTCCCTGCTGCGCCCCAGCCTTCCCCGGCGTACCCCGTCACCTCCTTCCCAAAAGTTTTCTCCCCAATACCTCTTTACAATCCAATTCCACCTATGCTAATATATGATTAAACTTATAAGGAGGACTAATAATGGACATCAATTACGAATTATACAAAGTTTTTTACCACGTTGCCAACACGCTGAGTTTCTCCGAGGCATCCAAACAACTCTTCATCTCTCAGTCTGCTGTCAGCCAGTCCATTAAGGTCCTGGAAAAGAAACTGAACCAGACCCTGTTCATCCGCAGCACCAAGCGGGTGCAGCTCACCCCGGAAGGCGAGATATTGCTCAAACACATCGAACCGGCGATGAACCTGATCAAACAGGGAGAAAACCAGCTGCTGGAGGCAAACACGTTAAACGGCGGACAGCTGCGGATCGGAGCAAGCGATACCATCTGCCGTTATTACCTGATTCCGTTCCTCAAGCTGTTTCATAAGAAGTACCCGAACGTACATATCAAGGTTACAAACCAGACCTCGATCGAATGTGCAAAGCTGCTGGAGGCCGGTCAGGTGGATTTCAGCATTACAAACTACCCGAACTCCGGTCTGTCCAACACACAGAATGTCCGCATCGTCCATGAATTTTACGACGTATTTGTGGCCAACGAAGAATATCACAAATTAAAAGGCAGACCAGTCAGCTTAAAAGAGCTGCAGACCTGCCCAATCCTCATGCTGGACCGAAAAAGCACCACCAGCGAGTTTCTTCACAGTATGTTCCAGCGCCACCAGCTTGATCTCGTGCCGGAGATTGAATTAAACAGCAACGACCTGCTGATCGACCTTGCACGGATTGGTCTTGGCATCGCCTTTGTGCCGAATTACTGCATTCCTGATACGGAAAAAGATTTGTTTATCGTAAATCTGGAAGAATCGCTTCCTTCCCGGCAGATGGTTGTGGCATACAACGAGAACCTGCCGATATCGCAGGCAGCAAAACAATTTATGGAGATGCTGTAGGCAGCATAGTGCTGGCGGTAAGATCGATCAAAAACGCGCCCACCGGCGCTGTGATCAAGATAGCAAGCACCGCTACCGTCAGCACCATATTCCCGCAAGACAGCCCCATTGCCAACGGCAAGCCGCCGATTGCCGCCTGCACAGTCGCTTTCGGCATATAGGCAAACATGCAGAACAGCCGCTCACGGGCATTCAGCCTGGTCCCGGTCATGCAGCACAAGACACCTGCCATCCGAAACAGAAGCACGCCCACGATCAGGACAGCGGCCGATACTCCTGCTGCCGCCGCATACTTCAAATCCACGGTAGCGCCTACCAGCACAAACAGCATGATTTCCGCCGCCACCCACAGCTTATTGAACTTCACAGACAATCTTACCGCCACGGCTTCCCGCTTCTGCTTCAGCGCAATCCCGATGCACATCACCGAAACCAGAGCCGAGAACGGGATCCATGCGGCAGCCATGTCTTCTAACGATACCAATAGAAACGCACTGCAAAGCAGGATAATCACCTTCACCGTATCCCGCATATGCATCCGCTTAAAATACCATGCAAATGCACATCCCATCACGATCCCGATGCCAATGCCCAAAAAAATCGATACCGGAACCTGGACAAAACTCATGAGGGATACCTTGCCGCCCTGTGCCAGACCTGTAAATACCGAAAACATGACGATAACAAAGACATCATCCACAGATGCCCCCGCCAGGATCATCTGGGGAATCCCTTTTTCCGTTCCACGGCCTTCTTCGATCAGTTTCAGCATTTTGGGAACAATGACAGCCGGAGAAACCGCCGCCACCACGGCGCCCATCACCGCCGCCTCTAAAACCGTAGCGCCAAGCAGCCGCGGAGCCAGGACCACCATGCCAAACATCTCAAAACAGGCCGGGACAAAACACATCAGGATTGCCGGGCGCCCTACTTTTTTTAAGTCATGGATATCCAGGGAAAGCCCTGCCCGGGCAAGAATGATGATAAGCGCGATCTTCCGCAGCTCTGAAGATATCCCCAGAATAGAACCGTCAATCACGTCCAGCGCAAACGGCCCCAGTACAATTCCCGTAACGATCATTCCAAGCAGACCTGGCAGATGTATTTTTTTACACACCCAGCCAAGCAGCATTCCTACCATCATGATCAAAGCAATACTCAATAACACCGTTTCCATCTCCTTTCCCGCGAAAAAGATAAGATGTCAGCCGTCACCTGCCGTCCCAAAACTGTTCCAGCCATCCCCTGACCGTCTTTTTCGTCACAATCCCATACTCCGACCACTCCCTTGGAAACAGTTCCTGATAATCCGGCTTCAAAAACCGGTCATCCAAAAGCAGGATGATCCCCCGGTCCGCCGCCGTCCGGATCACCCGCCCCGCCGCCTGCATCACTTTGTTCATCCCGGGATATTGATAAGCATAGTCAAAGCCTCCCAGCCCCTGCCGGTCAAAATACCCTTTCAAAATCTCCTGCTCCGTACACACCATCGGAAGCCCCGTCCCCACGATAACGGCTCCCTCCAGCCGCTCCTCTTTTAAATCGATCCCTTCCGAAAAGATTCCGCCCAGCACGCATAGCCCTACAAACGAGCGGTCCCGCTCCTCTTCAAACAGCCCGAGAAACCGTTCCCGTTCTTCCTCATCCATATGGCTTTTTTGCATCTCCCAGGTAAATGAGCCGTCAAAGGCTTCCTCCAAAAGCCGCTCCACCGCTTCCATATATTGATAGGACGGAAAAAACACCATATAATTTCCCTTGTGGCTCTCCGCAACTGCAAAGATATAATCCACGATTTTCTGGTATTCGCCCCGGTTGCGCCTCGTATAGCGGCTGCTCACGTCGGACGCAATCAGAATCATCCTGTTTTCCTTCTCAAACGGAGAATGGGCATAGACCGCATAATCCTCTTCATTTCCACTAAGAAGCTTCTTATAATAGCGGATTGGCAGCAGCGTGGCCGAGAAAAAGACACAGCCTTTTCCCTTTTTCAGGCTGTCGGCAAGACACCCCGAAGGATCGATGCAAAACAGCTTCAGATGAAACCGCCCATCCCGCTCCAATTCCGTGTAAATCTGGTAATGCTCGTCCAGCCCCTCAAACATATTCAGAAAATGGCGGACCTCAAAGTAAAAATCCAGCACGATATCCCGGTCCGGAAATTCCTTCTCCTCCTCCATAAACGTCTCAAATTCCCCGTACATTGCCATCAGATTTGCAGCAAACAGATTGATCTCTTCCAGCACCTGAACGCTTTCGCACTCCCGCTTCATCTCAAGCAAGTTCTTGTTGCACCGTTCTAAAGCACGGGCAAGTCTCGGGGAACGGTCTTTCACGATCCGCCTGACTGCCAAAAGCTCCTCTTTTATGATCTCAGCGCTGAACATCTCCCTGGCGCGCCCCACCAGATTGTGGGCCTCGTCTGCCAAAAACAGATACTCTCCAGAAACCCCGTCTGCAAAATACCGTTTGAGCCTCACATTCGGGTCAAAGACATAATTGTAATCACAGATGATCCCATCTACCCAGTTGCTGACATCCAGGCAAAATTCAAAAGGGCAGACCTGATGTTCCCCGGCATACCGGAGGATTTTCTCCCGTGTGATCCCGGTCTCGCTGTGGATGATGTCAAACACGGCATCATTGACCCGGTCATAATGACCCTTCGCATAAAAGCAGGCATCCGGGTTGCACTCCGTCTTTTCAAGTGGACACAGCTTTTCTTTCGCCGTGATCGTGACTGTGCTGAAATACAGATCATGTTCCCGAAGCAGCGCAAAGCACTCCTCTGCCACGCTGCGGGTGATCGTCTTTGCAGTCAGGTAAAACAGCTTTTCCCCATGCCCTTCCCCGATGGCCTTCAGGGCGGGGAACACGGTGGAAAGCGTCTTTCCAATCCCCGTCGGCGCCTGGATGAACAGATTTTTTCCCCGGCTGAGCGCCCGGTAAACCGAGACAGCCAGTTCCTTCTGCCCTTCCCGGTACTCATACGGAAACTCCAGTTCCTTTAAGGACTCATCCCGCCTCAGCTCATGACGGTACAGATAGTTTGCCCACTTCACATACTCGTGGACCAGACCCTGAAACCAGGTCTCAAGCTCCTCCCACGAACGTTCCTCCCGAAACCTGCGGATCTCCTCCGTCTCGATGTTGCAATAAGTGATCTGAATACCAATCCCGCCCAGATTATGGTCGTAACAATAGATATAGCCATAGCACAACGCCTGCGCCAGATGCACAGCCACCGGTTCTTCCATCCTGGACAGATCCAGATAGACCCCTTTGATCTCATCAATCGTCACGCCGGCCGCATTCTCAATCACCCCGTCGGCGCGCCCTTCAATCACGATCCGGTACTGCTCTTCCTCAACGGCGTGCTTCATCGACACCTCGGCCCGGTAGTCCGCCCCCATCCGCCGCTGGATTTTGCGGTGGATCCGGCTCCCGGCCTGCATCGCATCCTTTTCTGCCCCGGACGTCCTGCGGTTGTCCAGATCCCCGGCCCGCATCACAAACTCCACCAGGTTGCGGACCGATATTTTTATATTCTTTTTTTGTTCCGTCGCCGGCTCTGACGCCCTCGTCTCCTGAGACATTCTCTTCCTCACCTTATTCTGATTGCCGATACGTTCCATAGTATATCATAAACCATATAAAAACAAAAGCTTTGACGCCATTAAAAAAGCCAGGCGATGGAACGGAAAATCCCGTCCATCCCTGGCTTTTTATCCATGTTCCTATGCAACCTGAACCGTCTCCGGAGACAAAGCTGCAAGAAACTTTTCATACTCCCCGCTGTCTCCATGCATCCTTACCGTCAGTACCTTCGTCAGATCCAGACTCAGGACTCCCAGAATGGACTTTGCGTCAATCACGACACGATTGTAAAAAACATCAATGTCAAAATCGCATTTGGCAGATGCTTCTACAAACGCTTTCGCATCGTTCAACGTCGTCAACATGATTTTTTGTTCTTTCATAAAAACAGCTCCTTTTTTGAACACCAATATTAGTGTAGAAATACTTATATCATGTTTACAGCGAAAAGTCAAATTTCATTTCATTAAGATTCCCTTACAAATATTTGTCAGGTATGGGAAGCGATCATCACAAAATCGCCTGAAAACGTACAGTTTCCAAAGTCTGACGGCACGATAAATCCTGCGCCTTTCTCAAACTTTTCACCATTTATCGTTCCGCAGCCCTGGGTGATGCTGATATTGGTAAATCCATAGGGAAATTCACATGCAAACTCTCCCGATACCTCTATGCGCTCCACCGTATAGAACGGGCAGGTTACCAGATGGGTCTTCTTCGCCCCCGAAAGCTCCGTAACCGTCTGCTTTGCCTCATGATCCACAAACGGAGCCCGGATCACGTCAATGCTCTGCTCTATATGCAGCTCTCTCGGTTTTCCGCCGGAAAGCCGGTCATAGTCGTAGACGCGGTATGTAATGTCGCTGCTCTGCTGGGTCTCAAGAATCAGAGTGCCCCCTTTGATCGCATGGAGACAGCCCGGGTCGATCTGGAAAAAATCGCCCTTTTTCACCGGGATCACGCGGATAAAGTCATTCCAGCGTTTCTCCCTGATCATCTCCTCCATCTCAGCCTTATCTTTCGCATGATGCCCGATAACGATCTGCGCGTCCTCTTTGCAGTCCAAAATATACCAGCACTCGGTCTTTCCCAGAGAACCGTTCTCATGTTCTGCGGCATACGCATCATCCGGGTGGACCTGGATACTCAAATCATCTTTGGCATCAATCACCTTGATCAGCAGCGGAAACCTGCTTCCCGGCTCTGCGCCAAACAATTCCGGATGGCTATCCCAAAGCTGGCTTAAGGTCATGCCCTCATATGTCCCGTCCGCCACTTTGCAGTCCCCGTGGGGATGTGCGCTGATCGTCCATGTCTCGCTCCCCCATATCATTTCCTTGTACACCGGTTCCAGTTTGATCAACTCGCTCATTTTTTATACTCCTCTCGTTTTTTTGTATCCCGCTTGCCAGGCTCCCTTATTTCCTGCAAACGCAGCCGTCTGACGATCTGCTATTCATAAATCGCAGCCATCACGGCGCCATAGTCGCCGATCTGCTCCCCCAGATGTGCCGACTCTATCTTACACGATTCTGCATTAAAGTTCAATGCCTCTTTTTTTAATTCCTGTTCGATATACTGGTCCATCAGAACATGGCTCCGGGCATAAATACTTCCTGCCACGATCATCTCCGGATTCAGGATATCGATGAGTACGGCCAGCCCCCTTCCAAAGTACCTGCCCGATTCTGCAAAGATCTCCCTGGCCTCCTCGTCTCCGGCCAATGCCGCCTCAGCCACATCTTTTGCCGTGATTTCATCCACTCTGCCTCTCTGATAGCCCGGCGTTCTCCCTTCCATCGCCTGCCGCCGCGCCCGGTGGACTGCCAGCTGGCGGATCCCGCCGCCGCTGCAGTACCCTTCCAGGCTGCCTGCCTTCCCATAGCCCACCGGACCTTCCGGTGTCATGCGGATATGTCCGACCTCCCCGGCGCAGCCGTTTGCCCCGGTATACAGCCGTCCGTCAAGGATCAGACCTGCCCCCAGCCCGGTGCCAAAGGTCAGGAATATCATATGCCTGCATCCCTTTCCGGCCCCGTACTTCCACTCCGCCAGTGCGCAGGCATCCGCATCATTTTGCATCCGCGCAGGCATTCCAAGCTTCTTTGACAGATATTCCACCACCGGAACCTCATCCCATCCGGGGAGGTTGGGAGGAGAACAGATCACCGTCCGGTCCGCACTCAGCGGTCCGCCGCAGGAAATCCCAATCCGGCAGTCCGCCCGGTCCGCCCCGGACTCCTCCAGCATCTCTTCTGCACGGGCGCACAGATCGTCCAGGATTTTTCTCCAGTCGGGTGAAGTGGCTGTCTCCCTGCGCCGAATCCATTCAATCCGTTCCTCAAATACCCTGCACAGCATTACGGCGCATTTTGTTCCGCCAATGTCAAATCCGACAACATACATATCCGTTCCTCCCGTTCCGTTTTATCTGGTCTGCTCCGCCAATCACAAGGGACAGGAGCCGCCCTTTCCGGTCCCTGTCCCGACATTTCTCTCTTATTTTAGCCGATAGCCGCGTTTATTTCAAGGTCTCCTTTGTGATGACCGATACGCCCGTATCCACGTTGGCTGCTCCGGTATCTGCGCCTAACAGGGCGTTTACAGAAGTCTTCATGCCTTCGTATCCCATAACGTCCGGGTTCTGGGCCATCGTCGCCAGCAGATAGCCGTCCTTGATCAGCTGCTGGATCATATCAGACTTGTCAAATCCAACGCCGATTACCGTCTCGCCTGCTTCCTGGATCGCATTTCCGGTCCCTACAGTAGAGCCTTCATTTGCTCCGAAGATTCCCACGCAGCCCTGGGTGATATAGTTTGCCGCAATATCCTTTGACTTTGCAGCGTCTCCCTCGCCGTACTGGGTCTCTAACAGTTCGAATTTCGTGCCTTCAAATGCAGAGCGGAAGCCTTTTTCACGTGCCACGGTAGATGCGGTAGCCGCGTTTACATTTACGATTCCAATCTTGCCTTCTTCAATTCCGTTTTCTTTCAGCGCCTTGATCATCTCTTCGCCTGCGGTCTTTCCTGCCGCCTCATTGTCGGTAGCCAGGGTCTGGACTGCCGGTAAGGATGCTGCGGAATCGACATATATGACCTTCACGCCGCCGTCGATGGCTTCCTGCAGCGCTGCTGTCACAGCGTCTGGACCGTTTGCCGCCAGCATGATCGCCTGTGCGCCGCCTGCCACCGCGTTGTTGATACACTCGATCTGTTTGGCGTCATCCTTTACATCAGGCGCCAGCCATTTATAATCAACGCAGCCAAGTTCTGCCGCTGCCTTCTGAGCCCCTGCATCCACATTGACCCAGTGCTGGTCCATCTGGTCCATCGTGATCAGATATACCTTAAATGTCTCGTCGGTCTTTACCGCTGCTGCCGGAGCAGAAGCTGCGCCGCCCAGGGTCTCTTTGGTGATTACAGATACGCCGGTATCTACGTTTTCAGCGCCGGTATCCTTTCCCTCCAGCGCGTTGACTGCGGTCTTGATGCCCTCATAGCCCATGACATCAGGATTCTGGGCCATCGTCGCCAGCAGATAGCCATCCTTGATCAGCTGCTGGATCATATCGGATTTATCAAAGCCCACGCCAATCACGGTTTCTCCTGCTTCCTGGATTGCATTTCCGGTCCCTACGGTAGAGCCTTCGTTAGCCCCGAAGATGCCTACACAGCCCTGGGTGATGTAGTTTGCCGCGATGTCCTTGGATTTTGCAGCATCTCCCTCGCCGTACTGGGTTTCCAGAAGCTCGAACTTGCTTCCGTCAAACGCGGAGCGGAAGCCTTTTTCGCGCGCTACGGTAGATGCGGTAGCCGCATTGACATTTACAATCCCAATCTTTCCGTCTTCGATTCCGTTTGCCTTTAAGGCTTTGATCATCTCTTCGCCTGCAGTTTTTCCTGCCGCCTCGTTGTCTGTGGCAAGCGTCTGGACTGCCGGTAAAGATGCCGCAGAGTCTACGTATACGACTTTTACTCCGCCGTCAATGGCCTCCTGAAGCGCCGCAGTCACTGCGTCCGGTCCGTTCGCCGCCAGGAGGATCGCCTCTGCCCCGCCTGCAACCGCATTGTTGATACACTCGATCTGTTTGGCATCGTCTTTTACATCCGGTGCCAGCCATTTATAATCTATGCCGCCAAGTTCCGTCACCGCCTTCTGGGCCCCTGCATCCACGTTGACCCAGTGCTGATCCATCTGGTCCATCGTGATCAGGTAAATCTTATGTGCATCCCCGCCGGATGCCGCCGCCTCGCTGCCTGCTGCCGGTGCCGCTGTGGGCGCCGCCGCTTCTTTCTGGTCGCTGCTGCATCCTGTGGCCAGAGATGCCACCATAGCCAGTGAAAGCGCCGCTGCCATCAATTTTCGTTTCATAATCTGTTTTCCTCCTTTTTTGTGATAAAGTTTTTGCTATATCAAAGCCCCCCTGGCTCTAATACACTGTCAATCATTGCCTGCGTGAGATTTCTTTGCCCAACCTACGCTTTGGCCGTCTTATTCTTCTTACTGAATTTACCGCTTCTTACGATCACGTCGATCAATACGGATACCACTACGATCGCACCGATCACGATGTTTCGGATTGCGACCGGAGCGCCTGCAAACTGAAGTCCGTTCTGAAGCACGCCCCAGATGGATGCGCCGATCACGGTACCGATCAGGATGCCCTGTCCGCCAAGGGTGGACACGCCGCCGATCACGGAAGCCGCAACGGCAAACATCTCATAGGAGTTGCCCGCATCCATCGTTCCCATGCCGCTGGTCGCACAGATGACAAGTCCGACAACGCAGGAGCAGAATGCACTGACCATGTAAGCCTTGGTGGTGGTTGCCACGATATTGACGCCGGACAGCTTCGCCGCCTCGATATTGCTGCCAATCGCATAGATATGGCGTCCGGTCCTGGTCTTGCTGAGCAGGAAGTTAAAGACAAGCCACAGCACAATTGCAATGATCACGGTATTGTAGATTCCGGCGACCTTCCCGTAATAGAAGAAATCACGGAACCCCTTTGCAGCATCACCGATCGCATCGGTGTTGTAGTTGTTGTTGACAATCTGGGCGATTCCCCTCGCAATCGTCATCGTACCCAGCGTTGCGATAAACGGCGGCAGTTTGCACCGCGCCACGAGCAAACCGTTGATGACTCCCACGACCAGACAGCAAACCAGCGTAAAGACTACAGCCACCCACGGGTTCATGCCTTTCGTCATCATCGTCGCAGATATCATACAGCTCATACCAACGACTGAACCGATGGACAAATCGATATTGCCGGTTATCAGCACATAAGACTGGCCGATTCCGATCAGCAGAATCGGAGCAATCTGGCGAAGCAGGTTCGCTACGTTTTTACTGGATGAGAAAGTAGGGTTGATGATGCCAAATACCACGCACATGACAATGAGTCCGATGCCTACCGTGATCACCTGCCCCATCCCCCGGATGGCAAGCAGCTTCCTGAACCAGTTTTGTTTTTTGTTTTCCATGATACCTCTCCTTATCCTTCCCTTTTTCACTCTGACAAATCTGATGCCGCTTAGGCACTAGCTGATCTTACTTTCAAACTGCGTTGCGTGCTTCAGGATGATATCCTGGGTCGCCTCCTCCGCCCCCAGTTCTCCGGTGATCCTGCCGTCGCACATCACGAGAATCCTGTCGCTGATCCCCATGACCTCCGGCATCTCCGAAGAGACGAACATCACGCCGATCCCCTGCTGTTTCAGTTCGTTCATCAGGTTATAGATCTCCACCTTCGCCGCCACGTCAATCCCTCTGGTCGGCTCGTCAAAGATGACCACCCGGGAGTTCCTCGCCAGCCATTTTCCCACTACGACCTTCTGCTGGTTTCCGCCTGACAAGCTTCCGGCATCCACCTCCGCGTTGGGCAGTTTGATCTTCAAAGAATCCACCGCCTTCTGCGTCATCTCATTTTCCTTTTTCCGGTTTACTACTCCCAGCTTATTGCAGAGAATGTCCAGGTTTGGAAGGGCAATGTTGTCACGGATACTGAGCTTAGTGCACAGGCCGTCTCTCTTTCTGTCCTCCGGCGCAAGCACGATTCCGGCCTGTATGGAATCCTCCACGCTGTGGATAGCAACTTCCTTTCCATCCAGGAAAATCTGTCCGGACTCCTTCGGGTCGGCTCCAAAGATGGCTCTCGTCGTCTCCGTTCTGCCTGCTCCCATCAGCCCCGCGATTCCCACGATTTCCCCTTCATACAGTTCCAGATTGATATCCCTTACCATCCTCCCCGCATTCAGGTTCTTCACTTCCAGAATCTTCTTTCCTTTCTTGCACGCAACCCTGGGGAATTTTTCCTTAATCTCGCGCCCCACCATATGGGCGATGATCTCATCCATGCGGTTCTGGTCAAAAACCATCGTCGTGATGTACTTTCCGTCGCGCATGATCGTCACCCGGTCCACGATGTGCTTTAACTCCTCCAAACGGTGCGATATGTATACAATTCCGCAGCCTTCCTGTTTCAGCTTCTTTATGATGGCGAACAGGTCGTTGATCTCCTTGGAAGTCAGCGCCGAGGTCGGCTCATCCATGATCAGCACCCTGGCATCCATCGACAGCGCCTTGGCAATCTCCACCATCTGCTGTTTCGATACGGCAAGGCTGCCAACCAGCGTCGTCGGATCGAGGTCGATGTTCATCCGTCCAAGGATCTCTGCCGCCGCCCGGTTCATCTCTTTTTCAGAGAGGATGAGTCCCTTTGTCCTCTCCCGCCCAAGGAAGATATTCTCCGCCACGCTCAGATGCTGGCACATATTCAGTTCCTGATGGATGATGGCAATCCCCAGCTCCTTTGCCTTGTGGGTCGTCATATCCTTAATCTCCTGCCCAAATACCTCAACGGTTCCCTCGTCCCTGGTATATACGCCGCTGAGGATCTTCATAAGCGTCGATTTGCCCGCGCCGTTCTCACCCAGCAGCGCCATGACTTCCCCGGATTTCAGATAAAACGAAACGTCATCCAGCGCCTTCACGCCCGGAAATGATTTCATCACATGTTCCATCCGCACAATATTTTCCTGCATAACCTCTCCCTCGTCTTCCCCGTAGACTCACTCTAATGTTCATTTCTGTTATTATTATACAATCGGGGGATGAAAGGAACTAGGGGGGAATCTTTTGGATATGGGGGACAATCTTTGGAGAATGCTCGTTGCGTCCGTCCGGGCGGGGCAAGGGGGAC
>JAPJQL010000072.1 GCA_030825115.1 Lachnospiraceae bacterium
GTAAGTGCTGGGGGATTTCTTATTTTGTCAAGATACGGATTATTACTTGCTTACGTATTAAGGGACACTCGGCTGCGAAGCCGGAAAGAGACTGTGAGAAAATGAAGAACACCCCTCTGTGGGAAGGCTAGGATTGATGGCTCTCCTGCAGAGGGGTATTTTTTATGCTTTGATATATTTTTGTTTTGAGCTTCTTGGTTTGTCAGGGATGGTACGCTTGATCATACCAATAGCAAGCATTGGCTGCAAGATTTTTTCCCTGAAATACTTTTCTGTTTTGATTTCACAGAAAAGCTGCATCTCAGCCCGTGTTCTTGGCGTTGAGCAATAATCCAGAAGATTATGCAGTTTTTCTGAAGAAAGTTTGATTTCAACTTCGGTAGTGGCTTCGGTACTAACTTCGGTACTGACTTCGGTAGTTGAGGACGAAGTTGGTCCCACAGTTGCTGTCGCAATCTCCGGAAGTGGCACGATAATGCGGAAAACATCCCCTTCAATAAATTCCGGATCTTCGCCAGAATACATTCTTGTATATTTGTAGGTGTTGCGCATACCAGAACCCAGTTCATCAGCAAGGCCAATTTCCCGGAACACTCTGGAAATTGGAGGATTCTTCTGAAATGGGTCAAATGTTGCAAGGTTCAGGACTCCGCAACCGTGGGATAGATTAGCGTTTTCGGTGTATAGTTTATCTTTTTCTATGACTAGCTTCGCCACATATCCGCTTGAAAAATCGCGGTGCATAAGTAGATTCGAGACAATTTCGCGCAGGATATGGTTCCTCGCGCTCACGCTCTGTATTCCCTCCAGGTGGAAGGTATCGTTCAGATGCTTTTCGCCAAAGGAAAAGAGGCGGTCGTAGCTTTCAATCAGATTCGTGATTACAACGTCACGGTCATCATAACGGTCGATATTCTGTACGCGGAAGATGGCATCTGTTTTGTGCTGCGGCAGTACAGACATTATGGTGCTGTCTTTGCCGAAGAGCAGGATGGCTGCCAGAGTAATCCCCTCTTGCTGAGTAAAATCATCAGTAAGAATCAGGCCGGCGCTGCGGAGCAATTCTTCATCTGACATAGATCTCCACGGGTGGTTTTCGCCTCTGACCCTGGTCATTTTTCTGGCTCGTTCCAACAGATCAGAGCGAAGCGCATCAATTCCAAAATGGGTTACCTTATTTACAAAATAAGAGCTATTTTTACGGGCATAGAGACGATACACTTCATCCGCATGGTTTGTGATATCAATATCTGCCTCATGATTGCGGTCATAGATTCGCCCGTTGCACCGACATACCGTGGAACTGACCGGCACACGGATATACAGGATATATTTCCCGTCATGTTCATACTCGATTGGAGTAAGATAGAGCGGGGGATACATTTTATTTTCGTTATTGATAGATGTAATGAAATAGAAGATCGCGGATGGGGAGCCGCTGGGCGGCAAGAGCCGTGCGGAGGATGACTTCGCGGACGACGGGGAGGATTTCCTGGGATAAAGTACGGAGGGGCGGCTTGCTGCCCCTCTTCCCATACATAACAAATCGGAAAGGAGGACGGTGGGGATGCCGCATGTATTGGAAATCAAGGGCGGGGAGCGTCTCACCCCGCTCAATGTGCTCGACGTCATGGAGGCAGTCGAGGACTATATGGGTACGGACATCCGCCAGTATCTGGAGGAATACCTGCTGGAAGCGGAAAGCGAAGCCGGGGAGATCGCCGGGGAGGAAATTTATGACCACTATAAGCAGGTGCTCATGAATATCAAAGACGAGACAGAAGCAGCTGTCAGGCTGATGGAGAAACCGCGCATGGACCGGAAGGCGATCCGGGTGACGCTGGATATTATTTTGAAGATGATCGAAAGGGAGTATTGAGGATGAAAGCAGGAAGAAGTTTACAGGAAGTCCTGATGGAGCTGGAGCATCAGAATAAAGCGAAGAAGGATTATATCGCCCCGGCGCAGGGCATGAAGCTGGAACGGGACGGCAGGACGTTCCTTATGGGGACGCAGACCCCATTCGCAACGATCCCGTTATTCCACCGCCAGCTGGCATCAGCCCTATCTATACCGATGAAATATTATGACCTGATGCAGAAAGAAAAGCCGGAACTTCTGGCGGAGAACGTGAATGCGTGGCTGGGGACGCGCCAGAACAACTACATGGTCCACTCGATGGATTACGGCACTGGCCCCGTGGCACGGGCGCTGCTGTCCGAGCGGTACAGACGGATCGACAATATGGAGATCGCTTCGGCGGTGCTGCCGCTGTTCGCGGGAAATGACGGATACAGCGTAGAAAGCTACGAAGTGACAGAGCATAGATTGTATCTTAAGATTTTGAACAGGAGATTGGAAATGGAGGTCCGGAAAGGAGATATTGTGCAGGCTGGCGTCATGATTTCCAATTCCGAAGTCGGCCTGGGTGCAGTGTCAGTCCAGCCATTGGTTTATAGATTGGCCTGCCTGAATGGATTAATCGTCTCCGGTTATGGCGAGAGACGGAACCATGTTGGCCGACAGGCGAAGATGACGGAGGACTTTACCCTGTATTCGGATGAGACGCTGCAGGCGGAAGACAGGGCATTCCTGCTGAAGCTGAGGAATACAACAATGGCGGCGATTGAGGAGAACCGTTTTGCACAGGTAGTTGACAGGCTGAAAGAGGCGGCAGGGATCCCAATCAAAGGCAATGTGCAGGAAGCCGTGGAATTGACCGGCAGGGAGTTCGGTATCACGCAGGAGGAGCAGGACGGCATCTTCCGGTATCTGGTGGAAGGCGGCGACCTTTCCCTTTATGGACTTACAAACGCAGTAACGCGGATGAGCCAGGATGTGGATTCCTATGACCGGGCAACGGCGCTGGAATGGATCGGCTGGCAGGTCATGCAGAGGAGGGAGTTATATGTATAAGAAGAAAAATCCCAAGAAGATAAAGAAAACGCTGTGCTGGGACAAACGGAAGAATATCAGTAAGATCCTTCACAGACGGAACGGATAGGGGCAGGCATGAAAGAACTGCATATTGACATTGAAAGCTATTCCTCCGCCGACCTCGGAAAATGCGGCGTATATAAATATGCGGAGGCGGAGGATTTTGAAATCCTTCTTTTTGCGTATTCCGAGGATGGAAAGGAAGTAAAGGTAGTTGATCTGGCAAAGGGGAAGAAAATACCGCATGGTGAAAAAATACACGGCCATGGATAATGCGGTATGCGCGGACGGCCGGTGCCGCGGGATGTTTATGTTTTATGGGGCGAACCGTTCGGGCCGCTTTTCAGGCCGTATTATACAGCTCCAGAATTTGTACCGGAACAGCATGGCAGATCTGGATGAAGCGCGTGCAATTGTCAGGAGCGATGATACTGTCGCACTGGAATTATTATATGACTCCATACCGGATGTTCTTTCGGAACTGGTGAGGACAGCCTTTATCCCCGCTGAAGGGATGAAGTTTATCGTAGCCGATTTTTCAAGCATTGAGGCGAGGGTTCTAAGTTATCTGGCCGGGGAACAGTGGCGGCTGGATGTGTTCCGTGAGGGCGGGGATATCTACTGTGCGACCGCCAGTAGGATGTTCGGTGTTCCGGTAGAGAAGCATGGGATGAACGGCGAATTAAGGCAGAAAGGGAAGCAGGCTGAGCTGGCCTGTGGCTACGGCGGGGGCGTCGGGGCTATGAAAGCGATGGGCGCCTTAGAGCTGGGGATAGCGGAGGACGAACTGGACGGCATTGTGAAGGCATGGCGGTCGGCAAGCCCTAAAATCGTCCGGATGTGGTGGGATGTGGATCGCGCGGTGAAGGAAGCGGTAAAAGAAAAAACGACTACCGCGACGCATGGGCTTACCTTTACCTATCAATCCGCTATGCTTTTTATCACGCTGCCTTCCGGGCGGAGGCTGGCCTATGTGAAACCCAGAATTGGGGAGAACAAATTCGGCGGCGAGTCCGTGACTTATATGGGGATCGGCGCGACCAAGAAGTGGGAACGAATCAAGAGGGATTCTGTCTGAGCTGTATCATTGAAATGATACAGTTGATTACAGAACGAGGTCATTTCCAGATTGATGATATAGTAACTAATACGTTAGGAACGCTAATAGGGGCTCTTATTTTTCGTATGTATTCATCTATAATGTTAAAATGCAGACAGTTTTATGCATGAATATGTGCGTTTGTTGTGGCAGGCTGGGCTGCTGGCAGCGGGTGGGTATTGATAGGATATTTTCCGCTCCTTTGCCTATGGGGAAATAAAATCTCCGAGGTTCAGGCCAGGGGCTGACCGTCGGGGATTTAAGAACATTGGTTTCTGACATTGACATACCTCACATTTTGTTTTTATATATCGGCCGACTGCTCCCCTCCCTTATTATTTTACCAGAATACACAAAAACATCAAGTGCACTGTGGCGTATTCACCGTTGTCAGTTTTATCGCTTTAACATTTTTGAGATTACTTTATAATAGCTGCTATTGCTTCTGCCCGGGCAGCATTGATACCTTTTGCCTGGTACACAG
>JAPJQL010000073.1 GCA_030825115.1 Lachnospiraceae bacterium
TCATCTAAGCTGATATAACCGGTTCGTTTATTCACCATATCATCCTCCTCTCCTTATAAGTATCTATCAACCAACTCCGCGACGCTGCAGCCAGTTTCCCGACCCCAGACATCCCAGAAGTCAATTGTTCGCGACACAGGACGCTCCTTTGCCAGCTCCACCTTGATTTTCAGCGGCACCGGCACGGCGTCCCCAATCACCAGCACCTCACCCGGGCTGAACATGGTCACGGAATCGATCAGCTTGTCATCCCCGTCCGGCAGCATCCCTTTGATGAGAGTCTTGTCGTTCTCGTTGTTCAGCTTCCCGACAATGAAGTTCGCGCACTGGGCGACGATTGTCCGGTTCAGCTCCGAAGGGCGCTGCGTGGCAGGGAATAACGTGATCCCGAACTTACGCCCCTCCTTCGCGATGTCCTCGAACACCTCCACCATACGGCGCTGGCTTGCCGACAGCTGGAAATTGTCCGGGATATAGACATGCGCCTCATCGCATACGATCGTTACCGGGCGGATGTCATCCATGTCCTGCTGGCGCTGGATGTCGAATATCAGTCGCGAGATGACCCCAATGATCGGAAGCGCCACGTCATGCGGTACGCCGGATAAGTCGATATTCTTGACCGGTTTCCCCGTACCCAGGACTGCCTCCATCACATCGTACAGGTAGCCCTGTAGCCTATCCTCAAAGAGGAAGCTGTACCGGCTGTCCATCATCCGGTCCTTCAAGAGATTCACAGTGCTGGTAAGCTTCCCGGCATATTCCCCTTTCGTGGTCTTTGCCGTCCCTGCCTTGTCCCCGGTCTTGTAATACTCACCGGTGTGTACCACCTCGTTATCCATGCGCTCCATCTCCGCCACAAAGGCATTGTAGTCAAAGTACACCGGCTTGTTCTCCTTCCCGTCCGGGCACACCCGGTAATACGCCCTCCGCAGCGCCGTCATGACCGTGGTGGCACTCTCCTCCCGGATTTTAAGGATGTTCGTGACAATATCCTGGAACCCGAACATCCAGATTGGGAACGGGAACCCATCGCCGATGCGGATGTTTGACGCATACGACAGCTGGCTGTACTCCCCATGTATGTCAAAGACCACCAGGTTCGCCCCCGGAAGCTTCGCCGTCTCCTCCAGGATCTTCGCCACAGTCTCCGACTTTCCGCAACCGGTGTTCCCGACAATGCAGGCATGGCGCTGATAGAACTTATTGCCGTCCACCACCGCATCGCATCCATATGCGGCATACTCCCCGATCCGGAAGCCCCGTATGCCGTTTCCAAGCATCTCCTTAAACTCCACGGTACTGATTGGCGTAATCTGCACGCTGGTCGTCGGGTACTCGTCGATGGCCTTTATAAACCGCCCGTCTTTCAGACTGCCGATGATTGTGCAGTCAATCGCCTTGATGCCAGTAATCTCGCCAAGAAAGTCCTCCTCGCCAAGCCGTTCCTCTGAATCTGTGTCCGTAAGCCCCGTGACCATCGTCACAAGGCTTGTCCATCCGTCAGACATCTCCAGCAGGTCGTTGATGCGAACGTTCTTAAACTCCGACAGGTTCGTCCGTATCTGGACGCTGTCGCTTAATATCTTCACAAGTTTCATGTCCTACCTCACATTTCAAAAAGCTCGTTATAGTTACGTATGCGTGCCGCCTTGATGGATTTGCAGTAGTCGCACTTACCGCAGTAGTCCGGCGGCAGGATCCCTGCCTTTACATCCGCGAACCGTTCCATGTTCTGGATGACCTCCTCCAGTGCCATGTCAAGTGTGGACTGCGGGACCTGGAAGATGTCCAGGTCCGTCACCCGCTCCTTCGTTGCCACCGCCAAATAAAACGGCAGCCGTTCACCGGTTACTGCTTCCACCCCGGCCTGGTAGACCGCCCCCTGTAGGTCATAGCGCCACAGCGGCAGGTTCTTAAAATTCGCCACCACCTTTAGGTCTGTAATGCAGACGCCGGGCAGGTAGCTGTCCATCTTCATTTTCCATAGCACACCAAACATCTCGAAGGTCATGATCCGTTGTTTCTCGCCTGACATGAACTGCATGAACAGCGGGTCAGCCTTTACCCTGCCAATGATCTCGTTGGCTTTCCTGAACTCGCTTTTCAGCTCATTCTTCCTCGTGAACAGGTCCGGGTTCTCTGCCATGAATTCCGGCAGCGTCCCCTCAAAGTAGGAATCCACGAAGGACCCTACCAGCATTGCCCTCGTCATCGGCTGCTGGTAGTCGCCCCGGATCTTCGCCATCGCCATTGCCTCGCACTTGGTGAAGTCCTTATACTGCGAGACGGAGAAGAATATCCGGTTCAGCTCCGGGCTGTAATAATTCCCAGCGTTAATCTCCATTCGGACCTCCTTAATCGTGGAATGGCAGTTCCGGGTCAGTTTCCGGCGGGATGAAAGATGGGTCAGGCTCTCCCGGTGCATCTGCCTGGTCTTTCTTCAGACTTGCCGCAGGTTCCGGCTTGTCCTGCTTCCTAGCCTTTCCCTTCCAAGGGTCGCTGATTTCCGCATCGTCTGCTGGTGGTAGCATCTCGAAGTAGTCCTCACGCTTTGCCATGCCATCCTTTAAGGACACATAGACCTTTTTCAGACGGATCAGGTTCTGCATCGTAAAACTCTCAATTTTACATCCAATAAACTTCTCGAGCATTGGCACCGTGACACCGTACTCCGTCTCAAACGTACCTGCAACTGCGCGGATCGTGTCCGCCAGAGGCTCCTTGCCGTCCCCCATCAGGGTCTTCTCGCACTGGATGACCGCGGACTCGACCACATCCCCCGGTATGACCCCGAGGATGCACGCCCGAAGCCTGCGCGCGCCCTGATTAGCGACCATCTCGTATATATCCCGCGGGTCCTTTAATGGGATATTCCCCTTTTTCGTTGCCCGGATATGTGGCACCGAAAAGACTTTCGTCTGCCGGGTATTGGTTTCCAAATCCCATGCATATGCCATCACCTGGCTCTCGCCTGTTTTCTGTTCCAGCTCTATAATGCCGAAGTCGATGTTCCCCCAGTGCTGTGCCATCGCCTCTGCCAGCCGGATTGACGGACCAGTCACACGCTCGCCCCCACGCGGGTACTCATACATTGATTTTTCTGCCAAGCCTTTGCGCTGGCAGGCTTTCATGATCCTGTTAAAACTCTCATATTCGTTCCTCGGGAACTTCTTCGCGATCACCATCGCCGCCTGAACTTCCTGTGCCTGGCGGCTCACCACCATTTCTGCCACTGTGCTCCGTGCTGCCGGTGCATTGCTCCCGTAAATATTTGCTACCTGTTCCATAGCTCAGTCCTCCTCTGCCTTGATCCAGTTCCCGGAGTAATACCACTCCACCAGCATCTCCCGGAACTCCTTTACCTCGTCCACGGTACCGTTCATGCACTGTTCCAGCGCATATGCGTAAGCATCTTCCGCCGGGACGAACATGCCCTCCTCGGGTCCAATCCCTATATATCCAACTTCGCCTGGCACGCTACTTCCCCTCCTTCACCGTCACCAGCTCCACGCATTCGCACAGCCCGAACGCGGCTTCGATGCCAGACCCTGAGACAATGACCATCCGGTCAAACCAGTGCAGCCGCTCTACCTTCATGACCGCCGGGTTCTCATAGTCTTTGGACCGGAACCGGATGGTCTGTCCCTCCTGCAGCTGCTTCACTGGCCAGCTCCCGTGGCTGTAGACCTCCAGACCTACTGGCGGGATGTGGTCCGTGATTACCCTGCCTAAAATTCCATCCACTTGACATTCCTCCTCAAATCCCCCATAATGAGGGTGTAAAGTTATTTTTAGTTATCTTGAAGCCCTGGGAGTTGCCGCTCCTGGGGTTTCTGCTTTTATCGCCCTCAGCTCCTGTATCCCATCCAGCAGCTTTTTCTGGTCTTTGGCATCCAGCCATAGCCCCTTGTCTTTGACCGCGCCCGGATACCATCCGTCTGCACATATCTCTATCTCCACCACGCAGATATGCCCAGAGAAATTAAAAAATACTGTCGGTAAATTCCCTGTGATTTCCTGCTTACGTCGCTCCAATCCGTTGATATCCAGCGCCAGGTCAAGCAGCTGGTGCACCATCTTACGCTTACGCTTTTCAGCTTTCTTTTTCAGCCTGTCTTTCATCCTTGCTATCCTCCTTTCTCTCCTGATAGTCCCTGCACGGGTACATCCGGCTCCGCTCCATGCACCGGCTGCTGTAACGGCATGTCCGGCATGTTTCTGCGCCCATCGCCTACACCGCCTTCGCAATATTGACTAACAGCCAGATCACCGCGCCCTGCGTGCACATCCCCAGCAGCCAGTATAAAAACACGATTCCCTCAAACCGGTCGCAGATGTCTGCCAGCGTCGGCTTATGCTCCACAGGCTCCGGTTCCGACTCCTGCCGCGGCTGGCTCTGCACCGGTATGTATTTCAGTGGTTCGTACATTGTCGTTCACCTCCTTTCCAAGAAACCGGTCAAGTTTAGGGCGGAAAATTAAATAGGAATAGAATTG
>JAPJQL010000031.1 GCA_030825115.1 Lachnospiraceae bacterium
GATAGGAACGGCAAAATTTTTTACACTTCTATTACTTCTTTATCGCACATTAGCAAATGGGGGATAGCCCAAAATACTATCCCCCTCCATACCATCATTCAAATAGAGAAACTTCTCTCTTTAATCGAATCAAATCCTTCAAAAAGCTTTTTCATAACATTCTCACTAATAAAACTCATCCTACCTCTTATTCTACATTAAATTCCTTTTTCAAGAGAAAGATGTATCGTTCCATCATATCGATACATATCTGTACCTACTTAAGATCTGTCTGCTCTAACACACTCTCTTCTGCATCAAAAATCCATTTAACATGATTTGTTCCATATTTCAATCCCTCTTCTGTTAAACAAATAACTTTTCTATTACGTGTTCCTGAAACATGTTTTAAATAAACAAATCCCTTTTTAGTCAAACCTGAGATAATCGAATTAACCGTTTGTTTCGGCAATGACAATAGCTCACTTAAATCCTGTTGTGAATATTCCTCCTTTGGACGGAGAAGAACGGACCATATACCAATCTCCCCATCCGATATCCCTGATCTATTGGCCGCAATATGATAAAGAGAATTCAACTCTTTGATTTTATTATTGATTATATCAATCTGATTTTTGATTTTATCTTCCATAAAGGCATCCTCCACGCCAAACATCCAAATTCGGATATTTGATATTTAATATAATCTGCGTTTGAATATCTGTCAAGAAAATATACAATTCCTTTTCGTTTTTTTCTTTCTACAAGTGTCTGCTGAAATGCCCAATGCCCGGATGATCCGGATCAGGGTATCTAAGCTGACGCCTCTTTCATTGCTTTCAATCGCCTGCAGGAAGCGGGATGTGATTCCGACCCGTTCAGCAAGCTCGTCCTGTGTCATATTTGCATCAAGGCGGGCCTGTTTGAATACTGGCCCCATGTAAGATAAATCAAGTTTTTTCACTGGCAGTTCACCTCCAACACCATTGTACAGTTCGGGATGAAAGAGGAACGTGCTGAAAGTTCCTGAAAAATACGAACAATATAGTTGTGACAAAAGTAAAAGAATATAGAATTTTTATGAATGGTAAGGTGAAAGAATATATGGTTAATTACTCAAATCCTAAAAGATTTTTTATTCGAAGCAAATTGCGTGCAGGAAAGATATTACCTGAAAGAAAATTTAACATTTGTCTGGCACTGGCCAGCAACACCTTTCTGTCTCTGCTGTTTAAGAGCCGGATATAGCGGATCAATTGTTCGGTTTCCCCATCGTCCGTTTCCTGATCCGGATAAACGACGTAACCGGAGCCGCCCTTTTTAAGAGGGTGGTTCTTTTTTCTTTTTCTGCTGTTAAAAATTCCTTCAGGTGATACCTTCCCTGCATACGACATCATGGCATATGCCATACGCCACCAAGAGGACAGACTTTTCCCCTGGCGGCATTTTTTCTTTTATGGCGGCACCTTCAGGGTATATAGCAGACTGCTCCTGCCACCGTTCTCTCTCCAGCGCTGCTCCTTAGAAAGCAATCCTGCCTGTTCCAGGTCAGCAATGGCACGCTCCACGGTCCTGCGGGAAAGCTGCAGCTCTCTGGCAATGGTCCCGATGGCTGGATAGCACTGATTGTCACGGTTGCACCGGTCTTTCAGGTACATATACACAGTCTTTGCCCGGTGCGGCAAATCCTTGGCATAAATCATCGCAAAGTATCCGATTGCACACACCTCCTGCCTAATCAGTCCGCAGCGGAGGGCGACGCGGACGGTTTCGTTCCATCACCTGTTCCGACGCAGGGGAATGGAGTTGTCCGGTGGAACTGCTGCGGCCGGCTGGAGGGAGCGGCGCCTCGTCTGTCTCATCCGCATCAAAATCATCTCTTCTCCGCAGAATCTCCTGCTCCAGCTCAAACCGGTCCGCATAGGTCACCGGTCGGGCTGCCTGTTCTGCCACTTCATAAGCTTCTCCAAACCGAATCCCCCACTTTAAGAACAAGGGAAGCTGTGTCTGCATGGGACAGTTTCCGGTCTTTGCCAAAATAAAATGCCCCTTCGGCAGCGTTTTCAGTTCATCCGGAGACATGAGCGGGCGACTGATCATCTGCAGGCTCTGGCTGGGATCATTCTTTCCTCTGCTGACGGAACCGGACAAAACGGTTCGATTTCCCAGTGCCTTTGACAGAATCTCTGCACTTTCTGAGTTGGGTGCAAAGCCGCCGAACAAAATGTCCTGACAGTTATCGATGATAATGCTGGAACCCTCTTTCCCATAGTTTTTCTGAAGCTGTGCAAAGCTCTGGATGATGGGAACCATGGAAATCTGGCGGGAACGTCCGGCGGAGAACATCATCTCCATGGATTCTATTTTCGGTATCGTTCCGATTTCATCCGCAAATACCATGACCCGGTTGGGCAGCTTGCCACCATGCTCATCCGCAATGGTGAGCATCTCCCGGTAGAGCTGCTGGAGGAACAAAGACACCATGAAGTACTTTGTGTTATCTTCTTCCGGCAGCACAATGAAGATGGCGGACTTGCTGGTGCAGAAGGTTTCCGTATCCAGCGCACTGTCAAAGCACAGGATCTGCTCCATTTCCGAATCCAGAAAGGCATTGAGCCGGGACATGGTTGTGGAAAGCACCGAAGCCATGGCCTGATCCGCACTGTTTAAAGCGGCGCCTGCAAACCACTTTGCCTTGTGGGTAGGCGGCAGCTTATCCATCAAAAGCTGGAACAGGCTGCGGTTCTTTACCGGCGAGGGAGCCAGCAGATCCTGAATCAGCTTGAACACCGAAATGATATGGCGCTTCTCCGTCGGACAGAACTCTGCAATCAGCAGAATCACCGAAGCCAGCAGACCTTCGGCGGCATCATAGAAGAATGCGTTCTGTCCGTAACTGCTGGCTTCCGCTCCGTCAGAACAGATGATGGTCTTCGCTGTAATCTTGGCATACTTTTCCGCCTTTGCTTTGGCTGCCAGGTTTTCCGGGTGTGCCAGATATTCGTCCATGTACTTGCTCACCAGCGTCAGGATATTGTCCCCATCTGACCTGGTGGGGTTTCGCAGGTCAAGCACAGAAATCTGGTATCCGTAGCAGTCTTTTGCGATTCCTGCATAGTTACGGAACAGATCTCCCTTGGTGTCTGTGCAGAGCCAGCTCATGCCGGAAGCACAGGCATATTCGATGTTGGGATACAAAAAGTTGGCGGTCTTGCCAACGCCCGCCGCACCTATCATCAGACAGTGAATATCACCGCTGTCCACCAAAGCGGTGACGGAGGTTCCCCGTTTTTTATACCCCACCACCAGCCCCTGCTCTGTGGGCAGTGCTTCTCCCCTCCTCCAGCGTTCCGGTTCATATGGCACCTGTTTGTAGGTATCCCGGATTTCCTTTTCTGTGGCAAACCGCGCGGTACCATGCTGGCCATCTCCTACCGTTTTGGATTTAATCCCGTTTAAGGTATAGTAGTTTGCCAGTAAAGACACCCCGCCGATGATGGCGAACATCCCAAGACCGATACAGATAAGAATTACGATTTGCTGTGTCTGCATACTTCCTCCCTTCAAGCCATTTGCATGGTCTTTTTCTGTTCTGTGATCTGCGAAGCAGCCTGCTCCCGCAGTGCCTGCAGATCTTCATTCCAGTCCTTTTGACGTGAAAAAAGCGAGAATACATTTTTGTATCCCCGCTCTGATAAAGTTTTCCCGATCCGTTCCCTGGCCTGAATGCCTGCCTTGTCATGATCGAGGCACAGACCAATCTTTTGTATCTGCGGGTTATCAACTAAGTGTTGGATTAAAGCCTGTTCCGACACACCGCAAAGCGCTACATAACTGTGTTTTTCCCAGTCTTTCTGATACAGGGAAATAAAGGACAGCAGGTCGATGGGCGCTTCAAACACATAAACCGTATCACTCTGGCCGGTAAAGTGAAAGCTGTACTTCGGATCGCATCCGTCCACATTTCCCTTAAACACATCCCCCTGCGTGTAGGTTCCCCGCTTATGGGCATGGCGGGCGACCCCATCTTTATCCACCCCTACGAACACTGCGTTGTGATACTGGCTGTCCTCATAGATCAGCTTTGCCCTGGCAAATGCGGAAACCACGTTTCGATCCAGACAGCGGGTTTTTGTCAGATAGGCAAACACCCGGCGCATATCGGAATGGGCCTTGGGCAGTACAAAGGGCTTCGGCGGTTCCGGCTCACGCTGCTCCCTGGGGCGGTATGGCTGCCCCTGTTCCCCGCCTAACAGCATGGTAACTGCATCCGGGAAGCTTCTGCCATAGAACATCTGCACAAAGTCAATGGCAAGACCGCCCTTCCCGGCGGCATGATCATACCATTCATTCCCCCGCACCGTGATGCTGTGGTCGCTGTCCAGACGCTTCTCCCTGCCGGAACGCAAAAGCCGCTCTCCCTGACGCACAAGAAAATCCTCCAGATCAACCGCGTTGGCCCGCTGTTTCTGATCGTCTGTAAAATAAACATAACCTGACATGATGCACCTCCTGTCAAAAAGTCTGTTGAACGGGTTCTCTGTCATCCCGTTTGTGTCCCTGCGCCTGTTTCTTCTCCGCCAGCTTACGCCTGCGCTTCCGGTCGATGTGGAATGGACTGCCGCCAGCTGCTTTCTGATAGTCCTCCCGGAACAGATTCTCCAGCCGGTGCAGCAGACGGGTGGCTGCCAGAAAAGCAGACGGGTCACGAAACGAGTCCAGATGGTCGAGGAAAAACTGGACGTAGATATTTCCCTGTGCGGCAGATGCCTGCAAAAACAAGATAGCTTTTTCCCTGTCCCGCGGCACATCCCGACCGCAGAGATACAGCTTTCCCAACAGGTACTGTGCATACTGGTTATTCTGATCCGCTGCTTCCGTAAGCCAGCGGATGGCGGTATCCACATCCTTCGGAATATCCTCTCCGGCCAGATAGAGTTTTCCAAGCTGGTAGGCCGCATACTCGTTTTTCTGTTCTGCCGATTCCATGAACAGACTGACCGCTTTTCTAACATCCTTGGGCACATCTTCTCCTGCCAGAAAAACCTTGCCAAGAGCATACTGGGCATACGCATTCCCGCTGTCAGAAGAAAAAGACAGCCAGCGTATCGCTGCCTCCACATCCTTTGGAATGTCCTCTCCGGCCAGATAGAGCTTGCCAAGCTGATAGGCTGCGTATTCATTGTCCTGTTCTGCCGATTGGGTAAACAGTTCCACCGCCTTTTCCATATCCCGCGGCACATGGATTCCATCACGATAGACTTTTCCCAATGCATACTGGGCAGCGGCATTGCCGCTTTCGGCAGCTTTCGTAATCCATGCAACCGCCTGCTCCGGGTCTCCGGTACCATTTTCCAGCCACAGCTTACCCAGAGCATATTGCGCGTTCACGTTGCCAAGCCTGGCGGCACATTCCCAATAGTGTGCGGCAGCTGTATCGTCTTTTCCCGTACCGGTTCCTGTGTGGAGCATCTGTCCCAGACGATATTGGAGTTTATCATCATGGCTGTCTGCCTCCAGAGAAAAGAATCCCGAAAATGCATTTTGAAAGTGTGCTTCAGCCTGCCCTATATCCCTTTGTGTTCCAATCCCATCCCGGTACATTTTTGCCAGTTCATAATCCGCATAGGGATTTCCCTGCTCCGCCGAACATCTGTAAAGATTGTGCGCCTGCTCATAGCTCTGCTCCTCTCCCTGTCCCCGGTAATACAATCCGGCAAGGGAATATTGCGCGTACTTGTGGTTTGCTGCCACTGCCCTGGAAAACCACTGGGCTGCCTTTTCATAATCCTGTTCGGTTCCCAGACCGGCGGCAAACATCTTGCCGATGCGGTACTGCAGGTAGGGACGCTGTTTTTCTTCTGTATGCTTTTCCTCTTTCAGAAACGCCGCCAGTGCCTTGACATACCATTCCTGCGCACCGGCAGGATCGATCTCCCGCCCCAGCCCGTCTGCCAGCATCCTTCCCAGGTCGTGCATGGCCAGTCCGTTACCGGATTGCGCTTCCAGTACAAAGAGGCGGAAGGCTTCTGCGAAGTCCGGTTCCTGCTCTTTGCTTCCATAAAGATTTTTACGGGCTTCCTTATACCCGTCGTTCCACCATTTCTGACCACGGCTTTTTCCACTTCTGCTCTTTGTATATTCCTGCTCCTGCCATTCCGGTATTGCTTCTTCTGAAAACTCCTGACCGTTTTCCGGCTCTGGCAAATCATCCGACTCTATGAAGGAAGCTGTTTCATCTTCAAAGGTAACCTGATGCCTGCCAAGGTTCATCGCTTCTGCAATTACCATGTTCTTGATGCTCTTAAACTGGGGCTGTCTGGAAAGGAGCGGCAAAGACGGCACCGTGTTTTGATAGGTCAGCAGAATTTCATTCTGCCATTTTCCCCATGCCTGATACAGAGCATCCACCCGGCTGTCCTTCGCCAGCTCATCCACGACTTGGTCAATCAGGTTCTTTACATCCCGCTTGAGATAACCATAGACTTTTTTCCCGCCTGTATTTTGTAACCGCTCTGACAGCTTTATCATCTGCCCCTGGATTTCCGGGTTTACCAGCGTGCCGGAGCGCAGTTCTTTCATCATCTTTCTCATCACATCTGCCGCACCTGTTTTCAATTCGGCGCGTGCCTGATTCTGCTTGTCATAGAGGTGTGCGAAATCCTGACGGAAGATATCGTGTGCCAATTCCGAGCGCATGGCCTCGATGGATTTTTCCGTCAGGTAGCCGTCATTGTCCTTGGCTGAATAAACCATCAGATGCACATGGGGATGATGACCCTCGTTGTGAAAGGCTGCATACCAGCGGAGATTTTCACTGTCAATCCTCATGTGCTTGCAGAGCATGGCCCGCTTGGAACGAAGCAGAGCCATCCACTGCTTTGCGCTGTCATAGCCAAGCCTCGCCGCATCCTCCCGCCGCAGGGAAACCACATGGGTCCATACAGCGCCTTTGTGTTTTGCCACCTCACCCTGCACCTTTGCCAGTACCACTGACTGTCCTGCATCGGTAAAGAGTCCATGCTCACCTACACGCTCCACACGGGGACGGTTCGCAATGTAATCCACGTAGTTTTCCCGCTTGCCGATCAGGTCGAGGTGCTGTTCCAGCGCACAGGAGATCAGTTCCGAAGCATTCCCGATGGTTGGCTGCAACAAAAAATCCGTGTACTCCAGCATTTCTTTGGCTGCCGGAATATCACGGATGAGCTGACGGATTAGATTTTTTTGATTGATGGTGGCTGGGAGAAGCAGCTTACTTTCATCGACCTTCTCCACACCCTCACGGGTTCCGATATAACGGACATAGTTTTCCAGCTGGGCAGGCGGAGCATCCCGCACATACCGGGAGGTAAAAATTATCTTTGGCATATCATTCCTCCGTTTATATTTTTGTTTTTCTTGACATATTTTTGTGCCCGGCATATAATAATAGTACCAGACAGGCAACGGCGTGTGTCTGTCCAAGCGTTGAAGTATAACAGCGTACCGGAAAGCCTTGTTATACAGAGCTTTCGAGAGGGGTTGTGCAGTGAAACCTCAAACCGGAGTAGGTGTTTTACCGAAAGAAAATGCTCAAAGCAAAGCGCTCTGCAAATGCAGAGCGTTTTTGTTTTATGAAAGGGGATTTCCATGGATCACTTGCAGAAATGCGCATTGGCATTTGAGCACCTGCTCGACATAAACTATCATATTATCATTGGCCGAAAAGGAAAGTCTGTGGAACTAAATATCCTTTTTGATCCCATAAAATTTCATCATCTGATTGGACTTCATAAACTTCGTGATTTACGTGTAGCCAGAGCAAATCGGGAAAAGGTATTTCAGAACTGCCTTTCCGGCACGCTTTCCATACAGGACTTAATGAAAAGCCGACACTTTTCTGAAATTGAAAAGCGAATTCAGCCTTTTGATAAAATCGAAACATTTTTAGACAGCAATCAGCTGGTTTTCCGCTATAACAAAAAACTACAGACGTTTTCGTTGATTGAGGCAGAATACCTTCTTTCTACGCATTTTGAAAATACAGATGTATATATCTTTTTAGATCAACTTTCAGAAGAAAATCAATTTTTCTGCCGTTCCTTTTTTCCGAAAGAAAAGAAAGATTATACGATTGGACAGCCTCAGTTCACTTTACTCTTTAAAGAAAAGATTACGGTCAGTACCGGAGAGAAAATCATTCAGTATGACCGGCTCACTCCGAAAAACAAACCAGCAAGCATACCTCCGCAGGAGATTCCGGAAAAGGGACAAGCAGAATAACCGTACTGGCTGTTCTGCTTGTCCCTTTTTATTACCATCGCTGCTTACAGCACACCCAGCTTTTTTAACAGCTCTACACAGTCTTTTGCTCCCTGCACATAGAGATGCCTGCACTCATGCTCCGCTATCAGATTTATCTTTGCCAGGTAATCCTCCAGCACCTGCTGATCCTCTTTCGAGAGCTGCTTCAGCACATCCGTCCTCTTGCGAGACAGCTCAGATGCATCCTTGTAAAGCTGCTTTTCTTTTTCGCTGCAGCTTTCCTTTCGTTCCCGCAGTGCTTCCTCACTCATCTCCGTAATAACCATTTCATAAATTTCATTCCTGTCCATCGTAGATCACTCCTTTTTCCAATCACAATAAAGCCAATGTCCGGCAACAGTCTATAGCCAATCCCAACAAAATTTTCTCACTATTTATACTTCTCGTTTTTGATATTTGTATGCATCTTCAAACGCAACTGCACCATTGATGTGTCTTACTTCTTCCAGACATTTTAAGTGTAGTTTACCCAAAGCAGCTTCGTCAACATCATGTGTGTACGCAATCACATGAACCAGCTTTGAGAGCTCCACCGCAATCTTAAAATCCATCCGCGCCAGACGGTTCTCGCTGTCCTGCACCGTTCCACTCATCACAGAGGAAAGGGACTGGAGCAGATAGTCCTCTGCTTTCTTTGCGGTAAGGAACCCCAGATAGAACCGCAGGGCTTCCTCAATCAGCTCCGTCCGATTCCGCTGAAGCCCCTCTTTGATATAAGCGTCCGCCAGCTCCACCAGCTGAGTATCCACCCGGATGGAAAACTTGGTTTTATCCGCATTTCCGCTCATCGCATCCTCCTGTTCTGCCGGTTTTTCCTGCAGCCACCTAAAATCTCCCCCTATGTCCTCGCTTTTCTTCCATTCCGCCACCCGTTTCAGGAAAACTAAAATCTGTGGGTGCAGACGAACAGTCCTGCTCGGCTTTGCCGGGCGGTGTGAAGCGGGCGAGGGGGCTTTTCAAAGCCACCCGCCCTTTAACCTGCACACGTTTCGACCCTGCCATTTTCCCCTCAAATCCAGCTTCCATGAGGGTTTCAAACCTCTTTTTGCATCTCTCGGCCACATTGCCCCAACGCTGGCGAAATCCGGTGCAGGGGTACATGGATGCCACCCTGCCCCCGAAAAGCCCACACAGCGGCTCACAGGGGGCAACACGGGGCTGACAGGGTTTTCTCATCTCCCAGCCCTTTGTCTGGGGGCTTTTCTGCCCTTATTCCGACATGGCATCATTCTGCTTCCTCCTGTGCCGTAGCTTCCGCTGCTGGTCGGGGTACCGGTCTGGATGGGCGGCGGGGACGTTCCCTGCCTGCCGCATCCCGGCTCACCTTGTCATCGATGTATTCACGGGTTGCCTGGGGCACATATTTCTCATACAGCTTCTGAATGGTTTCATTCAGCTCATTCTGTAAATCCGCGCTTTTCTTTTCCATGTGGAATGTCAGAGCGTCCAGCTTTTCCGTGTTAAAGGTTACAGTAAGTGTGGTATTTTTCATATCGGGCTTCCTCCTTTACATTTTGATTTCCGTTGGCAGAGCAGACATCCGGGGTGCATACTGTGATAAGAAATCATCAAAAGCCCTCAGGCGGTTCACCGGAATCCCTTCCAGCAAAAACTCCTGTCCATAGCCTCCGCTCCCCAGCTCTATGATTTCTGCATCGAGGATGTCGCTCCACTCCTCCAGCATGCCAGATTCCAAATCCGAAGCCTCCAGCCTTCCCGCCGGAATAAATCCTACATCCCTTGGATGCACCAGATAGGTGTCTGCAGGAATTCCCTGTGCAATCAGCTTACGCAGAGTCTGCTGCGGCTTTTCTTTTTTCTCATATCCCTGGCAAAAATCCAGATAATATGTCACATCAAAGTGACCATCCTCAATGGAAAGGTCGGCCACCTCCGGCCGGCTGCAGAGCAGATCTCCTATCAGCTCCTGCAGGAACGGTCTGTCATACACAGCCAGACCCGTCTGTTCCTCCAGCTCATCAAAGTCCAAGATCCAGTTACCCTCGCTGGTATGACTGGTTCCGTCCTGGATGATAAAGTCTACCGCGTCTGTCAGTTTCTGCTCCAGCTCTGCCAGAACCGGGTAACGAAGTGCTCTGGCCTGCGGCACATAGGCGGCATATCTGGCATAGCAAGAACCATCGCTTTCCACCAAAAGACCGTCTGCCCTGTCTCTACCGGTAACCAGCAGACAGTGATACACACCGTTGCCATCCTGATACATCGTCTTAAGGTTTTCCTTCAGAAAGTCCTGATTCGTCAAAGGATACCGGAGCATTTCCTCAAACTGTGCCGCCGGAATCTCCACGGTTTTCTCTACCACAAAATCCCGGAATGAAAAATCCGGCTTGCGTTCAAATACTGTTTTTATACTGTCTCCCTCCTTTAATTAGATAAACGACCCATAGCATAAAAGTGCTCCCTCCAGTAGTTGGTTTCGATGCTGGTGTACTGAATCGGGGATCCGCAGTGCAGCATTTTTCCTCCGCCCACATAGATCCCCACATGGCTGATGGGGCCGCTGCTCACATAGGTCTTTGTAAAAAACACCAGATCTCCCGGCTGGGCTTCGTCCCTCGGCACTATGGCACATTGATTATAGATGCCGGAAGCCGAGGTACGGGGCAGGTTATAAACGCCTGACTGGGTATAGACCCAGCACACAAAACCGCTGCAGTCGAAGGAAGTCTGGGGTGTAGAGCCGCCCCACACATAGGGATATCCCAGATATTTTTCTGCCTCTGCGATCAAAGCTGCATAGCTGCCGTCCCCTAACGCCTCTCCGGGCGGCAGACCGCTTCCCGGCGAAACCTGCCCGTACTTTGCCAGCACATAGATGCGCTGTGCATTGCTTTTATTTTCTGCAGTCACAGGTTTTCCAAGCAGTATGGCAAGGTTTCCATACACCGTTTCCAGATTTGTAATCGGAACAGCCACCGTATAAGGTTCTTCCTCCTCATCTAGCCGTTCTTCATAAATCACAAAGCAGTCTGCAAAACTCCGGTAGTCGCCGTTGTCCATTCTGGGCTGATCCGCGCCGAAAAACAGAGAGTAAAAAATGGCTTTGACCTGATAGGCATCCACCTCCCCGTCCTCGCTCATGGCGTTGATATCCGCAAGAGCGGCATCCAGATCCACAAAGCTCTCCCTCATTTTTTCAATGTACATCCGGTAGTCTGCTGGGAGCTTAGAAGATAAATAACCGCCGTGAAAGGTCAAATCCACGGCGGCATTGTTGTGACTTGAAGTCCCGGATAAGGCACTTAAAATCACCACGATGATTAAAATAAACGGAGTCAGAACAGCCGCCACCACGGAAGCGGCGGCTGTCCAGGTACGCTTGTCCGTTGCTGCGATAAGGACAGCCTTCGCAGCCAGCACAGCAGCTGATGCTGCCATATGCGGTTCCTCCTTTCAGGGGCGCAAAAAGCTGCCCCCTGCCGGAAGCCTGCTTTTACGCCGGATAAATTTGTTTTCTCTTTTGATTTCGGAAGCATTTCCCTGTCCACAACAGATGCTGCAGACACTGACCGACATAGCACCGGATACTGTCCTGATTCATGCACACCCTCCTGATATCCTCTTTTGGTGTTCTCAATTATACTCTATCAAGGTTATTTTTCAACCTGTATCAATGATGTTTATATTCGATTGAGTGAGATAAACTATCTCTATAGAGGTTGAAAGGATGGTGGCAGCTTGAAAAAACAGTTAAATGTGGAAATCGGGGGACGTATCCGGAAAACCCGCGAGGCACTGGGATATTCCCGTGAAACACTTGCAGAAAAAGCGGACTTAGCCAGCTCCTTTATCGGCACCATCGAGCTTGGTGCGGGCAGCTTCACAGCAGAAACCCTGATAAAACTCTGCAGAGCACTTGGGACTTCTGCTGACTATATCCTCTTTGGCAGGGAAGAACAGGGGGATCTTACCACCATCCATGCCATGCTTTCCGGTCTCGATCCCAGATATCTTCCCTATGTGGAAGAGCTGCTGGGTGCATATGTGAAATCACTTCATCTGTCCGAACAGTAAGCCGCATCTGAAAATGATGCGGCTGTTATTTTTGCTGCTCCCATCCTCCCATGCCGAACATGGACTGCAATCTTGACTGCCTCTGCTCCGCAAACAGCTCCCAGGCATGGTCGATGGCATCTGTCAGCACCTGCACATCCAGCCCCGCTGTTTCGTAGCCCTGCCGGATTACATCGGCATACCAGTCTGATGGCATGCCAAACTCATGCCCTGGTGTCATGATATACACCATTGCAGACACCACCTTTCCATCCAGCTCTACCTCCACGTGCTGTTTGTCATAAAAATGGGGATATCCCTCGTACCGGTCAAGAGAAGCCTCATCCTTTTCCCTGATCTTCCAGAGCAGCACAGGAACAGAACTGCCCTCCTTGGGTTCCACCGTAGCCACTGCGCTGCTGCGACTGCCGCGGAATAACAGTTCAAAGTCTTTCAGTTCACTGGTTGCCACCACTTCCGCCGTGGGACAGCGAAGAGCCATTTGCGGCAGGTTCATGTTGCTGCCATAGGCTACATACAGTGTTGGTTTTTTACTCATAAAATTCTCCTTCACATAGACATGGTAAAAGCCGGGGCTTCTGCCTCGGCCTGTTCTGCTTCTTCCGGTTCCATAACTTCCTCCTGTCTTTCCTCTGACTGCCGGAGGATCTGCTCCCGTTCCTCTTCTCTTTTCTGTCTTAACCGTTCCTTTTGTGCTTCCGCCTGTGCTGGATCCCGCCACGCAATACAGCCGGGCAGATTTGCCAGCAGATGCTGACGGGCAGTGGCAAACTCATCCCCATTTAACCCAAGCCGGAGCAGCCAGGTGCGGAAGGTATACTTCTCATTAGTGGTCTGTGTCTTGCGACGGCTGGCACATCTCTGGTTCAGAGCCTGTGCGCCGATTGCCAGACAAAACTGGATATACGCTTTGATCTTCCCGGCATGAAGCGTCCCATTAAACAGACGGAATTCCACAGTCCCTTTCTGAAATACACTGTGAAGGTTCAGGCAATGATAGCGGCTGTCATCATAATGGGAATAACTCCTGCTCTCCCCGTCATACCAGATCCGCTCTACTTCTGCCATGGAACGGGGCTTTCTGGCATTCAAGTCATCCAGAAAACGCTGTTCCACCTTCCTGCAATAGCTGTGCTCGCGTGATACAGAAACTTTCAGAGCCTTATAAATCAAGTCCTCTTTCGCAGCCATGATGTTGGTAATGTTCCGCAGGGTTCTTGCATCAAAAGGGGAGGCATCGATATGCACATGGATGCCGCAGCTGCTATTGGTAATTGCCCCGGCTTCTTTCAATTTGCGGATAATCTGCTGGATCGTAACGATATCTTCATACCGGCAGATAGGACTGACCATCTCTGTCTTATATGCATTATCTGCCATCACCTTACGCTCCCCTACTTTCCGCTGTGGGGTAATACTGCCATCACTCATAAATTTCCACTGACGCCCCTGACTGTCAATCGCGGCATAGGTATTATAATGAGTCCCAAGATAACGGACTGATGTGCCAAAGTATTGGGCTGTTACCTCAGCTGCCATCTGTCTGGTAACGCCGGTCATTTCAATCTCTATGCCGAAACGCTGGTCTTTCAGATCCATGTGCCGTCACCCCCTTATCTGCCGCCCGCTTTACCAAACAGTTTCGCTTTATGCTCCGGTGCATGGACCATCAGGTTGTAGCGTTCATTGCCGCATTTATAAAGGCACACGCCTCTCTGTGGGTAGCGGATCAGGTTATATTCACTGTCCTCCAGTTGCAAAGTATCCGTATAAAACTTGGCATCAATGCTTCCGGCATTGAATAAAAACTGATGGGTAGGGATGGAAAACAAAGGCTTTGTATACTCACGGACACCTTCCAGATTGAAATCCTCCAGGTTCTGGCTGGCGATGATAACTGCCGAATCCTTTTTGCGGACACGCTTTTCAAAGTTGCGGACATACTCCACTGCAGTCAGGTTCGACAAAAACAGATAGAACTCATCCAGGCTGGCCACCGTATTGCCCTCAGTCAACAGTTCGTTGGACATAAAAGATAGCGTGTTAAACAGCAGGGAATCCTTCAGGCTCCTGCTGGCCTGCAGAAGCCCTTTGACGCCAAAGGTTACAAAACTGGAATCCGTGATATTGGTATGACCGTTAAAAAACTTACTCTCAGAACCCACGCACATGGAGTTTAATCCCAGCAGGATGCTCTGGAGCATTTCAGCTGTATAGAGCTGTCGCTTCTTCTCATCAAACTCTTTATATTCCTTCTCAATCAGGGTATATAAATCCGCAAGGACAGGGTATTCCTGCGGTCCCAGCCGTGTAAAGTCTGTCTGGTCGGTCATTCCCCATCCGGCATACAGCTTCTGGAGCATAATCTCAATCACATCAATTTCCCGGTCACTAAAGTCCTTATAGGTGCGGAAGAAATCCTTTAAGAAGCTGATATGCTGGGAAAGTCTGGCCCGGATGCGGAAGGTCTGGGGAGCCTCCATGTCCTCCGGGCTTCCCGCATCATCCCATATTTTCGGTTCCAGAGGATTGATCAGGTACTCGCCGGACATCAAATCGATAAAACAGCCGCCCAGATTGTTGGTCAGATCCTCGTACTCCATCTCCGGGTCAAGGGCGCAGACCTTCATGCCTGCCTCCCGCATATTGGTCAGCAGGAGCTTCAATAAATAGCTCTTGCCCTGACCGGAGTTTCCAAGGATCAGGATATTGGCATTGGTCTTATCATCCGCCCGGCGGTTGAAATCCACCAGCACGTTGCTTCCAAACTTATCCCTGCCAATATAAAATCCATGTGGATCCGTCTTGCCGCTGTAGTTAAAGGGATACAGATTTGCCACGCTGCTGGCCGGCAGCACACGCTCGAACTGATCCCGGAACAGATTAAAGCCGGTAGGCATGACGCACTGGAATCCCTGTTGCTGGCGCAGCATCAGCCGGTCTACGTTCAGCTTGGAGCGGATCAGCTCTGTCAGCACCTCCGTCTGCAGTAATTTCAGCTGATCCAGGTCATGGGCGCACAGTTCCAGATAAACCGCCGTATGCAGAAGCGGTTCCCGGTTCCGGTGCATCTGCGCCACAATCGTAGCTACGTCCTGCAGATTGGATTCTGCCTGCACCGTCTGCTGTAAGTCGTTTGTATTGCTCCTGTCCATGCGGTTTTTATTGGCGGCGTTGCTGATGATCTTCTTTTCCTCCACAGGAGTCACATGGCGAGTATAAATCCGCAGGGTAACACCGTCCTTCTCCCCCAGATGGGACAGGATTGCCTGCTCATCCGTGGCTGTGGGGTATTCTCTCAGCGCCCACACACAGCGGTAAGTGTTGCCGCAGATGAAATGGTCGGTTTCAAATTTAATGACGGAGGGGGCGATCATATCCAGAAAGGTCTGGATACGCACATCCTCCGGGGATGCTGCCTGGGCAGCTTTCGTTTTTCTCAAATAGACACCTCCTGTATTTTGCGCATACAAATACCGGATACATTTCTGCATCCGGCACCTGCTCATAATTATTTGGTTTCTTTTTCTGATGATTCCTTTTGTCGCTGTTCTGCAAGAATGGTCTTTGTTTCCTCCAGCGTCAGTGTACTACCGGATAGCGCCATAGAATCATAGATAAATTGATCCTCAAATTCTTGTTCCATATGCTCCAGCAGTTCTCTTGATATTGTTTCCTCTTTCTGGTCAAACAGTTCTTTCTTGTGCTGCAATCTCTCATAGTCCATAGGTTATCCCGTCCTTTCAGACACAAGATACCATAAATCAGCACACTTTGAAACCTTAATCATCCGGGATAATCCAGCGCTCGCCATCGAAGTCCTCAAAACGTTCCGTTGTGACATTCTGCTCATAATAAACAGCCAGAATCCGCTTGATATCCTCGCTGTCCGCCCGCTTTACGGAGAATCCCTGCTCCTTTAGGGATTTCTCAATACGAGAAAGATAGGGAAGCACCTCGGACTCCTTTTCTCCCCGAAGACGCACAATGATGAGAAATTCGCGGGCTGTTGCCATCTGTACCTGAATACGGTCTAAGTGAGTCTGGTCTTTCTCCAGAAGCTTTCGCACAATGGGATTGTCCTCCTGTTCCATCCGTGACCGCAGGAAAGACTTGTTATCCTCGAAGCTCTCCCTGCTGTTTAAGCACAGCATTTCAATCTCGGCTACGCCTTTCAAAACCGTCATCAGCGCATAAATCCTGGCGCCAACACTGGCCTCCGACAGCACAGAAATGTTTGAGGGTTTCACAATGAAATACACCAGCTCGCCTTCCTTATAGGTCACAAGGCTGTAATCAGTGATTGCCATGGCTCCGATGAGCTGACGGGTGGAGGCTTTCTGCTTCGCCTCTTTCTTCTCTGCTTTTCTGCTCACGCTCCGTACCTCCATTCAAAAAGCTGTTGCCTGGTAAAGAAAAAACCGCAGGCATATCTGATAAAGTCCATGATGCTGGTATCCTCAAAGCGGATCGTCAGAAAGGCATAAACTGCCGTCACCACAATGGGCGGAAAGAAATTTGCCTGTGTCAGTGCAAGGATCGATACCAGCGCGCACACACCGATGATGCCGATATCCCGAAGCTGCCAGATCCACAGGGTTGCTTTGGACTTCAGGTTGTCAGGGTAAATATACATAGCTTGCTTCACCTCCAAGGAAGAACCGCCAGGGCTTTTGGCTCTGGCGGCTTTAGATGGTTTTATAATTATTCATTTTCTGTTCCTGCTTCATCCGGCTGCTCGTTTCCTACCGGCTCTGCCTGGTCTGCTTTCTGTGCCAGCGCCTGTTCAATCAGACCGATGACAAACTCTTTCTGGCTCTGTCCTGTAAGTTTTAAGTGTTCTTTAATCCTTGCGAACAGTTCCTCCGATACCTGAAATGCCAGTGTCCTTGTTCCGTTTGCCATAATTTTTTCCCCTTTCTCAAAGTGTTCTTTGATGATCATTTCGACATACTCGTTCAGCTTCAGCCCCATCTGTTCCTGTTCCTCACGCACTCTGGTGTGGACTTCTTCCGGAATCATGGCGCATAAATTTTTACGTTTGATTTCCATAAAATAAGGCTCCTTCCTTTCTTTTTTGTACCCCAAGTATATCGACAATGTGATGGAATAGCTATGACCATACCCAACAAGGATTGCTTCCGAAACGAAGCAGATGTACCAATGTTATAGAAAGTCAGGGCATTCCTCCCTGATCCTGCGTAAAAAGTAAGCGATGCCGCGCAGGACAAAGTCCACACACGGAATCGCTACACTGTTTCCCAATGCTTTATAGCGGGCGCTGTCCGAGGCACTGGGGATATCCGTCCAGCCATCGGGAAAGCCCTGAAGCCTCTCACACTCCAGAGGAGTCAGGCGGCGGATCAGGTTCCGGTTCTCCACAACACACTTGTCCTGATCTACATACTGGTTATTGATCCCTTTGCCATCATCCATGCACAGCGTGCCAACGATCTGTTGATAAGGCTGGGCAATCAGGTCTGTGGCATCCTTATGCTGTCTGGCACTCTGTGTGGCAGACACTTCGTTTTCTAAAAATTCATCACTTCTCTGGCGGGAAAATACCGCATGACGGTCCATCCCAGTCAGTGTATAAGCGATATCCGCCTGAAATCCAAACCCGTTCCCTCCGTTCTCCGGCTGGCGGTCTATGATGTTCCCTGCGATACAGAAGCTCTCCGCCTCCTGCGAAACCAGCGGGACATTATTTCCTCCCGTCCCATAGCGGGCGGACATGGTGGGGGCAACCGCATGGGGACCCGTGTACCGTGAATCGATACCATGGTTTTCAAACAGTACCGGCTGGTTGTTTCCACTCATCCCTGCTGCTGCGGTAATGGCCGGACACACACCAACGCCAATCTCTGCACCTCCCTGCTGGGTAGCCAGCACCAATGGCTGATGCCCATGCTCCTGGGCGCGGAGCGTTCCGGAAACATCTTCTGAACATTCCATTACGCTGCCGCCCTGATCGTTCAAGCACAGAATACAGGGATACCCCTGCCCTGCCTGTCCGCTTCCACCGCAAAGAGATGTGTGAACCTCCGGTGTCAAAAAACAGTCACCGTTTCCTTTGCTTATCACACCCGCCGTATATGTCTGCGGCACCAGCGGCGGATGCCCGCCCATGCCTGCCCGCAGGGTGGGTGTTACTTCTTCCAGCACATCCAGCCGTTCTCCGCCCTGATCGTTCAGACATAGCAGAGGCTGCGTGTCTTTTTTCTCTGAGATAAACGTCTGCATCTGCATATTTCGGGTTGCTAACAGCGCACCGGAAACACCGCCCAGGTCGATGGTTTCCTCTCTCTGGTTGATGTGAAACGCAAAGATTTCCCTGTTTTCTTTTTCTGCTGTTATGCCTTTTGCCCCGACTGTATCATCAGGGCTTCCCTGAGCTGGGGCGGCAGTTCCTTGCCCCTCTTTTCCGACCTCCGCAGGATTCCCAAACAGGCTTTCCTGCTTAAATAATATTTCAGGTGCGGTGAGTCCTCCAAAATCTGCGACAAGGAAGATACGACGGCGACGCTGGGCGACTCCCCAGTATTGAGCGTCGAGTACTCTCCAAGCCAGGCTGAAGTGGTTTCCCAGAATGATTCCCCCAGCAGATTCCCAGCGCCCGGAGTCAGGTCGAGGAACATGACAGGCGCCATCCTTAATGCGGACAATTTCTTCGAGGACCGCCCGGAAATCTTCGCCTTCTGCGGAAGAGAAGGCTCCGGGGACGTTTTCCCACACCATGTATCGAGGTCGAACAAGGTGAGCTGGTACATTTCTTCGCTCATCTGCATCCCTCATTTCTTTTACGATTCTTACCTGTTCCATAAACAGGCCGGAGCGTTCTCCCGCAAGCCCCCGGCGATGCCCCGCCACCGATAAATCCTGACAGGGCGAGCCGCCGCAGATCACATCCACAGGCGGAAGCTTCCTGCCATCCAGCTTCGTGATATCCCCCACATGGGTCATGTCCGGGAACCGTATCCTGGTTACCTCCATGGGAAACGCTTCGATCTCGCTGGCCCATACAGGTGTAATCCCATAATGGGTGGCTGCCAGCGGAAACCCTCCGATCCCATCGAACAGGCTGCCCATCGTCAGCATCCCATCACCATGGCATAGTTCTGCTCCGGCACTTCCAGAGAAATGTTAGGAAGCCTGCGTACCGGAATCCCCATCTGTCCGGCGGCGAAAATCTCTGCCTCCATCCCCTTTGAGATGTGCATCCCGCACACCCACAATTCATCGCAAGCTTCCAGCACCCGCAACCCCATTTGAAGTCCTACTTCACGCTCCGCATGGATACCATCGTCCAAAAGCTGCGGATACAACAGATGCACCGCAATGGGGGTTGCCCCCTGCTCTATGGCATAGCGGCAGGCTGCTTTGGCAAACCGCACATTCTGCTCCACATCCCCTGCATAGGGGGATGCGATATAGACCAGTTTGTTATTGCTCAATCTGTCACCACCTCTCTTATTTTGCTACCGTCTGCACAATGGTTCTGGTTAAATTAACCGCACCCTGTGCCGCATAGACCGCTCCCATCACATTGGCTCTGGTGGTGGTATCCAGACCGAACTGCCCCGCAATACGCGGAATTTCTCCGGCTGAAAGCATCAGTCCCAGCCCCAAAAGCGCCTGATCCTTGACCACCATCAGCCCGGCAACCAGTACCGTTGCCTGTAAAAATGCGGTCAGGCACAGACCGATGACCTGCTTGCTCCAGCTGACAAAACCGTCAATATAGCCACGCGGCACGCTGAACATATACAGGCTGCCAACCGCAATCTGGATCAGTAAGATACCGCCCCGTTTTAAATTGGCGAAAAACACCTTGATAATGGCATAGCCCATGAGAATCAGGATGAATATCATCAGTACCGGGCTTGTAATGCTGGTCAGCCCGCCAAATACCCCGGAAGTGGCTGCAGCCTCCCAGGTACCTGCATCCTTCAAAGAATTCACAATGCCTGCTGCCACGGTTCCAAAATCGTCTCCCAATCCGGTGATGCCTGCCGTGAAGCTGCCCTGCAGTGATACGCATAACTTATAAAGTTCCACTGGTGCTGTAGTGAACAGGCTGACTGCCAAAAAACCTTTGATGGCATTGAGAGCGGTTTCCTTCACGCTGCCGCGCCCGGTCTGGTAATCAATTCCACATTCGAACACCGCCACCACAAGCCCTGTGACATAGAGCGCCCACGCCAGATAAGAAAAAAACAGAACGATTGACTGCACCCAGCTCATTGCGAACAGATCCGCTCCCATATTTCCCATCTGCATAAAGAAGTCGCCTAAAAATCCAACAATCTGGCCATAGATCCAGTCGATGATCTGACCAAGCACCGTTTCGGCAACAAAGTCCCATATAAACACTTACGTTCCTCACTCCTTCCCGGCCAGGATACTGGCCTTAAGAGCTGTCAGCACATTTTCTGCCCCATCTGCGGCTCCTGTACCGGTTCCCGGAAAACATCCAGATAAGTGCTGACCGCCTCTGTAAGCTGCCGATAATCTGCTTTTGTGGGCTGATACACATACCAGCTTACCTCTCCATATCCACTCCAGAGATGCGGCGCTATTCCGTCTTTAAAGTTCGGATTGCTGACCTGCTTCCTGCCCCACAAATCACAGAACCGTATTACCATGTTGTCAATCGGTCCTTCATTCCGGTTCAGTAACGTGACCTTCAGCCGGTCATAGTGATCTGCAACTCCACCTGTCTGAAAATTGATCTTTACCCGGATGTTATCCGTCAGCATGCCATAGCAGGTATTTCCAACGATACGGGTTTCCTCAAACACTTTGTTATTTCCAAAGAGCTTATGAAGCTCCTGTTCAAAAACAGTCATCACACACCCCTCCTGTTATCCCATGATCTGCCCATTTTCCGGCTGCTGTACGGTCAGCAAATCCATGGTATCTCCCGGCAATGCCAGAAGATTGTCCAGATGTTCCACCAGCGATGCCATATGCTCCTTCCATCTCTCCCAATCCTTCTTTTGAAACCAGCCGCCCCAGTCTCCTTTCTGCCTGGCATTTTCAACTGCACTCTGCAGCGTACCGGACAGATAATCCCTCAGCCATTGCAGTGCATCTTTCGATGCCTGAAAAGAAGTAAGGATGCCAAACTTCTTATCTTTGCCCACACCTTCATCCGGATAATCTAACCTGCTCAGGTCATGATCTATGAGCTGAAACATCATCTCAGCCAGTGCCATGGGGCTTGTATGGGATATCCCCTCCGACACATCCGCAGGACGGTTCCAGCTATCCTGCTGTAACCGTTGTATCACAGCATCCAGTTCCAGCTTCCCATCCTTTGGCAGGCTTCTGCGGATGCAGCACACCGCATCCAGACCCGCATCCGATTCAAAGGCTGTAATTCCCCAGCATCCCATTATTTTCTTCCTCCTTTACATTCCAAGAATCTGCCAGATATAAAGCGGGGCAGTCAGCGTAAACACTAGACAGGCGAACAGGATAGCGGGAGCCGCCCATTCAAACTGTCCATGTTTCCGATAATCAAAGTATGCGGTTCCAAGCTTCGCAAAAAAGAACACCGCAAGGATCAGGTCAATGGCAGGAAACACTACGTTGTCCACCACCGTCTTGATCTGCTGGGAAGCAGTATCCCAGGTTCCCTCAATGGCGCCCGCCACATCTCCGCTGGCTGCATAAGCAGGAACACCGCACACGCAGGTCATCAGCATAACTGCGCAGACGAGTAACAGAAGCTTCTTCATTTTCATTTAGGTTCTCCCTTCGTTTTTGATCGGGGAAAAAGAAAAGACCACAGAGCCGGTATTCGTTCCGGCTTTGCAGTCTTTGTTCTTTTTCTGCTGTTATTTGTTACATGGAAAGCACCTGCTGATGGCTCTGTTCTGCCAGCAGGAGAGCTATCTCTATGATTTCCGGATGGGAATAGAATTTCAGATTGCCCCGATATCCCAATTTTCTTTGGCTGAACACATGGGCGGCCTCTACAAGTTCCGGCGGGCTACCCGGCGGCACTTCCTGATTCCAGCGTACCCACTGACCGTTCTGATAGCGGGGTTCCAGCTTCAGAATCACATAATCCTCCGGCACAAATCTGGGGTAATGTCCCAGTATCCCGCCCGCCTTATAATAGGGCCTTCCCTCCTTCATAACCGTATCCCGCATCAGGGCCAGTGTATCCTCCAGAGACGTACACACCCAGCACTCTATGTCACCCATGCGCCGGATACGTCCGTCCTTAAGGATAGCGGGAACATTCTCCCGCCTGGTGTAGTGGTAAACAGATCCGGCAGGTTTATCCATTCTTTCATATGCCATAGACTGACCTCCTTACTCTGGAAACTGGGGTGCGATGTGCCAGTCACTCCACAGGTTTCCGTCAATCGTAAGGGCATCCGTCAGATTCATGGAAAGCATCCCGGCTGATGTCGATAGGTAAGACCTTGATATTATCTCCGCCTTTTCCCCCGACCCACACCGTACGTGAGCCTTTCAGCTCATACGGCGCTCCATCACCAAAATTCATTTACACAATACACATAACTTTCAAGATTGCTTAATTGCTTCTAATTGCAGAAGCCTGCGCAAGGAATTAACCTTACTTAACTGCCGTTTATCAAGTTTCAATTTCCCTAAATACGTTATAATTATCTCCGCTGTTGTAGCATGAATAAGTATGTGAACATCTTCGCTGACTATCACTAAATTTTGGTATTTGTCATCTCCACCCAGTTTTCGGGAGATTTTATGATGACAATGAATATCACCAAGTTCAAGCGGTTTCTTTGTGACTGCACATTTTCCCTGCTGTGCGCTGTATAGCGACAGCCGGTTGTCATTGTACTCAATGCTTTTCCCCATATCGGGATTAAGCATGAGATAATGCAGGACCCCCATATTAATGTTTTCTAACTGTTTATGAATTTCTGTTCTTCCCTCGGCTGTAAACTTATTGATGATTTTCTTTTTAAACATCGGATTCGAGTGTTTGATGTAGCCAATGGGGAGTATAGGGTGCTTTTTCACATATCGTAACTGCCTGCTCTTTCCATACTTTGCTTTTAGGAACGGAGACAATGGAACATCTGAAGTTCTTTTTAAACGGTCTTTCAATCTTCTTTTTAAGGCTCGGTGTACTAAGAAAGCATATTTGTTTAGGTCAAGGTTGACATCAGTGGCAATCCTGTAATAAGTGTGCCAGCCGATTATCATTGAATTGTACCGCATAACAGCCTTGTATTCTTCTGCGTCATTCGCAGGTTTTTGAATCTCCTTAATGCCGCTTTTCAGCTTTTCTGCAATCTCTTTCATTGATTTATCATTTAGTTTTGATTGAACAACATACCGTGTTTCCCCGTTTGGCTGTTTGCCCTTTGGGGTAGCTTTCAGCTTCAATCCCAAAAATTCGGAATAGCTTCTTTTCAGATTTACCACCTTTGACTTTTCAGGACTGATTTCAAGCCCTAATCGTTCTTTTAACCACATTTTGTCGCAATAAACATCTTGTCCGCATCATTCTTACTACGGCAGAATATTTTAAAATCATCTGCGTAACGGACGATGAAGCACTCTTTGAGATTGGTATACTTGCGCAGGGAGCTATAAACATGCCCTCTGATTTCAGTTCCATTTTTTGCTATTTGCTGACTGTACTGACGCTTTGTAGGCATTCGTTCAAACTGGCTCGCTATCCACCAATCCAATTCATTTAATACGATATTGGATAGCAGGGGAGAAATAATTCCTCCCTGTGGCGTTCCCTTGTCAGGGAAACCAATTCCGGCAACCTCTGCTTTTAGCATACAGGAGATAATTGTTAATAGCTTCTTATCCCTGATACCCATAGCCCACATCTGTTTCAGCAGCTTTCCGTGATTTACATTATCGAAGAATCCTTTAATATCAATATCCACCACGAAGTATAAGTGCTGTATTTGAATACATTTGTAAGCCTGCGCCATTGCCTGCTCTGCATTTCTGTTTGGTCTGAAACCATTGCTTCTCTCAAAGAATTTTGCCTCACAAACCGGCTCTAATACCTGTAAGATACATTGTTGAATGAGCCTGTCCATAATGGTTGGTATTCCAAGAGGTCTTGTCTTTCCATTTCCTTTTGGTATTTCCACCCTGCGGACTTTTTGTGGTTGGTAGTAATTCAGTTTCTTCTGGATATGTTGTATCAGTGCTGATATCTCCCATTTTGCAAGATGGGAAATTGTTTTGTTATCCGCTCCTGCCGTCCTGCTCCCTGTATTGCCCTTAATGTTCCGATATGCCAGCCTGATGTTTTGTTCCGAACTGATATATTTCATCAAATCCGTAAATATCATTTCTTTCTTGCTTAAGGCATACAGGTTATCAAGTACATTTTGAAAGTCATAGTATTCAGCATTTCGCAGATATGCTTTCTTCGGTGTTCGCAATCCTGTCAAAGTCAGTAAATCCCTTCATTCTGGATTTGCTTTTCTTAGTCATACTCGAACCTTTGATTTGTTAGTGCTTGTTTTTTTTGTGTAATTTTGGTGACTTGTGGCTATTCCTCCACGGCTTATTATCACCGCTTCACAGGTCGTGCCACTACTCTCAGTCAGATAAAATCAGGTTATATGAAAATCACTTTCCCTGACACCGCTTCATAGAGGACAAACTCTCTGCGTTCTGACCTTTCCTCGTTCCGATATTCCTATCTTTACATTATTGCCCTTAGGTAATCCTCTGAGCCTGCATACTTGATACCGCCTGTAACGGTATAGGGTATTTCATAGGACGACAGTTTTACTTTACCCCATATGCCAAACCGTAGTTTCACATACATTTCTATATGTTCAGCCTTATAGACCCGTACATTCGGATTTTCGTCAGTGTTGATTAACACATTCTAACCATAGGCATTTTATAGACCCCCGACCTATCGGCTACACCACCCACCTCTGGGCAGCTTTCGTTTCCAAAAAAATTATATTGAAGTTACGGTAGCTTTCAGCCGACTTCACCGAGCTTTATACGCTTTGCTTTTTGCCAAGCTAACGCATATCGGAGTATCAGGGTGAGCGTTTCAGGGCGTTACCCCATCATTCCACTCATTGAAATATCAGTTCTCCAAGAACTGCATTACATAAAATTTATAAAAGAAAATGCAGACTTGTGCGTAACCTTTTCAGTTACGAACGAGTCGCACGTGTCCAGCAGTCAATCAGCCAGGTATAAGGCATATAGCTTCCATCCGGATACCAGATTGGTGTGAAATGGGTACGCCGGTTATAAGTGCTGTAGCGGTTTTCTTTAAATTCATGGGTCATATCGTAGCCGCCGCTCATCCGCTCAAGCAGCCTCCAGTATTCCTCATATTGAAATTCCGGGAAGTAAGTTACCGCATTCTGCGCCGCTGTCACTGCAGAACTCTGGCTGGTGCTGACGTGGGTGGTAACTGTTTCATTAAATCCATAGCCGGACTTCATCGTCCTGCCACTGGCTGTCGGGGATTTTTCATCCGGAATAATTCTCATATCTGCAGATAAGCTGGCACTATAGCGGTCAAAATCAAACTCCCACCATCCATGATCGCACCAATATCCGTCATCATCCTCATCTCCACTGTGCCAGATCCAGTCAGGCTGCCACCAGGGACGCCAGACACCCCAGCTTGCTGAAGTAACCTGCGGATTATCCGGCACTGCCGGTCTTGTAAATCCGTCATTACGATCATCAGCATTGGGATCCGGCGGAGGATTCTCATCCAGATCTACGATATTCACAAGAATGGTTCCGTCCGTGACAGATCCGCCTCCATGCACATTGACTGTGATCGTCATGGTCTGGGGCGTATCAGGCGTTGTCCAGCGTATCCACGCAAGCTGACTGTCTCCTTCCGGATAATACACATTGTTCACGGTATAGCTGCGACCTCCTACATGAAATGTGACAGATACCGGATCATCTGGATCACTCTGGCCTCCGCTCACATCCACTGCGGTAATGACCTCTGTGTTGGTACGGTACTCATAGTCATAAGTACTGACCTCTGGCGGTTCCGGAGGTGCTTCATTGAAGCGCACCACGCCTAAGCCCAGAGAACTCTTGATTTCCCTGTTGCTCCGGACACCGGATCTTGGGCCTCCCCACGCCGGATAGCCAAGGTCCGGCGTTTCCAAAAACATAGAGAGAGGCAGGTTCTGGAATCCAACCGTTGGAAGAACTGCCCGCACATTTCCGCTTGTCTGCTCATCATAAAGTGCTGCCTCGGTTGCTGTACAGGCAATCAGATTTCCCTGAAATTTTAAAAAGCTGATTGGCTCAATTAACAGCCGGTAATCCCCGTTTATCAAGGTATCAAAATCCATTCCTGTCAAGCCTGCAATGCTTCTGACTACCTGCTCATCTGTGAAATAACTTTTGATGGCTTCGATATTTGCCGCGCCAAGGCTTTTGGAACTAATGATCCGGGGAAGCGACTGAGCCGGATTCACATATTCATAAGCGCCCGTATTGACGGACAACGCTGTCCCCTGTGTATATGCCGCTTTGCTGACTTTTCCAAAAGAATACACAATCTTAGGCTTCTTATTTGTCAGGTCAACCGATCTTGTTACCACCGCCCGGTCCGCTGCCCGGATGACGGTTACCCGCACACCTTCATTTCCCGGCGACCAGCTGTTCTGACTGGTTCCCTGTCCCATGCCTCCACCACCGCCATCCAGATTTCCATCTCCCACAGCATAGGCAGGAATGCTCTGGAACAGGAACAGGCTCAGAAGCAAAACAAACATACACAACTGTCTGACTCTCTTTCTGATTTTCATTCATTCCTCCAAACAAAAAGCACCGCCTGACTCTGCGATGCTTTCTGACTTTCTTTCCTTATTTCATGTTTCAGTCCATGCTTCCGATCTTGTTACCATTTTCATACATATCTTCTGCAGTAGTCCCGGAACCACCACCTCCGTGGTTCTCTACCCATCCAAAACCCGGCACATAAATCTGACCATCTTTCGTATCTCCGGCCTGTGGCTCTCCAGGTGCTGGCTCAGTCTGGACCGGTGTTTCTACCTGTTCATGGTCTACCGGTTCCGGCGGGGTATCCACCACAGTCCCGTCTGGTTTTTGTGTCGGATCTTTCAGTACTTCCTCACTGGGAGCCGCCGGTTTTGTTGCCTCCGGTTGAATGCTCTGCTTGGTCTGATCGGTCTGGGCCGGACGGCTGTACACCGGCCTTTCTGTCTCCGCACCGGTTGTCCCTTCTCCGGTATCGGGGCGAATTACCACATCACGCTCCGTTTCATCCGGTTCTTCTTTGCTTTCCATTCCGCTTTCTGTTTTTCCGGGATCTATCTCAAGCTCCACATCCGTCTGACTCTCCTTCGCCATCTTATCCCCGGTAACCGGAGTTTTTCCAAACTGCATTGCGATGGCTGCCACCAATATCACTCCAAACACAATGCCTCCTGCCACAGTCAGGTTTCTTTTTTTCTTTTCTGTCCATTTCATATGCGCTCTCCTCCTTCTTTTCGGTATAACTCTCCTTGTACTTATGACAAGCTGCAGCATCTGCCGCCTGTCTGAAATCATGCTGCTTTTCTTCCTGTACACCACACATACTACATCATCGCCTGAAAGTCTACTAAATTCCCTGATTCTTCCCGAATCTTTTTAGAATACCTCAATATAACCTGCCTGAACCCGCAAAGTGATGTGCATGGATGGCAGGAGTTTTCTGCCAAATCGGACAGGAACTTCCAGCCTGATGACCGCCTCCGCTTCAAAACGCTGTGCATTTCCCGGATCAGAGGGCGCAAGAGGCGCATTGCGGAGCGTTACATTTAAATCCGTCAAGGCAAATTCTACAACATTTCCGCTGTCCCCTGCGAATTTCACATGACGCCCGCCGCTCTTTCTGGTCCCGAGAACCTCATCGATTCTGGCATAAATATCCCCTTCATCCAGCGTTTCCTCCCATTCCCCTTCTCCGTAAGGCATATATCCGCCTGAATATCCCTCCCGGACACCATGGTACACCCCGGCGTAATTATCATTTACCGTAGAAATGATGGCATCCTCCACTGCATCCCGGACACCGGCAGCAATAATCTGAAGCCGGAAATACTCACTGACGCCGCAAAAGATGAGCAGAAGTGACAGGGTAACGCCGATCACCAGGGGAAAAGATACTCCGCTTTTGTCTTTCAAAATGATTCTTAGTTTTTTAAGCAAGCCTGTCCTCACCTCACTTCCAGTAAACTTCGGATTTTCCGGTGGCCTGCGCCCGAAGCGTGATAGGAAACAAACCAAAATCTCCAAATAAACCGATGTTGGTCTGAAGTGTCAGAAAGACCGTCACTTCACTGTTCAGCTGTATCCTGCCGCCTGCCGACCATGTGATATCCGGGTCAAGACCTGTTTTTTCACGCAGAACAGCAGCTCTCCGGGAGGTTTCCAAACCAACCCTGCCGGAGATTTCAGCCTCCCTCACCAGTTCCGTGGCAAAGGTATCCAGCTGCTGTTTGGCAATAAACACCGGCAGCACCCGAATAGCCAGCGCCAAAACCAGCATGGCACACAGAACCAGCACGACCACATCCACATAGCCTTCCCCGCGTCTGCATCTGAGCTTATCTTTTAGTTTTTTCAGCACATCACCACCCCCTGTCCGGGAGCAGGCGGCTCCGGTTCCCTTTTCTGTATATAGTCCGTAAGCATATGACAGACAGCCCCGTCCCATTTGACATTTACCACGTTCTGCGCAAGCAGTTCCTCCGCAGATACCGTTATATCATATCCTGAAATACCGAGATGTGCTTTCATATCCTTTCCTTCCAAAAGCTCTTTTGCCTGCTTCGGTGTCAGAAAGACATAGCCGCCCGGTGTCATCATGTCAAAGCTGCTCTGTGGATGACTCTCGATCCATTCCTTTAAGCGCATCGCCTCTCTCCTTTCCTAAAACATTCCACCCAGACTGGTTACCGCTACATAAGCGATGATTACCAGATAGGTTAATAAAAAGCACATCAGCATGGCAAAAGAAAACACCCTGATTTTGGGAGGGATTTTCTGCGCCTGGGCTTTGAGCCTCTGCAGCTCCAGCTGTTTGAAGTCGTGGGCCAGCATCTGGAAATACACAGAGCTGTCATCCCCACGCAGCACTCCAATCAGTCCCCGCACCACGTCAGAAAGCATGGGGGAATTAAGCCTTGCCTCAAACCGGGTCAGCGCTGCCTCATAGTTGGAGGAGCGCATATCTGCTAACAGGATATCCAGCTCCCCGGTGAGGGCTGCCCCCGCATTTCCCTTAAAGCGTTCCAACATACCAATAACATTGCGGCTGGCTTTCAGTTCCTGCTCAATGGTTGCCACCAGCCGTGGCAGTTCCCCCTCGATCTCATCCCGTTTTGCCTTCAGCCGCTCATCTGCTTTCTGGCTTTCCTTAAAATAAGTGAGCAGAGACAAAATGATTACAACCGGCGACAAAAGAGGCAGGAGAAACACACAGGGAATCACGCCCAGAAGAATCGCTCCAGCCTTCACAAAGGCATACGCCTGGTACACCTCCGGTGTCAGGTTCATGCCGCTGGCCTTTAACACGTTGTGCATCCGGCTGCGTTTGTACTCATCCATGCGGATATACTTCGCCAGCCGCACTGCCACGGTCATCAGATAGGTTTCTATGGTTTTGGCTGCCTTTTTTTCCTGTTTCACATTTCCAAGCATGGCCTTGGCTGTACCTATGGTGGGGAGCCGCAGGATGGATGCCGCCAGAAAGAACAGCCCCAGGGCAAGGAACAGCCCGAATAAAAATAACAGTCCCGTCATGGCATCACCTCCTGTATTCGATGGGATGGGTCAGCTTTACCACAAAGCTGGCCGAGATAAAAATAACCGCTGCAGTAACAGCCAGAATAATCTGTCCCAGCGGCGTGTGCATCAGAACATCGTACCATTCTTGATTGAGCAGGTGCATCAGCGGGATGTTGCCTACCACAAAAAACACCATGATCAGGAACTCTTTCCTTGGCTCCGCAACCAGATATTCCAGTTCTGCATTGACATTGCGCATATCGGAAAGTTTGGCTACGATAGGGGTCAGAGTAGTTTTCAGGCTGCGGTCATGCTGGCAGTCGCACAGGGCATCGCACCATTCCCGGAACACCTCATTGTCAATGCGGCTTTTCATGGTCCGCAGTGCCGCCTCCACATCTGGATTTACCAGCTTGATCTGCATCAGAAATTCCCGGAACACTTTGGAAACCGGAGGATTTAAGTAAGCGATATTCTCATCCACCGCTGTCACGATATCCTCTGTACGAAGATAGGCGGTGGTTACCACGGACAGGGCTGTTTCCAGTTCCGCAGCAATGTCTTTCTTATAGTGGTTGGCAGTCAGCTTCACATACCAGAAGGGCAGGAACATAAACCCCACCGCCAGAACCGGAGCCATGAAAAAATTGCCCAGCAGGATAGCGATGGAACCGCCTGTACAAAACAACGCCAGGGAAGCGGCACAAACCAGAGAAAAACGTCTGCTTCGCCCGGTCATTTCCAGCACCGCCTGTGCCTCCATGATTTCCCTTTTTAAGGGGCCGGCTTTCTTTCTGCCGGTTGAAGCCCGTATATCCTCCCGGATGCTGCTTTTTTTCCAGAGCAGGAATGCAAACAGACTGTCTGTAAACTCCACCGGCTTTAATCCGAGAATCAAAAAAGCGCCCACGATCATTCCTGCGCAGGCCAGTAATTGGATTGCTGTCATAGGGATTCTCCCTCCTTTCCGATGGTGCGAAGCTTTGCCAGCATCTCCTTTGGCATCCCGTTTTCCATCAGACGGCGGGCAAGGCTTTCCGAGATGGGATTCACCTGACAGTGCTCGCCGGTAATGATAAATCTGCCATCCTCAATCCGGTTCTCACTGATCTGATACTGGAACAGCGGACGAAACCGCCGGGAGCCATCAGCCAGAATCTCGCACTCCATGATCTCCATCAGGCGGCGCTCCTTATTTTCAAGCTGTTTACAGAACGCCACAATGGGATAGGCTTCCGTCACAAATCCCATCAGCGTGTCATCGCTCATATCTACCGCTCGTTTGCACAAAGATACCATACGCCGGTAAGTGGCATCACAGCTCATGGAATGGATGGTGGTGACCACCGCCACGCCGGTACGGGCTGCCTCCTGAGCGGCATTAGCCTCCGGTCCGCGCATCTCACCTACCACAATCACATCCGGATTAAACCGCAGGGCCATGTCAAGCAGTGCAATCTGATCTACCCGCTGGCGCTCATTTTCACTGTCCCGTGTCAGGGTATGGATGACAGAGTTTTTCACACGTCCTTTCTCATCCCTGCGTACCAGCGCCAGCTCACGGGAACCGTTTTCAATGCTGTAGATACGTTTGCTGTCCGGAATGGTTGTAAGTAACCACCCAAGCAGCGTGGTTTTTCCGGAGCTGGTGGCTCCTGCCACACATACCGAAATGCCATAGCGGATACATTCCGATAAAAAGTCCAGCATCTGTCCGGTGGCTGTCCCGCCTCTTACAAAATCCTCTTTTTTCATGCTCTGGGGATTGACGATTCGGATGGAAGTAGCCACCCCCACATCTTCATCCACAATGGGGCTTTTTAATACCGCAATTCTGATGTTCTTGGAAAGATGCCCAAGAACGCTTGGACTGGCATCATCCAGCACCATGCCGGATACATGAAGTATCCGGCGCACCACGTTGATGGCGTGTTCCGGGCTGTCAAAATGCTCCGTCAGCTTTTCTGTGATGCCTCCGGAGTACTGCACTTCCACATCGTCCCAGGCATTCACATCGATTTCCTCAATGCCCTCCCCATAAATGTACTTGGTCAGGAAGCCAAACTCCGCCATTTCGGAATAGATCCCGTCAATGAGCTGGTCGGTGGTCATCCCCTCCACAGCAATGCGGTGATCCTGAATATACTTTCCGGCAAAGCGGCGGATCTGTACCTTCACCTCATCGGTGGTATCCTCTGTTACCAGACTGCTGTACTCTTTGGAAAGGTATGCCTGCACCTCCCGCAGTACAGAGGCAAACTCCCGGCTCTTATCTTCTGCCGCAAAAAACAGGTCGTGGGTGCGGAGTGTCCGGGCTTTTTCCGGTGCGGCCAGCCTTGGAGCCGGTGTATCTCTTTCCGGCAGCTTTGATGCTGACTGCTTTGGTTCTGGCTTTCTTATCTCAGACTGCTTCGGCTCTGCAGGCACTTCTTCCTTCTGCGCTACCGGCCATGTTTTTTCCCCTGCCGGATCGTCCGGGGTAATCTGCAGGTGTTCCGATTTTTTCCGGGCTTCCGAGAAAGATTCACTGCTTTCAAACAGCGGTTTTTCTTCCCGAACACATTCCTTAGAACCCGCTGAAAATGCGGCTTTGCTCCGGTTTTCCCCTAACATCCGAACACCTCCTTTGTGATGGCTTCCAGGTTTTTGCGATACCCGCGGCTGTCTTTTAAGCTCAGTTCCTTAAACAGATTTCCCTCCAGAACCTGTGCCGCCAGCTCCAGCGAATGGGGCAACTGAAAGGTCACACTTCCCAGCACCTGCTCGATGTGGTCGCTGGCTTCATTGGGACGCACGTTGCTTGCTACCTTATACTGCTTATCCGCATCCCACTGGTTTTCTTTGAGCAGGGGAAGCTGACTGGAGAGGTAGCTGATGGATTTTAAATCACAATTGACCAGCCGCAGCACTGCATCAGACTCCATCAGCGCAATGGCCGAGAGGATATCGTTGGCGATGTGGCTGCCACAGTCAATGATGATATAGGGGGCTATGCTTCGCAGACAGTCTAACAATTCCTCTGCCTGCTGACGCTCATAGACCGGATAGGTATATTCATTCTCGCCTTTTCGCATTCCAAGGATGGTCAGATGGCGGAATCTCTTATGGAAAATGCAGTTATGGCGCACCAGCGATTCCGACACATGGCTGGCAGCCAGGATGCTTCCAAGAGAATGTTCTTCCTCCAGATCTCCGGGCGGACAGATGCAGGGCAGCATGGGCGTGTTCATGTCGCATAAAAGCAGAGCCACATCCCGCTTCTGCATTGCCAGCCGCATAGCCAGTTTGACCGCTGTAGTGGTCTTGCCGGAACCGGGACTGCCCCAGACAGCCAGCATCTGGTTATCGTTTTCCGGTTCCATCTCCCTGTCTTCCCCACCGGCACTACGGCTGAAAATGCTGTTTTTCAAAAAGTTCACGCCCTACTCCACCTCGCTTTCCCAAACTTCCCCTTCTGTTTCGGCAGTTTCATCTTCTGCAATATCTGTCTGTTCGGTTTCAGAAGCTTCACTCTCATCCGTCTGTTCCTCTAAAGCGCCGGATTCAGAATCTTCTGTTTCTTCCTCCACAGGCGGGTAAAGTTCCAAAAGAACGGTTTCCTGCGCAGAAATGAAAGCCGCAGACTGCTCAGGGGTACCACGGAACACCAGGGAGATGTGTGCTTTCCCGTCTGCCTCCAGCTCTGCAAGGATTTTACTCTGCTCCGGGGTAACTAACAAAGTGACGGTGCCGGGCAGTTCTTTTTCTGTGTTATCCTCCTCCCCATTCTGTGTATTGGTATTGGCATCATAGCCGCTGTTTGCAGTTACTGCGATAACCTCCACATACTGCAGTTCCGGCGGAATCACTGTAGAACCCTGCTTTTTGTAATCCGGGGCAATCACAGACACAATGTCCCCGCTCTGCAGCTTTCCGGATAATCCGTTGGCAAAGGCTTTCAGGGAAACAGAGATTGCCTGCTTCTTGCCGGTCAGGTTGTAAAGGTAGGCATTCTCAGCGGCAGGTTCCTCTGCAATCTTGGATGAGATGATGTAGTCTCCCACTGCCAGGTCTGCGGAGGCGAACTTTCCAATGGCGGTATCCAGATTCCGCACCACATCCTCCGGCAGGTTATAGCCGCCTACTTCCACAACGGAAACCTTATCTGCGGTGATCTCCTCCCCAATCTTTACCGGCTTTACCACACGCACGATTTCCGTCTTTTCACTGATGGTCTTATTAAACAGCGGAGTAACTGCAAAGCAGATGATCAGTGCCAAAAGAATACAGATAACACCAATGACAGTTCTGTTTTTGAGAAAATTCATAAGGGTATGTCCTCCTTCATTTTGATTTGATATGCATTCCATAGGAAAAGGCGGGCCTTAAAGACCCGCCCGGTTTGCCTGCCTTACTGACAGCGGCGGCGGATAAGAAAGGCTGCCATAGCTGCCACAGGAACGATTGCACAAAGGGAAATGATGAGCTTTCTTTTCATAAAATCAAACCTCCAATTTTCATAAAATAAGCGGCGGCCGCGCCAGCCGCCAGAAACGGTCCCACCGGAAAAGGGATTTTTTCTTTCTTCCCATGGAGCCGCCGTTTTACAGTAATCAGCCCACAGACCAGGCACATACTCCCCAGTCCCAGAATAGAAGCGGTCAGGCTGGCCGGCAGTCCCAGCACAAGTCCGGTGGCTGCCGCCAGCTTGATATCCCCGCCTCCCATGCCCTCGCAGCCTCCAAAAAACAGGGCGACCAGAAGATATGGCAATGCGCCAAGAATCCCCCAGAAATTTCCCGGAGAAAATGACAGGAATGTGAGGGATGCAATAGCAAGCTGTAACCGGTCCGGAATCTCCCTCCGCTTCAGATCACTGAGAGAAGCCGCCAACAGCAGAAGGAGAAACATCCCTGCCTGCAGGGTAAGCATCGCCGGATCGGAGGCTGTCAGCTTATCCGGCATAGTCGAACATTTCCTGCACCCTGCGTACAAGAGTCGGCAGAACCGTATCGTTAAACAGTGCATATAGACCTGCCAGCAAAAGGGCGCCCAGCACAACCGCAATCAGGATCTTGATGGCGGTATCCACATAGCCCTCCGCTCTCTGCTCGGCAAGCTTCTGTCTCAGATTCATGGCTTTCATGGCAACAACAGCACAGGTATGGTTTACAAATTTCTTCATTCTTGATTTCTCCATTATCTTGATACTCTGATGTTTTCAGTTACATTCCGGCCATCTGCTGGCCGGTGGCTTCCTGCTCCGGGGCTGCCTGCTGGGGTGCGGCCGGAGCCTGCGCCATGGTGAGTGCCTGATGGTAGGCATTCAGCACTCCGCTGTAGAGCTGTTCCCTGAACTCAGCGGTTACAGGAAAACAGACTTCCTTGTACCCGTCCTGGTTTTTGCGGCTGGGCATGGAGACGAACAGACCGTCCTTACCGCCCTCGACGACTTTGATTCCCCGGACGGCAAAGCATCCGTCGATGGTTGCTGAGGCATAAGCTCTTGTCCCTCCCTGTGAGCCGGGCGGGTACATGGATGTGATTCGGATATCCAGTGTTGCCATAAAATTGCTTCCTCCTTTTTTTCTGCTTTTTCATGTGAAAAGCGTCCTTTCTGTAATTTATTTCAGTAAAAAACAGACAGCGGATACTGCCTGCTTAAAACTGCATGGTCTGGATATGTGCCATCTCCTGATCCGGCGGCTCAAAATCTACCTGTTTGAAATCGAAACTATCCAGATAATAAAAGGAACTGCCGGATTCATCGTACAGTTCCAGAACATCGCTCATGGAGAGAGAATGCCCGGCATAGCTGGCCGGATGGTCCACGTTAAATTTGGTATAGAGCGCTTCCAGATTATTGGTGTCCACTGCACCGTCAAACACCAGCCGGTAGTCCTCCGGATTGAGCATCCCGAATTTTTGAATCAGGGCATCATATCCGATGAATTTCTTGCAGATATCCACCTCCGGTTTCAGCTGCCAGACCCGGCAGTTCTTTAGGCTCTGAATTTCCCTGGTTTCTCCCTGCCCGCTGGCCAGCTGGTCAAAGATTCCGTCCTGCCATTTGATTTCATTCACATTCCGCTGCTTCTCCAGAAATTCCTTCAGCTCCGGTACCTGAAACATGGGATCGACCACCGCCTGTCCGTTTCGGATGCGGCCGGCCAGGTTCCCGTAGTAGATGACAATCCCGTTCTCAATACGGATTGGTTTCATGGGGCATTCCTCCTTACTTCATTTCCATACCGCCGCCTTTCTGCTCCTGTGTATCCTCCCGGAATGCCTCAAGCTCCTTTTGGGTAGGGAAAATCACCTGCTCTTTTACAACTTCCATCACGGCAAAGTCATCCCGGTCGCAGATCAGCACACGATGCTGATAGGGCTTCTGCATCTCCACATAGTCCATGACTTCCTGGGGACTGCAGAGCCAGGCACCTGCGGCATACCTCCCGTCCTCCAAAAAGCTGTAGCCGGAATACTCCGGCTCATGGTGATGCAGGTCTGCGGCTCCAACAGGCCGGATCTGGGAAAGCTGCAGCTTCGCTTCTTCCGGCAGCAGTTCCGGCTCCAGCGTGCCAACCACATCGCTTCGCTCACACCGGCAGGCTTCCCCATCAGAAAGAGAGATCAGAAAAACAGTGCTGCCCATGGGAGCGGGATTCGCTCCGCTTCCCCCGGTACAAAAAAAGAGCTGCCCGGAATGTTCTTTGGGCAGCACATTTGCAGAAAGAACCACAACCTTATTTTTCAGGTCAATCCCATTACCTGTCTGGCTGCAGTCCTCACGGTGAAACACTTGCATGAATTATCCCTCCTTCTTCTGGAGCAGGCTGCTCAGTTCCCCGATCAGCTCCAGCCTGGTACTGTCGGGCATGGATTTAAAGGCAGCACGAACATAGGCCTCCACTGCTTCCGGAGACTGGTCTCCTGCCTCTACGATATCCACCTTGCGTACCGTGACTTTTCCATCTGCGAGTCCCAGCCTTACAATATCCCCGTATTCCATCTTTGCCATGTCCCGCAGGGCTTTTGGAATCAGCACACGCCCCTTGCTGTCAACCAGCTTATAAATCGGTTTATTCATCAAAATATCCTCCCTTCTCCAGAATCGCTGTTACCTCCTCCGGTTCGATGCCAAGGTCATCGAACAGCTTCAAATAAGGCCGGTTGGCCTGCCACAGGGGCTGTTCTGCACCAATCAGCAGCACGCCGGGCAGGATTTCCACAATCAGGTCACTGTCCGGTGGAATCCCCGCTGCCTCCAGCATCACATTGGGGATAGAAAGCACCCCCAGTCTGGCAGTGTCCCCCTGTGTTTTCTTTTCTGCCTGTCCCATATTTCCTCCATTTCCGGGCTTTACCGCCCCACAACTTCATAGTAATCGTCTTCCTCTTCACCACACAGGGCAAAAAGATGGAGCTGCTGCGGCTTTGTCCGCTCCAGCTCACCCGGATCATAGTTGGTAATGATAACCTCCGGGAATTCACAGCCGCCGTCATACCGCTGCGCCAGGTTATTGATACGGGTCACAGCAGTAATCGTATATCCCGCATACAGCTCCCGGATAAATTCACAGTCGTTATAACTGACCATCCATTTTCCTTTTGCCTCAGCCAGCGCATCCCGAAGTCTGGCATGATCCTCCCTGCGGAATACTACCGCATAATGTCCTTCTGTTTCGTAATAAGGCGGGTCACAATAGAAAAAGGCGCCTTCCCGGTCGTATTGCCGGATCAGCGCCTCAAAATCCTTATTCTCTATTACCGTATCAGCAAGCCTGTATGATGCCTGCCAGATAGCGGCAAAACATTTTCGCACATCAAAAGGCCGGCATCCATAAGAAGTACAGCCGCTTCCGTAGCTGTAGCGAATCAGTTTAAAAAAAGCAGCTGCCCTCTTTACATCGGTGACCTCCGCATTCTCCAACAGAATGGCTTTCAGTTCCTCAAATTCCGGCGGCAAAAGGGAGTGCTCTGCCAGCTGCAGCTCCTCTTTCAGAAAGCTGGTATCAAACACCTGCTTGTCTATAAAATCCCTAATTACAGTAAACTCATCCCTGCTGTTTAGCGGAAGGAACCCCAGTTCCTGCAGGAAAGCTACAGTCCGGTTCTTTACACAGTAGAACAGATTTGCAAGATTGGAATTGTAATCGTTATACACTTCCATGCATTTCTGATCCGGCGGTTTGCCAAACAGTACCCAGCCTCCGCCTCCGAATACTTCAATGTAACGGTCGAAATTCGCCGGGAACATGGTGTAAATCAGCTTCCTCAATGCTTTTTTTCCACCTACCCAGCTGATAAAGCTATTAATGCCGCATCACCTCCTTTTTATGGCAAACTTTTCTACATAACAGGTTCTGTCTGCGGTGCTTCCGGCAGCAGATAAGCGGCAAGCTGTTCCCTGCCGGTTTCCTGAAATTCCTCAAGGCTCATGTTCTTGCCAAGATATCCCCAGTCCTTCGGATAATAGCTGCCATATTCATCTACAGGAAACGGATCTTTGCACAGAATAGTTCCCCAGTGGTTGACAACCACCACCGCCTTAATCTCAGCCATGCTCCCGTCCAGAGCGTCTGAATCCCGTACATCATAACAAAAAATCCCAGCCGGAACGGTGTCCCGGTTCAGACGCATATTAGTAAAAAGAACCGGTCTTCCATCAATTTCCGTCAGTTCATATCCTTCTTTCGCTGCATCAAAAAGTGCCATTCTTTCTCTTCCTTTCTCTGCTCTTACTGCATGGTCATTCCCTGCTCCGGCGGTTTCGTGTATTCAAGAATAAATGGCAGGTCATTGCGGATTACTGTACCATAGGCAGTTGCCACATAGCCACTTCCCTGAAGCTGCCGCTCCCCGTAGTCGTAAAAATCAAAACCGCAAAATGCCGGATCATCCGGATCAAAGCCCGCTTCTTTCAGGATATATTCTGCATAATGACCCGGCGACATAATCTGAGTATCAAAATCATAACAATCCAGATTGTTTATAATATCCAGAACCATGTCCAGATCATAGCAATCCTCCATCATCAGGATTGCCTTGTACTTGGCAAGTGTCCGACTGTCCGGAAAAGCAGCGATACGCTCTGTCAGCGTATTCAGCTTTTCGATGTCCTCATATCCAGTTAAATGATCTTTCATCGCAGGCACAATGCTTTCCATTTCCACAATCATACAGACATCCAAATCACTTGTTCCAAGAAAATCCAGTACCTGATGAATCTTCTGTCTATCTGCGGGAAGCTCCAGCCACACTTCTGTATTGGCATCCAAGAAAATGTCCTTCCGTTCCAACCGCAGCGAAATGATACCGCCATGGTGATACTCCTGATCCGGCAGATGGATGCCATCGTAAATCTCCGGTCCGTCCGGCGCACTGCGGAACAGATATCCTTCTCTTATAAAAATCCCCTGGTCATCGCGGCAGACAGAAGTTCCAACCTTTTCGGGATCCAGCATTTCTACGATTTCATCAGGAAGTTTTTTAATCCAATCCATTATTTCGTTCTGTATGCAGATTTCGCCAAGCTCCTGGTAATCTGTCACACCGGGATAGAGTTCAAAACATTTCAGATTATAAGCAGTATTGATCAGTTCTTTCATTGACATGGGATGGTCTATATCGCTGTCAAAACGCAGCTTTAAAATACCTTCATAGATGTGAAGCTGATCTGTATCCATCTCACTGACCTTATGTGCCAGAAAGTTCACTTCCTCCAATGTTTTGTTTTCTGCCCTTGTCAGTGCATATTTGATAAACTCCGGCCAGTCATAAAAACTGTGCAATTCATAGCCGCCATCCGGCACACGGGCACGTTCCAATGCATCTGCAAGGCTGAACCGGTCTGTCGGCAGCTCCAGCTCCACATCACTGTATCCCCGGCAATCTTTGTATTCGTCTGCTGTGATCGTTACCTGCATCTACATTCCTCCCATCTGCATCTCCATGTTCTGAGATTGTTCATGCTTCAGTTCCTGCTCCGTCTTGATGAAAAAGTCTCTATCCGAACTCCAAAAGCTGATGCACAGTTCTCCGGCTTCGATTTTAATTTCCCTCTGCTCAAAGCCCTCGCCCCATCCATCACTTTCCTGCCCAGACCATTCCTCCATAACACCTTTCATTTCTGCATCAGACAGCGCCCCATAGCTCTGTACCTCCAGAACGCCCCAAAGCCGGCCATCCCATTTTTCGACAGTCGGATTCATGCTGAACACTTTGCGTTTAAGAAGTTCATTGTCCAAATAGACTGCAAGACCACGGTTCCCCTCCTCATCCAGACATTCCCGCTCAATGGCTGCCAGAATCTCATCCTGATAGTCGCACAATTCATCTGTTCCCATGTAGGTCGGTTCATTCATCAGATCTCCCCATTCGTTTCTCTCATAAAGCTGCGGATAGAGAGGGCTGAACAGCTTTAAGGAAACCAGTTCCTCCGGAAGCTGCCGGAGCAGATAATCCTTACGAAGCACCATGCCATGCACTGTTGACACCACCCCATCCCTCTGCATCCTGGCTTTTCCAAAGCCCTCAAAGTCCACAAACCCATAAATTTCATCGTTAATATGGATATCTGCTTCCTGCAGCACATGATGGGCATATTCTTCCGGTGTTCTGATATCGTCAGGCAGAATGGTATATTGATTCAGATTTTCTGCGATTTCAGAAGCTTCCTGTATCGTTTCTGGTATTTCTGCTGTCAGGACTGCGCACAGCCGCTCCACGGTTTCCTCTGCACCATCCAGTACCTTGCTCCCAAGCAGTCTGGCAAAGTCATTTAATCCGTCAATACTGTAGTCATAGGGGAGATGACTTTCCAAATCCCGTATCTGGCTGGTCAGGTCTATAATGCTGCATTCCTCCAGATGATTGACCCCAAGGTTTTTCCTCGCCAGTTCCATCTTTTCTTCTGTAGCAGGAAGCGACAGGGAGTAGGTATTGGGATGGCTGTCAGCGTAATGGGAAGAATACAGACGAAGCAGAAACAGGCTGTTAGGAGCATATCCAGGATCTGGCGGATTCCTTTCGGTATAAACAGGCTTTAACGCCTCCCCGGTTCTGACTATATAACCGGATTCACAAAAGGCACCGGCATGGCTGAGTGCATAGTCTCTGCCATACTTTCTCCGATCCACATAGGGAAGCAGCTGCTCATCAACCACCTGAATATTCAACAAGTATTCACCAAGCTCCGCTTCATTTTGTACCTTCGGATAAACAGCAAACTTATCCAGGTTGCAGGAAAGGTTTGCCATCTCCATGATGGTAGATGGCTGCTCAATCTCCAGTGCCGCACCGAAAACAGCTTTTTCCTGCTCCGTGAACCCCTCAATCCGGCGGGTCAAAAAATCCATATCCCGGATACCACGCCTCTGCTCCACATACTTTCCAACCAGAAACTGATGCATAGGAGCAATATCCGTTTCCGCCGCTGTAATCAGAAGCGCCGGGTGTTCTTCATCTGCAAGTGCTGTAAATATGCGCCTGATCCGGTCGTACTCAGCAGGAAGCTGAAGCCATTCTCCGTGGCTGCCATCCGGCTTCGACAATTGAACTTTCAACATAATCAGCTCCTTTCTGCCGTCACAACTGCTGTTCCATACCGGCAGATCAGGAAAGCCGTTATCAACAGCCGAAACACACTGTCACTTACCAGCTCCGGGTCAGTCAGTTCTGACAAGCTGATGTGTTTGGTCCCTTTGTATAAATCCTTCGCTGTATGAAACAGGACATATCCGTCCAGATCCACCCCATGAATGCGAATAGAGGAAAAATCAATGCTTCCCAGAGCCACAGCCGGTTGCGCTTTGCTCCATAGGAATGGATCCGCAGTCAGCAAAAATAACGCAGCAGTCTGACCGGAAAAGCTTGTTCCATTTTCTTCTGTCTCCTCAAATCTCTGTCTGTGGGCTTCGTTTTCAAAGAGCGGCTCTTGCTGCCGCGACAGGCGCAACACACGGGCTACAAAGGGGCGAACCGGCACTTCTCTGGTTAGTACCTCCAACAGCTCCGAAAGCGGTACACAGCCCTCCACAAGCCGCTCGCGAAAACAGGTACTTCCAACGGGAATATCGCAATTTTTTTCTCTGCTCTTATAAACACAATGCTGGCATCCGAAGCTACTGACGCTGTATTCCAGGCGGCTCACACGCATGCCGGAACCTCTGGGACTGAACCCAGGAACCCGCTGCATTTCAAACTCCACATTTGCATAAGGGGTATTGCTCATAAATCGTGCAGTCATTGTTCTCAGTCCTTTCTTCTTCATTTTTTTTACAGTCCCCTATTTCTCAGGCAACAAAAAAAGCGATCAGGTTTTCGCAAATCACGAAGAACCTATCCGCTCTCATCAATCATCCTGGTAATCTAAGGGCTGCCCGGTATATGGAAAAGAGAACACCGTTATTCTGGTGTCCCCTTGTTATCTTTGTTTTCTCTTATCCAATAGCAGCCAATCAGCTCATGGTCATCCCCATTTTCTTTAAAGGCAAATATTTCTTTTGCTTCTTCTGTCTGCTCCGCGCATCGGACTGCCTCTGGAAAATCATAAAATTTCTCCAGCATGATTTCCTGACCATCCTCCACTGAATAGTATATCTTTGGCATCATCTTTTCCTCCATCCCTTGGTTTTGTTTTAGGTAACACAATACCATCAGTTTCTGCAGAAAGCTATCATCACTTCCAACAAAATTTCAGCTATGTGCTGCCTGAATTTCAAAAGCTGGCCTCTTTTCATCTGCCAAATACCCCATGTCATCTGTGGAAAGGGCAAAAAACAAGGGGCAAAAACGCTCGTTTTTTGCCCCATTTTTCGCTCTTTTTTCACTTCAAAACCACAACATCTTGTGGTTAACCGCTGTTATTTCTTCTTGTCACCACAATACGTCATCTTTATCACGACCTCAACATGTACCGTAAGTCGATGTCAAAAAACCATGTGTGCTACACAATATTATAGCG
>JAPJQL010000032.1 GCA_030825115.1 Lachnospiraceae bacterium
TTTTTAAATTTCGTCACTTTGACGATAGTGATTTATGGTACCTCTGAACAGTAACAGAGGGAGATTGTGGAACTCTTTGTATCTCTTATCCCCTTTACTTTTTAAACCCAAACTGCTACAATGTTAAAAACCAGCGTTAGTTTATCCCCCTGGGGAAGAGAAACTAACGCTTTTGGTGCGTGCAGTAAATGCGCTTAGAGAACAGTTTGCCGCAGTGACCGGGCGGTATGGAATAGTGAGGAGAAAAACGATGTATATTATAGCAGGACTGGGAAATCCGACGAAAGAGTACGATAAGACCCGGCACAATGTGGGATTTTCCGTGATCGATGTGCTGGCAGACCGGTATCATATCGATGTCAGCGAGCGCAAGCACAAGGCGCTGTGCGGGCGCGGGGCGATTGAAGGGCAGAAGGTAGTGCTGATGAAGCCGCAGACCTTTATGAACCTGAGTGGAGAGAGCATTCGGGCGGCGGTTGATTTTTACAAGGCTGACCCGGAGGAGGTTATCATTATCTATGACGATATCAGTCTTGAGCCGGGGCAGCTCAGAATCCGGCTGAAAGGCAGCGCCGGCGGGCATAATGGTATCAAAAATATTATCGCACACCTGGGGACGCAGGAGTTTCCGCGGATCAAGGTCGGCGTGGGGGCGAAGCCGCCGCGGATGGATTTGGCGGCTTATGTGCTCAGCCGTTTTTCGCAGGAAGAGCAGAAGCTGATGGATGATGCATTTTTGGCGGCGGCTGACGCGGCGGTCATGATGATAACGGACGGCGCAGACCGGGCGATGAACCATTATAATACGAAAAAGAAGGAAGAAGCATAAGGCAGCGGCATATCGACAGATGGAGGAAAACATGAGCAGTGTATTTGCCAATCCGCTTACGGAACTAATTGAATACGAGGATTTAAATCGTGACCTTGCGCGGCGCAAAGGACCGGTGCAGGTCAGCGGATGCATGGATTCCCAGAAAGTGCATCTGATGGAAGAGGTGGCGGGGGAGACGCCGTGGAAGCTGGTAGTCACCTATGACGACTCCAGGGCAAAGGAAATCTACGACGATTTCGGCTGCTTCCGCCAGGATGTATGGCTGTATCCGGCAAAAGATCTGCTGTTTTACAGCGCCGATATCCACGGCAATCTGATGAACCGGCAGAGACTGTCTGTGCTGAGACACCTGCTGGAGGATGGCTCCGGCGTGGTGGTGACGACGCTGGATGGCCTGATGGACCACCTGCTTCCGCTTTCCCGCCTGAGGGCGCAGATCCTTTCTATTGAGACAGGGCAGGAACTGGATTTGGAGAAATGGAAAGAGCGCCTTGTGGAGCTGGGCTATGAGCGGATGTCCCAGGTTGACGGGATGGGGCAGTTTTCAATCCGGGGCGGCATTCTGGATATCTATCCTTTGACGGAGGAGATGCCGGTCAGGATCGAACTCTGGGACACGGAGGTGGATTCGATCCGGACATTTGACTTGGAGAGCCAGCGGTCGGTGGAGCAGCTTGATATGATCAACATCTATCCGGCGACGGAGATTGTGCTGACCAAAAGCCAGCTTCTGAACGGTGTGGAAAAAATCCGCAAAGAGGCAAAAAAATATGAGAAAACCCTGCGGGAGCAGATGCAGACGGAGGAGGCGCACCGAATCAACGGGATTATCCGGGAGCTGACGGAGGGAATCGAAGAAGGATGGAAGACGGGCGGCCTGGATGCATATCTTTCTTATTTCAGCGATGAGACGGTTTCTTTTCTTGACTATTTTGATGAGGAGAACAGCGTTGTATTTTTGGATGAACCGGCGCGTCTGAGGGAAAAGGGCGAGGCGGTGGAACTGGAGTTTCGGGAAAGCATGATGCACCGGCTGGAGAAGGGATATCTGCTTCCGGGGCAGACCGCGCTGTTGTACCCGGTAAAGGAGATCCTGGCGCGGGCGCAGCGGGCGGATACCATGATGCTGACCGGTCTGGAGCAGAAGCTTCCGGGAATGACTGTTCAGAAAAAATACAGCATAAGCGTCAAGAATGTAAATTCCTACCAGAACAGTTTTGAAATCCTGATCAAGGACTTGCAGCGGTGGAAGAAGGAGAAATACCGGGTTATCCTGCTGTCCGGTTCCAGAACACGTGCCAGCCGCCTTGCAGGCGATCTGCGGGATGAGTATGGGCTGAGCGCGTTCTGCCCGGACAATGAGGAGCGGCAGGTGCAGCCGGGAGAGATCCTGGTCACGCACGGAAATCTGCACCGTGGATTTGAATACCCCCAGATCAAGTTTGTCGTCATCACGGAAGGAGATATGTTCGGCGCGGAAAAGAAGAAACGCCGGAAGAAAAAGACCTCCTATGAAGGAAAAAAGATACAGAGCTTTACCGAGCTTTCTGTCGGCGATTATGTGGTGCATGAGGACCACGGTCTTGGCGTATACCGCGGCATAGAGAAGATCGAACGGGACAAGGTCGTCAAAGATTACCTGAAGATCGAGTATGCGGACGGGGGCAACCTGTACCTTCCCGCGACCCGCCTGGACGGAATCCAGAAATATGCGGGGGCGGATGCCAAAGCCCCGAAGCTGAACAAGCTGGGCGGGGAGCAGTGGAACCGCACGAAGAGCCGTGTCAAGACCGCAGTCAAGGAGATTGCGAGAGAGCTGGTGGAACTGTACGCCACAAGGCAGGAGGCGGAAGGCTTCCAGTATGGGGCGGATACGGTATGGCAGAAGGAGTTTGAGGAACTGTTCCCCTATGATGAGACAGATGACCAGCTGGATGCGATTGACGCGACCAAACGGGATATGGAGAGCCGGAAGATCATGGACCGGCTGATCTGCGGGGATGTGGGATACGGAAAGACGGAGATTGCGCTGCGGGCGGCATTTAAAGCAATCCAGGAGGGGAAGCAGGTGGTGTACCTCGTTCCGACCACGATCCTGGCGCAGCAGCATTACAATACATTTTTGCAGAGAATGAAAGACTTCCCGGTGCGGGTGGATCTGATGTCCCGCTTTCGAACCTCCACGGAGATTAAGAAGACCATTGAAGACCTGCAGAAAGGCTGGGTGGACATCGTCATTGGCACGCACCGCGTGCTGTCAAAGGATGTCCGGTTCAAAGACCTGGGTCTGCTGATCATCGATGAGGAGCAGCGGTTCGGTGTAGCGCACAAGGAGAAGATAAAACAGCTCAAGGAAAATGTGGATGTTCTGACCTTGACAGCGACTCCGATTCCAAGGACACTGCATATGAGCCTGGTGGGAATCCGGGACATGAGCGTGCTTGAGGAACCGCCGGTGGACCGGATACCGATCCAGACCTATGTCATGGAGTACAATGACGAGATGGTGCGCGAGGCGATCAACCGGGAGCTGTCCCGCGGCGGCCAGGTGTATTATGTATACAATCGGGTCAAGGATATCGACGAGGTGGCGGGACGGGTACAGCAGCTTGTGCCGGACGCCAATGTGGTGTTTGCCCACGGCCAGATGCGGGAGCATCAGCTTGAAAAAATCATGTTTGATTTTATCAACGGGGATATCGATGTGCTGGTGTCCACCACGATCATCGAGACGGGGCTGGACATTTCCAATGCAAACACGATGATCATCCACGACGCGGACCGGATGGGACTGTCGCAGCTCTACCAGCTCCGCGGCCGGGTAGGACGTTCGAACCGGACTTCCTACGCATTTTTAATGTATAAGCGGGATAAGCTTTTGAAAGAAGAGGCGGAGAAGCGGCTTCAGGCGATCCGGGAGTTCACGGAGCTTGGCTCGGGCATCAAGATCGCCATGCGGGATCTGGAGATCCGCGGCGCGGGAAATGTCCTCGGCTCGGAGCAGCACGGGCATATGGAAGCGGTGGGATACGACCTCTACTGCAAGCTGCTGAACCAGGCGGTGCAGGCTCTGCGCGGGAAACGGCCGGAGGAGGAGAATTTCGAGACGGTGGTGGACTGCGATATCGATGCGTATATCCCGGTTCATTATATTAAGAATGAATATCAGAAGCTGGATGTCTACAAACGAATTTCAGGGATTGAGAACGAAGAGGAATATATGGATATGCAGGATGAGCTGATGGACCGTTTCGGGGACATCCCGAAATCTGTGGAAAATCTGCTGCGGGTGGCAGTTTTAAAGGCGCTGGCTCATCAGGTCTACGTAACAGAGGTGAATATCAACAGCCAGGAGGTGCGGCTGACCATGTACCAAAAGGCGAAGCTGGATGTGGCGCGGATTCCGGAGCTGCTTAAACAGTTCGGAAATGATTTGAAGTTCCATATGTCAGAAACGCCGTATTTTACGCTGATCGACAGAAAGAAGCAGACGACGGACGGAATGATGGAGAAAGCGAAGGAACTGCTTTTGCAGATGATGGAACTGCGGCAGGAAGAGCGCTGAAATAAGTGCCACAATAAGTATAAATTCCTTTGATTTACAAATACTACATTTACGGGCAACAACGAAGATAAAATGTCGAGACGTAAATGGAGGAACTTTGTTTATGAAAGCTACAGGAATCGTAAGAAGAATTGATGACCTGGGACGGGTGGTTATCCCAAAGGAAATCCGCAGGACGCTCCGGCTCCGCGAGGGAACCCCATTGGAGATATTTACCGACCGGGAAGGGGAAATCATCTTAAAGAAATATTCACCGATGGTAGAGCTTACCGCATTTGCCACCCAGTATGCGGAGGCGATGGCACAGTCTACGGGACTTACGGTCTGCATCACGGACCGGGACCAGATTATCGCCGTGGCAGGCGGTTCGAGAAAAGACCTGCTGCAAAAAAACATCAGCAAACAGTTGGAGCACGTAATCAATGAACGTGAGACAATCGTAGCCGGAAGGGATGACAAGCAGTTTGTGCAGATCGCTATGGAAGACATCGAAGGGGTGACTGCACAGGTAGTGGCGCCTATCATCTGCGAGGGAGACGCGATCGGGGCTGTGGCGCTGCTCAGCAGGGAGACAAAGACAAAATTTGGCGAGATGGAAGTGAAGCTGGCGGCTACTGCGGCGGGATTCCTTGGGCGGCAGATGGAGGGGTGACGGGCTGTTTGGAGACAATAGAAAAAGGTATGTGTCCAATGACGCAAAGCGAACCCCCAGGAAGTTGCCGCTTCCTGGGGGTTCTTTTTTCCTTTTGAAGTGGAATAACTCAGGCTGGCTGGAGCGGAGTGTTCGCCCGGAATGAAATAGTAGTGCACAGGGTATCTGTTTTGTGATATAATGTCGCTATGGTTTTACGATATTTTATGCAGGAGGATACAATGGGCGAGGATAGAGACAACCGGGATCTGGACTGGGAACTTTCGGCAGATTATTATAAAGAGAATGAGGGCAGGCGTGAATTAAAGCTTGAGGATTTTATTAAGGAAGAAGTGGCAGAGGAAGGGGCAGAGGCTCATACAGCTGGTCTGAGCGTGGAAGTGCAGAAAACTGCGGCCGATGTACGCCGGGTAAAGGAACTTGCCGGACAGGGGAAGACGGTAGCGGAGATTGCCGGTCTGATGGGGGCAGAGCAGAAGTATGTCAGCGATATATTGATTTGTGTCCAATCATTTCCGGAAGACAACGACATTGCCGTGGCGCATCTGATCATGATGGGATGATGGGGGACTGAATCATGTTTTTTATTATGGGCATCAGCCAGGGGCAGAAAAAGCTGGATTTTGACCAGATGGTGGTCTGTGGAAATTGCGGACGGTATGGGCATCTGAATGTGTATCTTGTGTATTCTTATTTCAGTCTATTCTTTATTCCACTGTTTAAGTGGGGAAGGCAGTACTATGTGAAGACGAGCTGCTGCGATACGACGGTTGCGATCGATACAGAGCTGGGACGCAGGATTGAACGGGGCGAGGTAACGTCGCTGCCGGAGGATATCATACCGGATACTTACCGGTATCAGGGGAAAAAACGGTGCAGTGCATGTGGATTTGAGACGGAAGAGGATTTTCAGTTTTGCCCGAAATGCGGAGGGCGGCTGTAAATCCGGGGAGTTCCGTCTCCTTTTTTGTTTTTAGGGAAATCCATATGCCTGTCCGTTTTTATCTAGGAATTTAACAGATCCTGCAGTTCCCGGAACAGCGTGATATCAGCGTCTTTGATCTTCACATTTGCCGCCATCTCTTCCCCATCCGGCGTGGTGACATGGAATTCGATGACGGTCCCCTCCTTCATGCCTTTTTGGTAAAGAGCAGTAAGGAATTTGGGAAACTTGGGGTGGTTGCCCTTAAAGCAGTCCCAGGCAGACTTCAGCTGTAATAATTTTAATGGATTCATAAGTTCCTCCTTTGGTGATTATGAAAATATTATACCCGCGTAGAGCCAATTTGAAAAGCTTTGTGGAAAATATCTATTGTAAAGACTATGCCGGTTGGAGTATGATGGTAAGACAATTACGTATGAAAAGGTGGAATTATGTTTTCGAGGAAAGACTTATTTAAACTGCTGGGACCGCTGATCGTAGAGCAGATTCTTGCGGTTTTAGTCGGCATGGTAGACGTTGTGATGGTGGCTGCTGTCGGAGAGGCGGCGGTATCGGGAGTGGCGCTGGTAGATTCCATTAGCCTGCTCATCATTCAGATTCTCGCGGCGTTAGCGACGGGTGGAGCAGTGGTCTGCGCCCAGTATATCGGAAAAAAACGGTTGGTGGATTCCTGCCGGGCGGCAGGGCAGCTGCTTATGATTACCACGGTCTGCTCCCTTGGTTTTGCCGCGGTTGCATTTGTGGGGAACCGTCATCTGCTCCAGCTGATATTCGGACAGGCAGAAGCGGCGGTGATGGGCAATGCGGAGACGTATTTCTGGATTACGGCGCTGTCCTATCCGTTTCTTGCAATTTATAATTCCTGTGCGGCGCTGTACCGTTCGATGGGGAATTCCAAGGTTTCCATGATGGCATCTTTGGCGATGAATGGAATCAATGTGGCAGGGAATGCCATCTGTATCTATGGACTGCATATGGGCGTAGAGGGAGTTGCAGTCCCTACCCTGATTTCTCGTGTGTTTGCTGCGGTTCTGATGCTGTTTTTAATCCAGCATCCCGGAAATATCATCCATATCAGCAGCCTGAAGGAATTGTATCCTGACAGGGCGATGATAAAAAAGATACTGGGGGTCGGTGTGCCGAGCGGGCTTGAGAACGGGATGTTCCAGTTTGGAAAGATTGCGCTCCAGAGCCTTGTCTCTACGCTTGGGACTACGGCGATCGCCAGCTTTGCGGTGTCGTCCAATCTGGTGACGCTGCATTATCTGCCGGGGAATGCGCTGGGACTGGGACTCATCACGATCGTAGGGCAGTGCATCGGCGCCGGAGAGTATGAGCAGGCAAAACAGTATACGAAGAAGCTGATCCTGCTGAATTATGGACTGGTATTTGTGATCTGCAGCCTGATGGCCCTGGGCAGCCGTCAGATTGTCGGAATCTATAATCTGTCGCCGGAAGCATCTGAACTGGCACGGAATATGATCCTTCTGCATTCCTGCATGATGCTGGTGTGGCCGCTGTCCTTTACCCTTCCAAATACCCTGCGGGCGAGCCTGGATGCGAGATTTACCATGATGACATCCGTATTTTCCATGTGGGTATTCCGGATCGGGTTTGCCTATCTGTTTGTGAAAGGGATGGGGCTTGGCGTGATGGGTGTGTGGTTTGGGATGTTCGTGGACTGGCTGTTCCGGGCCGGGGTGTTTAGCTGGCGGTTTCGTGGGTTTACGGAGCGGGTGAGGCAGGTATGATTCTCTCAATATCGACAAAAAGACAGGATTTCTCCAGTTGAAACCCACGATAGGAACTGATACAATAGGAGGGACGCTAGAGGAGGGGGTGTATTATGAAAAGAGAATGTGGCATGCTTCTGCCTGTGTTCAGTATTCCATCAAAATATGGGATTGGGGCATTTTCCAAAGAAGCATATGAGTTTGTGGATGCATTAAAGAGAGCCGGTCAGCAGTACTGGCAGATTCTCCCGTTGGGACCGACCGGGTATGGGGATTCTCCCTACCAGTCCTTCAGTGCATTTGCGGGGAATCCTTATTTTATAGATTTGGAGACGCTGATTCAGGAGGGACTTTTGACAGAGGGAGAATGCGACGCGGTTGATTTTGGGAGTGATGCGCCGGATATTGATTATGAGAAGCTGTATGTCAACCGGTTTCCGTTGCTGAAACTGGCTTTTTACCGGTGGAGAGAGCAGAATCAGGGCATAGGAACAGATGGTATCCGTGCGCTGCTGGAGCGCGAGCTGGGACCGGAGACACGGGAATACTGTTTTTATATGGCTGTAAAAGATGCATTTGCGGGCAAGAGCTGGGATAAATGGGATGAGGATATCCGGCTGAGGGACGAGAATGCCGTAAAACATTATCGGGAGCGTCTGGAAGAGGAGATCTTGTTCTATGAGTTTTTGCAGTATAAGTTTCAGTGCCAGTGGCAGAAGCTGAAACGGTATGCCAATGAGCAGGGGATCAGGATTATCGGAGATATTCCCATCTATGTGGCATTTGACGGAGCAGACAGCTGGGCACATCCGGAGCTGTTCCAGTTTGACCGGGAGCGCAGACCGACCGGTGTGGCCGGATGCCCGCCGGATGCGTTTTCGGAGACGGGGCAGTTGTGGGGGAATCCGCTGTATTGCTGGGATTATCACAGGGAGACCGGGTACGAATGGTGGATGGAGCGGATGCGCTACAGCTTTGAGCTTTATGATGTGGTGCGTGTCGACCATTTCAGGGGGTTTGATGAGTATTATTCGATTCCTTATGGGGATAAGACGGCGCAGTTCGGCCATTGGGAAAAGGGACCGGGGATTGATATTTTCGTAAAGATGCGGGAGCGGTTCGGAGAGCTGGACATTATCGCAGAGGATCTTGGATTTTTGACGCCATCGGTACTGGAGATGGTGGAGAAGTCAGGATTTCCGGGGATGAAGGTGTTGGAATTTGCCTTTGACGATACACAGGACAGCGCATATCTGCCGCATAAGTATCAGGAGAATTGTGTCGTATATACAGGAACCCATGACAATAATACACTGCAGGGCTGGTACCAGTCGATGAGCCGGATGGACAGGGAGTTTTCTGTCAATTATCTGGGAAATTCATGGACGCCGCAGGGGGAGGTCCACTGGGATTTTGTCCGGCTGGCACTGGCAAGCAAGGCGCGTCTGGCAGTGATTCCGGTACAGGATTACCTGGGGCTTGGAGAATGGGCGCGGGTAAATGAGCCGTCTACGCTGGGGAAAAACTGGAGATGGCGGATGTCTGCCTGCGATTTGGACGAGGCGCTGACCGAGCGCTTAAGGCTGATGGCGAAGTGGTATGGGAGAGTTGGATAGGAAATAAGGCAGGCCGGAGACCACCACATCTTGAGGATGGGTTATCTCCGGCCTGTTTGATTTGTGCCGTTTGTTATTCAATCGTGATATCGGTGGAATCAGCGGGGGATTCCTGTGGCTCCTGGGGAATCTCGGATTCTTGGCCGTCGCCTTCCTCCGTTTCCTCCACTCCGCCTTCAAGACGTTCCACTTCTCCTTCTTTACGGGATGTGAAATTGGCAAGGACTTCATTGCCGGCCTTGTCTTGGGCATAAACATGGAGACCATCCGGATCCATCTCGAAAGAGAGCGTGGAAGTAGAGCGGTCCACAGCAAGCGGGGCAAGCTGTTCTCCCCTGGAATTCTCTGCATAGATGGAATCAAAATTCACACCAGACTGGCTGTCTGTTACGGTGAAGGTTACGATACCGTCTGAGATGGATGTATTCTCAACATTGGGTTTTGACTCATCCAGGACATTGACATGCTCAAATTCTGAGGTGCTCATGCCATTGATATTGGTAACGGTGGCTTCAATGGCTCCGTTTTTCGTGATCGTCATGGTATAGGTGCGTTTTTTGCCTTTTTCAGCGGTCAGTTCCTCCCCTTCCATGCTGAACTTGATATCCTTTGTCGGGAACCAGGATTTGATGGTGACGGTGACCTCAGTGGACAGATAGTCTGTGGTGTCGGCTGTCACAATCTCCAGCTTTGGCCGCGTGGTCGCACAGTAGAAGATGATGGTATTGACAACGAGGAAAGGCAATACGTAAAACAGGAGGATGACGGCCCAGTCGTTACCCTGTTTTTTTCGGTATCGGTTGGTTCTCGGATAAGAAGATTTTTTTGAATGATCCATGTTATAGCTCCTTTATCAGCAGGCAGTAAATTGCCAGTATTCACTGCCAATAAGCATATCAGAAATGGGGCATTTTTACAAGTGAACATTTTCTTACGGCTGCCGCAGAAATGCAGAAATGCTTTAAAGGAACCACCTTTTAATACACGGAAAAATGTGTTATAATGAAATACGCCTGACAGGATGAATCCGAACCTGCAGTGCGCGTGGCGGTACTTATCATGCCGGAGATATGAGCAGACCGGCAGCATACGAAGGGGTATATTTTATGATACGGAGAGCAGCAGAATTTGCAGCGGAGGCACATAAAGGGACGTTCCGAAAAGGGAGCAGGGTGCCTTATATCTATCACCCGATGGAAGTGGCGCTGATCGTGGCGCAGATGACGACAGATGAAGAGGTGATAGCAGCGGCATATCTCCATGACGTGCTGGAAGATACCGATGTGACGGCCGCGGAATTGGAGGCGCAGTTTGGTCTGCGTGTCCTACAGCTTGTGGCGGCGGAGACGGAGGATAAGAGCCAGAGCTGGAAGGCGCGGAAGGAAATGACGATCCGCCATCTGGAGGAGGCGCCCCGGGAGGTGAAGCTGCTTGCCCTGGCGGACAAGCTGAGCAATATGCGGACAACGGCGAGGGATTATCTGATGTGCGGCGACCGGGTGTGGGAGCGGTTTAATGAAAAAGCGATGGAGAGTCACCGGTGGTACTATGGAGGGCTGATCGAGGTTTTGAAGGATTTTGAACCGGATCTGGCGTATCAGGAGCTGAAAAATCTATATAAATTTGTGTTTGGGACCTGCTGAAGGCAGGTCTTTTTTGACGTAGATAGATTGACACAAGAATAAATAATGTGTTTTAATGAGATAGTAAGTAAGATGCTATGGTGATGAAAGAGCCATGATGTAAAGGAGGTCAAAATGAAGTATCGATTAGTGTGTACAGATGTAGACGGGACTTTGATTGACAGCGCTGGTACAATCCCGCAGGTAAACCTGGAAGCATTACAGGAACTGTCTGAGAAGCAAGTGTATCTTGCGATTGCAACAGGAAGAATGCTTGCTTCCGCGAGGCAGATGGCTGCTTATTATGGTATCAGCCCATATATCGTGTGTAGCAATGGCGCGGTCGTATCGGATCCATCAGGGCGGATTCTGAGCGGGAATTTTTTTACGGATGAGACAATGGAGCGGGTTTGCAGCATTGGTGAAAGATACCAGTGCCTGATGGGGTATAATATGTTGGACGGGGTAATATATAACAGAAGGAATCATTTTGAGGACCGGCTCTATGATGAGGCAAACCGTTTGTATGGCAGCGGTGAATATGTGATAGATGTGGACTATGTAAGCGGATATCAGATACCGGTAAGATGTGGAGAAGTGGCAAAGATTTCTTTATGGGTGGACAGTCAGGAGAAATTCGATGCAATCTGGAAGGAGTTTGAACAGCAAAAGAACATCTGCATTACTACAGCTATGAAATGGAATCTGGAACTTACCAGCGCAGGGGTCAGTAAATGGAGTGGAATCCAGGTGCTTCTTGAAAATCTGGAACTAAATGCGGCGCAGGTGCTCTGTATGGGAGATACGATGAACGACGAAGAGATGGTTCGCCGGGCAGGGAAAGGTGTGTGCATGGGGAACGGACAAAAAGCTTTGAAAGAAGTTGCTGATCATATTGCGGATACAAATGAAAACGGGGGAGTTGCCAAGGTTATCCGGCTTTGTCTGGAAGGAAGGCTTTAGGTATGGTCAATAAATTAAATAGAAATACCAAATGGGAATACTGCTATGGGGATAGCAGCATTTTTGCATTTCAGGGGTTTTTATTGAAAAATTATTCAATATTGTATTCGTACTAGAGGTCGATTATAATATATAGATTAGAGCATTATGATTTTTAAACACGTTCTGGCTTGCTTGGAAGGGGGAATTACGGTGAAGGGAGAAGTATATAACCAATCTCAGTGTATTGTCAGCCGTGTGGCATATCTTTATTATATTGAGGGGAAAACAAGAACCGAGATTGCAGACAGTACCGGAATTTCGGCATCCACAATATCCAGGCTGCTGAAGCGGGCGAAAGAAGAAGGGATGATTGAGACCAGAATGGCGGAACCGTATCTGACTTGTAACCGGCTTGAGACAGAACTGATGGTAAAATACGGGCTGAAACGGGTTATTGTGGTTCCTGTAGAAGAGGAAAGGGAAGATAACCTGGACACGATTAAGAAAAAAGTAGCGTTGGAAGGTGCCAGATATGTGCAACGGATCATCCGGGACGGGGATGTTCTTGGAATGGCGTGGGGTGGTACGATGTATTACCTGATTCAGTATTTGAATCCTTGTCGGAAAGTAGATGCAAACATCATCACGATGCATGGCAGTATTGCAGACTGTGATAGCAAGCTTGCGGTGAAGGCACTGGTAAAACGGGCGGCTATGGCATTTGGTGGAAAACATGCGACAATATCATATCCTGGGCTGTTAGGCAGCAGCGGACAGATTTACAAATTGAAACAGGAGACGTGCAAGGAAATGTTTTCCCTGTTTCACGAGATTACAATTTCAGTCTGCGGTGTGGGGAGTACCTGTCCCAATCGGGAGTCCCTCCTTTTTAGAACCAATTATCTGACACCAGGGGAATTGGAGGTGATTCGGCGGGCAGATGTCTGCAGTGACCTGATTCTCAGATTTATCGATCATAACGGGAAGGAGTGCAGTACACCGCTGAAGGATCGAACACTATCTATAGATTTGGAAGTATATAAAAAAATCCCATGTAAAATCATCGCTGCCTCCGGCAGCTTTAAAGCGGAGGCCGTGACTTCGCTATTGAGGGGAGGACTGGTGGATGTACTGATTATCGATTTAAATATGGCCCGGAAGTTGATTTATTAAAGGGAAAATATGAAGGAACCTTGCTGTTTGACAGTAGTGGGGTTCTTTTTTTGTGGGATTGAAAGATAAAAAGTACACAACAAAATGCATAAAATACAACCTAAATTTGTGAAATAAATTGTAGATGATTTATTGATAAATCTTTCAATATTGAAGAAATGCTGGAAAATGTAGATAAATAACATATAAGATGCTCTTTGGATTATACAAAGATTTTGGTCAGGAGGCGAAGGTATGTATGATATCGTGATTATAGGGGCGGGAGTTACCGGTTGTGCTATTGCACGGGAACTTTCCCGGTATCAGGCACGAATCTGTGTTCTGGAAAAGGGGGACGATGTCTGCTCTGGCACATCAAAAGCAAACAGCGGGGTTATTCATTCGGGATTTGATGCAAAACCCGGAACTCTGATGGCAAAGCTGAATGTAGAAGGAAATAAGCTCATGTGGAAATGGGCAAAGGAACTGGATTTTCCAGTAAAACAAAACGGCGCATTGGTCGTGTGCACGGAACCGCAGGAACGGGGAGGTTTGGATGCTTTGCTGGAGCAGGCAGTAAAAAACGGCGTGGAAGGCGTAAGGATTCTGGAAAAGGATGAAGTGATGGCGATGGAGCCGAATCTGACAGAGAAGACGGTTGCCGCGCTATATGCGCCTACAGGAGGAATTATTTGTCCCTTCCAGTTTACCATAGCAATGGCGGAAAATGCCTGCAGCAATGGGGTGGATTTCAAGTTTGAAACAGAAGTACGAGATATTATAAAGGGGGATGAGGGGTATGAGATTGTCACAGAACGGGAGATGATAAAGAGCCGATGTGTCATCAATGCGGCAGGTGTTTATGCTGATGTACTGCACAACAAAGTGAGCAATTTAAAGATTCATATAACAGCAAGAAAAGGAGAATATTTGTTGATGGATAAGACCCTTGGAAATCTGTTTCATGCATCGGTATTTCCTCAGCCGGGTAGGATGGGCAAAGGGATTTTGACGGCACCTACGATACATGGGAACCTATATGTCGGTCCTACTGCAGATGATGTGGAGGATAAGCAGGCGACAGATACCACGCAGGATACGATTCAGCTGTTATTGGAGAAAATGGTCTCGCATCATTTAGCAAAACAGGTGCTTCCACGGGATAAGGTGATCACTTCGTTTGCCGGTTTAAGAGCGCATGAAGATCATAAAGAGTTTATCGTACAGGAAGTAGAGGACGCTGAAGGATTTTTCGATGCTGCCGGTATTGAATCTCCGGGATTGACCAGTGCGCCGGCAATTGGAGTCATGATGGCAGGTCTGGTTTCAGAAAAATATGGTTTGAAAAGAAAGGACAGTTTTATCGGAACGAGAAAAGGGTTTATCCATTTTTCGGAGCTTGGGAATGAAGAGAAGGCGGCTTTGATTCGGGAACGTCCTGAGTATGGACGGGTGGTATGCCGGTGTGAGATGGTTACGGAAGGTGAAGTGATGGATGCGATTAACCGGCCGCTGGGAGCCACGTCCATGGACGGTATCAAGCGCAGGGTCAGGGCTGGAATGGGGCGTTGTCAGGCTGGGTTTTGTACGCCGCGCACGATGGAGATTCTTGCCAGAGAACTGGGCACAGATATGACGGAAATCACAAAAAAGGGAACAGGGTCAAACCTGCTGGTTGGCAGGATCAAGCAGTGATGCCCGGACAGGGAGAAAGGGGCGGGATATGAAAACCTATGACATTGTAATTGTTGGTGGCGGACCTGCCGGTCTGGCTGCGGCAGTTGCGGCAAAAAGGCAGGGAGCGGATGATATTTTAATTCTGGAACGCGACAAAGAATTGGGCGGGATACTGAACCAGTGTATTCACAATGGTTTTGGGCTTCATACATTTCAGGAAGAACTGACCGGACCAGAGTATGCAGACCGATATATAAGAGAAGTAAAGAGGCTGGGGATTCCATGTAAACAAAATACGATGGTAATTGATATTACCAGAGATAAGATAATCACCGCTATCAATGAGGAAGAAGGGGTATTGCAGATTCAGGCAAAAGCAGTGATACTCGCTATGGGATGCAGGGAAAGGTCAAGGGGGGCGCTGAACATTCCAGGCTTCCGTCCGGCGGGAATCTACTCAGCGGGGACAGCCCAGCGCTTGATGAACAGGGAAGGGTTTATGCCGGGGCGCGAGGTGGTGATACTCGGCTCAGGAGATATAGGGCTGATTATGGCGAGGCGCATGACGCTGGAAGGAGCCAGGGTGAAACTGGTAGCGGAAATCATGCCCTATTCTGGTGGTTTGAAGCGAAATATTGTACAGTGCCTGGATGACTATGGGATCCCATTGAAATTGAGTCATACCGTAATCCGGATTGAGGGTGAGAAGCGGGTGGAAGGAATTGTTGTAGCCGAGGTGGACAATAACAAAAAACCTGTCAAAGGAACCGAAGAATATATCCATTGTGATACCCTGCTTCTGTCTGTTGGTCTGATTCCTGAAAATGAGCTTTCGTTGGCAATGGGAGTGGAAATGGGAAAGGTTACGAATGGACCGAAAGTCAATGAAAGCTTAGAAACCAGTGTGGAAGGGGTGTTTGCCTGCGGAAACGTTCTGCATGTCCATGATTTGGTGGACTATGTGTCAGAAGAGGCAAGGATGGCTGGCATTCATGCGGCAGACTATGCTGCAGGCCGATTCCCGGACCATTTGGAACGGGGAATCGTGATAAAAGCTGAAGCAGGGGTACGCTACACGGTGCCGGAAGAAATCCGTCTGGCATATATGCCGGATCATCTGACTGTCCGCTTTCGGGTGGATGGGGTGTATCGGAATGCATATATCAGCGTTTACTGCGGGAAGGAGCGGATCCATCATCAGAAACGGCTGGTATTGGAGCCGGGGGAGATGGAGCAGGTTGTGCTGGAAAAAGAAAAGCTTTCCATGGTTCCTGATATCGGCAGCATCACGATAAAGATTGAGAAGGAGTGATGAGGGATATGGAAAAACGAGAGCTTATATGTATTGGATGTCCTTTGGGCTGTGGGATTATCGTCACAATGGACCAGGAGAAGGTAACAGATATCACAGGATATACCTGTAAGCGGGGAGAAGAATATGCGAGGAAGGAGGTGCTGAATCCAACAAGAATCGTGACATCGGTTGTCTGTGTGGAGAGCCGGATGGAAAAAATGCTTCCGGTAAAGACGGAACGTGATATCCCAAAAGACAGGATATTTGATGTCATGGAGCAGCTTCGTGTTGTCAGAGTGAAGGCTCCAGTCGGTATTGGGGATACCGTATTGGAGAATGCGGCGCACACAGGTGTATCTGTGGTTGCAACAAAGGAGGTACCGGAGTAACTTTCGGATAAGAAAGAGAAGGGGTGTTGTTGAGTGAAAACAAAAAAATATGTAGTGGGTGTAGATTGTGGCACGACAAGCAGTAAGACAGTGATATTTGATTTTTACGGAAATGTGGTTGGTTCAGGACAGATGCTGAATCCATTGACTTATCCAAGTCCCGGACGGGTGGAGTGCGACGGACAGGGAATGATTGATACGTTATACAGTACGACCCGGCGGGCAATCCGCAATAGTGGCATTGACCCTGAGGAAATTGCGGCTGTGAGCTTTTGCATGTTCCGTTGTACAATGATTACCAGGGACAAAGACGGAGGCTTTACTACGCCGATTATCATTTGGCAGGATTTAAGAAGTGCGGAAATGTTGCCTTATATGGAAGAATGCCTTAAGAAAGGCGGTATGACTCCGGAAGAGCTGTATGATATTTGCGGAATGCCGTTGGGAGGCGTATATCCTTCAGGAAAACTGCTCTGGGTTCAGAAAAATATGCCGGAAGCTTTCGCAAAGACGGCAGCAGTACATACCATGATGGGGTTGATGACAAAGGCCTATGGAGCAGATGATTATTATGATGATTTAAATGACACTCCGTGGCTGCAGATGAATGGGGAAGATTTTTATTACAACGAGAAACTTACCAATATCTTTGGCATTGATAAAAATATGCTATCTCCGCTGAAAAAAACGGGTGATATAATCGGGCATATTACACCTGAAGTAGCGGAAAAGACAGGTCTGGCGGTAGGAACTCCTTTAATCATGGGAACCGGCGACCAGCAGTCCGGCTGTATTGGCGTCGGCTGTACGGACGAAGGGATTGGCTATGCCTGTGGCGGAACTGCAGGTATCACAGCAGGAAAATCTATGAATATCCTGAGAGATCCGGCAAGAAAATGTTATATTTTGGGAACCCCTGATGGTGCATATGTCATGGAGGGACAGGCAAATTCTGCGGGAAGCGCATTTAAATGGTTCAAGAGTGTAGTTTGCCACTCGGAAGAGATGGCATCCAGATACTGCCACAAAGATGTCTATGACGTTTTGACTTATGCAGCAAGTTTATCAAAGCCAGGGTGCAACGGCGTGTTCTTCCTGCCTTATCTTCAAGGAGCGAACACTCCGAATTATGATGCGAATGCGAGAGGGACTTATGTGGGGATGACGTTAAACACCACCAGGGAGGATTTGATTCGCGCGACGATGGAGGGCATCTGTTTTGATATTAAAGATATGTTGGAAGCTATGGTGGCGGCAAACGTACCGAACTTTAATACAGTCCGTGTGACAGGCGGCGTCGCCCGTTCTGAGGTGTGGAATCAGATTCAGGCAGATATCTATAACCGCCCGGTAGAAACCGTGGCAGTCGAAGAGGCAACAGCTTTGGGATGTGCAATTGTGGCCGCAGTCGGAGCCGGGATTTACAAGGATTATAAAGAGGCTGCCGATCGCATGGTGCGTGTTACCCGGTGCTATGAGCCAAAGCCTGCGAATGTGGAAATTTATCGGGATGCATATGCAGTATGGCAGGAGATATTCCGTGGACTTCATGCAAATGGATATGCATCAATTGCTGCATTTCAGGATAAATACCGTGACTGGAAGTAGAAACCCACACATTCTGATTGAGAAAGGGGAAAAATATGGTACCATATATTGCTGAATTTGCAGGTACTACGATCCTGCTATTCCTTATTAACTGTCTTGTGGCTAATGTTACCCTGAATAAATCAGGGATGAAGGGCGGTGGTTCTGCTCAGATATCGTTTGACTGCGGCTTTGCGGTCATGACCTGTGCGTTTATATTCGGAAACGCTTCGGGAGCCCACTTTAATCCGGCGTTTACTATTGCGATGGCAGTAAATGGGACTTTTGCGTGGAGCATGGTTCCTGGTTATCTTTTGGCGCAGTTTGCCGGTGCAATTCTGGGCGCATGCATTTCTTATACCTTGTTTAAAGATCATTTTGACGCAACAGAGGATAAAAATGTAATACGTGGCGTGTTCTGTACCTCGCCTACAATTCGTAACCTTCCAAGAAATCTTTTGAGTGAGATTGGCGCGACGTTCATTCTTGTATTCGCTATCATGGGGATGGCTAACGTGCCGGGACTTCCTCCTGGGACGGACAAGCTGTTCTTGTGTGGGATTATAACGCTGATTGGTATGACATTTGGTGGATTGACGGGATTTGCGATCAACCCTGCCAGAGATTTAGGTCCGAGAATTGCTCATGCCATTCTCCCGATTAAGAATAAAGGCGATTCCGATTGGGGATATGCCTGGGTGCCCGTGGTTGGTCCGGTTCTGGGAGGACTTCTGGCTGTCCTTATTTTTAAGGCGATTCCGTGGGGATAATTATTGAAAAATTTTTCCATATGGCGTTTTTTTCAGCATTTTATATAATGAATGCATAAGGATTGGAACACGTGTAATCCACTTAAAATTAAAAATCTAGGAGGAAAAACAATGTATATTGACCCTATTATCGTACAATATCCAGAGGCTTTGGAAAAAAACCGATTTGTGATAGCTACGTACTATTGTGCAACAAAAGCAACCACCAATTCCCTTAAATTCGGAGCCGCTCTTGCCATAGAGCAGACTTGTGGGACCTGGTTGAAGGTTCCGGGAGAGACGCAGGAGGTGCGGGAGCGGTCGATTGGACGCGTGGTCGGCGTATATGAAACCCCGGCTTATCAGATTGAGATTCCAGAAGATGTAAAGGAACGGCATTTCATTATCCGGATTGCATTTCCGGCGGACAACTTCGGACCTTCTTTTGCGATGATGATGACAACAGTGATTGGAAATATTTCCAGTTCCGGCAAGGTGAAACTTCTGGATTTGGAATTTCCGGACCGTTTCTTGAAGGAGTTTAAAGGACCGAAATTCGGTGTGCCAGGTATCCGTGAAATCCTTGGTGTTTACGACAGACCATTGCTGAACAATATGATTAAGCCCTGTACCGGGCTGGACCCTGCAAAGACTGCTGAACTGGCATACGAGGCGGCACGCGGAGGCGTAGATATCATTAAAGATGACGAGCTGGTGTCCAATCCGCCTCACTGCCCGCTGGAGGAACGAGTAAAAGCGGTTATGGAGGCGATTAAGAGAGCCGACGAGGAAAAGGGAGAAAAGACGCTTTATGCATTTAATATTACGGACAGGACAGAGCGGCTAAAAGAGAATGCTTACCGTGTGTTGGAGTTGGGTGGCAACTGCCTGATGGTTAATTATAACACGGTGGGTCTGGACGCGGCCAGAATGCTGGCAGAGGATCCAGATATCAATGTCCCGATTCTTGCCCATTCTGATTACACCGGAGCGGTGTATGAGTCTTCGTGGTCCGGTATGAGCGCTTCCCTGATTGGGGCGACCCTTCCGAGGTTGGCGGGACTTGATATGGTGATTGCCCTTTCCCCGTATGGTAAATTCCCAATGATGATGGATACCTTTGTAACTGGTGGATTTAAGATGCTTTCCCCACTTGGAGATATCAAACCGATATTCCCAATGCCGGGCGGTGGAACTACTCAGGGACATATTGAAGATGTGATTAGGAAATTCGGTAATGATGTGATCATCGCTGCAGGCGGCGCAATTCATGGTCACCCAATGGGACCGGCTGCAGGCGCGAAGGCATTCCGGGATGGGATTGATGCGGTTGTTAAGGGCGGAACACTGAGAGAAGCCGCAAAGACCAGTGAGGAACTGGCGATGGCTCTGGAACTGTGGGGGCTCTATGAGGAGTCAAAGGGTGGGATTTTTGATTTGAAAGGCTGATAAGAGATAGTTCCCAAAATGATAGATATCCCTGGAAGGCACCCGCTTTCCGGTCAGAGACCGGGGCGGGTGTTTTCGTGTCGCTTATTTTAGTGCCTGCAATGCCAATAGCCACAAAACGAATTTGTTTTTGGGGGTTGATTAATCGAAATATTTGCTGTATAATGTGAAGCACATCCCCATTAGTGGGAGATATCCGCGCGTGGATAGTTGTCCTGTCAATCTGGCAGGATTCTGAGAAAACTGGTTAGTTCTTGACCGGTTGTCCCAAAAGTTACCAAGTGTATCAGTCGTAGAAGAAGGAGGTATTTTTACATTTGAAAAAACAGAATCAGTGTAGAAAAAAACGGCTCAAAGTCTCTGTCGTGATGATTATAGCGGCAGCGATGGCAGGTCTGATGTCCTGCACCGTTTATGCGGACAGCGGGGTGATCCGGGCAGGTAAAACCGCAGATTGTTATGGGCCGGGTTATGTGCAGCGCTTTACAGAACGAAGTGAGGAACAGATGAGTCCAGCCTGGCGGTATCAGGATGGGAACTGGTATTTCTGTTATCCTGCCGCTGACGGCAGCATGGAGATGCAGGCTGGAGGATGGCTGTGGGTTGACGGGTACTGCTATTATTTTTACGATGACGGAAAAATGGCAGCCGCATGTATGACGCCGGACGGATACTATGTGTCGGACAGCGGGGCATGGATGGAAAACGGGGTGGCAGTGTGCGTACAGGGGAAAGGGATATCAACGAATAGATTCGGGCCGCCCGGATATGGGAGCCACGATCGTACAGGAGGACGCAGAGGCGGAGGCAGCAGCTCGGGAGGCGGAAGCGGCAGCTCGGGAGGCGGAAGCAGCAGCTCGGGAGGCGGAGGCAGCAGTTCAGACGGCGGAAGCGGCGGTTTGGAAGGCGGAGGTAGCAGTTCGGGAGGCGGAAGCAGCAGCCCGGGAAACGAAGACAACAGTTCCGAATCAGGCTCCGATCTGGGTGCCGCGGAAGAGGAAGAGGATCCGGACCCCGGTCATGACGCAAAAGAACGTCTGGACTACTGGCAGACCCAGGCGCAGGCGGCAGACGCAGCAATCACCGGAATCGATAATCCGCTGGACAAAAGTTACCTGGTGCGGGATAAAAGTTCCAATGACCGGCGGATGAAAAACCTGGTTTCCATGATTTCGGACTGGGAACCCCACGAATTTTATATGATAGGAGTTGATTATCAGGCAGATACGCTGATTCTCGGGCAGATATTCCGGGAACAGGTTGTTTATTCTAATACAGTCGTAGATTCATTTGATATCAATGGTGTGACTTACACCATCTCCCGAATCGGGATACAGAAAATCCAGAATGATACGCAGGACGATATAGAGGGCGGAACCGTCACGGACAGGCCGGACGACGGAGAAGAGGAGCTTCCTTCTGTCGGAATGCATTATAGCTATGGAGACACGATAAGGCGGCAGATTGGCGGACAGAGTTACCGTTTCCGCTGCATTGACGAGGATTACAGGGATGCATCCGGCAATTACCGGGGAGTGGCGCTGTTTTTGTGTGATACAGTCATTCGCTCCGATGTGGATGGAAAGGATGCAAAAAGCCTTTTGCAATTCGGCGGCAGCAGCAATTACAAAAATTCAGATGTCCGCAGGTGGCTGAACCGAAATACGGCAGAGGGTGATTTCCCGGTAACTTTGGTGAGTATTGGCGTGGAAAATGCCTATGAGGGATTTACAGAACCGGATTGCTGGGAGCAGATCCACGCAGATGATTTGATTTCCTATCCCCTGAAACGCCAGAAACTGAACGACGGAATTTTTCTTTTGTCGGTGGAAGAGGCGCTTAACTATGCAGAAGAGCTGTGGCGGTTTGACGGAAGCGGGTCGAATAACCCGGAAGACCAATACAGTCCCTGGTCAAAAGGATATTACTTGAGAACGCCTCTGTACGAGGAGGATGAGGACGGGGAATTTTGCTACGGGAACAAGGTTTACGCAGTAGACCTTTTGGAGGGAAATATTCACGGGGTGGATGTTTCCTATACCACGATTGGGCTGCGCCCGGCGTTTGTACTGCCAAATGTGTAAGGAGGAAGACTATGAAAAAATGGAAAGTGTCAGGAATGAGGAACCTTGCGATGCTGCTTGGCATCGGACTGGTGTGGGTGAATCTGGATCTGTCAGGTTTTGCGGCGCCAGACCGGGAAATTTTAGGGATAGAACCTGTGGTCATGTCAGCCACCGGTTCGGATGCATCATGGCCGGAGGAAGTGGCAACTGATTCAAACGCGGAGGAGGATGACGAGCTGGTCGATGACAGGAACGAAGCATTGGCCACCGGTTCTAACATCATGCTGCTTGCGGGCAATGGGGATCTGTGGGCGCACTGGACCGCTACGGACTTCCGTTTTCTGGACGGAAGCCACGGAACCGGGACAAAGGCAAAGCCGTATCAGATCCAGACAAAGGCACACCTGATGGCCTTGTCTCAGCTGGCGTCGCTTGGGATGGTGATTGAACCGGGGGCATTGGAGAGCGATGCCTATGTGGGAGACTATGACGGAGCTTATTTTGAATTGATGGCCAATATCAATCTCGCGGGGATGGACTGGATTCCCATCGGTTTTTACCAGAATGAGGCTGAGCTGACGGGGATGGTCCCTCATCCGTTCCGTGGTCATTTTGACGGAAACGGGCATACGATATCCAACTACCGGATCCTGCGCCCGGAGTGGGACTGTGCCGGTCTGTTCGGAGCGGTGGAGGACAGTACCATCTGCAACCTGAATGTAACAATCAGCGACACATTGATGGCAGGAAGCCGGATCGGTATTCTGGCCGGATATATCGAAGGTAAGACCGTGATCCGGGACTGTGCCGTGAAGGGCAATGTCCGTGGGAAAGGACTGGTCGGCGGGCTTATTGGATACGCTTCCGGGGCAGGCAGGGGAGAAGCCGTGATCGAAGACTGCAAGGCAAATGTAACGCTGGATTCTTTAGCGTCGGAGAACGGACGGCAGGTCAGTGTCGGCGGCATTGCCGGACAGGCTGACAGTATCACGATTGTGGACTGTGAGGTGGAGACTGCCAACAATGCGACAGCCCGCATCCAGGGAAAAGGCTGCGTAGGGGGAATTACCGGCTGGCAGAACGATACCGATATTTATAATGTCTTTGTCTCTTCCGGGACGATCGGCGGAAACGGGGCTTCTGCCATCGGCGGCATCACCGGACATTATACTTCGGGGGATATTAAGGTTGCGCGGGTAAACGCATCCATCGGCTCGTCGGGGCTTGGAAACTACGCCCACGAAGGCGCATTTATCGGAGATAAAGGTTCTGGCTGTAATTTCACGTACGGAACGGATGCGCAGGATGATATGGCTTATCTTTTTACAGACACGGAAGCAAAGCTGAACGCGGGCGTCTGCGGTTCCGATGTACCGGATGACAATGCCTATACCTATGAAGGACACGTGGGATTCTGGCATCAGGGGGATTTGTACTACACGTTAAAGCAGGGAAACAGGACAAAGGTGGATACGGAACGGTATTTTTATGAGGAACTGGAAAATGGAATTTTAAGCATCATGGATGAAGAGATAAACGGCAGTGACGTTCCTTATGTCCTCAACCACATTGCGCCTGATTCCACAGGGCGGCCAAGAAGGGGATATCTCATCAGCATTCCCCAGATTGACACGGTGGCAAACGGCACCAATTTTTATGATGTGGCTGCGCTGACCGTGACGGGAAACGGCGCATATTACCGCCCGCTTGATAAGGAACACCGGGGGGCGGTGGCAGATGGGACGACGGTGACGATCGCCACTTCACCGAAAAATACCAACACTGAGAAATACCAGATGACAGGCGCTCCCCGGTATATGAAAAACGGGGTCTTAAAAAATGCCACATATATCACCGGCGGGGAGTACACCTTCCCCATGCCGCCCAATGATACCGAGGTGACTGCAACCTACAAACGGGTGGCGGCAGATGTGAGGGTATCGCCCGTAGACTATACCTTTAAAGTCGTGCAGACGAGAACCGGAAGCCGGAAAGCCCCCACCCTGACAACGGTGGTGACCGGCAATACCGGGGCGGAGATCGCCCGCTATGTAAACGGGACGCTTGCAGGCGCGCAGGTCCTTCCGGTGACGATCCAGAAAACGGTAGACGCCAATGACGACGTTGCCGACAGCAGGGTTCTGTGGTCGGTAGACGATCCTGAACTGATCCGTCTGCTTGAAAATGATGATAAGGATGCGGCCGGATATACGGATAAAAGTGCAAGCATCCAGGTGAGGCTCGACGGTCCTTTTTTCACGGAGATTATCCGCAGGGAGGAGAAAAAACAGGCGGAGTCCGGCTACCGCTATGCGATTCCTTCCACCATATATGGAGCGGGACATGCGGGCGGGGGAGTGGCAATTCTGACGGCAGCTACGCGGAATTCGGAATCTTTTGAAGGGAAGCCCTGCACGGCTCAGTGCCGGATTCAGGTGACGTTCCAGATTCAGGATCAGACTTATGCAGATATTGAGGAGGTAGGGCTTGATAAGGCAAACCTGGACTATGTGGTGACCAGGACGCTGACGGGAAGCCGCACAGCGCCGGTGGAACAAATAACCGTTACGCCGCCTCAGATTCTGACGGGACGGTTTTTCCCGGAGTTTTTCTCGAGGAAGGATGTGAGCTGGACGGCAGAAGACCCTGGCATCGCACGGGTTGACGCCGATGCAGAAGCCTATCAGTCGGTACGTGTCGCTGCTGTATCCGATGCCAAATGGATCAGGGATATCATCGAGATTGATAAGGCGGTCAAGGCAGAGAACCCATCGGTGAAAGTGGAGGGAAACGGGACGCGCCGGACGCGGGTGATCCTAAAAGCAGACGACAAAAACGGCGGCAGCAGAACTGCTGGCTGTCAGGTGACGGTGACGTTTGTGACGGTTGATGAGACCGGAAACAGGGGCGGTTCGGGAGGCAGCTCCGGCGGCTCTGGCGGTTCTGGCGGCGGGGGCGGAGGAAGCTCAAGCGGCGTTACCCCGGCGGGGACCGTCAAAAGCGCAGGAGCGCCTGCGGGAGCCGTGACGGGTACCTGGGTACAGGATGCCGCCGGACGCTGGCTGTTTACGGGAGATGGCAGGACTTATGCATCGGAGTGGGCCTATATCCATAATCCGTATGCCCCGGAGGGACAGGAACGTGCAGACTGGTTTCTCTTTGACGAGCATGGATATATGGTGACCGGCTGGTATACCGACGCGCAGGGGAAGCGGTATTTTCTGCACGACGTTGCGGACGGCATGCAGGGGCGGATGTATACCGGATGGAACTGGATCGCCGGAAGATGTTACTATTTTAATGAGGTTTCCGATGGAACCCGGGGCGCGCTTTTGCAGGATACGGTCACGCCGGACGGCTGCCGGGTGGATCAGGACGGAGCCTGGATTGCAGACGGGGCAAAGGCGGAGACCAGCCAGGAAGCGAGAGGGGGGATGTGATATGTCGATCGTCGGATTGTTGATTGGCTATATTGCCGGTTTTATAAGTGGATTGGTCATTATGGCGTTATGCGCTGTGTCAGGGCGCGCCGGGAGAGAGGAAAGTTGAGGGAAGACAGGCGTGAACGTATGTAGGAATAAAATAAAAAGGGGAATTGCTGGTGTTTTGTCGGCTGTCGTCCTGTTGTCGGCAGTTATGACAGATTTTCCTTCTTTTGAAGCCCGTGGAGAAACGGAATATTATCCCGGGATGACAATGCTTTCGGGAAGCAGTGGATGGAAATTTTTCTGTATTGATTCTTACGAGCTGCTGCATGAGGCTGGCGGAGTTCAGGGGACCAATGAGTGGTATGCCTATGTGACGCCGTCGACAAGGCTGTCCCGGGAGGAGACGGCAGTGCTGTTTTGGGCGGCGCTGGCTCTGAGGGCAAATCTTGGCGGCAAGAATGCATGCCGGGATGCAGTCGCGCGAATCAATGCTAATGCACCGGCTGCCGGACTCCCCCGGATCGACCGCCTTCTGACCGAGGCGGATATGAAAACCATCATTCATCTGCAATCGACAAGGGATAAGTACGGCTGGCTGGATGCTGTCCTTGCCAATGAAAAAACATATCTGGAGATGGCAGGGCTGCTGGGCAGTTCCGGGACAACTTCCAATGGGGGCAGGACGATTCCGGCCGTTCTCCGGGATCACAAAGACTTATCGACGGCATTGCGGGTCAACAGCGGTACGTTCACCATTGAATTTGATCCGTCGGGAGCAGATAAAGATTTCATTCAGAAAGTACCGCTGAAGTTTTCGGAGGACGGAAAAACGTTTGGGTCAGCTCCGACAGGCGGATGGATCTGTCAGAAGACGGACACCAGTATTATTTTTTCCAACCCGTCCCCTCAGCCGCCCAACCTGCTGATCCAGTTTGACCCGTCGGGGACGGAGTATCAGAAAAACGGCGGTTATGGATCGGTTCAGGAGGTCTATGATAAAGCGCTGCAGCTTTGGGTCTGCATAGAGTGCAATGACCGTCACATATACCATTCGCAAAAAAAGCTGCCGTTGGAAGCCCATCAGCGGCTGGTATATCTGCACCTTGATCCAATACCGGAGACGTATTTTGCATCCATAGGCGGTGGTTTTGCGTCCGGTTCTCCGGAATCCGGCTCGATTGAGTTTGAGGTCTACCGCCATGAAGAGGATATGAGATCCACTTACAACGTACAGCTCTATAAGTATGACCACGAAACCGGAAATTCATTGGAACATTCTGTATTCAAGCTATATGAGCGGTTTGACGATCAGGATGAGATCGACAAAAAAAGAGATGGTCCGGTCCATATCTACGCAGGGGGAGAACCGTATAAAAGCTATCATACCGACAACCCGGCAACCTGGGATGGATTTCGTTTTGTCTCGGGTCTTTCGACGGATGAAAACGGACATGCAGCAAAGTCTGTCAGCCACGGATATCATTATGATAAGACATTCTGTGACGGTCATCCCGCCCCGCGGTTTGTCTCCGTGCCGGAAGAAGAGGAGGAAGAAGACGAAGAAAGCGGTGAGGCATCCGTTGTGAATGAAGCCGAGATTGAAGCGGCACAGGCGGAGAATAAGCGTCTGGCCCAGTCCTGGCTTGCCTGTTGTGCGGCTTGTGAGGGATACGCCTCAGGGGACTTTGAAGGGGTACATTTTCACTGGCTGATGCCGGATGTGAACGTGGGGGAGATAGAAAGCATCCTCGCCTCAGGCGGCTCTCCGGGAGAGACCCCGGATGCCGGAAATACCACGTCTGCCGGAGGGGAAGAATCCTACGCAGCGTCAGGATGCCGGGAAGACTGCAGGCAGACATATGATAAATTTATTTCCCTGCGCTACAGCTATGCCATCGTGGAATCCGGGGCGCGGGACGGCTATATCCTCCATGATATCCATCCCGACGACCTGCCAATCGAGGTGATTACGACAGATTCCTCGGAAAATGGAGCAAATTCTTATTTTGCCAAGGAGTACAGCAGCGATATCCATATCAGCGACAGCGTGGAATATGCGTTTGCCGATGAGATGCCCGCAGTCGGAAAACAGCCTGCGTCTTCCGGATATTTTGGAGAGGAGCTGGATCAGACCGAAAACCGCAGTCTTTCCCGGAATCCCCAAAGCTGCCGCCAGGAGGCTATCCGTTTTCCGAAAGCGGTTAAGGCAACTATTTCAAATGCAGAAGTATTCTGGGAAGACGAGATTGAGCTGATCGATGACAGGACGGATGATACGGAAGTGGAGAATACCGCAACGCCGTCAAATGCGACTTCATCAATTGCGACGCCGTCAACTGCGACCCCGTCGACGGCAGTCCCGCCGGTCGAAGCTCCATTTGATATCGACAGCGCTTCCATTTTCTCAAAAATCTTTGACTTGAATCGTGTCTGTGCAGATGATAGCGGGGATGAAGACATATCTGCCGGGCAGGGGAGTCTGTTCCAGGATGCTTACCGGGCTGCCCTCCATGCCGCAAGCTCAGGCCCGGAGGTGGAAGCAGGGCCAGGCGGAAACTATAGCCATTGCAACGACCGCGACGGCGAAGGAAATGCATGGAGAATCTACGACCACCGGACGGAGGGGGAGCTTCACATCAATAAGCGGGATATGAATCTGGAGGCGGGAGAGAATGCAGATTATGACTCCTATGGCGACACGCAGGGGGACGGCACGCTGGAGGGAGCGGTCTATGGCCTGTTCGCGGCGGAAGACATCATCCACCCGGACGGAAAGACCGGAGCGGTCTACCGGGCAAACAATCTGGTTGCCGTGGCTTCTACGGACAGGAATGGCGATGCCTCGTTTATGGTGAACACAGAACCGCCCGGTTTCCGGTATGACTATGAATCGGGCAGGATCATCCCCACGGAAGACGGCTGGAGCGAAAGAGCTCCTGAAAACCTGTATGGAGCTGCCATATCCTGTGACGACTATACGGAAGACGGCGCATATGAGCGGACATACAGAGATAACAACGAGGAAAACGGGAACTGCTGGATCGGCCGCCCGCTGATTCTCGGAAGTTATTATATAAAAGAACTGAGCCGTTCGGAAGGGTATGAGCTGTCCATCGGAAACCGCGACAGCGCTGTCACCAACCGGGGGCAGGATTGTGATGCGGCACTGCCTGTCGGAACCGGATATGCCAATATTGTCCGGGGGCTGTACGCAGAAGGCCAGATTTCCTCCGCCCCCACCGGTGATTTTGGCAATCCTGATATCGATGAACTGTTTTTCACCGCAGAGTCAAGGGGGACAGGCGAGAGCGGGTTTGATCTTGTGCTCGCCAACATACCTGCCGGTGCAAAAATTTATCGCCTGGATAGGGGAACAGAACTAAAGGAGGTGGAGGAGGGCACAGGTATTTATGATAAAGTCTATTTGACAAACGGAGACGGGTCGCCCCGGTATGTGACAGCCCAAAATGATTACCAGTATCCGAAATACAACCGGGACGGCAGCCTGATGACGGTGGAGATTCCTGTAAATTACAAGGTGAACCAGATTCCTGCTATGACGGGGAAACCGCTTGACCCGGAGAAAACTTTAAAAGCGATCAACGCTTCCGAGCCGGAGATGGAAATGGAACAGGTTGCAGAAAAACTGACGGCGGATTTTTCTATAGACGATATCAATTTTCTGAAGGCAAAGACTGAGCGCGCGCTCAGGGCAAGCGGAAAACGCACGCCCCATGTGATAAGCGGCAAAAAGACGATCTATTCCGGCTTAAACGCAGGCATCTATGAGAACGGCGTACGAAAGGGCGAGATGGATGAAACAGGCATTTCCGGCGTATCTCCAGGAGAACCGGCGTCTGTCACGGTTTACGGCGCGCCTCTTGTAAGCCTGGAAGTTCCTGTCTTTCACGAAGACGGCAGTCCGCTGAGCACCGGAGACTTTATTCTTACGATTCTTGACTATTATAACAGCAATTGTTTTTACAACTTTGGTGGTATTCATGAGGTTTCTGTAAGAGCGGGGGCAGATGGTAAAGGGGAGTGCTATGACGTGAAGGTGTATGCCTTCTGCTATGGCGGACCGGGAGATTTTATCGTCCGGGGAAACGGCACGGAGGATGGGGATGGCATCATATTCCACCGTATTTTGTACCTGCCCGATGACAGTGGGGAAAGTCCGCGATACCTCTATGCGACCTATTCCAATGACCCGAAAGATAATGCCTTTGGGACTTATGAGGATTTCAGGGGAGAGACGATTGGAGGCACCTATTTTGCTTCCGCAACGCTGGTTACGGATGCAAATGCACAAGGGGACGGCGTCCTTGTCTCTAAAACTGCTACGCAAAATGTATACTACCGGACCGGGGAGATTCCGCGGGATGAGGCGGGAAAACAGATCCAGGCGTTTGAGTACAGGGAGCAGACGGTGAAGAAGATCCAGGAGACGGAGGTCCATACATGGACAGAGTTGGATTCCGGCAGCACAGGGCGGACCGCGATCCGGGCCAAAACCGGAGCCGGGAATGATTCGGGGCAGGTGGTCGTGCATATCGACAGCAGCTACACGGACCGGTATGGCAGGGAGCATGATGATGAGGAGCTTCAGAGCTATTCACTCAGGATCGTACTGCCCTGCAGGGAGATAACGCTGACTGAGGAGGATATGGAACAGATGACGTCTTCCGGCGGATGGAGTCCCGGGGAACGGATGGGGAGCGCCGCCTACTACCTGAATGTAAAACAGGCAAAGGTGAAGGCGTATCTGAATTATGCGGATTTAACGTTGACCGGTGACAGCAGCTTTGTAAAACGGGCTGACCTGGTCTATCCGGGACAGGACTTCATCTGGCAGGACGGGGATGGGAGACCTGGCGACAATACCCGAACCGCCCCGGTGGCGGTACAGGAGCGGGCAATCCGGCAGAAGATCAAGATAACAAAGACTATCGACAAGGATTCCTATCAGGATGTCAACACGTATGCAGAGGTCCATGAAGACTGGTTTACCAGATTGTTTGGTACAAAGGGAAAGGAAGCGCAGAAGGCAGGAAATTTCCGTTTTAAAATTTATCTAAAATCAAATCTGGAACGGCTGTACCGGGATGAGGAGGGAAGAATTGTCTGGATGGACAGGAACGGCAATCCCATCGACATCGAAACGTATATAAAAGATTACCCGGAAAAGGTCCCTAAAATCTATACAAAAGTTTCTCACTCGCCGGATATCCGGAAAAACTCCGGGGATGCGGTGACGGCCAACCGGGAGCTGTACAGTAAGACGGACGGTGCGGTCAATGAGATGCCAAATCCAGGCTATACATCCATTCTGGAGACGACTGCCGTGATGGAATCAGCTGGCGGGGGGCGTCTGCGGGTGGTACAGGTCCCGGCGTATGAAAAATTCTTTGACGCCATACACACTGCCAATACGGACCGCTGGGAAAATCCACAAAGCCGTGACAGGGAATTTACCGATTGGAGCGCATGGAATGCGGTGAGAAATGCATGGGAGGGAACGATAGACCCGGCGATACAGGATACTTCTTACAAGCCCTTTGCACGCCTTCTTCCGGGAAGGTTCAGTGCGTCGGATCAGTCCAGAAGCAGCGATCCGGCCATTCTTGACGGCGAAGAGACAAAGAATGAGGCAAATACCGGCGTCGAAGCCAGGAAAAATGCCATGTCGTCGGATGCGGTCCGTCAGTTTGCGATCACCTGGTATTTGGACGACGAGGTGAAAAAGCTGGTGCAGGACAATGGAAACGGCGAGCCGGAAAGCGTCGGAGGCTCTATAAAATACCCGGACGAGATTTACGACCGGGCATTGTCGGAGGCGATCAAAAAAGCCTGCAACTATCTGACTCCCTTTTTTCTGTACGATTTAGACAGCATTTATGCGATTGCGTGGGACGGCGAGCCGGGCGGCGGGAAAGACAAAGACCCGACGACCTTGTGCGCGGACACTTTGCAGGAACGCGCAAAAGACGGCAGAAATGGTGAGGAGGGAGGGTATTACTACGGGATATCAGCGTATCTTCCCTATGGAACGTATGTGGCGGTAGAACAGCAGCCCCGTTATCATGTGGAGGGGAAGTATGACTTTGTAAACAGGCATTACAAGACGGATGTCCCAAAGGAAATCCAGCTTCCGGCCGTCTATGAGCCGGGCGGGGAAAAAGACGACCCTGAGACGCTTGCAGACAGATTCAAGTACCGGAGTTCCATGACACCGGAAGCGCTTGCGGCGGCGTATCAGATTCGGTTTAACGAAGAGTGGGACAGTCACCATACCGACGATATCCGCAGCTATGTCATCCGGGCGCATAATGCCTGCGGTGATTTTGAGGTGTATAAGTATGGTCTGGATATCACACGGCTCACAGGAAGTGCGGGCGGCAGGCCTTATGCGGGATGGAAGGTCACCCAGGATATTTACGACCCCATAAAAGATTACTACAATGACCCGCTCGTGAACACGAAGGAGGAGGGCGGGCATCCGGACAGCCACTACTATGCAGATGACCACAGTGCAGATGAGATAGAAAAACACTATCATTATGGCTCTGTCTCAGAACATGGGAAAATGCTGGACGGGGTGTTTGGCATGGAAGGGGAGCTGACGGCGTTTGAAGGAATGTACGCTCCGATGCTGGTGCCGTGGAGCGTGCAGGAACCGGTGAAAGAAACAGAGGAGGGCAATGAGCTCCTGGGATACGCACACAAAAGATTTGTGAATACCTTTTACTCTGCAAAACTCAGAATTGAAAAACTGGACAGTGAGACGGGGGAAAGTATTCTGCATGACCAGGCTTTGTTTGCAGTCTACGCCGCCGGACGGGATGACAGTGAGACGGGGGCGGGGCGTGTGGAGTTTTACGAAAAGCCCACGGTGATTTCCGGGAGCAGGAGATTTTTAGAGGCTATGGGGGCGGTGGATCTGTATCCCCGCGCGCGGGGGATTTTTGACCCTGACCTGGCAAAAGACGCTCTCTGGTATGGAACTGTGCCGGAAGGGACTCCTGTCTGTAAGGAATCGGAACAGATTGTGCTCCGGGATGCAAATGGGAATAAGACCGGAGAATTTTACGCATTTTCCACGATGCGGGACGGAATGATGACACCGGAACAAGAGAAACCGACAGGGGAGGTGCATCCATCGGATTCCCGGAAAATCACTGCAGACCAGAATACCGGGTATCTGAAGCTTCCGCAGCCGTTGGGAGCCGGTGTGTATGTCCTGGCTGAGATCAAGCCGCCTTCCGGCTATGCGAGAAGCAGACCGGTCGCTGTCGAGATCTACTCAGACCAGGTCACCTATTACCTGGACGGCGATCGGGACAATCGGGTGGCGGCGGCAATCTGTGAGACGGAAGGTGAGATTGGGCAGAAAGGAAGACCGGGCACATCAGATAGATCAGAAAGATTAGGCGCAGCGCCGGGCAGCGGCGGCGATCAGGCGCGGATTTACGTTGGAAATACGCCTGTGCGGCTGGAAGTATCAAAGAAAAAAACGGATGAGCAGACCGTGACATACCGGGTATCCGGCCGGGTGGAAGGAAGCATCACCGAATTGAATGGACGGTACGGGCTGGAAAACCTGGAACTGGCGTACAACGCTTCGGGAACATATCTTGGCTATGGCTGGCACAAAGGAACAACAGAGTCGCTGGCGGCCAGAAAGGCATCGGGGGAAGTAGTAGAGCTCTTTTACGAAAACGGAGTGTTTAGCGGTTATGCAGATATCACACGTCCCCTGCTGACAGCGGATGACGAGAACCGATATGTGGCGGGGGCGGTTCTGACCCTTTACGACGGGATTTCGGTGAAACGCAGCGGAGACAGCCAGGACTATGCCTTTGACGGTGTGGCAGTGGAGCGCGACCGCAACAGCAATGTTACCCGGATGTATGTGTGTCAGGGGTATGCCGGGGAAAAGACGGAACTTGTCTGCAACACTACGGCTTCCGGCACAGATGCCGCATCAGGCGGCTCTGACAGGCAGGATGGCATCTGGACGCATCAGACAGTCCGGCGGCCGGATACGGATATTTTGTATTATGACCTGGGGAATCTGGCTGTTTTGTCCCGGGATGGCGGCGGCAATCTCTGGTCTTACGACAAAGAAGGAAAACCGCTGCGTGTCGTAGCCGGGGTGACAGAGTCCATCTATGCCCTGCAGAATGGTCAGCCGGTATTTGAGATTACAGGCGGTGACTTTTCTGAGCTGCAATATGACCCGATGGCAAAGGCATTTACGAGGATGTCCCCGGAGACTGTAATCTATCATCTGGATCAGGACGGACAGCGAGACGCTATGGCAGACGGCTATACCGGTATGGCCTATATCCCGCAGACGGCTGCCGGGTCCAAACTTCATCGACCGGAAACCGTCATGGTCTGGCCGGTCACGGTGATAAAAGACAGAGACGGCGGCATCCTGGCAAAAAATAAGATAAAAACTTCCAGGATTGCATCCATCCATGCGGACACGGCCCAGGAATACATCACGGGAACCTACAGAAAGGAAGGGGGAGGGAGTTTTCCAAAATACTTAAACCCGGTTTTGGACCAACATGGCCAGGCAGAATATTACCAGCAGTCCGATGAAACCTATGAAAAAAGCACCCCGGTTTACGACCGTGACCAGGATTTTATCTACGACCGCTACAGCGACCACCTGGTACAGTTCAACAGCGACGCCTATATGGTCAAGCCGCCGGAGCGTGTCTTTGACAAGGGGCAGCTCTGGGATGAATCCGACAACCGGGAGGAAAAGCTTTTTATGCGGGAGGGGGACAATTATATCCTGGAAAACACCTGGGTCAGCGGGGAGCAGACTCCCAACGACCCCTTTGACACCGCGCTGTCATCCGGTCGGGCCGATATGCTCAAGCGTGTTGTCCCCGGTACTTATATCCTGGAGGAGATCGCCTCTCCGGTCGGGTATGCCAAAGCGTTCCCGGTCTGCGTGACGGTGGAAGAATCCGATCAGGTCCAGCGGGTACAGATGACGGATGAAACGATCAAGGCAGAGATTTCTAAAACCGATGCGCCGGATGATTTCCGGCAGACAGGCGCCGACTACAGCCAAGGGGATGGGGATGGGAAGACAGCCGCTGCGGCCGGAAGAAAAATCCTGCGCCGGACAGAGCCCAAGGGCGCTTATACATATCTGCCGGTGGCCGGAGCGGAACTTGCGCTGTACCCGGCGAGGAAGGTTTCTACATCTGACTACGAGACATTTCCGGACGGCTGGTATCTGGTAAAGACGGATCACCGTCTGGCATCCTGGACCAGCACAGACAAGCCGTTTTATATGGAAGGCATACCGGCTGGATACTATATCCTGGAAGAACTGCAGGCACCGTCGGGCTACGTCCGTTCTACGGCCTGGCTGGAGATCAGGCGGACGGGCGAAGTCCAGACATTTCAGATCAAGAATGACCACACGAAGCTGGAAATTTTCAAGTATCAGATGGTTGACGGGAAGAAGACTGCCCTGCCCAATACGCATGCAGCCTGGCTTGGGCTTTTCCCGGCGGTGACAGACGAGGACGGCAGACCGGTGATGGAAGATGGAACCCCTCTCTATGAGGCTGAAGAACCTGTTGAGATATGGAAGACAGACGACTGCCGCCAGTATACAGCACTGACAGATTTGGCAGTCTGCCAGAAATGGGGATTGTGGAGCAGGATCAAATCCATGTTTGGAGCAGGGCAGCCCCGATACAGCGGGTTTGAACATGACTACGAGAAGATGTACCGGGAGTATGGAACGGGTTTTGACGAACTGCACTGGTATTATACGGACGAGCCGTATGACGGGAGCGGGGAACTGCCAAATCTCAGGGAAGGGACTGTGTGGCTGACAGAGAGCCGCGAGGCAGACCGGAGCGGCTGCGTAACCCAGCTATGGCGGCTGGAGGACGGACGGGAGATCAGGATTACGGTTTCTTTGCAGCAAAACCTGCTGACAGGATTGGCATATACCTTTGAATACCAGTACCACTACAGGCGGCTTGCAGAAAATATGGTCAGCTATGATACCAGAGACGGCTGCCACCGGATTGATTATATTCCGTGGAACAACGGTTCAGGTATCGGGATGGAGAATGGCGGCAGACATTACGCATTGGCAGAGGTAATCACGCCGGAGGGATACCAGGCTGCAAAGCCGAAGCTGGTTACGGTTCGTGAAACCACCGAAATTCAGATGTACGCGATGGAAAACAGACCTGAACCAAAGAAACCGGAACCACCTCCGGAGGAGAGCAGGCCAGAAGAGACTACGCCGCCGGAAACGCCGGAGATACCGGAGACAACCGTGCCTCAGACGGAGCCGGAGACACCGGAGATTCCAACCACCCCGGAGACGACTTCTCCGGAGACACCCCCTCTTCCCACAGAGCCGTCCCGTCCGGGGAATGGAGGGAAAGAGCCGTCGGTGCCGGAGACATCTCCACCGTTGCCGCCGGTGACCTTGATTGGAAGGATTACGGCAAATTATGACGGCGGCGTCCGGGGCGGAGGCGACTATGAAGACTGGAAGTGGAAATACCTGCCAAGGACCGGAGACGTGTTTCCTTACTGGCTGTGGATGACGCTGTTTGCCGTGTCGGGAGTGGGGCTTCTTGTGATGGTGAGGAGGAAAAAGAATGAGAAAGAGGCAAAAGACAGAGACGTGCCAAACAGAAGATATGGCACGGGCAAAGCGGGTCAGAGCAATTCAGGCTGGACTTTGGGCGATTACCATCCTTCTGCAGATGGGCATAGTAAAAGGTCTCGAGGTAAGGGCAGAGACGGAAGCTGACAAAGAATGGGAGTTGGAGGTCCGATATGGAGTTGAGTCTGTTTTTGAGGACTGCACACAGCCGGACGACTGTTATGAGGACGAGGATGGGACATCCTATGTGCTGCAGCGCTGGTCGGCTGTTCCGGCTGCCGTTCCCTCTATGTCCCGGAAGGTACACAGGGAAATCCTGTATGACGGGATTGAGGGCGTGACGACACTGCCGGATACCATAGAAGTGACGGCGCAGGATCAGGAGAGGGGGCAGACGGTGACCGCCGTCTGCTCTGCAAAAGAGCAGGAGGTAGTCCGGGAAGAATGGCAGGACGGCTTTGTGTTTACCGTGACATTCCACACCTACGAGGCCGGGTACTATGAGCTGGCTGACCGCCTGATTCCTTATAACGACGAGAAACCGGAGCTGGAAGGCTGTGAAGAGCTTTTGTTAGAGCTTGCCGGGCTGTCGGCGGAGGACTATCGCGTGACCCATGTGCAATGGTCCGGGGAGGCATACCAGGATGAGGATGGAGGCTGGCGCAGGGATGCGGCGGCTTTTGGGCAAAAGCGGCTCAGGGACTACAGGGTAAAATACAGCGGGACAGCCGTATTCCCGGAAAAGAAAGGATGGCAGACCGTTGCGGTATACCGGTTGCCACAGGAAGAGCCGGTGGAAAACCGGCCGGATACGAAAGCTCCTTTTTTGGAAATCCGTGATTCACAGGCGGAGCCAGAGGCCGCAGAAGAGTTTCCTAAAAGAGAGACGCTGACTTTGTGGGAGCGGATTACCCGCACGGTGATGATAACGATTTTCCTCGGCGCAGTGCTGTTTTTTGGCGGGATTATTCTTCTGGCAATCCTCCGGGTGGTAAAAAAACTGAGGTCGTGTTATAATAGGAGGAAAATAAATCCAAGCGGAGGCAAATCTAATGTATACAGAGAATAAAAACGTACCATCACAGGATTTAGGCGGAGGCGTGTCCAGGAAGATACTTTCTTACAGTGAGAATCTGATGGCGGTGGAACTGCATTTTGTAAAGGGCGCGGTTGGGGCAAAGCACTCCCATCCTCATGAGCAGATTGGCTATATCGTATCCGGAAGACTGGTGTATCAGGAAGAAGGGTGCGAGGATAAGGAGCTTACGACTGGCGACACCTACTACGTAAAACCGGATGCCGAACATGGTATCCTGGTGCTGGAAGACACGGTCCTTTTGGACATCTTTACGCCGATGCGGAAAGATTTTGTGGAGTGATCAAAAGGAAAGCAGATAAAGCAGAGACAACAGAGGAGATGAGGAAGCAGGTTATGGATTGGAAGACATTGCTGTGCCAGGACAGGATTCGTATGACACCGTATCGCAGGGAGGCTTCGGGCAATGATTTGAGGACGGAGTTTGAAAAAGATTATCACCGGATTATCGGCAGCGCGTCGTTTCGTCGGCTACAGGATAAGACGCAGGTATTCCCCCTTGACCAGAGTGATTTTATACGCACCAGGCTGACCCATTCCCTGGAGGTGTCTTCCTTTTGTAAATCCCTTGGACAGAATGTCTCGCAGAAGATCATCAAGCTGGGGCTGGACGAGCAGTTTGGCGAGCCGGAGAAAGCTGCCGTGTGCGATATCCTGCAATGTGCAGGTCTGATCCATGATATCGGCAATCCGCCGTTTGGCCATTTCGGAGAGACGGCGATCCAGGACTGGTTTCGGAAAAATCTGCCCCTTATGAGATATGAGGGAAGACCGCTTACGGAGATCCTGACGAGGCAGATGCAGGAGGATTTCTACCATTTTGAGGGCAATACCCAGGCGCTCCGCCTTGTCACCAAGCTTCATTACCTGGTGGACGAACACGGGATGAATTTAACAAAAGCTTTGCTTGGCACGATCATCAAATATCCGGTCTCCTCTCTCGGAATCAACCGGGAAAGCGGGAATATCCGGGAGAAGAAGATGGGGTATTTCTATGCGGACAGGGAAGCGTTTGAAGAAATCCAGCAGTCCAACGGCACACATGGCTGCCGCCATCCGCTGGCTTTTCTTCTGGAGGCGGCAGACGATATTGCGTATAAGACCGCAGATATCGAAGATGCTATGAAGAAGGGATGTTTGTCCTACGCAAAGCTGGTGGAGGAGCTGAAGGAATGCCTAAAGGATGGTCCTCCGCAGTGTGTACAGATGATCGACTGGCTGGAAAAACGATATGAAAAGGCAATCCGTATCCAATATGAGAAGCCGGAAACATATGCGGTCCAGAACTGGGTGATCTCTGTGCAGGGACAGATGATAGCCTGTGCTACGGAAGGTTTTGTGGACCATTATCAGGCGATTATGGAAGGGTCTTATGAAAAGGATCTGTTTGAAGGGACTTTTGGGAAGGCGATGATGGACGCTCTGGGCGATATCGCTTACCGGTATGCCTTTTGCTCTAAGCCGATCATAAAACTGGAGCTTGGAGCTGATGCCATCTTTGATTTCCTGCTGGGGAAATTTACAGATGCGGTGCTCTATTTCGATACGGATCACCAGATGTCTGCGGTCCAGAAAAAGATGGTATCGTTGATTTCGGACAACCATATGAGGATATACCGAATCTGTTCCGACCAAAAGAGCGAAGCGGAGAAACTGTATCTCCGCCTGCTTCTTGTGACAGATTATATCAGTGGAATGACGGACAGCTTTGCAAAACGGCTCTATCAGGAACTGAACGGAATTGTGTAAAGAGGTAAACCATGAAGAAATTAACAATAAAGAACAGGTTTTTGGTAGGTCTTACGTTGTTTTCCATGTTTTTTGGGGCGGGGAATCTGATCTTTCCGCCGTTTTTAGGGGCGATGGCGGGACAAAATACCTGGATCGCGATGGCGGGATTTGCCTTGACGGCTGTGGGATTCCCGATTCTTGGCGTGGCGGCGGTTGCCGAAGCAGGCGGGCTGACGGCACTTGGAAACAGGGTCCACCCAAAGTTTGCATTTGTATTCACCCTGCTCATCTACCTGTCGATCGGACCGTGCCTGGCTATCCCACGTACTGCAAGTACTTCCTTTGAGATGGCGGTGAAGCCGTTTATGGCAGCGGGGGCAGGTGTACAGCTGCTTTATTCGGTTGTATTTTTCGGCATAGCGTTTCTCGTGGCATTGAGGCCGGACAGGCTGACCCAGCGCCTTGGCAAGGTTCTGACTCCTTGTCTGCTGGGGCTGATCGTGATTTTATTTTTGGGCTGTCTTATCCATCCGGCAGGCTCCTACGGCATTCCTCAGGGGCAGTATGCTGCCGGAGCGTTTTCCCGGGGATTTTTGGAGGGATACCAGACAATGGATACGATCGCCGCATTAAATTTTGGGCTGATCATCGCGCTGAATATCCGGGCGCTTGGGGTAAAACAGGATGCAGGTGTGGTAAAGGAGACGATAAAAGCGGGAGCTATTGCAGGCGTCATCATGCTCCTGGTCTACGGCGCACTGGCGCATATCGGAGCTATGACAGGCAGTCTGCTGGGGCAGATGGAAAATGGAGCAGGTACGCTGACTGCGTTGGCCAGCTACCTGTATGGCAATATCGGAATGATTCTGCTTGGCGTGATTTTTTTCATTGCCTGCCTGAATACCTGTGTCGGGCTTTTGAGCTGCTGCGGCAATTATTTCAGCATGATCCTGCCCCGCCCGGGATATGTGGGCTGGGTTGCGATTTTTGCGCTGGCGAGCATGGTGGTCTCGAATGCGGGGCTGAATAAAATTCTGGAAGTGTCGGTGCCGGTGCTGAATGCGATCTATCCGGTGGCAATCGTACTGATCGTGCTGGCGCTTATTCACCGGTGGATTCGGAAGTTCCCTTATATCTACCAGTGTACGGTCTTGTTTACCGCAGTGGTGAGCATCCTTGCTGCTCTGAAGAGCTGGATACGGATTCCCGTGGTTTCAGGATATGTAGAAAAGCTGCCGTTTTATGATGCGGGTCTGGAATGGCTGATTCCTGCAGTAGTCGGTGCTGCGGTGGGGATACTGCTGTCGATGATCTGGAAAAAGGAGGAAGAAAGATGATTTTTATAGAATACCCAAAGTGCAGTACCTGCCAGAAGGCAAAAAAATGGCTGTCGGAGCATAATGTGGAGTTTGAGGACCGTCATATCGTGGCGCAGAATCCTACGGAGGCTGAGCTGACCGAATGGATTTCCCGTTCCGGTCTGGAACTGAAGAAGTTCTTTAATACCAGCGGGATGAAATACAAGGAACTGGGGCTTAAGGATAAGCTTCCGGACATGAGTGCGGAGGAACAGATCGCCCTGCTTGCAAGCGACGGGATGCTGGTCAAACGTCCCCTGCTCGTCATGGATGACAAGGTGCTGGCCGGATTTAAGCAGGACCAGTGGGAAGCGGCGATAAACCAGGAGTGACGGAGGTGCGGGGTGACCACAAAAGAAGAAGTGATCCGGTACTGTCTGACCTTGCCGGAAGCTTATGAGGACTATCCCTTTGATCCTTTTACGCCGTGTATGAGGAGACGGGATAACCGCCGCATCTTTGCGCTGATCATGGAGCGGGAGGGGCATATCCAGGTCAACGTCAAATGCAGCCCGGAATGGATCTTGTTCTGGCGGGAGGCGTTCGATGCTGTGATTCCGGGATTTCACATGAATAAAAAGCACTGGAATACGGTCGTCTTAAACGGCACGGTTCCGAAAAAGGATATTTGCCGCATGATTGCGGAGAGTTATGACCTGACAGGAGAGGCAGCAAAAGGAAAAAGGAAGAAGGCAGACGACAGGGAGGTGCAGGATGGGACCATTTGATTATGTTGTAGAACAGATTGACGGGGATTATGCAAGGCTCGTCAGGCTGGATGCGCCGGACGAGGAGGCAAAGCTGGTAGCGCGGGCGCTGCTTCCGGACGGGATTGAGGAAGGAACGAAACTGCATTACGAGATGTTTGAGTATTCGGTGCTCGTATAGATTTCAGAGAAAGAGAAGGAGGGCCCGGTATGATAGAGCCTGCGCTGGCTAAAAAGTTCATCGAACAGGTTACGCAGTACACGGATTATAACATCAATATCATGAACGGTCAGGGAGTCATCATCGCAAGCCGGGATCCGGGGCGGGTGGGGACATTTCATGAGGT
>JAPJQL010000074.1 GCA_030825115.1 Lachnospiraceae bacterium
CATCAATACCAGCATGATAATCCCAACTATCACAAGAAGGGGAAGTGCTATGTAGATCAGACCTCCCAGAACTAATCCGATCAGGACAAGGGGAAGGAATATCAGACGAAAAAAGATTTTCGTAATTCCCCAGGTTGCGCGGAAGGCAAGTCCGATCATTTTGCCAAATATACCAAACATTAAAATGATAAATAACAGCGTCAGCATAAATTGTCACCTCGTTTTCTTTTCAGGCATTATACAATATGGTCTGCCCTTTACTGTAATCAACGACTTAATGGGGATTTTCACTTCAAATAAAGAAAAAATTTACAAACAGCGTAAAAAGCCCCCTGCGGAATCATTCCGCAAGGGGCGATTATTCACTATACGATTATATACTTCGCTTAAGCCATCATCGGCTCCAATGCCTTAGCCAGCTTCTCTTTTTCAGCTTCTGCCTCTGCAAGATCTTTACCCAGTGTAGTGTAATAAATCTTAATCTTCGGCTCTGTTCCGGATGGACGAACAACTACTGTCTCGTTATTCTCCAGTTTGTAAATGAGAACATTTGCTGCTGGAAGACCGGTCTCCTCAGGCTTCTTATAATCGGTAACCTTCACTACCTTGTAGCCTGCAATGTCTGCCGGCGGGTTGTCACGGAATTTCTGCATGATTCCTGCCATAGTGTCCATTCCGCTGAGTCCCGGGAATTCAAAGCTGTCAACCTTGTTCAGGTAACGGCCATACTGTGCGTAAATCTCCTCAAGTCTCTGCTTCAAGGAGCTTCCAATGCTTCTGTAGTATGCAGCCATCTCGCAGATCAGCATGGATCCGATAATGGCATCCTTGTCACGTACATACGGTCCTGCAAGGTATCCGTAGCTCTCTTCAAACCCGAAAATGAAACGGTCCACTTCACCAGCAGCCTCAAGCTGTGCGATCTGGTCGCCGATCCACTTAAATCCGGTAAGTACGCTTCTAAGCTCTACACCGTAGTGCTCTGCAACTGCGTCTGCAAGAGGTGTGGAAACGATAGATTTCACTGCAACCGGGTTCTTCGGCATTGTGCCTTTCTCGATACGGCCAGCTGCAATATAGTCAAGAAGAAGAACTCCCACTTCATTACCACTTACCAGCTCATAGGAACCGTCCGGGCATTTCATGGCAATACCAACACGGTCTGCATCCGGGTCAGTAGCAAGCATAAGATCTGCTCCTGTCTCCTTGGCAAGCTTCAGTCCCTGCTCCAGAGCTGCGAAAATCTCCGGATTCGGGTAGCTGCATGTGGTAAAATAGCCGTTCGGGTATTCCTGTTCCGGAACAATCGTTACATTTGTGATTCCGATATCCTTCAGGATCTGGGTTACCGGCACAAGTCCGGAACCATTCAGCGGGCTGTAAACCAGCTTCAGTCCTGCTGTCTTACAAAGACCTGGACGAACCTGGCGTGACTCGATTGCATCGTAAAGAGCACGTTTGCAATCGTCACCAACAAAGCGAATCAGGCCTTCCTCAACGCCCTCTGCAAAGGACATGTATTTCGCGCCTGTCAGAATGTCTGTCTTCTGGATCTCATCATAAACGATAGCTGCAGCATCATCTGTCATCTGGCAGCCATCCGGGCCGTAAGCCTTGTATCCATTATATTTAGCAGGGTTATGAGATGCGGTAACCATAATACCCGCGTTGCACTCATAGTAGCGTGTCGCAAAGGAAAGGGCCGGTACAGGCATTAATGCATCATAAATTCTGACCTTAATGTCATTGGCAGCCAGAACTCCTGCTGCTGTTTTCGCAAATATATCACTCTTCAGACGGCTGTCGTAGCTGATTGCAACGGTCTGAGTGCCGCCCTGAGTCTTCACCCAGTTAGCAAGCCCCTGTGTAGCCTGACGCACTACATAGATATTCATACGGTTGGTACCTGCTCCAAGAACTCCACGGAGTCCTGCTGTACCAAATTTCAGAGCTACTGCAAAACGATCTTTAATTTCTTCATCGTTTCCTTCAATCTTAGATAATTCTGGTTTCAGATCTGCATCCTCGAGATCCGCTGCCATCCAGCGCTTGTACTCTTCGTTATACATTTTAACCACTCCTGCCATTATTATTCTGTTTATTTTGTCTAATATTACTACAGATATTAATAATATACCACATTTTTCACGGAACGGCAATATAAGCGACAAATTTCTACCAGACATTTTTTCGCTGTTTTCCACTAATTTCCGACAATTATACATTTCAGCCGCAGTTCACAGGGAACATTCCATTCTCACATTATCAATTTAGGTATAGCGTTCCCGGCTTTTTTACGCTATAATAAGATAGTGTGTGAAAGCAACCATCCTAACTGCTTTCCCTTTATCTGACATTGAGATTTGAAAAACACTATAAAATTCAATTGCAGCAATCTTTACAGCTGCAGAACGGAGGAGATTATGGAAATTGTCTGCCTAGACTTAGAAGGTGTGCTTGTCCCGGAGATCTGGATCGCTTTTGCCGAAGAGACCGGCATTCCGGAGCTGAAACGAACCACAAGAGACGAGCCTGATTATGATAAATTAATGAAATACCGTCTGAACATTCTGAAAGAGCATGGTCTTGGTCTGAAAGAAATCCAGGAGACCATCGCCAAGATCGACCCGCTTCCAGGCGCCAGGGAATTTCTGGACAAATTAAGAGCACAGACTCAGGTTATCATACTCAGTGACACCTTTTCCCAGTTCGCAGGTCCTCTTATGAAAAAGCTGGGCTATCCTACCATCTTCTGCAACACACTGGTAGTGGGCGAAAATGGCGAAATTACTGATTTCAAAATGCGCTGCGAAAAGTCCAAATATACCACTGTGAAAGCCCTGCAGTCCATCGGCTACGACACCATTGCCAGCGGTGACAGCCACAACGACCTTGGCATGATCCAGGCAAGTAAAGCAGGATTCCTGTTCAAGAGCACGGATGCTATCAAGGCTGAATATCCGGAGATTCCGGCTTATGAAACATATGACGAGCTGTATGACGCAATTATGAAGGCAATTAAAAATTAATGTAAAGTAAAACTTGGATTCCATCCAGTTTCCGCCAATACACAGCAGTTGGGCAACTGCTATTCCTAAGCATGTCACTTCAGGTGCGCTCTTAGCGTAGGTAAAATCCACAACCTGCATAGACTTAGGCGTGAGGGCTTTCCCGAACGTCTTAGCCAGAGTTGACCGTTAGTTCACCGGAGCGTTGCACCGACCTGCGTGGAATATCAGTTGCCCAACTGTGTACCTCTTATATCTTCTTCACGCTTTCCCTCTCAATAAACTGCGTACACATCTGCATCTTGATCTTAATCCCGTCATTATCTTTCAGAATATTCCGCAACCGCCTTACAACGGCTCTTCCCATCTCCTGCTTCGGCACCCGGAGTGTGGTCAGAGGCGGATAAGAAATTGAGGAAAAAGTAAGGTCGTCAAATCCCACAATAGATATGTCCTCCGGAATCCGGATTCCAAACTCTGCCATAGCCTTCATAGCCCCCAGCGCGATCATATCGTTGTCTGCGAAGAAAGCTGTAGGCAGCTTCACCTTCTCAGACAAATACCGTTTCATATTCTCGTAAGCACCGTCGATGGTAGTTGCCATTGTAAAAATATAGTCCTTACTCAGGGGAAGTCCCGCCTTTTGCAGTGCTGTCTGATATCCTGCAAAACGGGACCGGAAAGGTTTGATTCTGAAATCTCCCCGCAGATAACCAATCTCCTTATGCCCATTGGCAATGAGATACTCTGTAGCCATACGCGCAGAATCTGCATTATTGATCAGCATGGCATCAAAGCTCATATCCTCTTTCCAGTAATCAATCACAATAAACGGACAGGTCATTCCGCGGATCAGGTCAATGTCCGCATCCACCATCTCTGTTCCCAGAAGGATCACGGCCGACGCCTTGTCATTCATGATCCACTTCGCCTGTTCCTGATATCCAGGATCTCTTTTGTCCAGATTACACATCTGCATTTCCATTCCACAGGCGCGGCATTCCTGTTCCACCCCGGAAATCAGCTGGATAAAAAAGGGAGAATCCTCAACCACAGCAC
>JAPJQL010000075.1 GCA_030825115.1 Lachnospiraceae bacterium
CCGCAGACGGAGAGCTTCATATCCGACGTGTCGGATCTGTTCCCGAAAGCGGAAGAGGAAAGCATTGCGATATCGCAACAGCAAACAGAATCGGAGAGCCAAGAACAAGATGATCAGCCGCTGTCAGCTTACGGAACGCCAAAGATGGAGCGCCCAGAAGGCAGTCTGCTCACCACAAAGGGATGCGAAGGAGGGCATGACTGTTTCCTCTGCCATCTGAAATGTGACATCCGGCAGGAAGCCTGTCGCTGTGTGGATGCCCCGACAGGAAATCCATTCCCGTGTCAGATCATTGGGCTGATTGACAGCTTACGGGAAGATATGGGAAGCTGCTGCCAATTTGTGGATTTAGACAAGGCATATCACAGGGCGGAGGATAACGAACCGGTGCCGTGCTGCAAAAAATGCGATCAAGTGTGCGTGTATCGGTGTAACAGGTCGTCGCATAAAAAAGAAAACCAGATACCAAACGATGAAGCGAAGCCAAACCAGGACGAAGGATATAACCCATGGAAAGAACCGGAGGAAATTAACGAAAGCTGGAACTTTGGTGACCTGCCGCAGACCAAAGAGAAGTATGTTGCTAAGCTTGCAAGGGCAGTGGTAAACGAATACGGTTCCCGAATGATTTTTAGATTATATGGGCTGTCCGGAAAAGAAGCCGTAAAAATGCTCGCCAGTAAATGCGGTGGGGATATTGATATCGGTGATGGGGTTGTGGCCTACGCCACTGATGGAACCATTGAATTTTATTCCGGTGATACGGATTTGGGTGTCTGCTCTTACAGCAAATTCGAAACCCAGGTCGAGAGGGCATTGGAAGTATGGAGACAGGAGCAAAAGGAAAAGACAGAGAAGACTGCCACGGATCTATCGGAACCGGATGAACTGCCGGAGCAGGAAGAACCGCAGGAACAGGAATCTGTCATCGATGCAGAGTTTACGGATATCACGGAGCCGGATGAGGAACTGGATGAGAAGCCGCCGACAGATCTGCAGATTGCACGACAGGAACTGGAAAGATCGAATAATCTGTTGAAAAAATGTCTCAAGGACCTGCCGGATGAGACTAATATTCATATCCGGGGCATGAAGATAAAGGTGGCAGCGCTTGAGCTATATGTACGTGCGCTCGACGACACCGACAACCTGCCGCCCAAACCCGAACAGCCGGAGCTGCCGCTGTTGCGGAACAATGACCAGCGCGCAGCTTTCGTGGATGCGTACCAGGCCTGGCCGCTGTGGATCGAGACGAAAGAGACCGGCGAGCGGTATTACCGGTACGACTTGACAGATGGAACCAGCATGGTGGTCAAGGTATATCATGCAAGGCTGTTTGATTACAGCAAGACAGACCTGCCGTGGGAGGAACGCTATGTGGAAGGATATGGCAGTCAAGAGTATTACCTGCTTAACCCTGGAAAGTTCTTCAAGGACTGCGAGGCGAAGCGGTCGACGCTGATTGAGAAGCTGAAAGAGATCCAGAAGAAAATGGAAAAGCCGGAAATAGGAGCAAAGATGTATTCAGTGCATGAGCATCTATATTATGTGAATGGATACCCTGCTCCCTTAAGAGAATATTGTGTGTACGAGGGCGTGGTGACGGGATTCCGAAAGATTTCTTATACCGAAGTCTGCCTGAAATGGGAGGATGCAGACGGGCATACATTACTGGCTGATTACCCATTGAAGGAGATTGGGAAAAGAGTATTTTATACACCGAGGGAAGCCGCATTGCTTGCCAAGGAAGAAACTGAACAGTATGAGAAGACCTGGGCACGGATGCTGAAAGAGCCTCTCCGCAGGAGCTGGGAACATTATCTTGTTGAGGATGAGGTTGGCATGGAGGAAGCTGGAGCTGATGCTGGGCAGTACGCAGATAACCCTACGCTTCAGTCAGCAACGTAAATTAAGATTTTGAGAAGGAGAGGGAATATGAACGATTTAACCTTAGTGTTACCAGTAGCTGTTGGTGGGAGAATATGGGATATTGATTTTCCAGAACGTCCTTTCGCAGTAATCGGGTATCGCATTGGGAGAATGATGGGCGAAGATGCTGAAGATTATGAGGAAGATTATGAGGGGAGAGAAGAAGAACTGCACATACAATACGAAGGTCGCGGTATTTCTGGCTCTGTTCCAGTATCATCGCTTGGAACGACTATATTTTTAACTAAGGACGAGGCAATGAAAGCAGCTTCACAAAACTGAAATTTTCGTAGTGAAGAAAGGAGACGCATTGAGGAAGCCAAAGAAACAACACGCCGCCGTCCTGGTGAAGCAGCAGGCGATGGCTGCGAAGGTGGAGATGATGCTGCGGGAGCCGCCGCCGAAGACCTGGTCAGCGCGGATGCCAGCGTACTGCTACACGGAGCTGTGCCCGGATCGGGGGCTGCGGAGGTATCCGGGGGATGAACAAAGACTGAGACAGGGAGGGGATGCCGATGGAACCAACAAGCATTGAGGAGATTGCGAAGCTGGCAGCTAAAGAAGCAGTAGCCGAAATGAAGAAAGAGGAACGCAAAAAGAAGCGGGCAAAGATATTTCAGAATACCAAGGCGCTGATGGAGAATTATAACAGGATTGCAAAAAGCGTCGAGGAAGGGGTATCAGACTTGTCTGATTTGACGGAGGAGCCGGTTGATGGACTGGAGGAAGGCAGTAACATCTTTATTGAGAGCATTGTGAAAAGCAAGCTTCGGAGCCTGGTGATGCTGGCGCACGTAGATAAGTGCCTAACGCTCTTAGAGCAGGAGGAATATCGGAGCAACACACCAGAGAAGTATCTGGCATTCAAGTATTTCTATTTGGATGAGATGACCTATGAAAGTATTGCTGAGATATATGGATATTCGGAGCGAACCGCAAGACGGTGGGTGACGGAGCTTCTGGGGATTATGAGTGTGTACTTATTTGGAGCAGATGCGCTGATGCTGTGATGGCGGTAGGATGTCAAAATCGTGTCCTTGCCATGTCCGTTTGCCCGGTTTATAATGGTATCATGCAGAAATTGGAGAGAGCAATTTTGCATATCCTCCCAAGTTGAATACATACCCCACGGCAGCCGGGTGTCACAGTCTGGATGCCGATTAGAAGCTGACGTTCTTACTGCTTTTCTTCATAGCTTCACAAATCGGATAGAAAGCAGCTCCTGGTTGATGCCATACCAGCGCGAGGCATCCGCAAGCCAACCGCGGAGTGAGTTGGCGTGTGTGGAACATCTCCCGGATGGGAGGAGCGTGAGCCGTAAAACCGAGCCGTGGGTTCGAGACCCAGTGTTCCACTTTGCAATGTATTCTCTTCCGGAAAGGTGCCTGTCGTGAGATGGGTACTTTTCTTTTACCCAGAACAATCGATAGGAAGGTGAGGTGATTTCGTGGGGAGACCATTAAAAATCAAATCTCCAGAAGAAATGGAGCAGTTATGGGAAGAGTACAAGCAGGAATGTGATAACCAAGAGGTTCTGACCCATGATTTTAGCTCTAAAAATAGTGAATTTGTTTCCGCAAAGCTTAAACGGAGCATCACATATACAGTTGAGGGATTTTGCGTATACCTTGGGATTGCCCGGTCAAAGTTTTATGAGACTTACGCGAACAAGAAGAGGTATGGGGACATCGTCACGCGCATACGCGAGGAGTGCGAGGCTGATGCCCGCAAGAAATTCGAGCTGCAAATAATCCCATCGCAGCTGGCAGGTCTCTGGATGAGCAGATATGGCTATACGACGAAGGTTGAGAACAACTTATCTGGCAGCCTTGACACGGAGAAGACCAAACTGGACGATCTCCTGCAGCAGATACGGGGGATGGGTAATGAGCGCTGAGAGGCTGCTGCTGTCAGATAAGTACAAGGCATTCCTACGGTGCGATGCGCCTGTGGAGTTCCTGGAGGGCACCACATACGCTGGCAAGACCA
>JAPJQL010000033.1 GCA_030825115.1 Lachnospiraceae bacterium
GTAAACACAAGGGATACAGCGATTTTATTTTCTTCTAACTGTCAAAGATGGGATTTTAACATAATTGGCAAAGCTTGACAACCAGAGACAACTATAGGTACAATGGAACGGAGGTGAAAAAATTATGAAATTACAACGATTACTCAGCCTGATCCGTCAGGCTGTCGGGCAATACCATATGATAGAGGACGGCGACCACATAGCCGTAGGCGTATCCGGCGGGAAAGACTCCCTGACCCTGCTCTATGGGCTGCATGAACTTCAGAAGTTTTATCCAAAGCAGTTTACCCTCTCTGCGATTACGGTGGACCTTGGCCTTGGCAATATGGACCTTGAGCCGGTCCGCAGGATGTGTGACGCATTTGAAGTGCCTTATACCATCATTCCAACAGATATCGGTAAAGTCCTGTTTGAAATCCGAAAGGAGTCCAATCCCTGCGCCCTCTGTGCAAAGATGCGAAAAGGCGCGTTGAACAACAAGGCCCTGGAGCTGGGCTGCAATAAGATCGCCTACGCCCACCACAGAGAGGATCTGATCGAGACGGCAATGCTGTCGCTGATCTATGAGGGCCGGTTTCACGCGTTTTCTCCGAACACGTATCTGGACCGCACCGGCCTGACTGTGATCCGTCCGCTTCTGTTCGTGTCAGAAGCAGACGTCAAAGGCTTTCGAAACAAATACCAGCTCCCTGTCTGCAAAAATCCATGCCCGATGGATGGGCACACCAAGCGTGAGTATGTAAAAAACCTGATTCATACACTGGAAAAAGAAAACCCCGGTGTAAAGGACAGGCTGTTCCGGGCAGTTTCCGAGATGCAGCCGCCATCCGGAGAATAGCCGAAAGGAGGCAGACTTTATGAGCAATATTCCTTATCATGAACAAAAGGACATTGAAAATATCAAAAAACTGCGCGAGATCATACGGGAACTCCCACCCTTCTGTACAGAATACTTCCGCGGCATAGAGCCGCGCACTTCTTCCAGGACCAGGATTGCCTATGCCTATGACCTTACTGTATTTTTTGATTTTCTTAGAAAAGAAAATCCGGTCTTTGCCAGAATGGGGCGAAAAGATATCCGCCTGGAACATATGGATGAAATCACCGTATCCGATCTGGAAGAATATATGGAATATCTGAAATACCGGTTCAACGACCACAATCAGCAGATTACGAACAAGGAACGAGGCATCATGCGGAAGATTTCTTCCCTGAAGAGTTTTTATAACTACTTTTTCCGCATTGAAAAACTGACGACAAACCCGGCCGCCCTCGTACAGCTTCCAAAGCTGCACGAGAAGGAGATCATCCGCCTGGATGTGGACGAGGTGGCGCTGCTCCTTGACGAGGTGGAGCAGGGGGAAAACCTGACGGAAAAACAGAAAGCATACCATAACCGTACCTGTGTCCGCGATCTGGCTTTGCTTACGCTGCTGCTTGGTACCGGGATCCGCGTCTCAGAATGTGTCGGCTTAAATCTGGATGATGTAGACTTTAAAAACGGCGGCATCCATATCCACCGGAAAGGCGGCAAGGAAGTGACCATCTATTTTGGCAGCGAGGTGGAGGAGGCGCTTTTGGACTATCTGGAGGAGCGGAAAGAGATTACTGAGGCACCCGGCAGTGAAGAGGCATTGTTTTTATCCCTGCAGAGAAAACGGATCAGTGTCAGAAGCGTTGAAAATCTGGTCAAGAAATATGCAAAGCTTGTCACTCCGCTGAAAAAGATCACCCCCCATAAACTGCGGAGCACCTATGGCACCAATCTCTACCGGGAAACAGGAGATATCTATCTGGTCGCCGATGTCCTGGGACATTCTGATGTCAATACGACGAAAAAACACTATGCCGCGCTGGAAGATGAGCGGCGGCGCAGCGCGCGGAATGCCGTGAAGCTGCGGGAGCATATGGAATAATACAGCACGCGATGCTTTTATACCGTATCGTGGATATCAGTATGAACTATGATGGTATAGAGCGGGAAAGAATCCCACGGTTAGGATCCTTTCCCGCTCTATACCTGTTGTCACCAATCTCTCTATTCTGCAAAATAAACTACGGTCAGATATTCTCCCGAATGGATGTGGTCATGGCGAAGCCCGTTCATCCGTTTCAGCTCTTTCACATATTCCCGCCGGCTGTATCCGCTGCCTTTTGCATACCGCCCGGCAATATCCCAAAGACTGTCTCCATCCTGGATCTGAATACTGGTAAAATACCGGTTCCGCTCTGGCATCTCCTCTTCTTCCGCATGTGCGCTCAAGGAATTCTGTCCATAAAATCCAAAGGTAAACCCGGCAACCATCATCAGTATAATCAATAATTTCTTCATCTCTGATACCCCCTGTATCTGTAAAAAAGAACATTTGTTCTGTTGCTGATGAGGCTATTATAATACCCGAACATGTGTTTGTCAAGATTCATACGCAAAAAATCGAACAAAAGTTTGCATTTTCTTCGAACATATGTTAGTATATTACCAGAGGGAAATACATAACAGGATGAACTAGTTGCCAGGAGGAGGAACCGGTATGGGATATGGGAAGATTACTGCCAAACAGCAGGAAATACTGGATTATATTAAAGAGACGATTTTAAAGAAAGGATATCCGCCGGCAGTCCGGGAGATTTGTGAAGCCGTCCATTTAAAGTCGACGTCTTCCGTCCACTCTCATTTGGAGACGTTAGAGCGCAACGGCTATATCCGCAGGGATCCTACCAAGCCGCGCACGATTGAGATCCTGGACGATACCTTTGGGCTGACCCGCCGGGAGATGGTCCAGGTCCCGGTAATCGGTACGGTGGCTGCCGGCCAGCCGATTCTTGCCGAGGAACATATCGAAGATTATTTTCCAATCCCGGCAGAGATGCTCCCCAATGAACAGACTTTCATGCTTCGTGTAAAAGGTGAGAGTATGATCAACGCCGGCATATTCGACGGTGACCAGGTGATCGTCACCAAGACGAATGTCGCGAGTAACGGTGAGATTGTCGTGGCTTTGGTGGATGACTCCGCCACCGTGAAGCGGTTCTTTAAAGAAGACGGACATTACCGCCTTCAGCCGGAGAATGATTTGATGGAACCGATCATTGTGGACGAAGTTGCAGTCTTAGGGAAGGTGATCGGGCTATTCCGCATGATGCATTAAGTTTGCTCTGCGGTATGTCCGGCAGACAGCGTCATCTCAGAAACATAACAATAAGCGCAAAAGGCTGAAACCCCAATACAGTGAGGTTTCAGCCTTTTGCGCTAATCCGTTTTATTTGCGGTTCATCCAGTTCTGCTTTATTTTGGCAAACGCCTGGATCGCCTCAACGGCACCCTCGATCCCCGTCACGCTGCTGTTGATACAAAGGTCGTAGCTCTTTGCGTCAGACCACTTTTTGCTGGAATAATAGTTATAATAGCTGGAACGTTTTTTATCGGTCTTCACCATGATGTCTTTTGCTTTTGCCTCATCTACCTTGTAGGTTTCCATCAGGGATTTCATGCGGTCTTCATCGTTCCCCGTAACAAACACGGACACGGTATTCGGATAATCTGCAAGCGCGTAGTCCGCACACCGTCCGACGATGACACAGGACTCCTCATCCGCCAGTTTCTTGATCGTATTGAACTGAGCCAGAAATACCTTGTGGTTGATCGGCATATCCATGTAAGCCGAGGTGGTGTAGCCAAGAGAGTAGGTATCCATCACCAGAGAATACAGGAAACTGCTTGTCGGCTTCTCGTCATGGGTTTCAAACAATTCCTCGCACAAGCCGCTGTCTTTTGCAGCTACAGAAAGAAGCTCTTTGTCATAACACTTGACCCCCATAACCTCTGCCAGCCTTTGGCCGATCTTCTTGCCGCCGCTTCCGCATTGTCTACCGATTGTGATCACTAAATTTCCATTCATATATACCTCTCCTTTCAGCTACCCTTTGATGTAAAAACTAAGATTATATTATTATTATACACCAAAATATCTGAAAAGTATATAAACATTCACCAGAAATCTATCTATTTTCTGCCGTCGCTAATTTGATCAGAAGTTCTTCAAAATACCTGGGAAGCGGCGCCGAAAACTCCATATACTCTCCGCTCCTCGGATGGATGATGCCAAGGACCCCCGCATGGAGCGTCTGCCCCTGCAGTTTGTAAGGGGACTTTGCAGGACCATACACCGTATCCCCCAGCAGAGGATGTCCGATGCTTGCCATATGAACGCGAATCTGGTGGGTGCGTCCTGTTTCAAGCTGGCATTCCACATAGGTAAACTGACGGAACCGTTCCAGCACCCGGTAATGGGTGATCGCTTCCCTGCCGTTCTTCTCGTTGATGCTCATCTTCTTCCGGTCCACCGGGTGGCGGCCGATCGGGGCATTTACCGTGCCTTCTTCTGCCTTGAGCACGCCGTGGACGACAGCAAAATATTTGCGGGTAATGGAATGCTCCTTTAACTGTCCGGCGATGGAGTTGTGCGCCATATCGTTTTTACAGGCGATCAGCACGCCGGTGGTATCCATGTCGATCCGGTGCACGATACCGGGTCTCATCACCCCGTTAATGCCGGACAGATCTTCCCTGCAGTGGTACATCAGCCCATTGACCAGTGTTCCGGTATAATGTCCTGCCGCCGGATGTACGACCATCCCTTTCGGCTTGTTGATCAGAATGATATCTGAGTCCTCATAGAGGATATCAAGCTCCATCTTCTCCGGAACGATCTCCGGCTCCACCGCTTCCGGCACATCCAGCGTGACCTTGTCCCCGGCAGCGACCTTATAATTGCTTTTGACCACTTTTTGGCCTACGCAGACTGCGCCGTCCTTAACCAGCTTTTGCAGATAAGAACGGGAAAGGTCGTCACTCTGCTCACTCAGATACCGGTCAATCCGCATCTCCATGCCCGGCTCCACCGTAAACTCCCGTATCAATCCTGTTCCTCCTTCTCACCTTTTTTTGCTCTGCCATAATGCCACTGAAAGCACTCCAGATCTTCCTCTTTATAGAAAAAGCAGATCAGGACAAGCAGGACTGCCGTCGCCGTCGTCACATAGATATCAGCCACGTTAAAGATCGGGAAATCAATCAGGCTGAAATACAAAAAGTCCACCACATAGCCAAGGGTGACCCGGTCCACCATATTGCCAAGGGCCCCTGCCGTGATCATGATGGCACAGATCTTAAGCCCGTGATATCTCCGGTTTCCCCAGGATGGCATCCGCCACACAGCATATGCCGCAGCGGCAAATACAGCCAGAGCCACGACAAAGAAAAATAACTGCTTTCCCTGCAACATCCCGAAGGCTGCCCCGCGGTTCTCCGAATACAGCAGTTCAAATACCCCGTCGATGATCACAAACGGTTCCTGCCCACGCAGATGGGCCGTAGCAAGCAGTTTCGTATACTGGTCAGCCAGCACCAGGGCCAGGGATGCCCCCAGCCAGATTCCAATCCCCGTAATCTTATCTTTCATCTGTTCCTCCCTGCAGCCAGCACAGCGCCTCCGACATCTCCTCCTGTGTTACCGTGCGGTCCACATATGCCTGACCGACCGCATCCAGCAGGATAAATTTGATCGCACCTGAATCCATCTTTTTGTCGCTCTTTGTCGTCTCTATTACCTGAGTCAGATCAAGGTCCAGACCTGCAATCGTCACCGGAAGCCCGAAAGCCCTGGTCAGATCCCGCAGTTTTGCAACCTCTTCCATAGAGATATTCCCCCGCTTTGCGGAAATGTATGCCGCCCCCAAAAAGCCAAGCGCAACGCATTGTCCGTGAAGCAGCTGAAAATCCATCAGCTTTTCAATCGCATGACCCAGCGTATGCCCAAAATTCAGCAGCGCCCGGTCTCCCTGTTCGGTCGGGTCTTTTTCCACAACCTCGCGTTTGATCTGGTCGCTCTTTACTATCATCTCCTCGCAGACAGCAAGGTCACGCCGCCCAATCCCGCCGGCATGTGCGGACAGCCATTCATAATAAGAACGGTCCCTGATCAGGCCATGCTTGATGATCTCCCCCATACCCGAGGCAAACTGTTCCTGTGGCAATGTCAAAAGCGCCGCCGCATTGGAATACACCAGTTTTGGCATATGGAAAGCGCCGACCATGTTCTTATATGCGTCAAAATCCACCCCCGTCTTGCCTCCGATGCTGGAATCCACCTGAGACAGCAGCGTAGTGGGAATCTGGATGAAATCCACCCCGCGCAGATAGGTCGCCGCGGCAAAGCCGCACAAGTCGCCTACCACGCCTCCGCCAAGGGCCACGAGCATGTCGCCCCTGTCATAATGGTTCAGGATCAGGAACTCATACAAGTTCTTTACCGTATCCAGGTTCTTGTGCTCCTCCCCGGCAGGAAATTGAAAGGTGTCCAGGCGGCTGCAGTTCGGCGCAAGCTGCGCTTCCACAGCCTTTCCGTACAGCGGACCGACGTTACTGTCTGTCACAATACAGGCTTTTTTCCCCTGCTTCATCACCAGGGATGCCTCTTCTCCCAACCGGTCGAAGGATGTCTCCAGCACGATATCGTATATTGCTTTCTGGTCCCTGTGGACCGTAATTCTCTCAGCCATGTCATTCTCCTTTGTCACTTCGTAAACGGAATAAAGCAAACAACCTTCCACAATACAGGAAAATTGTCTGCTCTATCTGTGGTCTATAAACGGATATTCAATCCGGATACATCTAAAGTACCGCTGTTAAGCAAATCCTGAAAATCGCCGGACAGCTCTACAGATTCCGGAGTCGCTATAAAGATATAGTTTGATATCTTCTGCAGGTTGCCGTTCATCGAATAGGTTGCCCCGGAGGTAAAATCAATGATGCGCTGTGCAATCTCTGTGTGGATCCCCTCCATGTTGAGCACCACAGCCTTTCCTGCAATCAGATAGTCACATATCTCCCTGGCATCCTCGATAGAAGTCGGCTTGATCATGGACACTTCCATCGCCCGCTTCATCGGTACTACCTTGGGGGAACGGGAAAAGAACTTCGGTTTCTGCTCATCGTCGTCATAATATTCATCTTCTTCCCGGGCTCCGCCAAACAAACCTTTCTTGGGCTTGTCCATCTCATAGTCATCCTCAGGACCAAAGTAATCATCGTCATCTTCGTCATTTAATCTCATAGTATCCATCAGTTTACTTAACAGACTCATACTTATTCTCTCTCCAATCTTATCTGGCTCCAAATATCCCGGTGCCCACTCTAATCATCGTTGCGCCTTCTTCAATGGCGACTTCATAATCTCCTGTCATTCCCATCGAGAGCACACTCATAGTAGTATTATCGATGTTTTTACTTTTGATGTCAACAGATAATTGATATAATTTTTTAAAAACAGGACGATTTTCTTCCGAATTCTCAACAAATGGCGCAATTGTCATAAGTCCGCAGATTCTTATGTTCGGGAGCTTGTGGATCGCAAGGACGGCATCCATGACCTCCTCCTGCATAAAGCCTGTTTTACTCTCTTCTCTTGCCACATTTACCTCTAAAAGAATGTCCTGGATTTTACCTGCTTTCTCTGCCTCCGCCTGGATCTGCTCTGCCAGACGGACAGAATCGACCGAATGGATCAGCACCGCATGTTTCAGCACCTGCTTTACCTTGTTGCGCTGCAGATGGCCAATCATATGGAACTGTGCGTCAAGGGGCATCTGAGGCGCTTTTTCCATGATCTCCTGTACTTTATTCTCGCCAAACTGGCGGACACCGCAGTCATAGGCCTCCATTAAAAGGGACAGCGGCTTCGTCTTGCTGACTGCAATCAGCGTGACCTCTTCTGTATTTCTCCCAGCCCTGCGGCATGCCTCTGCAATCCGTCTGTGAACCTCTTTCAGCTGTGTCTCTATCATATCCTCACCTCACTATTGGTATATCAGTTGTCCTTCGTATACGGTCTTTGCATCCAGCACAATATGGTCATAGACCGAAAGTCCATACCGCATTCCTTTTTTTATCGTATAGTATTCATCATTGGACTTCAGTATCTCAATCTGTTTGAATACGGCATAACCTTTATTGATATTATATACGCCCTGAAGCGATGCGCTGGAGCCAATCTGGTAGCGGTCGGAGGAATTGGGCTTGACCACATAGTCCCCGGCCTTCCAGGGGCTGTTCTCCCCCATGTCGATGTAATAATATTCATCTGTGGAATAATAGATTGTCGTCGGTACAAATTCAAAAAGCGTGCCGTTTTCCGTATAAACTTCCTTCATAAAGCCGGTATCGCTGGTATCTCCGCCCTGGGTCAGATATTCCAATGGCACCAGATAAAAGTTCTTCGTCGTCACCGCCGTGACGGGAATCTTCAACCCGTCCACCTTCTCCGAAGCCAGCTCAAAAGTGACATAGCGGTCTGTCACGAACTGGACCATATATTGGTCAAAATCCAGCTTTCCATAAGGTTTTCCATCGCTGCCTGTGATGATGGAAAAATCACCCATCGTCTGAAGGTCGTCGGCCCGGAAGGTCACCATCAGGCGCGACTGCCCGGTAAGGTCTGTAACGTCTTCTTCCTTTAGCGGGAACACAATGCTCCATTTGTCGGATGTGACCAGTTTGTACACGGGCGCCGATTTGTCGATCAGTTCTCCCGCCTTGGTGATCGCTTTGGAGTAGCCTTCCCGCTCAAACACCTCCGCAGAGATCTGTGACGGCTCCAAAGACTCATATCCGTCTATCGCGTAGGAAACCACGCCGGATGCCGGTGCCTTAAACTGCTGGAATGAAATCCCGCTCTTTTCAATCAGCGCGTCCAGATTCCCGAGGGCGTTAAAATTCACATACTCCAGTACGGCCGCTTCAAGGGAATGCTGCAGGTCATAGATATCCCCAAACTTCACGCTGCTGTAATTCATGGAAAATGCGGAAAGCTGACGTTTGATATCAGACAGATTGGAATCCGTCAGGGTTACATTTGCCTCGGGGTTGTCCTGAAGGAACTTCCCCATACTTCCTGTCTCATCGATCGAATAGATCCTGGTTCCGACTGCGGCGCGCTTTCCTTCCCGGACGTAATAATTGATATTGCCGGCCCGGTCTGTGTACTGTACCTTCTCATCCCGCAGAATGATACCTGTATACATCCTGTCGTTGACGATATTGCCCTCAACGACCTCATAGAACTGGATCCTGTCTTTTTTCATATAGGTATAAACGCTGAACGCCATGTACACGAAGATAATGGCAAAGATGATGATACCGACATTGATGTTCAACGGACGCCGGTAACGTACAATCTTGGAATTTTTCTTTTTCTTAGCCAATGTTTCGCTCCTCCTGACCAGACATTAAGCCCGCCTCAATCCATTATAAAAGGAACTGGAGAAAAGTTCAAGTGAATCGCGTACGAATCCACGAAAAAGAGGACCCGCACAGAGCCCTCTTATGATATGCAAATAATCCATGCAAATCTATGTACTACAATGAAATGATCACATCAGCCTTTGCATTGTCCGGAAGATGCTCTTCATCCATGGAAATGCTCAAAACGAAGGTTACGTGATACTTCTCACCGATTTTTTCCAAAGTCGCGATCGTCTCCGAAATGTCTTCCCCTTCCAGACAGGAAAGCTTCAGGAAACTGTCTAAAAACATCATCTCCAGGTCGTGGTCCTGAGAAATGATTCCACAGATAAATCCGATAAATCCTTCGCTGCTGGTAATTGGGTACTCATTCACATTGATCAGACGAATCTTGTTGCTCAGCTCATACATGTGCTTGGAACTCTTATCCAGATAAACTATGGACCCCTTGGCTTCCTTGATAGTCGCATTCGCCTTATCCAGCAGATGTTTTGTCTTTCCTTTTCCTTTTCTTCCTGCGATAATCTGCACCATAATGATCTCCTCCTTGGGTTTATTAAATTTGTATAAAAAGTCATTTAATATTAAAGTAATTATAGTACAAATCCATAAAATAAGCAATCACTAATTGACAATTTTCTGAATTATATTTGTCATGTTATCGTACAGATTTGAACGGCTGCCTGCTTTCAGCACAACGGAGATATAATCCCTGCCTTCCGGGTCCTCACTTGCCATGATCAGACAGTATCCTGCCGCCTGCGTCGTACCGGTCTTTCCTCCAAGAACGGTAAGGCCCGCCGGGGTCTCACGCTCACCAGTCAGATACCGGTTGCTGTTTTTCCAGGTCTGGGTCCTGGCATTCCCTTCCCCGTCCGTATAGCTGGCGGTATACTCCTTTGTTTCGATGATCGAACGAAACTCCGGATAGCGAAATGCCTCATTAAAAATCAGGTACAAATCATAGGCTGTCGTATAATGGTTTTCGTCGTGCAGCCCGTGAGGGTTCAGAAAATGCGTATCTGTGGCGCCGAGCGCCCTCGCCTCCCGGTTCATCATCTCGGCAAAGCCCTCAATGCTGCCAGCCATATGTACGGCAATGGATGCGCCTGCATCATTGCCGGATGGGAGCATCAGCCCGTATAAAAGCTGCTCCATCGTTAAGGTATCCCCCGGCCTGATATTGCAGAGGGATGCGCCGGTTTCCGTAATCACGGATTCTTCCCCGACCGTGACGGTGTCCTCCAGATTTCCATATTTCAGTGCGACAAGCGCCGTCATCACCTTGGTGATGCTGGCCGGATACAGCCGCTCAAACGCCTGCTTCTGAAATACTACAGTCTTGTCGTCAATCCCAAATACGGCTGCCGCCTCGGAATTGACCAGTGGATCCGATGACTCCTCGTCTCCGGTTATCACACAGAGATTCTCTGCAAATGTCCCGGCACGCTCCAGGTCCGCTCCCAGGGACGCATAGACTGCATCCACCCGCACATCCTCATAGGCAAGCTCTTTGCTTACCTTTGGAGAACAGCCGGACAGGATCGCCGCGGCAAGGACAATGCCAATTACATTTCTTCTCATCGGTATACTTCGCGCCATTCCAGATCGCCGCGGTCCAAAGCCTTGATCAGCAATTCTGCACTTGCAAGGTTGGTTGCAAGCGGTATATTGTATGCGTCGCACAATCTTACCACATTGTTCACATCCGGCTCATGGGATTTTGGCTCAAACGGCTCACGCAGGAAAATCACCAGATCGATCTCATTATGCTCAATCATCGATGCCAGCTGCTGCTGCCCTCCCAGATGTCCTGCCAGGTATTTATGGATATTTAAGTTGGTGACCTCCTCTACCAGACGGCCGGTCGTTCCGGTTGCAAAAATCTCATGCTTACTTAAAATCCCCCTGTATGCGATGCAGAAATTCTGCATCAGTTTTTTCTTTGAATCATGGGCAACTAAACCGATTCTCATATTTATTTCCTCCTTTAATGGTTACTGTTCTTTTTCTGCAGCCCGACGTTTAACGCTACCCCAATGCCCAGATAGATACTGATCAGGGAACTGACGCCGTAACTGATAAATGGCAGCGGCAATCCAGTATTCGGAAATACCCCGGTCGCCACGGCTATATTGGAAAAACTCTGAAATGCGATCAGGGCTGCCAGCCCGACGCATATGAGCCTGCCGCTCATATCCTTTGCTCTGGCTGCCATGCCAAGCAGTTCATATACCACCAGCGCGATCATCAGGATCACCAGCGTACAGCCGATAAATCCCAGTTCCTCCCCGATGACGGCAAAGATAAAATCCGTCTGCTCCTCGGACAGGAAATTCCCGTTCTTGACAGAAGCCAGGGTGTTGTTGTTCAGGCCTTTGCCGCTCAGCATTCCCGAACCGATTGCCATGATGGAGTTGTCCTGCTGCAGGTTTGCTTCCGCAAACTTTGCCTTGTTGACGAATGCCAGAATCCGCCTTGCCTGATAATCCTTTAAAAAGGGTACCATATTGTATTGCAGCAGGTAGATGAACAGGGCGCCGCAGGGAATCAAAACAGCCAGGCCGCCTGCGATCCAGCGGTAACTCAGCCCCGCCACAAACAGGATGCAGATAAATACAACAACCGTCACAAGGCTGGTGGAAAGGTCCGGCTGGTCCAGGATCAGGAGCACCAGCACCGCAAACAGCCCTGCCGCGGCAGCCAGCGTCTTTACCTGGTTCAGTTTTTCCTGGTTTTTAGAAAAAAACCAGGAAAAAAATATGATCAGACCAATCTTTACGAACTCTGACGGCTGTATCTGCCCGATGAAAGGCAGCACCAGCCATCTGGTCGCTCCGCCTACGTTCCTTCCAAAAACCAGCACGGCAGCAAGACCGCAAAAACAAAGGATATAGATTACCGGCGAAAAAGAAAGAATCCTGTGGTAATCAATGAGGGATAAGCCGATGACGATCGCCATCCCCACTACAATACCCATAATCTGCTTGCCAACAACCGTCATGTCCTGGTTCGTCGCACTGCGGATGACCAGGACTCCAAGGATGTTGAGCAACAGCACATAGAGGAATAAACGGTAATTGAAATTCCTGAATTCATAATCAAAAAGCATGTATTATCAAATCCCCTTATCTGAAATCTGCCTGAGTGGGATGCTCGCAAAAAGGGCAGGTAGTGTCTCTCTGGTACCGGCAGCCTCCATCCGGGTCATACGGATATCCACCTGTCCCGGGTCGATCTCCATATATCTGGAGAGCACGTGTACCATATCATCTTTTATCAGTTCCAGAAAACCGGGGCTGAGACCTCCCTTGTCTGCCGCCAGAAGCAGTTTTAACCTGCTCCTGGCGATTGCCCCGGAATTGCTTTTGTGAAAACCAAATACCTGTCTCATCATCACCGCCTCCTACGCCCGTTTTAAAAAATCAGAGATGCGGACCAGAATCCCGCGGTGCTGTTCCAGGTCAAGCAGCGGCACTGCTTCCCCGGCTACCCTTTTACAGATGTTTAAGTATGCCTGTCCCGCAAGCGACTGGGTCCCGACCAGCGGGTCTCCCTGATTGGTCGAGACAACGATGTCCTCATCGTCCGGCACTGCGCCAATGATACTGACGGCCAGGATGTCCATCACATCTTCGATCGACATCATATCTCCCCTGCGGACCATATCCATGCGGATCCGGTTCACGATCAGGTCAATAGCTTCCATCTGTGCCGCCTCCAAAAGACCGATGATGCGGTCTGCATCCCGGATGGCGGAAACCTCCGGCGTCGTGACCACAAGGGCCCTGTCTGCGCCTGCAATGGCGTTCTGGAACCCCCGTTCAATCCCTGCCGGGCAGTCAAGCAGAATATAATCAAAATCTTCCCGTAAATCATCCACCAGCTTCATCATCTGCTCAGGGTTTACCGAAGTCTTGTCCCGGGTCTGTGCAGATGGCAGTAAGTACAGGTTCGGATATCTTTTGTCTTTTATCAGGGCCTGCTTCATACGGCAGTTGCCTTCCACCACATCGACCAGATTGTAGATGATCCGGTTTTCCAGTCCCATCACCACATCCAGGTTTCTCAGGCCGATATCGGTATCAATCAATACCACCCGAAAGCCCAGCAGTGCCAGACCGGTGCCGATGTTGGCGGTCGTTGTCGTCTTGCCGACCCCGCCTTTTCCAGAAGTGATTACAATGACTTCGCTCATAGAACGCCTCCTGAAAAATAAATACTCTTATACAGTTTACATTAAAATTCAAAATATTTCCAGTGTTAATTGAAATTTAGCATACTTAAAACACTTTTTTTAATGGGTTTTATACAAATACTACAATTTTCTACAGAAGCCGCCATAAAACCCCTTCCCAATCTTTTTCCTTTCTCGCCATAGTGGACCGACAGATCCGCAATCTTGATCTGCAGCGGAGCCATCTCCATCGCCACGATGACCGAAGAACGGTTGCCGGACACCCCGGCGTGCACTGTGCCTTTCAGTTCTCCCAGGACGATGATATTGCCTTTGGCGGTAACCCTGGCGCCGTGGTTTACATCTCCGATGATGACGATGCTCGCCTCCGACTCCAGGGACTCTCCCCTGCGCAGGTCTCCTTTATAGAACTGGCCCGTCTGGGAAGACAGCTCCATCAATTTCTGGTTCAGCGCCTTCTCGCACCGCTCTATGCGTTTTGCATCGTTGTCGATCAGGCACAGCACTTCGATACCGGAATTATCCGTGATAGTGTTTACTACCATAAACTCCTCTTTGGCAGTCAGTTCCCTGCCTTCCAGCATCAGAGCCATCTGGACATTGCCCCAGAAGCGGGCGCTCTCCTTAAATTTGGCTGCAATCTCCGCCAGAAGTTCCTCGAATGTACATTCCGGGTCGAGATACACGCTCATCCCGGACTTGCTGCTCTTAATCACTACTCTGCTCTTCAACTCGGCACCCTCCGCTTTTATAAACTTTCGGTTAGTCTCCGATCGTGACATCTGATACATCCAGCGCGCCGGTGTTCATGATGTGGTCCAGATCGGTATATCCGTAGTAGAACCGATAGATATTCTTTGCGACCGTTGCCGCGTTGGACGAAGAATATCCATACGGGATATTGACTGTGACACAGATATCCGGGTTGGTATAGGGACCATAGGAAATGAAGAACGCATGGTTCGCACGGGTTTTCAGCTCCTGTGCCGTACCGGTCTTGCCGGCGATATCCACTTCCAGATCCCGGAATATCTTTTTGGCAGAGCCATCAGAGACCACGGCGCGCATTCCCTGATGCACCGCATCCCAGGTGGAATCTGCGATATCGATATGTCCGGTTACTTTTGGTTCATAGTCCTTAACGAGGTTCCCCTCGGAATCTGTCATCTTGTCAAGAAGGCTTAAGTCAAACACCGTTCCCCGGTTGGCAAGCGCCGCCACATACCGGGAAAGCTGGACATTGGCATAGGAGTTGGTACCCTGTCCCATAGCAGACCGCTCCGGGTCTTCCGTGGTCATCTCCGGCGCCACCTCCGGAATCTCGATCCCGGACGGTCGGTCCAGACCGAACATCGCCGCATACTTGCGGATTGTCTCCACGCCCATATCTGTGGAGTACACCACGGTCTCCTTGTCGGTGGAGAGGCGGTGCGCCAGCTCCGCAAAAAAGTAGTTGCAGGAATTCTGGATTCCTCCCACCACGTCGAGAGGACCGTGATGCCCCGGATAGATCCAGCAGTTGATCGGCATCGCAACTTCCTCATACCGTCCGGTACAGTTGATCTGCTCGTGAAGCCCGATCACGCCTTCCTCCAGCGCTGCAATTGCGGTGATCGGCTTGAAGGTGGAACCGGGGGCTTTTTTTGCCTGGGTCGCATTGTTATAGAGCGGCAGTGACATATCATTGCGGAGCTGGTTATAATATGCCGCGTCAACCGTTCCGGACAGCTTGTTGTTGTCATAACTCGGATAAGTCACCAGAGCCCGAACCTCGCCCGTGTTGACGTCGGTGATCACCGCACCGCCGGTACAGGGGTCTAAGGCAAGCTGGGCCGGCGTGATCTCGATCCTGGAGATTTTATCGACCAGGAAGGTGAAGGCATAGTCATTTCCATTGGTGGACAAAAGCCGCACCTGCTCTTCATCATAGGGCAGCACCCCCTGGGCATAAAGCGCCAGACAGAGCTGGCGTCCTGTGATCACCTCATCATTGATCAGATACCGGTAGATCTTCTTGGTAAAGCTGCTGTCGTTCTGGAGCTGCTTTAACACATGCTCCACCAGTTCCTCATAAATGTCATCCGCGCTGGAATATTTGCTGCTCACTTTCAGCGGGGTCGTGTCAACCCAGTTGTCCGCAATTCCCGCATAGAGGTAGTCCCGCAGGCTGATCTCATCATTTTTCCACGCCAGATACTCCGGGCTGTTGACATCGATCGCGTCTTTCTTCACAATGCCTACCGTCGGGTCGGACAGGTAGGTGTAGATATATACCATATACGCCATCATGTCCTTTGGAAGGTCTTTCATCATGGTGGCGTGCTCGCTCAGCAGCTCGTAGCGGAGCCGCTCGATGATCTGCGCCTTGGACGATAAAAACCGGCTGTGGATCTCCTTTTCGATATCCGACGCCTCCTCCGACGCCATGTGGGGGAGTGACAGCACATTGTTGTTGATCAGCTGAAAATACGCGTCCTTGATCGGAATGGGAATCTTGCTCGAGTCCGTGTACTCTGTGAGATCCACATCGTGATTGACCAGCTGGTTGACCAAAATACCGGCAAGCTGCTGCTCAATCAGGTGATAGATGCCGATCTGCAGATCCCGGTCGATCGTCAGGTAGATGTCATTGCCGGTGGTCGGCTCGGTCTGGGACAGGGTCTCCATCACGTTGCCCACGTTGTCCACGATAATGTTCTTGTAGCCTTTATGCCCCTGAAGCTCCGCTTCCATCGTTGCCTCTATGCCGGTACGCCCGACAATATCGCTCAGCTCATATTCCGGATTCTCCTTGCGGAGTTCCTCGAGCTGGTCATCCTGGACTTTTCCGGTATAGCCGATGATCGGTGCAAAGTACAGGCTGTCTTCGTATACGCGGACAGTAGACTGTTCAATCCCCACGCCCTTTAAATCTCCGCTGTGCTCCAGAATATCCACCACCGTCTCTTCGTTTACATGAGAGGTGATCGTAACCGGCTCATATTTGCGGTATGAGGTGAGCGCCATCGTGTAGCGGATATTGACGATCTGAAGGGCTTCCCAGTCGGTCAGGACGATGGGGTTGCCCCGTTCATCCTTCAGCTTATTCAGTTCATACCGTTCAAATCTTCTCATAAACAGGTCCCTGGCCGATATGTTGGAAGGGAAATCCCCTTTTGGGTCGTCCAGCTCATCTACAGATTTTTTTCCATAATAATCTCTCAAAAAGCGGAGACGCGCCGCTTCGCTCGGGCTGGTATACACCATCTCCCCGAATTCATTCAGCGTTATCTCCAGCTTTCCTTCCACGCTGTACCCGTGCTTTTGCAGAATATGCACCAGTTTCAGCAGCATGGCATTCATGGTTGCATTCTTCTTGTAATCTCCCGTGTCCTGGACCGTGATGGAATAAGCCAGCTCATTGTGGGCCAGCAGATTTCCCTTGCGGTCATAGATGTCGCCGCGGATTCCCGGGGTGGACACCGTCCGCTCGGTCAGCTGCACATAATCATTCAGATGGTCTTCCCCTTCCACAATCTGGAGCTGAAACAACTGGGCGATCAGGACAAGGAACATGCCTGTAAAAACCAGCGCCAGGGCAAATATCCTGGAACCCAGCAGTTTGCGGAGAAGCTCCTGCATAATTTCAAGTAAGTCTCTAAACACGTCTTTTTAGTCTCTCCTCTTTTCCATCTCTTCCAGCCTTCTGCTGGTAAACAAAAAGAAACGGTATATCAATAACGTTGTAACAACTGTAAATATCGTCTCCGGGATGATGATCTGCTTTGCATAATGCAGAAAATCAAGCCGGTTCCGGATCAGGAACCGGAACACATAGATATACAGATTATAGGCCAGTTCATTGACCAGGCTGAGGATCAAAGGCAGCGTAATGTAGTCTTCATAATAATATCTGGTACAGATTCCGTTCATATACCCGATCCAGATGAACAGCAGGGTGTAAAAACCAAAAGGACCGCTGTAAAAAAGGTCCAGCAGGATGCCCGCAAACAGGCCATAATACATCCCCGCTTCTTTTCCATGGATAAATCCGAGGGAAAATGTCATGATCAGCAACAGATTCGGCGCCGCAGATAAAAACGGCAGCAGCGGAAAGATACAGTTCTGTATCGTAAACGCAAGAATCATCAGCAATACATTGATGGCTATCCGTTTCATTTCTTCTCTCCCTGCCCTGCGCCTTCTTTCAGGCTTGTGATGACCAGTACCTCCTGAAGGCTGTCAAACCGTGCCACAGGCACCAGATAACCGGATTTGGTAAGTCTCGAACTGTCTGTGGTGATATCCGCTGCATATCCGATCAGAATGCCCGGCAAAAATTTGGAGCTGATATTGGAGGTGACGATCCTGTCCCCGTCCTTGATATCTCCATCCTGCAGGATATCGGTAATTCTGAGCCGGCCCTCTTCATACAGGGTCAGGTCTCCCGCCACGATACAGGTATCTCCTGACTGCTGCGCCATTGCGCCCACACGGCTCACATCGTCGATAATGGAGCGGACCGTCGCATAGTTGGCTCCCACATCGGTGACGATCCCGACCAGACCGCCGCCCGCGATCACATTGGCGTCCACCTGGATGCCGTCCGCAGAGCCTTTGTTGATCCGGAATACCTGGAACCAGTCTCCGGAATCCTTCGCGATGACTCTCGCACCAATCTTCTCATACTGGAGATACTGCTGGTCCAACTGATACAGTTCCCTCAGCCGCTGAAGTTCAAACTGCTCCGACTGGAGGCGGTTGTTCGTCTCTGTCAGCTCATCTACCTGGTTTTTGAGCACTTCATTTTCAGCCAGCGCCTCCTTTAAGGCAGAATAATCCCGGATCTCGTTGTAGAGCGCCGTCCCCGCACGGTTGACGCCGGACTGCACCGGAATCAGGAAATAGCCCACTCCGGTACGGAGCGGCGCGAGAAATCCGTCGCGAAAGGAGGTGATCCCGATCAGCAGGATACAAAATGCCGATAAGCCGATTAAAATATATTTACTGCGCTTTGATTCCATCTATAATAATCCCCGTTCTCTAAAACTGACATAGGAGGCATCTCCTATGATGATATGGTCCAGAAGCCGGATGCCGATGAGCTTTCCCGCCTCTTCCATCCGTCTGGTGAGGAGCCTGTCCTCCTCGCTTGGTTCCGGATCTCCGCTGGGATGGTTGTGGACCAGAATCAGGCTGACCGCCTGGTAGCGGAGCGCCTCGATAAAGATCTCCCTCGGCGTTGCAAGGGATGCGTTGACCGTACCTTTGGATATCAGGATATCCCTCAGCAGCACCTGTTTGGTGTTGAACAGCATCACGCGGAACTGTTCCTGTTCCATGTGGCGCATGTCCTCCTGATAATAAGCCGCAATCTCCCGCGGTTCGTGGAACGCCACCATCTGCTCTACGGCTTTCCGCTTCCAGATCCGTCTGGAAAGTTCGCCGATACACAGAAGCTGGATTCCCTTGACCTTCCCGATGCCTTTGACCGACATCAGTTCCGGCAGCGAAAGGTGCAAAAGCCCTAAAATACCCTCCTTCGGGTAATTTAAGGCCAGTATCTTGGATGCCAGGTCCAGTGAGGAGTCTTCCTTCGAACCGGTCCGGATAATGATGGACAGAAGTTCCGCATCACTCAGATATTCCGGTCCTTCCCTGAGGCAGCGCTCATAGGGCCTGTCATCGTGTGGTATGTCTTTCATGGTAAGATGCTTCATGGTTTTTCCTTTCTGCGTGACTCTCCAGGCACGGATCCAGAAGAGGAAACCAAGTGTTCACAGTATACCACAAAATCATTTTGGTGTATACTGGAAACGGAAATTTAAGAAAGGCTTTAGAATTTCACAATCCCTGCCTCAACCAGCTTCTGGAGGGATTTTAAGATGCCGAGCTTCGCATGGAACCAGGTAAGCCCGCCCTGGAAAAATACGGAGTATGGGGGCTTGATGGGACCGTCCGCACTCAGTTCAATGGAGGAACCCTGCACGAAAGCGCCTGCCGCCATGATAACCTGGGCATCGTATCCCGGCATGTCCCACGGCTCCGGGGATACGTAGCTGTCCACCGGTGCGGCGGCCTGGATCCCCTGGCAGAATGCGATGACTCCTTCTGCGCTTCCAAAGGTTACCGCCTGGATGATGTCGTGACGGGACTCTGTTCCGTTTGGCGTCACGTCAAACCCCAGCCGCTCATATACATTTGCCGCAAAGATGGCGCCTTTTAATGCCCCTGCCACCACCGTAGGGGAGAGGAACAGTCCCTGGAAGAACGGCTGGTTCAGCCCAAGGCTGGCCCCCACTTCTTTGCCAAGGCCCGGCGCGGTAAGGCGGTAGGAAGCCCGGTCGATGCAGTCCTGCCGTCCGACGATGTAACCGCCGATCGGAGCCAGTCCGCCGCCCGGATTTTTGATGAGGGAACCGACGATCATATCTGCCCCCACATCCGTCGGCTCTGTCCGCTCGACAAACTCACCGTAGCAGTTGTCTACCATGCAGATGACATCCGGTTTGATCTGTTTCACAAAGGCGATCAGTTCTCCGATCTGTTTCACCGACAAAGTCGGGCGGGTCGCATATCCTTTGGATCGCTGGATCGTCACCAGCTTCGTCTTCTCATTGATCGCCTTTGCGATGTTGTCGTAATCAAAAGAACCGTCCTCTTTTAAGTCCACCTGACGGTATACCACGCCGTATTCTTTCAGGGAGCCAACGGAATCACGGATACCGATGACTTCCTCCAGCGTATCGTATGGCTTGCCCACCGGGGACAAAAGCTCATCTCCGGGGCGGAGATTGCCGGACAGCGCGATATGGAGGGCGTGCGTTCCGCTGATCAGATTGGGGCGGACCAGTGCGCTCTCTGCATGGAATGTCTTTGCATAAACCTCCTCCAGCACATCCCGTCCCAGATCGTTATACCCGTATCCCGTCGTAGCAGCAAAATGGATGTCGCTCACCCTCGCCTGCTGCATGGCGCCGATCACCTTCATCTGGTTATACTCCGCCGTTTCATCGATTGCCGCAAACCGCTGCTTCAATTCTTCTTCTATATTTTTCCCAAAATCAAGTACTGCTTTGCTGATGCCAAGCTCCTGATACATTGTTTCTAATTCCATGATCGTTCCTCTTCTCTTTTGAATTCCCCGATAATATGCGCCATGATCTTTGTCCTGTCACCGCCAAACGCCTCCAGTTCAAGCCAGCGCACATCCCGCTCCCGTTTAAACCAGGTGATCTGGCGCTTGGCAAAGTGCCTGGTATCCCGTTTCAGCACATAGACTGCCTCTTCCAGCGTACAGACTCCGTCCAGATAGTCCAGGATCTCCTTATAGCCCAGTCCCTGCATGGAAACCATGCCGCGGCCGCAGCCCATCTCTTTCAGTTTTTTTACCTCTTCCACGAGTCCCTGTTCCATCATGATGTCCACACGCCGGTCGATCCGCTGATAGAGCAGGCTGCGCTCGCAGTTCAGTACATAATAATAAAACCGGTACGGCGACTCTTTTTCTCTCTCCATGCGGTTGTGGAGGGAAATCGGCTCTCCGGTCAGACGATAATATTCGATTGCCCGGATAACCCGCTTTCTGTTGTTGGCATGGATCGCCTCTGCAGATTCCGGATCAACCTCTGCAAGCATCTGGTGCAGATACCCGCTGCCTTTTTCTTCTCCAAGCTGTTCCAACTCTCTGCGGACGCTCCCATCCCCGTCGTTCTCCTTAAAATCGATATCGTAGAGCAGCGCCTGGATATAAAAGCCGGTGCCGCCTGTCACGATGGGAACATGTCCCCGCTCATATATCCCTTCCAGAGCGGCCTTGGCCATAGACTGAAACCGGGTCACATTGAACTCTTCCCCCGGATCCAGCACATCGATCAGATGGTGGGGAATCCCCTCCATCTCTTCTTTTGTAATCTTCGCGGAACCGATGTCCATATGGCGGTATACCTGCATGGAATCGGCGCTGATGATCTCCCCATTCAGCGCCTTTGCAAGCCCGATGGAAAGGGCTGTCTTTCCCACCGCAGTCGGTCCGGTCAGGATGATCAGTGGTTTTTTCATATTGGTCACACAATCCTCTTGAATTTTTTCTCCAGCTCATATTTGCTCATGGATATGATGGTCGGCCGGCCGTGAGGGCAGGCATATGGATTCTCCAGATCCAAAAGCTGGTCGATCAGCTTATCCGCCTCGAGAGCGCTCATCTTATGGTTTCCCTTGACCGCGGCCTTGCAGGACATCGACGCCACCTTCTCATAGATAATGTCCGGGTTGCTGACGGAGGCGTCTTCGGAAAGCCCGTCTATCATCTCCATCAGCAAATCTTTCTTTGCTATGGAGAACAGGTTGCCCGGAACTCCGCGCACCGCATATTCCCTTCCCCCAAACGGCTCAATCTCAAAACCGATTTCCAGGAAATAGGACAGATATTTTTTGAGCATCACTTCTTCGCTGCTGCTGAGCGTCAGGATGATCGGCGGATTTACCATCTGGCTGGTGTATTCTCTGGTCTTTAAAGTTTCCATCGTTTTTTCATACAGGACTTTCTCATGGGCTGCATGCTGGTCGATTATGTAGAGCTGTTCACCAAACTCTACCATCCAGTATGTATCAAAAAGCTGTCCGATCAGCTTGTGGCGGCTCCGCGCCGCCGGTTCCAGCAGCTTTTCCCCAAACAGGTCCATCTGCTTTGCCGGTTCTCCGGCCGCCGGTTCCTGCGGCTTAAAAACCTGCGTCTCCTGCTTCTTTTGCTCTCTGCTGTCAGGACCGCCGAGTTCTGCCAGAAAATCCACAGCCGGTTTTTTTCCGTAGGAAGCGCTGCCTTCCCGCACTGCGTCTGTCTTTTGCAGTTTTGTCTCCTGCAAAACAGCCTGTCTCTCCATCCGCCGTTTCTCAAACGGTTCCGGGATCGGAATCCGTTTTTCCTGCGTAAGTTTCCTCTCCTGCTGCTTTTTCTCTGCCTGTTCCTTCTTCCCTTCCAGAGATACCTCCGGGATCAGTTCCTTGTGGAGCAGCGCCTGTGACACTGCATCCCGCACCAGGCGAAAGATCATCTCCCCGTCCCGGAAGCGCAGCTCCATCTTGGTCGGATGGACGTTGACATCGAGAAATTCCGGTTCGATGGTAAACTGCAGCATCGTAAACGGATATTTGTGCTGCATCATAAACGGTTTATATGCCTCTTCAATCGCCTTGCAGATAATACTGCTTTTGATATATCTGCCGTTAATGAAGTAATTTTCAAAATTCCGGTTGCTTCTTGCTATGACCGGCTTGCCGATAAAGCCGCTCACCGACACCCCGTCTCCTGTCTGCGTCACCGGCAGCAGGTTGGCGGCGATCTCCCTCCCGAACACGGTATAGATGATGTCCTTTAGATTATGATTGCCGGATGTGTGAAGTTTATTCTGATTGTTCTGGATAAAGCGGATCGATATCTCCGGGTGGGACAGTGCGATCTTCTCCACCAGGTCTGATACATGGGCCCCCTCCGTCATCGCCGTCTTCAAAAACTTCCGGCGCACCGGCGTATTATAAAAAAGGTTTCTTGCAATAAATGTCGTTCCGTCCGGCGCACCGATCTCCTCGATGCTCTTTTCTGCCCCGCCCTCAATCTGGTAGCGGGTGCCGGTCAGGCTGTCCGGTGTCTTTGTGATGACCTCCACCTGGGACACCGCGGCGATACTCGAAAGCGCCTCCCCCCGAAACCCCAGGGAAGACACGGTAAATAAATCCTCCACCGACTTGATCTTGCTGGTGGAATGACGCAAAAAAGCAAGCGGGATCTCTGCCTTTGGAATCCCGCAGCCGTTGTCTGTCACACGGATAAACGATATGCCTCCGTCCCTGATCTCCACGGTAACAGCCGTGGCGCGGGCGTCGATGGCATTCTCCAAAAGCTCCTTGACCACGGAGGCCGGACGCTCGATCACTTCTCCTGCCGCTATTTTATTGATGGTATTCTGGTCCAGAACCTGAATATTTGGCATAATCCTTCCTCCTGTGGTATGGTTTCCTTACTCTGGGTCTGCAATCCCGCTCCAGCGGTTTTTCAGCTTCGTCTGCAGGCGGTACAGCGTGTTCAGCGCGTCGATCGGAGTCATATTCCCAAGCTCCAGCGCCTTGATCTCCTCGATGATATCGTCCTCGCGGATCGTATCGAACAAGGTGAGCTGGCTGAGTTCCACCTCATCCGGTTTTGGCACCGGCTTGCGGGCCGAAATGTTGGAGCTGACTTCCGCAATCTCCCTCGCCTTTGCTGTCAGGTCCGCGTCGCTCAGTTCCTCCACCAGTTCTTTGGCACGGGAGATCACCGACTCCGGGACGCCGGCCAGCTTCGCCACCTGGATGCCGTAGCTTTTATCTGCCCCGCCCTTTATGATCTTTCTCAGGAATACGATGTCGTCTCCCTGTTCTTTTACCGCGATACAGTAATTGTTCACCCCGCTCATAATGCCTTCTAACTCGGTCAGCTCATGGTAGTGGGTGGCAAACAAAGTCTTTGCCCCCAAAAGCTTCGTATTGCTGATATGTTCCACCACGGCCCAAGCAATGCTCAGCCCGTCAAAGGTGCTGGTCCCGCGCCCGATCTCGTCCAGTATCAGCAGGCTGTTTCTTGTCGCATTCCGCAGGATGTTTGCTACCTCCGTCATCTCCACCATGAAAGTACTCTGGCCGGAAGCCAGGTCATCCGACGCGCCCACGCGGGTGAAGATCCTGTCGCAGATGCCGATATTCGCCTCGTCCGCAGGTACAAAGCTTCCGATCTGCGCCATCAGGACGATCAGCGCAGTCTGCCGCATGTAGGTGGATTTTCCCGCCATGTTCGGTCCGGTGATGATGGAGATCCGGTTTCTTCCGTTGTCCAGATACGTATCGTTAGATACGAACAGATCATCCCGCATCATCTTTTCGACGACAGGATGACGGCCGCCCTTGACCTGGATAACACCCTTTTCATTGATGGAAGGTTTTACATAGTTATTGCGGGTCGCAACTTTGGAGAGGGATACATAGACATCGGTCCCGGCGATGGTGCGCGCCGTCTTCTGGATGCGGACCACCTCTGCCGCTATCTTGTCCCGCACCTCGCAAAACAGCTCATATTCCAGGGAATAGAGCTTGTCCTCCGCCCCCAGGATGACATCCTCCAGATTCTTCAGCTCATCCGTAGTATACCGCTCCGCATTGGTCAGGGTCTGTTTGCGGATAAAATATTCCGGCACCAGTTCTTTGAACGAATTGGTCACCTCAAAATAGTAACCGAAGACCTTGTTGTATTTGACCTTCAGATTCTTGATTCCAGTGCTGTCCCGCTCCTTTGCCTCCAATTCGGCAAGCCAGCTCTTTCCCTCTGTCTTCGCATGGCGCAGCCGGTCGGCTTCCTCGCTAAACCCGTCCTTGATAATGCCGCCTTCCCGGACCGTGATCGGGGCTTCTTCCTCGATCGCACGCTCGATCAGCTCGTAAAGGTCCTCCAGCGTATCCATATCTTCATGCAGCGCCTTCAGGTTCGGACAGGTAAACTCATCCAGCAGATTGCGGATATGAGGAATCATCCCAAGGGAGTTCTTAAACGCGAGAAGGTCCCTTGGATTTGCAGATTTATAACTGATCCGCCCGATCAGGCGCTCCAGGTCATAGACCGGGTTTAAGTATTCCCCCAGCTCTTCCCGGCTGATATAGTTAAGGTTCAGTTCCTCGATCGCCTTCTGCCGTTCCAGGATCGCCTCCCGGTTGATCAGCGGCTGCTCGATCCAGGTCCTTAAAAGCCTCGCCCCCATCGCCGTGTGGGTCTTGTCAAGAACCCAGAGAAGGCTGCCCCTTTTTTGCTTTTCCCGCATCGTCTCAAGCAGCTCCAGATTCCGCCTTGTGGAAGAATCCAAAACCATATATGCGCCGGTCGAATAGGGGACGATCGTAGTCAGATGGTCCAGCGTATTCTTCTGCGTCTCATACAGATACTGAAGGACGGCTCCCGCAGCGGTCACGCCGCAGTCGTAATCTCCAAGTCCCAGCCCCTCCAGGCTGTTCACCTTAAAATGCTCCCGCAGCACCTTTTTGCAGCTCTCTTCCTGAAAGAAGTGGGGCTCCAGCATGGACACGGTCACATGGTAACGCGCTTTCATGTCATCCAGGTCGATTCCGGACATGCAGAAAGCATCATTGCAGATGATCTCGGACGGAGAAAATTTGTTGATCTCGTCATACAGGGTCCTGTCAGAGTCCACCTCTGTTACGAGGAAATCCCCGGTGCTGATGTCGGCTACCGCCACACCCATAGAATCACCCAGATATACGATGCCCATCAGATAATTGTTCTTTGTCTCATCCAGGGCCGTCGCGCTGGTGATCGTGCCCGGGGTGACGACCCGGATGACCTCGCGCCTTACGAGTCCCTTGGTCAGCTTCGGGTCCTCCATCTGCTCAGCAATCGCAACTTTATATCCTTTCTGAACCAGTCTGTTCAGATAATTGTCTACAGCATGATAAGGAACGCCACACATCGGTGCGCGTTCCTCTAATCCGCATTCCTTGCCCGTCAGGGTAATCTCCAGTTCCTTGGAAGCTGTCAGAGCATCCTCGAAGAACATCTCATAGAAATCTCCCAGACGGTAGAATAAAATACAGTCTTTATATTGTTTTTTGGTCTCAACATATTGGACCATCATCGGTGATAATCCAGCCACGCGTAAGCTCCTTACTCTCTTTTCTTATGTAGTTACTGTCCGGCAAACTTAGGGTCGGTCGGATCGTACTTCTGGTCGGCCGGAATCCATACCTGATATGGCTTGAAAAACGGTCCCGGTGCAGTCGCATCGTTGTAGATCACTACCTCAGTGCCAAGACTGCAGTTGTCGTAGACCCATTTTGCGTTCCAGGCATTCAGACGGACACAGCCCAGGGAGCGGGTTACGCCGAGCAGATTGTAGCCGGAAGTGATCAGGGTGTCCTCCTTTGTCGTCTCATATGTGATCGAATGGAATAAAAATCCCTGCGTGATCCTGGTCGCATACTGGGTATAGGTTTCATTCACCATAAATCTCCAGCGGTATTTTTCCGGCGTGCGGAAGGTCCCGACAGGCGTATCATCGCCGACAGAAGTCAGCATGGACTTGACCGGAAGGATATATCCGTTGTCTCCGTCCTTGGCGTATACGGTCAGGCAGTTCAGTTCTTTATTGACTCTGAGCTGATAGCTGCTCTGCTTGCCGATCAGCGGGTCTACATCCATCACCAGAGCGCCCCGCTCCGTGAAGTAGAACTTCAACCCGTCGATATACTGCCATCCTGTCACCGCGTGCCCGTCTACAAAGTAGTATCGCGCCCGGTCATGGTCCACCCAGCCGTTGTAGCCGGTCCCGTCCGGGTTGATGCAGGTACTTCCATTGTCGCTCACACGGAGGTATTCGCTGTAATTGGAATAAAAACGCCCCTCATAGCTTCCCGGAGCCCCGTTTTCCTTCGGTACCAGATAGACCTCGATATTGGTCAGATGGTCGCCTCGCCCTACGGTTCCCATCAGCTCTTCATTGGTCGCCCAGCCGTGCTGTCCCGCTGCCGCTGAGACGCCCCGGTAGTAGACGTTGTACAATTTCGCAGCTTCCCCGGTGATCGCCACCTGGATCGCCTCGATATAAGTGCTGTCTTCCGTTCCTCCTGCCGGTTCGCCGTCTCCCATCCACGGCAGATAGCCGCCGTTATTGACATAAACGCCGTAGGAAATAGCACCGTCCACATGGTTCAGCTTCATGTTGATACTGGTGATCTGCCCGTTTTTTCCGTAAACCTTCTCGACATTCACACTGTCTGCGATCACGCCTGACGGAACTGCGGTATCGACCGGCTGGAACGGAACCTGCCCGGATGTCTCTCCACCGCCTGCCGCTCCCGGACCAGCGGGCTGAGACTGCTGCTGAGTCTGAGACTGCCCCTGTGCCTGGCTCGCCTCTCCGGCATCTGCTCCGGCCTGGGAAGATGTCTCCGGCCGTGCAGACGGCGCCTGCCCAGGCTGTACCGTTTCGGCACTGCTGCCGCTGCCGCCGGCCGCCCCGGGACCGCCCGTATCCGCAGCTTCTGTACGGCTTTCCCCCGCTGTGATCACGCCGCCCATAGAGGACATCGCGATATTCGCAGCCATGACCGATGCCAGCGCCATAGTTAGTGCTTTCCTGCCGTGCTTTCTCATACGTTTGCCTCCTCCATTTCTTCTACACGGGTTCCCATGTAATAAAATCCCTTTGACTCTTTTAAATACACATCGACAATCCTGCCGATCTCCTCCGGAACACCGGGGAAATGGACCGTTGTATTGTTGCTCAAACGTCCTGTCAGATAACCTTCCTGATGGTCGTCGATGCTTTCGGCAAGAACTTTCTGCACCGTACCGGCATCTTTGCCGACAACCGATGCAGAAATCGTCTGTACCTCTTTTAAAAGGCGGTCAAACCTGTCTTTCACTACATCCTCCGGGACCTGGTCCTCCATAGCCGCAGCCGGAGTACCGGTCCGTTTCGAATAGATAAAGGTAAATGCACTGTCATAGCGTACCTTCTTTACGACATCCATCGTCTCCTGGAAATCTTCTTCCGTCTCCCCCGGAAAACCGACGATGATATCGGTAGTCAGGGAGATATCGGGCATTGCTGTCCGGATCCGTTCCACCAGATCCAGGTACTGCTCTTTCGTATATCTGCGGTTCATCTCTTTCAGAACCCGGGTGCTTCCCGACTGCAGCGGCAGATGCAGATGGCTGCATACATGGCGGCACTCTTTCATCGCGAGGATCAGCTCGTCCGACAAGTCCTTCGGGTGAGAGGTCATAAAGCGGATCCGCTGAAGCCCTTCGATCTTATCCACCTCTCTGAGCAGTTCTGCAAAGGTCATCGGATTCTGTAACGTCTTTCCGTAGGAATTGACATTCTGTCCAAGCAGCATGACCTCCACCACGCCGTCTGCCACCAGTCTGCGGATCTCGGCCAGGATGTCCTCCGGCTTCCGGCTCCGCTCCCTGCCGCGTACATAGGGAACGATGCAGTAGCTGCAGAAATTGTTGCAGCCAAACATGATATTGACCCCGGATTTAAAGGGGTATTTTCGCTCTGCAGGCAGTTCCTCCACGATGTCTTCCGTGGAATCCCAGATGTCGATCACCATCTTGTGCCTGTTCATCCTCTCATATAAAAGCTCCGCCAGCTTGAAAATGTTGTGGGTGCCGAAGATCAGATCCACAAAGGGATAGCTCTTCTTGATCTTTGCCACCACTTCCTGTTCCTGCATCATGCAGCCGCACAGCGCGATCAGCATCTCAGGATTCTTCTTTTTTAAACTGTTTAAGTACCCCAGCCGGCCATAGACCTTCTGGTTTGCGTTGTCCCGCACCGTACAGGTGTTGTAAAGGACAAGATCCGCCTCTTCGCTGTCCGCCTCCACAAAACCGATCTGCTCCAGGATCCCCAGAAGCTTCTCGGAATCCCTGGCGTTCATCTGACAGCCAAATGTATTGATCATACAGGTCAGGGAACGACCCTTTTCCTGTGATTTTTTTTGCACCAGCTCCCTCATCTTTTCGATAAAATACAGCTGACGCTCCGGCTCCTGCACCGGTATTACATGCTCATTCATAGCCTTTAATCTCCAATATTTTTCACCTGTGACAAATAACACCGGCTTTTACATTATAAACAGAATATGGCGAAAATGCAATATGCGTTTATAATTGTCAGATTTCTGTAAGTTTCCGTAATGAGTTATTTTCCAATCAAACAGGACCTGCATCTTCCGGAATATTTCACAGCGGAAAACTGCAGATCCTGCCTTTGCCTATGGGCGTATCTGTCCGTTTCCATAGATGATATATTTTGTCGTCGTCAGAGCTTCCAGCCCCATCGGACCTCTCGCATGGAGCTTCTGGGTGCTGATCCCAATCTCCGCGCCAAAGCCGAATTCATTGCCGTCGGTAAACCGTGTGGAAGCGTTGACATACACTGCCGCCGCATCGATCTCATTCAAAAAACGCTGGGCGTTTTCATAATCCTGGGTGATGATCGCCTCCGAATGTTTGGTATTGTAGCGGTTGATATGGGCGATCGCTTCATCCAGGGAATCCACCAGCTTCAGAGATATGATATAGTCCAGGTATTCGGCTCCCCAGTCCTCCTCGGTGGCCGGGGTCAGATCCGGCAAAATCGCGCAGGAAGCCTCGTCCCCCCTGATCTCCACATGTTTTTCGTCCAGCCGTTTTTTCAGGACGGGAAGAAACTCTTTGGCCACCGTCCGGTGCACCACAAGGGATTCACAGGCGTTGCAGACGCCGATCCTCTGTGTTTTTGCATTGTAGATGATGTCCAGGGCCATATTGAGGTTTGCACAGTCGTCCACATAGATATGGCAGTTGCCGGTTCCTGTCTCTATGACAGGGACCGTGCTGTTTTCGACAACGGTGCGGATGAGGCCTGCTCCGCCCCGCGGTATCAGCACATCCACATATTCGTTGAGGCGCATAAACTGCCGGGTGACCTCCCGGTCCGTATCTTCGATGAGCTGGACCACCGTCTCAGGTATTCCCGCCTTTAACAGACCTTTGCGAAGCCAGCAGACGATCTCTTTGTTGGATTCAATGGCGTCGCTTCCGCCCTTTAAGATGACGGCATTCCCTGTTTTAAAGCACAGCCCGAAAGCATCTGCCGTCACATTGGGACGGGCTTCATAGATCATGCCTACAACCCCGAGGGGCACCCGCTTTTTGCCGATCATCAAGCCGTTTGGCCGCTGTTTCATGGAGAGGACCTCCCCTACCGGGTCTTCCAGGGCGACCACCTGTAAAAGACCGTCCGCCATAGACCGGATCCGGTCCGGGTTCAGCTCCAGGCGGTCGATCAGCGCCGGGCTCATGCCATTTTTTTCCGCACGCATAACATCCTTTTTATTGGCTGCAAGAATCTCGGATTCTCCGTCGAGCAACGACTGCGCCGCACATTCCAGCGCCTTGTTTTTTGCAGAAACGCCAAGTTTGTTCAAATACGATGCCGCTTCTCTTGCCTGTTTTCCAATCTCTGTCAATCCCATAAAAGGTCCTCCTAGCCGTTCACATCCCCATGCTTTTTCCCAAGGTCGGTCACGCTGCCGTCTTTTTCCACAATTGAAATATTGTTCAGATTAGAGCGCATATTCCTGCGGATCGTCTCGATATATTCTTTTCGCAGGGCAGCCTGCTCTTCCTTCTCCGCATCCGTAAGCCCGGTTGCCTTGGATTTGTGGTACAGGGTATTGATGCGGTCTATTTTGTTCTGGTCCATTTTGGTTTCCTCCTGCTTCTGTCTTGCGATGTGTTATTAATATTCATAATTGATGTAGTCCATAAGGTCAAAGTCCAGATTGGTATGGGCGATAAACAGGGTGCCCTTGTCCGCTCCGCTCATGATATCATGGATCACCTCCACGTTTTCCCCGTTGGCGATCACCATATCAGAACCGCTGTCCGTGGCAATCCGCGCCGCCGCCAGCTTTGCCGACATGCCGCCGGTCCCCACATCACTGCCCGAAGTGTCCTTCCCCATCTCCATAAGATCGGACGTGATCTCGGGCACGGTACTGATAAAGCGCGCATCCGGGTTCCGGCGGGGGTCGTCGGAGTACAGCCCGTCGATATCTGAAAGGAGGATCAAAAGATCCGCACCGATCAGCGCCGCCACGATGGCGGACAGCCTGTCGTTATCGCCGAACTGGATCTCATGGGTGGAGACAGTATCGTTCTCATTGACGATCGGAACCACCCCCAGGTTCATCAGCTCATCAAAGGTATTCTGTGCATTGTAGCGGGATGCGTCGTTGGTCATCGTGTCCTTCGTTAAAAGCACCTGCGCCGCCACGTGATTGTATTCTGCAAACAACTTCTGATATACCATCATAAGCCTTGCCTGCCCTACGGCAGCATATGCCTGTTTTTCCGAGATGGTGTCCGGCCGCTTCCGGCAGCCAAGAGCCTGTCTCCCGGCTGCGATCGCGCCGGAAGATACCAGCACCACGTCCCGGCCTTCCCCCTTTAAATCGCATAAAATGCGGATCAGCTTCTCAATCTTTAACAGATTCAGTTCCCCGGTCTGCGGATGGGTCAGGGAAGAAGACCCTACCTTCACCACAATCCTCTGCTTGTCTCTCAATTTCTGTCTGTCGTCCATCTTTACAAACCTCTGTCTGTTCCTGGGATCCAGGAAATATTTTCAGCTTATCTTACACCTTTTTTTGCCGCCCGTCAATTGATACCGCGTTAAGACGGCGTTTGGAACCTGCCCGCGATCGCCTCCGCAACCTTGACCCCGTCCATCGCGGCCGACGTGATCCCGCCCGCATATCCGGCACCTTCCCCACATGGATACAGCCCCCGTACCGCGCTCTCCATATCCGCCTCACGCCAGATGCGGACAGGGGACGAAGTCCGGCTCTCAATCCCGGCAAGCAGGGCGTCTGCCCGGTCAAAGCCCCGGATGATCTGTCCGAAGCTGTCTATCCCTTCCATCAGCGGCAGGGACAAGGACTCCGGCAGCACTTCTCGCAGGTTGGCAAAAGACCATGCGCCCCGCATCTGAGGTTCGATGTCCCCCAATGCGCTGCTGGCGCGTCCCTTCCTGAAATCCTCATAAAGCTGGACCGGAATCCTTCCGCCCGCGCTGACGTAAGCCAGCTGTTCCAGCTTTCTCTGATACTCCACGCCCCCTAAAGGCGTCTGGTCCGAAAAATCCTCCGGCGTTACAGTGACGATCAGCGCGCTGTTGGCATTGATCCCTGCGCGGGCATGGTAACTCATGCCGTTGACCGCCAGCCGTCCGGGCTCTGAAGACGCGTTTACCACGTATCCGCCGGGACACATGCAGAACGAGTAGACGCCGCGTCCGCTCTTCGTCTGCTTTGTCAGCTTGTAGCTGGCCGCTCCCAGCGCCCCTGCGTCCTCCCTCCCATACTGGGACAGATCGATCATCTTCTGGGGGTGCTGAATCCGCAGCCCTACCGCAAACGCCTTCTGTTCCATGGGAATGCCCCGTCTGTAAAGGGTTTCAAACGTATCCCTCGCGCTGTGGCCGATCGCCAGGACCACCGCCTGGGTTTCGATCGTCTCACCGGTTTCCGTCATTACACCCCTGAGTTTGCCGTCCTCGATCAAAAAGTCGGTTGCCTGGCATCCAAAACGGACCTCGCCGCCAAGGCGCAAAATCTCCTGGCGCATATTTTTTACAATCTCACTCAGCACATCTGTGCCAATATGAGGCTTATTCTGATAAAGGATTGCCGGGTCTGCGCCAAATTCGCAGAAAAGCTCCAGCACCAGCCTGCCCCGTCCCGACGGGTCTTTTACAAGGGTATTTAACTTGCCGTCCGAAAATGTTCCGGCGCCGCCCTCCCCAAACTGTACGTTGGAGCGGTCGTCCAGCCTGCCCGTAAGCCAGAACTCGTCTACTTTTTTCTTTCTCCGGTCTACATCTTCGCCCCGTTCCAGAAGAACAGGACGGTATCCGTGGCGCGCCAGCATCAGTCCGCAGAACAGTCCCGCAGGACCGGTCCCGATGATAAGCGGACGCTTTTTAAGTGTCTCAGCGCCACTTTGGGGAAATTGGTAGGCTTCCCTGCGTGCGATCGCAACATTCGGGCTTTTTGCCTTATGTACCACGGCAGGCTCCTTCTCCGTCTTCACCTCCACCGTATAGCTGTAGTAAAGCTCCGGCTTCTTTCTCGCGTCCAGGGACTGCTTGACGATCGTAAGCTCCCTGATCGCTTCCGGCGCGACCCGAAGGGTCTTTGCCGCCTTTTTTAACAATGCCTCCTGTGTATGTTCCACGGGAAGCTTCAACTGACTGATCCGTATCATCCTGTCCTCCAAAGTAGTCTCTATGTCCTGCCCGCGCTTCTCCCGGCTATCATACCGGTCGACCACGCCCACTGCAGGTTGTAACCGCCGCAGATCCCGTCCACGTCAAGCAGCTCTCCCGCCAGGTAAAGCCCCGGAACAAGACGGGATTCCATCGTATCCGGGCGTACGTCCCGGGTATCCACACCACCGCAGCAGACCTGCGCCTGCTCAAAAGAATTCGTTTTTATCACCTTCGCCTCATAACATTTGAGATTGGCCAGAAGTCTGTCCCACTGGGGCTGTTTCACATCTCCTGCAATCTCATCCTGGCGGATTCCCGATAGTTTTAAAAGCACCAGCGCCAGCTTTTTGTTGAGCACTCCCGTCAGAAGGTCCCCGCAGGTGCGGTACTCCATCCTGGCCACTCTTTTTTTCAGAAAACGGCGGCTCTCATCCCTGCTCTGGGACGGAAGAAAATCGATCAGCACCGTCACCTGCCTTCCGTCATCCAGCGCCACGGAGGCAAAGCGGCTGATCTGGAACACAGGAATCCCCGAAATCCCATATTCCGTGAGCTGCAGCTCCCCCTCTTCTCCGGCGACCGCCTTTCCGTCCACCATCATCCGAAGGGAAGCCTCACACCGGATCCCGGCAAGCTGCTTATATTGTTTGCCCTCGCACCGAAGCTGTACCAGAGCCGGGAGAGGTTTGATGATCTTATGCCCAAGCGCCCGGGCCAGCTCATATCCGCTTCCGTCGGAACCGGTGGCAGGAGCAGCTTTAGACCCGGCAGCCAGGATCAGTGCGCTGCCCGCAAATGTCCCCTGGTCTGTCTCGATCAAAAACTGTCTTCTGCCTTCTTTTTTTACCTGCTTCACACTCCCCACATGACAGCCGCAGAGTATCTTGACTCCCTCATGCTCCGCCTCCAGCCGCAGGGTGTCAAGCACCGACGACGCCTGGTCAGAATTGGGATAGATATATCCGTTCCGGTTCTTGGTCACGATCCCAAGCTCATCGAAAAAAGTCAGCGTATCCCAGACGGAAAACCGGTCCAGCACCTTCATCGGAAATTGCTTCTGGCTGCACCGGTAATGCTCTGCCCGCAGAGAAAGATTCGTCATATTGCATCTGCCGTTGCCCGTGGACAGGATCTTTTTTCCAACCCGGTCCATATGTTCTAAGATTGTCACGTCGGCGCCCTGTCTGGCTGCGGCGATCGCCGCCGTAAGCCCTGATGCGCCTCCCCCGATAATCATCACTTTTTTTGTCACCGTATACCTCCGCGTTTGTCTTTTGTTCTTCCCTATTGTAACGATTTTCGTTCTGTTTTACAAGAAAAATCTGTCCTCAGCTGGTGTAGGACTCCAGATAGTTGAATACTTCCATCATCGAACTGAACCAGATTCCGCTCATGAGCCGCGCCCTCTCCTTCTCCGGGAAATCCGTGATCGGGATATGAGTGTACAGATAGATGGTCTTTTTGTCCTTTAAAAACACCAGCAAAAAACCATCCTCCGCCACAAGATAATATTCCTCCGCCACGGTAACCGTCTCGTGAAGCACCTGTTCCTGGTTGGCGGCGATCCGGTCCTCCACGACGGTCTCAGACTGCAGCTCCGTCGCCGGAACGCCTTTTGCCTCCTCCCGTCCATGATTTCTGGTGATCATATATCCGGCGGTCAGGCAGGCCGCGCTGACTGCGACAAACAATAATAAGCAGATCATATACTTTTTCATAGAAAATACCTCCATGCGTATAGTATCTGCTTATTTTTAATGTTTTATCCAACAGTTCAGACAGACCGCCCTGAACTGTTACGAAAACTCTGCCTTCCCCATATCCTGACCGGTCATGATACAGATCCAGGTCTTTCCCTGGTTCAGCACGATCTCCTGACCGGATGCGTCATAATAATGGGTCACGCCGAATTCCCCATCCTTTTTCCAGCTCACTTCCACGGCTTTCCCGTTGGTGATATAATACCCCCAGGCACCGTCATGGACATTGATATTGCGGTATGCGGTCGAAGCGTAATATCCGGCGGCACAGTACTGGATCAGAATATTTTTGACGGCAATCTGCCCTTCACTGCCTTTGTGGGCCGCGCCATACTGGTACCGATAGTATAAGCCATCATCTTCGTTATATTCAAACCAGGGCTTATTGTAGGAATATCCCGGCGTCACCTTACAGGCGTCGATCACTCCGTCCCCGGACAGTTCCACCGAACTCCCCGTCCTGGCAAACAAAAAATGTCCCTGATAAGAAGGCGCATATTCCTGGGAATACCCCAGCTTTTCAATCGCCCGCTGGATGCCTGCATAACTGGCGTAAGCATTGTGGGGTCGTTTTTTATCCTTCGAACGGTAAAAGGCCGCGTCTCCAATCCCCTCGATCCCGTTGATATTGTCCACATTTTTCAGGTAGGGCTTTGCAAAGGTGCTCTGCCCGAAATGTGCATAGATCGCGTCAAATTCCCGGGCAAAATATGTATAATAGGTCCGGCAGCTCCGCACCGAACCAATGCGGTCCAGATCGTCATAATCTTCGATCACCGCCATATAGCGGTTCATATCCCCCTCTACGGGCGCTTCGTATACAACGCCGGCCCGGTTGATCCCGTACTGCGGAAGAGATTCTTTGTCATTGCTCATCATGATGGCGAGCGGTCTTCTGTTCGCCTTTGCCACATCCGTCATCTCCCCGGTCAGATAGCTGCGTATCTTTCCGTCCACCTCGATCCGCTCCTCGGGTTCGTTCGGAATCGTCTCCTCCTCCGTCTCCGGTTCCAGGATCACCGTCTCTGTCTCCGGCACGATCGTGATATCGGCTGATTCCGTCGTCTCTTCAACAGGTGCAGGCGTATATGCCGTCTTACTGCAGCCCGCCGATACCGCCGACAAAGCCAGACAGAGTACGGCTGCAAGCGCAGCCCGTCTTCCTTTTGGGGTTCTCAAAAGTACAGCTGTCCGCCCCGTTTCCCCCCGCGCCTTCATCGCTCATATCCTCTGCCGGACAGGATTTCCCTCTGCCTCTCTTCCATCCTGACCCGCTCCTCGTCTTCCATATGGTCATAACCGCAAAGATGGAGCATACTATGCGCCACCAGAAAAGCCAGTTCCCGCTTTTCGGAATGGCCATACTTGTCCGCCTGCTCCTCCACCTTGTCCACGGAGATGATGATGTCCCCCAGCATCAGTTCGCCCGTCTCGGGGTTGAAATAATCCTCCACGGCGTCCTCGACATGGTCAAAATCTGATTCCGTCTCATAGTCCACCATCGGAAACGACAGCACATCCGTAGGCGCGTCAATCTGCCTGTAATCCCGGTTGATCTCCTGAATGCCCGGATTGTCCGTCAGCACCACATTGACCTCTGCTTCGTAAGGGCATTTCTCATGATCCAGGGACGCCTCCACAATATCCCGGATGATCTCTTCATAGGGAAGTTCCAGTTTTTTCTCTGCTTCGTATTCAATATTGATCGTCATCTGTCCTGCTTTCTACCGCTCCCGGTTCCTGTCACGCTCTCTGCCCGGTTCTCTGTCTCCCCGGAATTTTCGCTGCCGGTCTGCAGTCTTTGTTTTTCGTTCTTCTTTATTCTCATAGTCGTCATAGGCCTGTACAATCTTCTGCACCAGCGGATGGCGCACCACATCGCTGTTGGTCAGGGTGCAAAAGCCGATATCGTCAATCTTGTGGAGGATCTTCATCGCCATGTCAAGCCCCGATACTGCTCCCGACGGCAGATCCTTCTGTGTCTTATCGCCCGTGACGATCACCTTGGAGCCAAAACCGATACGGGTCAGAAACATCTTCATCTGAGCCGGTGTCGTATTCTGCGCCTCATCCAGGATGATATAGGCATTGTCCAGGGTCCGCCCTCTCATATACGCCAGCGGCGCTACCTCGATCAGCCCCTTCTCCGAATTGTGGAGGAAGCTCTCCGCGCCCATGATCTGATACAGCGCGTCATAGAGCGGCCGCAGGTAGGGATCGATCTTGCTCTGCAGATCTCCCGGAAGAAATCCAAGCTTTTCCCCCGCCTCGATCGCCGGGCGGGTCAGGATGATCCGGTTCACCTCGCCGTTTTTGAATGCCTGGATCGCCATCGCCATCGCCAGATAGGTCTTTCCCGTACCGGCCGGTCCGATGCCGAAGACGATCATCTTTTTCCTTATGGTGTCCACATAGGTTTTCTGCCCAACCGTCTTTGGCTTCACAGGCTTTCCGTTCACGGTCCGGCAGATGATATCCTTGTCGATCTCCAGGATCTGATGGTCCGACTCGGTAAACGATAAAGACAGGGCATAATCCACGTTCTGCTCCGTGATGGTGTTGCCGCGCTTCGACAGCTCCACCAGGTTATTGAATACGCTCCTCGCCTTCTGTATCATCTGCTCCGGCCCGATCAGCTTGATCGCGCCGTCCCGCGCCACGATCGTCACGTGGAGCGTCCGCTCTATCTTTTTTAAGTAGCTGTCAAACTGACCGCATACATTCCTCTCGTGTTCCATTGGGATATCAATTATCGTCTCTATTACGCTCATCCGGCTGGTCTGTCTCCTCTGTCTTTATAATATTCTGTCCGGTGCCGATGGAATCTTCCACCAGAAAATCTCCCTGGATGACCCAGGCAGAACTCTTATCTAATATTTTAACATTATTTTCGATTATTTGTACCCCCTTTTCCTCTAAATTTTGAATTTTTGCATCATTTATCTCGTTTTTTATGGTCTCGAGCTCCCCATTCGTCAAAAAACGCTCGTATAATCCGTATTCCTTCCCCACAATATGGTCGATCCACAACGGCAGGAAAAAGTCTCCCATCACCGCCGCCTGACGGCTTTCCCGGACAAATTCCCAGGGCAGCTCCCCCTTTGCAGGCAGCAGAAAGGTCAGGGAATAAGAGAAGAGCCTGAGCTGGATTCCATGCCGCTTCCGTCCCGTATCCACCCGCTCCGTGGTCAGGTGCGGAATCTGTTCGCTGTATGAAATCTCCGTCTGCGCCCGGATATCGGCATCCGCCCGGACATACTGGCAGTTCACCAGCTCCCCGGCGTCATTGTATATGGGAATCGTGCCGCTGACCAGGACCTGTCCTTTCTCCACCTGGTCCCCCACGGCCACCTGTGCCTTGCCCTTTCGGACGATCATGCCGGTAATGATACCGTCCTGGTCTGCAACCAGATCCCTGGGCGCCTCATCTTTCACAGGAATCGCCGCCATGACCTCATTTTCCTTCACTTTGATCATCAGACGGGTTCCCGACACCCGCGCCGACACCCAGATGATCTCCGGATACCGGCTGCGGATGGACTCCTCAAGGATATCGCAGTCAACCTTTGATTTTAAGATGCCATAGCGGATATCCTGGCTGTTTAAATAATGCAGCAGCGTGTCGTCCGTGAACCGGTAATTCCCCTCCAGCGTGATATTCCATATGAACTGCGACATCACAATGAGAATCATAAAAAAAGCGGCAACCCCCGCCCCATAAAACTTCCGCTTTCTGTTCCGGTATAAAAAAAAGGGAAGTCCATACCTCCCAAGAATTTTAAGCCGCACATGGGCCTTCCTCACCAGGGGACGGACCTTCCGGTATCCGTCCAGCGTCATAAAAAACTGATAAAACCCTTCGATATTCCGAAGCTCCCACACTTCAATCTGGTTTGCCATGCAAAGATTCAAAAAACGCTCCGGCGAAAATCCCTGCAGCCGCACGAGCAGATATCCGTTCCGATAATGCTTAAAGGTCTGCTTCACCCCATCCACTCCCGTCCATCCTTAATCTCCAAATTCCATCGACTGTATCTGTCCGGTGATCTTCATCTCATCGTGGTTATAATATTCGATATGAAGCCGCTTTCCGTTGATCTGCAGCTTGCAGTGCTTCGCCTGCAGCTTCACGGTCTTATCATCGTAGATCAGGATTCCCCTGTAATTCTCTATCGTCACGCTGTATCGTCCTATAAAGGACACCAGCACCTCGCCCAGCACTACATCTTTTGGCAGCTTTAAGTTCTCCGCCGCCGACATCTTGATCTGCTCAAACAATGGCTTTCATCCCATACTGGTAATTACTATTATCATACGAAAAAATCCCCAGCCTTATGACTGGGGATTCATAGCATTTAGTTAAATTTGCGTTTTCTTGCCGCTTCAGACTTTTTCTTGCGTCTTACGCTTGGCTTTTCGTAATGCTCTCTTTTACGAATTTCCTGCTGAATACCAGCCTTCGCGCAGTTTCTTTTGAATCTGCGTAACGCGCTGTCCAGAGTCTCGTTTTCTTTAACGATAACGTTTGACATAGCTCACACCTAACCTCCCTCCAGTTGTGTACTTGTGCATAATACAA
>JAPJQL010000076.1 GCA_030825115.1 Lachnospiraceae bacterium
ATATTCCGGGGTCACATAAGGCTCATAGGGCATCCTACTCACCAGCTTTCTTTGTTCCAGCCTTTTTCTCTGCCTTCAGAGCCGCGTTCTCCGCTTTCAATGCCTCAACCTCAGCGTTCCTCTCTGCCACAAACTCCTGCAGCCTTCCAATCTCCTTCACAGCTTTCATATAGTCACTGTAGGCGATCTTCTTCAAGGGAGAGTATGCTACAACCTTGCCATCATCATCGTAGATATCAAAGCCTTCTTTCAGATATCTCTCCTTTTCCTGTTCCGTATTGATCACGTATACTTTGTTTTCTTTTTTAGCTTTCATCATGCGCCTGCCTCCACGTTGATAATGCACGCTTTTTTAAGCTCCTGATCCAGTGCGAATGTACCATTATAACGTCTGTTTTGATACAGATAGTTATCGGCTGTCCTGGAATCGTGACCCGGCGTGTATGTGTTGATGTACGCATACTTCACGCGGGATACCTGGGCTTCCGGATCCACCAGGATGTAATTGATCTGTTTTCCGGTAGAATCTGCCTTGTAGCCATCGGTAAAATCATATGCCGTCTTGAACCGTTCCAGCGGCACCGTCCTGATCTCACCCAGGTCATCCATAGAGTGCACTCTGCGGTCAATGCCATTGCTTCCGCCGTTCACCGCCATCACACGCTGGATGCCCTCCGCATTTTTCAGCGTTTTGCGATATGCAGCGGTACAGAAGAGGATGCAGCGGGACAGCGGGACGCCAAGGTTCTCAAACATCTCGCAGTTATCATCAAAGTCTGCCAGGATGTTCGCCGTTGTGATCGCCGTTGTCCTGATGGTAGCCCCTACTCTGGATGCCTCCGTATATAACTTAGAGAACGTGTAGCAGTCCAGCTCCGGGATCGCCTGCCGTTTCTCAAACCGTGCCTGGATGTTGGCAATGGATACGATCTGGTTTGTTTCATCTACGTCCATGGGGTCCACGAAGAACTCGATATCACGGTCATGATCAAGGGACTTAGTCTCGAAATTGTTAGAATAATTTCCGCTGTTAAATCCCAGTGTGTTACGGTCATGGTCTTTATACCCACTAACGGTCAGTCGCGGAAGCTTGATGTCCTTTGCCCCGATGATCTTGATGTCCTCATTGGTGTGGTACAGCGGGTCAGAAATCAGTTCGTGACCATACATATCGAGAATTCTGGTGTGAAACTGTGTTACATAATTTAATACTGCCATAATTGCCTAACCTCCTATTTTTTCTTTGCCCCGAAGATACGGTCAAGTTCCGTGTCTACGGTTGATTGTGTCTGCTGGCTCCCGGAAGCCCCGACCTGAATGAAGCCTGTCGTTCCGGTTGCCTGTGGCTTCAACGCCGGAATATCCTCCAGCACTTTGTTTAAGGCGGCCTTTAGCGCCTCGTCATTGACCTTCCCGTCCTGCCCCATAGCCTGGCCTAAGTCAGCCATCTTAAGGACGTATGGGATGGTTTTGGCATCAATCCCAAGCCCGATAGCCGCAAGGGTTGCCTCTTTGTCAAGCATCGCCTGCTGTGCCAACGCCTGTGCCTGTGCCGCCTGCTGCTGTATCGCAGCGACATCCGGCTGGGAAGCTGCCTGCTGCTGCTTAAACGCAGCGATCGCCTGGTCCATCTGCTCTTTCGATAGCCCCTGCTGCTTAAAATACCCTTTCAGCACGGATTCCTCCGTCACGGTCTGCTTGCCTGCAACAAGCTGTGCCAGCTTTTCGTAGTCGAATTCCGGTGCTGCTGCTGGGTTCTGCTGCTGGGAAGCTCCCTGTGATTGGCTCCCAGCAGCAGGGTCTGTTCCGCCCCCTCCAGCCGGGTCATGCCCGAATAAGCGCAGATTCATCCGATACCTCTTTTTCATAGTCGATAGTCTCCTTTCACAGTTGTTAGGGTGTCTCCCCTGATTCCTACAGTTTTTCATGTGCTGTCTGCACGGACAGTTTCTGCCGGTGTGTCTCACCGTAGTTTAGTGCCTTCGGGCATAAAAACAGTACCCCGGCATGGCCTGGGTGCTAAATCCCATCTGTTGCGATATCGCAACAACAAATTACTTTCCAGTAGATTTCTTGCGAAAATACCGTTCCTTTCCCCTGTACTTTTCTTTGTTCTCGTCATCCAACGAGTATTTTGCTAACCGTCCATACTTATCCGCCTGCCTTCCTGCATATCGCCGCTGTTCTTCCGCTGCGTTGGATTGCCCAATTGATTCCAGTTCCTTTTTTGTCCACGTATCGTCCGCTGTCGATACACCCGGGAAATAAGTGGTGTGGCTGTCCTTACAGTTAGGATGGTATAGTCCAGCAGCAATAGCTGTGCTCATAAGCGGGTACTTCCCGTCTTTCCGGCTTCCACCGCTCCACACGTCATCAATCAGCACTTTGCCGCAGAAAGGCAGGCATTTCGGGCAGGGGTTCCCGCGCTTGTTGACAATTACGGTTGCGATTCCCCACTCCTGCCGTTTTTCGCCCTCTCCTTGCAGATATGCCCGCTTGGATGCCGTGCGCAGCGCCATAGCGGCATAGGTAGCCAGTGTGTGCCGTGCGCCGTTTGCATACTGCACGCAATTCAATCCAGCCGCCAACATGTCCTTCGTAGCCATGTCCACGGCTTTCTCATATGTTCCTGCTCCCGAGTTGGCATACACTTGGGCGTTGAAGATTGCCTTGCGGTACTGATCGTTTGCCATCCGTAGCACTGCTGTCTCAGCCCGTTCCATGTCATCCGTGGTTGCCTTGATAAGTGCCTCCAGCTTCCGGTCGTTGAGCCGGAAGAACTCCGCAGTTGCACCCCTGCTGGCTTTCCTTGCTCCTTTGAAACCGTTTTTTATAGCATTTAAGATCGCGACCTCCTGCTGCATGTTCCCATCTGCCCTTGCCTGCTGCAATAACGCAGCAACCTGACCATTGATGTCCCGAAACTGCTTCCCGAATCGCTTCTGGTTCTGATGCTTATACTTCTCCAGCGCCTTGAGTTGCTCTGCCTGCCACATCGACCAGTTATATCCTTCCTTAATCTCCTCCGCTCTGTGGCGGTCCATGTTTCGGATCATAGATGCAATCAATTCATCTTCGATGGCCTTGAATGCAGCGCCGATATCATAATCTGCCACCAGCGTCACCTCCCGTTCGAATGCACCTTAAATCCCTGCTTCTTAAACTGTCTGGTCAGGTCTTTGAGCTGCGTGACGCTCTGGCACTTATCGCACCGCAGCTCTGCATATCCCTGCTTCTCAACTGCGTAGATGCCAAACGGCACCTGCTCACTTGCCGTTTGCAACAGACCCTGGTACTCCTGCTGGCTCATCCGGTACAGACGGTTCATTACTTTGACCTTCAATCGGCTTCCCTCCGTTCAAATTAAGCTGGAATTCACCGGCTTCCTGATTTATTCCCGGTTCATCCAGCTCGGCTATACCCTGCTCTGCTTTCAGGCGGGCAACCTCTTCCTTCTTCCACTCCTCGTCCTTGGAATCGCCGTACAGCTCATCCACTGCTGCCTCGATGCTCATGATGCCGCCCTGCTTGCCCTTCGCCACAGTCTCGACCTGGCTTTCAAAGCTGGGGTTCGCGTACTCCCCGAACGGGATTTCCACCTCCACCTCTTCTATCGGCTTCCCAAGCAGGATATTATAGGCGTTCAGGCAGGCGGATACCAC
>JAPJQL010000034.1 GCA_030825115.1 Lachnospiraceae bacterium
CCAAAGGCAGGATTGCCGCAGTTGATCATTTTTTCTACATTCTCAATGACAGAGTCACGAGGGTGTTGGAGATAAATCATTTCTTCAAAATGGTCGGTAAAGATCTTTTGCAGTATATTCATAAGACTATTATGAAGGAAAAGATTACAAAAAGAAACCCCTAATTCCCCTCATGAATGAGGGGCTAGGGGAGTTGAAGTGCCAAAGGCACTTTGTTCAGAAAGCCGTTCCCCTTTTTGCTAATACGATATTTCGAACTCCTCATTTTTTCTGCTAATAAATTTAACTTTTGTTAGCAGATTGGATAGACTTAACAATTTCCATTAGCAAAGCCGGATCGGTCTGGGTCAGTACCTTGAGGGCTTGTTCGGTGTCCAGTTCATCTATCATAACATCATATTTGGGGAAGTTATTCTTCATTCTCGAAGAGAGTTTTTCGCAAATACTGAAAATATCCATTTTCAATGATTGTTTTTAAACTCTTCATGGCTGCCTGATAAGGCAGATATGTAAATAAAAGATTACCTGTAATTGTTTTGTAATCTCTCTGATAAACATTTTTTTCGATGATTTCTGCCAGTACATTGTTTATACAAACATCTTTGCCAGCGGAAGGGCAGATAGGAAGCGGCTCTCGCAAGCGGCGGACTTCCTGAACCAATTCTGTAATAGATTCGTCAGGAACTCCATACTCCATAATCTTGTATATATCGTAAAGATGGCGTGAATAGCGTTCTGCTTTTCCCAATAGATAATAATCACAGATAGCGTACACCTTTTCAATCAGAGTTCTTTTAATGGCCTGTGTTGTAATTGAAAAGGGCATTAGATTGAAGCCTTCAGCCAGATTTTCCTGATCGGTGAGCTTTAGAAAACGATGAATATAGTTATCAACCATTCGCTCTGTAGTAGGAAACGGAAGGAGAGAAGAGGATTGGATAAGCAACGCCTTTTTTAGCTGACGCTTTCTGCTTTCACCCGGAACTCCATCTGACGCAGAATAAGAGATGTCAATATCCTCAGAAAATCGATCTAAAATTTGATAGCATTTGGTTAAGGAAGTTCCGCCTTTAAATACCATACCGAGGATTCGGTTGGAGAGTTCTCGCAGGGCAAGAGCCGGTGATGCCAGGAAGAACACTGGCAAGGAGTTCCTGGGAATACGTTTGCTTTCGGGCATAATTGCACAATACTGCTTTTGTATCATTCTCAGAAAGTTCGGAATATTTTTCTGCCTGCGAAACTGCTCCCCCAAATTGCAGAAGACTGGCATTTTCTTTTGTGATGTTGATCGCAGGACATTTTAAACGAAGAGATTGTAAACCAATGGATACGTTTCGTCCTTTGGTAGATTCCTTTTCTGTAATGATTTCTAAAACGGCAGGCATTTGTGTGGTCAGCCCTAACTGATTTGCGAAAGTAGCACCGGAAATATAGCCGTAGATATCTTCGGTATTTTCAATATATTTGCGTACAATAACTTTCATGGGATCCAGATAGCCGTTTTTTAACAGCCGTGTGGCGCGGGGAAGGTAATAGATTCCAGTATCAAAACGGATCAAATCACCGGATTTTACCATGCGCTTAAAATACTGGCGGAGTGCATTGTCACTTATTCCGTCCAGCTGGATTTCATTGATAAAAATTGGTTTATTACAACCGTATGTTTTTTCAAGATATTCTTTCAACATATATACATCCACTCCTTTCACCTCCATAATACTATATTTATACTAAAGCAGTTAATAAATGTGTCAAAATATATTTTGGCCTTTTTTATTAAAGTTATATATGGAGGAAAAGGGTCGGCCGGAAACTGATATGTTGGAAATATGTGGTCTTAGCTTTTCAAGAATTTCCTCTACATTCTGAAGTTCCTGGAGAGACAGGCAGGAAGTCCGAAGCAGATCTACGGCAGCTATAAGAGTATTGAGTATTTTGAGCAAAACACAGGTTTTAAGGAAAAGATAAGACATAAGTAACACCTGCCCTGTTCTGGTATGTTATACTTTCCCTATATTAGTTTCAGTTTATTGAGGAAACAGAAAAAACGGTGTTGGAAGGATTGGGGGAGTGATTTTGAGACGTCTGTGGGTGTTTTGTATTACAGTGATAAGTGTGCTGTGGTTGTGTACCGGTGTGAGCTTGGCAAACAGTCCGGCTCCGGTCAGGGCAATTTATATTTCACCTAAAAATGTTCCGGAGGAGGCGGTGTTTCTGGATCTTTTGATTCCAATGTCTCAGGAAGATCCTTATTATAGTATTTTCAATTCGGATATGGGAGGTTATTATGAAAAAGATGTGTTTGGTTTTTGCTTTATTTATCGCACTGTTCATTCCCAAAGCTGTTTATGCCAATATGGCAGCACCTAAAGATGCAGATATCGGTTCATCAATAACCTTTGAAAAGAACGATACACTATCTGTATTATCTGAAGTGTTGGATATCTCAGTAAACGGCTCTAAAGCGAATATTGTTGCGACTTATAAAATGAAAAATACGACGAATAATCGTATTTCTACACAATCGATGTTCCTTTCTCCGAACATTGAAACCAGCGGCGTACAGGTTATGGTCAATGGCAGGGATACTCCGTTTCAATCAAAAAGTTATGTTTTAAATTATACTACAGAAGTGGAAATGATTGATTGGCAATACGTCGTACTGACATATAACAATACCAGTTTGAGCGAGGAGAAGACCGTTGACAGTGTGACTTTTGAAATGGTTTTTGAACCTGGCGAAGAGTATGATGTGGTCGTTTCCTATGTCTATCGTCTTGGCGGGTATCCTGAATATGATTTTGACGCTAAAATGGGGGAAATCAAATATTACCTTGCGCCTGCGGCGATGTGGAAAGATTTTGAAAATATAACTATAAATTTATATCTCGATAAGGATATGCCGGTCATCTCAAGCAGCAATTTAGAGTTTGAAAAAGTTGGTACACGTACATATCAGTATATTTCAAGCACACTTCCTGATGAAGATTTAAAGATTATTATCGATGAAAACTGGTTTCAAAATATTTTTAGTACCTTACGAAATCCTTATTTGCGTATGGGGTTTATAGTGCTTTCGCCAGTTATTCTGATCGTATTGGCAGTTATTATATTCATGATTCGGCATAGATATAAAAAGCTGTTTTCGTAAAATAAAGAATGAGAAAACACGAGAGATACTGTTTGATATATAAAACATACCGTTAATTAATATATTTGACTATGTAAGTGTGTCGTGATAAAATTAATTAATCAGGTATGAGGGATAAGGAGGGAAATCATGAAGATGAAAGCAAAAAAGAAAGTTTTAGCGTATGTAGTGGTACTGTCTATTATATTCAGTAGCCTTGCAGGCTGCGGAATGGCAGGTAAGGGGGACGCTGCAGGGAGTAGTGAAACAGTCACAGAAAACGAAGTATCTGTGGCGGAAGAGAGCACAGCTGGAGAAACTGACGCGGAGGAAGCTGTGGTATCGGACAGCAGTCATGACAATGGCGTACCGTGGCTGAATTCCTGTCTGATTGGGAATGTAACGGAAGACATCCCAACGGACCCTAAACAGGATTTTTATTTGTCTGTAAATAAAGACTGGATACTGAACACAAAACTTCCGGATGGTTATAGCGTCTGGTCGAATTATTCTGCGGTTGCAAAAGAAACGATGGAAAAAGCAATCACCATGCTGCGCAGCAATAAATTATCCGGCCACGATGCGGAACTGATACAAGGTTTGTTTGGTCTGTATACGGATATAGATGCGAGAAACGAAGCGGGATATGAGCCTATCAGACCAATGGTAGAGAAAATCCTTGCGGCAGAAAGTCTTGATGATATTAAGAGGCTGTACCTGGATGGAGATTTTGGATATGAAGTGGAAAATTTACTAAGCTTTGACATCAGCACGGGAATATCTGATGCAAGTACATATTATGCCTGGGTTTCTTTGCCTACCCTGATTATGAGTGATTCTGCTAATTATCTGCAAGAAAATGAATACGGTACTTTGCTTCGTGATTTCAATAAGGATTGCTTTTTATATATGATGAATCGTCTTGGCATGAGCGGAGAGGACGCCCTTAAGTGTTTCGATGATGCAATCGCATTGGAAACAGAACTTGCTCCTCATATTTATACGGACGAAGAAAGCATGCGTTCTGATTTTAGGGAAAAGATTAATAATGTAATGACATTTGATGAGTTGACAGGTTTGGTAAATGAGTATCCGCTAAAAGAGGTATTGGAGGTAAGTGAGATTGTTTATGACGGAGGATACTTGGTTGTAGATCCTGATTATATACAATATCTTGACAAGGTATTTACGGAGGAAAATGTACAAAAGCTTAAGAATCATATGCTGGTAAAGTTTGTTTTAAAGCAGATCACCGCACTGGATGAAGACACGATGCGGACCGTGACGGAACTGAAGAATCAATATTATGGTACATCAGGTGACACGAACCTGGAAGAGAAAGCTTTTACGCTTTTAAAAGCGATGCTGCCGGATTCTTTGTCTAAAGAATATATAAAAATGTACAGTTCTGAGGAAGATCGTCAGAAGGTTGAGGATATGTGTTATAAAGTAATCGATACTTATCGTGAGATTTTGTCACAAAACGACTGGGCGACGCAGGAGACGCTCGATTATGCGGTAAAAAAACTGGATGCTATGACGGTTCATGTAGGATGGCCGGATAAGTGGCGGGATTACTCAGGACTTGATATCAGTGGGCTCTCTTATTATGAGGCACTTAAAGAAATTGAGAAGTATAATATAAAATTGGGAGTGAATCTGCTGGGAACTGTTCCTGATAAGGAAATGTGGGCAAATTCCCTGTGCGTATTGGAATGCAACGCTTTTTATAGCAACTCGGACAATTCCATCAATATGATTGTGGGAATGATGGAAAGCCCCTTCTACTATTCTGATATGCCTGTTGAGGAGTTATATGCATCCCTCGGTGCATTTTGGATTGGTCATGAGGTTTCCCATGCGTTTGACAGCAATGGTGCCAGGTATGATCTGGAAGGGAGATTAAATAACTGGTGGAATGAGGAAGACCTTAAAGGATTTGAGGCAAGAGTTGAGAAGCTGGATCGGTATCTGGATGACATTCTGATTATGGATAATTATTATGTGAACGGAAGTAATGTGGACAGTGAGATGATTGCGGATATGACAGGAGTACAATGTGCACTCAAGATGGCCGAGAAGGAAGAAGGCTTTGACTACGCCAAGTTCTTTGAGTATTACGCAAAGATGAATGCTTCCATTTCCCTCTATACGTATGAACTGAGCCAGATTCAAGGCGATCCGCATCCGCTTGATTATCAGAGAGCCAATGTGCCGGTTCAGCAGTTTGAGGAGTTTTATAAAGCATTTGGCGTAACAGAATCAGACGGTATGTATTTAGCACCAGAGAAAAGGTTAGTTATCTGGTAAAACGTATCTGTGAAAACAGAGAATTACGGATTCTATCGAACAGATTTTTTTTGGATGTTAATTCCTATATTTTTCAAAAAGACCATAACCCTTTTTTTACGAGTAAAACATCAAAAAACGGCTATAAAAACAAGGAATCGCCAGAACCGGCATTTGCCGGAACTGGCGATTCCTAATTAGGGACTTATTTTACATCCCCGTCAATTTTTCCGTAAGGCAGATCTTCACAGCTTAAAAACTGCTAAACTTCCACTTCAATTTGGAAAATATGGTTGTGGAGTTTTAGAATGCACGCATATATAATGAACTTGGATATGATAGAGGGGACGAGGAGGGATGGGGGTGAGTATGTGTGGGATGACAGGTTAGAAGCATTGTTTGTACAGTTGTCAGAGCAGGATTATTGTACGGCTGATACCTTGGCGGGATGCTTAAACGTCAGCAGTAAAACTGTGCGGGCCAGAATCAAGGGATTAGATGAGGAGCTTCGCAAATATGGCGCCTGTATTGAGATAAAGCATGGTGCCGGTTACCGTTTGCATGTACTGGAAAGCAGCTTTTATCAGGAGTTAAGTCTGGCCAAGAATGCAGAGCAAAGAGCGCAGTATCTGGTTACTTCAAAAAACAGGGTCCAGTTTTTGCTTGAATATCTGCTCAATTGCCGTGGGTATGTCAAGATGGATGATCTGTGTGAATATTTATATATTTCGAGAAAAACATTGACGTCGGATTTGAAAGAATTAGAAAAGATATTGGCTGCCTACCGCTTAAATCTGGTTCGGAAACCAAATAAAGGAATCAAAATAGAGGGAGATGAATTTGACGTCCGCCTGTGCATGGCAAGCCTTGCGACCGTTCATGAGAATCTGGGAATGAACGGGAGTGAGTGTATGAATGAATGCAGAAAGATAGAGGCATTAACGTTGTACATTCAGGAAATCATACAGCGCTACGGGATTAAGATTTCAGATGTGATGTTTCACAACCTGATCGTACATATTTATATCGCATTAAAGCGGGTGGAAGATGAGAAATACCTTCCGACGGAGTCGCTCCCACTTGCGCAGTATATCGGAAACAAGGAGTATGAAGCAGCAAAGTCGATTGGAGATATGTTAAAGCAGGAGTTTTCTCTGACGTTTTCCGAGACCGAAATTAATTATATAGCGATTCATCTGAGTGGAAAGCAGTATCTGGAATCTTCAGAATCCAATCTTGTGATCACACAGGAGCTCAGTGAAATTGTGACAGAAATGCTCGACCGGGTTCATGAGGCATTTCGCTTTGATTTTAGAGAGGATTTGGAGCTTCGTATGTCCTTGAGCCAGCATATTATTCCGCTGTCTGTCCGGATCCAGTATAGGATGAGCATTGAAAATCCAATGTTAAAGGAGATAAAGGAGCGGTTTCCGCTGGCATATGCGATGGCAGCTCATGCAAGTACAGTTCTGGTGCAGACCTACCATATGCTGCTGGATGAAAATGAGATTGGTTATCTTGCGCTTGCGTTTGCTCTTGCGCTGGAACGGCAGCGGACGGAGTATCCAAAGAAAAACATCCTGTTGGTCTGTTCTTCGGGTCAGGGAAGTGCAAAGCTATTGCGGTATCAATACGGGGAGTTGTTCGGAAAATACATTAACCGGATTGAAACTTGTGATGTCGGGAATTTAAACCAGATTGATTTTAAAGAATTTGATTATATTTTTACTACAGTTCCAATTAACAGGCAGGTTCCGATCCCAGTGCAGGAAGTAAAGTATTTTCTGGAAGATAAGGATGTGCAGACTATAAGAAGCTATCTTGCATATGGGGAGGACAGTCTGGTTCACCGCTATTATAATGCCCGGCTGTTTTTGGCGCATATGAAAGCACAGACCAAGACGGACGCTTTAAGAGAAATATCGGACCATGTCATAAGGGAGCTTGGGGATTTGGAAGGATTCTATCAGGCGATTTTGGAGCGGGAAGAACTGGCCCCTACGGCATTTGGAAATATGGTAGCCATGCCACACCCGAATTACACAGTGAGTGAACAAAGCTTTGTATGTGTTGGGATATTGGAACAGCCGGTTCTTTGGGGGAGTATCCCTGTACAGGTTATTTTTCTTGTTTCTATCGGCAGGAAAAAGGACGAAAATTTGAAGCTGTTTTATCGGATTACATCGGAATACCTTCTTCAGGGAAGTGGGATTCGGGAATTAATTGAACAGCGGAGCTATGAAGGGCTCATTCATGATTTACAGCAGATCGAGATTAAGCTGGGAAAAGAGGGAGATTAAAATGGATGATAGCAGGTATTTACCGGCGTTTCAGATTATCATGAATGCAGGGAACTCAAAATCTGCGTCAATGCTGGCCGTTGAGGCTGCAAGAACGTTTCAGTTTGAACTTGCTCAAACGTATTTGACGGAAGCAGAAACTGAGATGCGAAAAGCGCATATGGCGCAAATTGAAATGGTACAGAAAGAAGCTGCGGGAGAGGATGTGGATATAAATATTATTCTGGTGCATGCCCAGGACCATCTGGCGATGGCGATCATGGCAAAAGACCATGCAACAGAAATGATATATATTTACAAGATGTTGTCGGAATTGAGAGGAGGTAAAAATGAAGGGAATTAAGATGGTTACAATTGGTGGTGGTTCCAGTTACACACCGGAGTTGATTGAGGGAATCATCAACCGGAAAAAAGCTGGTATTCTGGATGTAAAAGAACTGTGGCTGGTTGATATCGAAGAGGGCAAAGAGAAACTTGATATTATTACGGCACTTGCAAAACGTATGGTGGAATATGCGGATGTGGACATTGCTGTTCACAGTACCCTGGACCGCAGAGAAGCGTTGAAGGGAGCCGACTTTGTCACAACACAGTTTCGCGTGGGATTTTTGAAGTCAAGAATCGCAGATGAAAAACTGGCATACCGACATAATCTGATCGGGCAGGAAACAAATGGCATAGGCGGATTTTCCATGGCGCTCAGGACGATACCGGTGATACTGGACATCTGTAAAGACATGGAGGAGTTATGCCCGGATGCATGGCTGATCAATTTTACAAACCCATCTGGAATGGTGACAGAAGCAATTTTGAAATATACAAGAATAAAGGCGGTCGGAGTATGCAACCGGGCGTATACGTTTAAAGTCCTGATTGGTTTGCTTTTGGGAGATGATTATCACAAGGTTGACATGGACCTGGTCGGGCTGAATCATTTTTTCTTTATCAATGGAGTGACGCTGGACGGAAAAGACTGTTTTACGCAGGTTCATGAATTGTACAAAAGAAATGCGAATGAAGAGGCGGCTAAAATCCAGAAAACGGAGCTTCCGGTTGCACTTATGGATGCAATCGACTCAATTCCCAATGCATACCTGGACTACTATTTTATGAAGGACAAGACATTCCAGACTTTTATGGAGGCATTCCGGAACGGAGGGGCAAGAGGGGAGATTGTCAAAGGACTGGAAGCGTCATTGTTTGAAAAGTATAAAAATCAGGAACTTCATGAAAAACCTGAGGAGCTTAGCCAAAGAGGCGGCGCGTATTATTCGGATGCGGCTCTGGATGTCATTGACGGGATTGCCAATGACCGGAAAAATATCCAGTATGTGAACATTCAAAACCGGGGAGTGCTTCCGTATCTAGATGATGCTTCCGTTATAGAATGCAGTTGTGTCATTGATAAAGATGGGGCCCATCCCCATGTGCAAAAGGCAACGAATGAACTGCAAAAGGCAATGATCAGCCTTCAAAAATCATTTGAAAAGCTGACGATTGAGGCAGCAAAAGAAGGAAGTTATGAAAAGGGCCTCATGGCGCTGGTCATTAATCCACTGGTTTTTGATGCGTATAAAGCGCAGGAGGCATACGATAATTTGCTGGAGGAAAACAGAATCTATTTGCCGCAGTTTGAACCATATTTTAAATCTAAAATGAATTGAGGGGTAGTCTTATGGTAAATATTATGCTGGTGTGTGCCCAGGGAATGTCGACTTCCCTGTTGGTGCTGAAGATGGAGGAGGCTGCAAAAGCTCAGAATATAGAAGCTAAAATCTGGGCAACCGGTAACGGGCAGATTCAGGATGAATATATGAATGCAGATATTATTTTACTGGGACCGCAGGTCCGGTTCAGGAAAAAAGCGATCGAGGAACAGATTAAAAATAAATGTCCGGTAGCGGTCATTGATATGAGTGATTATGGAACGATCAACGGAATGGCAGTATTAAAGAAAGCTTTGGTGTTGCTGAATGGCAGCGAGTAATGTCCGCAGGCTGGCCGCATGCACAATAGACTGGTATATTTCATCTGTTTTTGCATCGATCCCGATTTTTCTGATCGATTTTGGAACAGGAAAAGAGATGATGACTGCTCTGATCTCTGCGGGTGTTGCAATTGTATTTTGCAGTCTGTATTATGTAGGAGTTCCACTGATATGGGATGGGAAAACGATTGGAAAGAAGCTGATGAAGCTTCAAATTTGCAGAGCTGACGGCAGGAAGCTGGACTTTTACACGCTTTTTAAACGGGAGATTATCGGTGTGATGTTGTTGGAAGGAGGTGTTGCTGCCTCTTCCGGATATCTGCGCGAGATGCTGCAATTATGCGTCAGGGGAAACGTGTTATTGCCGCTGAGTATCGCTTCATCGGTTGTTACGATCGGATCGGTTTTTATCGCAGTAGTCGGTAAGGAAAAAAGGATGCTGCATGATTATGTTGGAGGCACAGTAGTGAGGACTGCTGTGTAAGATAAAGTAAAGGGGTGTTTGGACTATGAAAAAATTACAATGTTTTTTGGAAGATAAAGTTCTTCCGGTTGCGGCGCTCATATCAGGGCAAAGGCATTTGCTGGCACTGAGGGACGGGCTTATCATGGCAATGCCGTTGATGATCATCAGTTCGTTTTTCATTATTATCAGCCAGTTTCCGATTCCGGGATATAAAGAATTTATGATATCTGTTTTCGGAGAAGCGTGGACGACATGGGAGCTTGGTATTGTCCGGCCGGCAACCATGAATTTAATTGCTGTAGTGGCGACGATGGGAGTATCGTCAACGCTTGTAAAGTCTTATGGAAAAGACGGAACATCGGCAGGATTTTTGTCTCTGGCGGCCTATCTGGTGTTGACACCGCTTGTGGAAGGGAACGCCTGGGGGCAGGGACCATTTGGTGCACAGGGGTTGTTTATGGCAATGATCGTAGGGCTTTTGGTAGGTGAAACCTATCGTCTGACACTGGAAAAAAATTGGACGATAAAGATGCCTCCAAGTGTGCCTCCGGCTATTTCCAGGTCATTTGAAGCATTGATTCCGGCGGGAGTCATCATTACAGGAAGCTTGCTGATTAGAATCTTAGTGGGGCTTACATCCTTTGGCTCAGTTCAGAATTTTATATATCAGATTCTTCAACAGCCGCTGACAAAAGCAGGAACTTCCCTTCCGGGAACGCTGGTTGCCCAGTTCTTTAACAGCTTTTTCTGGGGATTGGGACTGCACGGCGGACAGCTCGTTAAGTCGGTGATGCTGCCAATATGGACAACACAGATGGCTGATAATTTAAATGCGTACACAATGGGGATGACGGTTATGCCTAACATTGTTACGAAACAGTTTATTGAGTTGTTTACCTGGGTTGGCGGTTCTGCAGGAACGCTGTCCTTAACAGTTTGGATGGTATTGTTTGCAAAATCCAAGCAGGTAAAGGAAATTGGAAAATTAGCAATCGGTCCAGCTATTTTTAATATCAATGAGCCGGTGATTTTTGGTCTGCCGATTGCACTGAATCCAATTATGATCATTCCGTTTATTCTGGCGCCTATGGCAACGATTACGTTTAGTTATCTGACTATGAGCATGGGGCTGTTCCCGATTCCGGTTGGTATTGATATGCCCTGGACCACGCCCGTTTTGATCAGTGGTTATATCTCGACCGGAGGGAATCTTATGGGGGTGGTTCTGCAGCTTTTGAATTTCCTGATATCTTTAGCAGTCTATTATCCGTTTATCAGCATTTATGATAAGCAGAAACTGAAGGAAGAACAGAATATGTGAGAAAAACGGTGCAGCACGACGGGCTGCACCGTTTTTCTCACATGCTACAGATCCACACTTAAAAACCTCAGTCATCCATATGCAGCCATTTTTGCAGAACAACAAGAATATAGTCCATGTTCAAAGGCTTTGTCAGGAAATCATTCATCCCCGCTTCTCTGGCCAGGTTCCGGTCATCCTCAAAGGTGTTTGCGGTGAGAGCGATGATGGGGATGGATTGGGCATCCGGGTGTTTGGAGGCACGGATCGCTCTGGTTGCCTCGAGACCATTCATGTTGGGCATCTGGACATCCATCAAGATCAAGTCGAAATATCCCGGTGTACTTTGTAAAAACTGCTCCACGGCCTGGACGCCGTCTGACGCCAGCTCTACCTGTGCGCCTTGAATCGACAAAAGGTCTGTGGCGATCTCGGCGTTGAAAGCATTGTCCTCTACCAACAGTAAGCGCACACCGCCAAATACATTTTCTATCACAGGCGTTGAAGGCTCCTCGGCATGTTTTCCAAATGGCATAGTGATACTGAAATAGAATTCACTGCCCTTGCCCGGCTGGCTTTTTACCTGCAGCTTGCCGCCCATAGATTCTACGATATTAAGGCTGATGGGAAGTCCCAACCCGGTTCCCTGGCTGCGGGAGCGGTTGCTTCCAATCTGCTCAAAGGATTCGAAAATGCGTGGCAGGTCTTCTGCGGAAATCCCGACGCCGGAATCGGTAACACGGAACAGATAGGTTGCTTCTGTATCGGTTGCCGCTGTCTCTGTCACGGTCAGGCATACCTGGCCATCCGCCGGTGTAAACTTGATGGCATTGGAAAGCAGATTCACGAGTACCTGCTTCAGGCGGATGGAATCGCCTACCAAATCGGTGTGTGCCAGGTTTATCTTGCGGGACAGGCGGACCTGCTTGGGCTGGGCCTGTGCCTGCATCATGCTGAAAAGGTCGTCTAATACCGGGCCGAGGGAAAAGTTTTCACTGGCAATCTGCAGCCTGCCGCTGTCAATACGGCTCATATCCAGGATGTCATTGATCAGCCTCAACAGATATTGGGATGAGGTGTTGAGCTTGTCCAGGATTTCTTTGGCGTCTTCCGGCATATCTTCTTTCATGGACAGAATGGTGGAAAATCCCACGATTGCATTCATAGGCGTGCGGATCTCGTGGCTCATGCGGGAAAAGAATTCGCTTTTAGCCTTACTTTTAGCTTCTACTTTTGCAACGGTTTTCTGCATATCGGCCGCCTGGACTTTCATCCTGGAGATGATTGCTATGCCGACGATGACCAGAATGGAAAACGTGCCGATGATCATCACGGCCGCAATCGGGTTTCCTTCTATAAACTGGCGCAGCGTGGTTGTGGATTCTCCTATAGATACAAAATTGTGGTCTACAAAAGCTAGTTTTTCCTTTTCTGAAAGGCTGTTGATCCCCTTATTGATGATGGTAAGCAGATTGGAATCTACCGGTACGGGCATCGCGAAGCTGAGCTCCATGCGGGTTTCAGATTGGCTGAAAGGGACAACATTGTTGAAGATATTCGCCTGCATTACCTGTTCCATGTGGGCAGCCAGACCGCAGGCAAAATCCACTTCGCCGCTGTTTACGGCACAGAGGACATCGTATACAGTTTCATAATATTTTACATGGCCGGCCTTTGCATACTCGGGAAGGCTGCGGCCTTCGATCAATCCGCAGGTGAGGTTGTTGCCCGGGTAAGTCACTGATTTATTTCGCACGATCAGGTCGTTTAATGTAGTGTAAGGGGCCGATGCGACCAGTCTTCTTGGGGATTCTTCACGAAAATCGTCATAGAAAAAGCCCCCCATATCTGCTTTTCCTGCTACGACAAGTTCCAACGTCTGTACGTAACTGTCGGCATAGACGTAGGAGAATTCCAGACCGTATTGCCTGCTTATTTTTTGAAGCAGTTCAGGGATGATTCCATCATGTCCGCCATCTTCCGTACCGGCGCAATAAAAAGGGTGGAAGTAACGGGGAACAGCCACGGTTATGGTTCCCTTTTCCTGAATGTATTGAATCTCTTCGTCGGTCAATAACAGGCTGCGGGTATTGATGTCATCGAAATATTTATTATAGAGCAGGCTTGGAAAATCCGGGTTTGCAGACAAGATTTTGCCAAGGGCCCAATTGAGCTGTTCGAGTATCTCTTTGTTGCCAGGCTGGGTTACGATGTAGTGGGATTGTGCGTCCAGATAAACGACGGCCCGGAACTTGCCGTTGTCATCCGTTATATTGCCCAGCTTGATATCGATGATCCCGTTGGTCAGGTCTTCGTCGATCTGACCTGCCGCAACCTCTTCAGGGCTGTATTTTTTGATAGTGCACTGCAGTTCGTTGTGTGATAGAAATTCTTCCAGCCGGCGTATATTCTCTGCTGCGCGATTGACGACGCCGATGACCTTGCCATCCAGATCTCTGCTGTCATAGCCGTGTATGGTATTGTCATCCCAACGAGCCAGAAGGACGGATTTTGTGCTGCCGCAGCTATAGTCCGGATAGGCAAAGTACTGCTTCAGAGGCTCTGCGTAGTAGGTACCGCCCATCAGGTCGTATTCTCCGTTGATAAAATCGTTCACCATGTCGTTGCCGGAGGTGTCGATGTATTCGTAGGTCCAGCCGGTATATTTGGCAATCTCGTTCAGATAATCTACAACCAGACCATAACGCTGCCCTCTGTCGTCAAACATCGTAAAGCCTTCAACTTCTGGAAAGGGCACTTTAAGTACAACCTGCTCTGCAGCAGAGGCGGTTGGCGGAAAAACCAGGGAGCTTGAAATCAGCAGCGCTGTACAGGCAGCAAAAACATTTTTTTTAAATATTCGCTTCGCGATTTGTTTTGTGATTTGTTCTATTCCCATTTTAGCTTTATCCTGTCATCTTTTGGTGGTGAAATGGTTCCTGCCTGTTTGATGGCAAACGTCATCAAATCAACATTGGAACCGGCTTCTTTGTGCGTACAGACTGTGGAAGAAATATAGGAATCATCAATGGATGAAGCCCATGCAGCTACGGTATATACTGCGTCGTCGTCAATGTCGCTGCCGTCTTCCAGGGTCAGCGATATGACATTCCGGTCAGAGGGATACCAGGGGGCATACTCCATTTTGAGGCCGGAAAAGGCATACATCGCATTGACATTTTCCCCGTTTATCATGGGGTATTCCATCAGTTTTTTTAAGTTTGCGCCGGTAATCTCATACGTTGTCAGATAGTCATCGGCAGAGAAACTGCGCAGGTAAAATTGTCTTGGATTGAAGATATCGCCCTGATAGATCTTTGCATAATTTCCTTTGTAATAGCTGGCATGGAGCACAAGGGCGATATCAGTCCCCGCAGCGTTTTTCATCGTGTCTGCGATAAAGCTGCTGGTTTCCAGCATCGTAAAGGTCTCTGCTGCCATTCCAATGGAGACGTCTTTTTGCTGACGTTCGATATCACGCTGGTGAAATTCGTCGGTATCGGCAATGATCTCATCCATAGTCATATTGCCCATCATCCATTGCTTTACGACATCGTTGTTATCGTCTGATGCGAAGGTATCTGCGAAAAAAATCTGTCCCTTGTCAATGCAGTTTTGCACGTCGCGGATCTCTTTTTTCAGGTCTGTCTGATAGGCTGTAAGGCTGCTTAAGCCGGTATAGCACTGGAGCAGGGCATCCTGTCCTTCATTTGTGCTGAGAAAGTCAAATATGTCCAGCAAAACCTGTTTTTTATCCGGGTCTTCCATTGCCTGTTTGGACAGCAGCATAATGCGCCCGGGGATGAGCTGCATCCATCGCTCGTTTGGCGTATCGGTAAAGTATCCGATAAAGTCGATTTCACAGTCCGGCTGCTCCTGCTGGTACAGCGCAAACATGTCCAGACGTTCCGGAAGCATGGCAATTTTCCCCTCATAGAGAGCCTGGCGGTTCTGCGTCAGACTGGAGGAAAAATCACTTTCCACTACGATACCTTTGTCATAAAGGGTTTTCAGGACTTCGTAATACGGTTCTAAAAGACCCTTGCAAGAGGCTTCTCCTTTTGCGAACTTGTCATACTGTACCTTTTTTTCCAAGTCTGAAAATATGGCACGGTTGGAGAATCCCAGCCCAACCCCTCTGACCGAGTATTTAAAACAGGGAACAAAAGGGCGGATTCCTTCGGCAGAAATCACTTCACAGAGCTCATAAAACTCGTCAATGGTGGCCGGGATTTCCCAGCCGTGCTGCTCGAACAGGGTTTTATTGTAATAAATGCCGTCTGCCGTGTTGCTGACAGGCAGCTGATAGAGCTTTCCGTTTTGGCTTAGTTCATTCAGCGCCGATAAGTTGTATCTCTCTGTGAACTCCTCGGAAGACAGGTCATAAAAGATATCCTCCCTTCTCTGGGTATCGGGGGAAGCGATGATAATATCTGCCAGGTCATTTTTTTCAAAATTATATTTTTTATAGAGATAGTACTCGATCGCGCTTGCCTGCTGCAGTGGAATGATATCAACATCCGGGAATCTTGTTTCGATAGCAGATTCCAGCGGTCTGATATCAGAAAACGTAAGGAGCCCGATGGTGATAACTGTTTTATCCAAGTCTACAGGCTCATAAGTTAAAATCTCATTTTCTGCACAGAATAATGCCCTTGCATCTGTCTTTGGCGCTCCCTTGCTGCATGCCGACGCGCAGCAAAGGAGTACAATGGTTATGATTATGAACAGATACCGCAAATGATGCTGCCGATTCATAATTTAGTCTCCTTCTGTATATTGTCTCAAGATTTTTTGAATCTCGTCGATATTAATGGGTTTGGACAAATGTGCCTGTATGCCGTGGCTAAGAGATTTTTCGATATCTTCTTCAAAGGCATTTGCAGACAATGCCACGATCGGGACGCGTTCTGCATCAGGGTGCGTGGAGCTCCGGATCTTCTGGGCAGCGTCTAAGCCGTTCATAACCGGCATTTGAATATCCATGAGAATCATGTCGTAGCAGCCTTCTGGTGAGGCTGTGAATTTTTCAATCGCTACTTCTCCGTTTTCAGCAGTATCCACTATGACTCCGATGTCCATCAAAAGGTCCTGAAGGATTTCACGGTTAAGTTCATTGTCCTCCGCCAAAAGAATCCGTTTGCCGGAGGTGTCGGCAGGTGTTTTACTTTCCACAGAATCCGATGGGACCTGTTTTGTGAGATTGGATGGCTCCAGCGGAAGTTCGATCACAAACCTGGTTCCGACTCCCGGTTTACTGTCCACGTCTATCGTGCCGTTCATCAGCGTGACCAGATTATGTACGATGGCAAGTCCGAGTCCGCTGCCGATATGTGAGGATGTAAGAGAAGACTTTTCCTGCTCGAACGGTTTGAAAAGGTTTGGCAAAAATTCCTGCTGCATCCCAATACCGGTATCCTCAACCGTAAACCGTACCCGAAGAAGGCTGTCCGTTTTGCTCAGTTCCTCGTACCGCAACGTGATCGTTCCCTCTTCAGGCGTGAATTTGATGGAGTTTGAAATCAAGTTTACAAGGCACTGCCTGATCCTGAGTGCATCCCCCAAAAAAGCGGTGTGGCAGGAAGGGGGACATTCCAGAAGCAACTCCAGCTTCCTCTCTGCAGCAGGATAAAGGGTCAGCTCTATCACATTATCCAGCATTTCGCGCATGTCGAACAGATTGTGGGCGATGCGCATCTTCCCGCAGTCCAGCCGGCTCATATCCAGCATGTCGTTTATGATCTCAATGAGGTACTGGCTGGATTTTCTTGCTTTTTTCAGGTAATCAGCTACCGGGTCGCCGGTGTTCAGCCTGCGCATGGACAGTTCCAGCATACCTACAATGGCGTTTAGCGGGGTACGGATGTCGTGGGACATCTTGTTCATAAAATCGCTTTTTAATTCGGCTTTTGCATTTTCCAGCTGGATCTTCTGGTTGATGCTTACATAATGGAAAATCCAGACGAGGAAGAGAATAGATATCGTCATAAGCATCAGTGCGATCATGACAATGACAAAATTCATCCCCCGAAATGTCTGGTGTGCCGTGATCGAGATGGGGATTGCCACCACGATATTCCGGCTTCCGCTATCAGGATAGCTTTGGATGAGCCAGGTCTGGTCCTGGACAGATGCGACGATTTCTGCCTGTTCCTGATTGATCAGCGCCTCCTGCAGTTCGTTTACTTTTTTCTCTTCTGCTTTTTCGCTCTGAAGGATCTGGATGAAGTTGTAGCCTTTAAAATAGTTGTTTGCTGCTGCTACAGCGGGACGCAGAAGAATTGCCCCGTTATTGTCCACAACATAGGCAGCACCCTTATCGTCATATAGTGTGGTAGCAGCGATATCAGCATATGTTTTTGCATCTACCAGTTTTAAGAGCCCTGCGATCTGTTGGCCGTCGATCACAATATCATGCAGCGGAGCAGCAAAAATCCAGAAATCACCTTTACCCTGAACCGTGGCAAAATCAGAACTGATTCCTTCTGCATGAAGCATGTTTTGTGTAAGCCGCTTGCTGGAGATCACAACAGGTTCTCCCTTCAGCGAGATGTACGTGCCGCCTGCTGTCATCAAATACAGGTCTTCGGTGACGGCAAGCGCCTGATTTGCCTCCTCTAAGGAAGATACGTCTGCATAAGCCAGGATTCTGGAGGCCTGCATAAGCTCCGTTTCAAACTGAGCCCGAAGGAGGCTGAGTTTTTCCGAAATCAGCATACTGAGCTGTCCTGCAGAGGCAACACGCTCATTTTGGATCGACTGGTTTAACTGCCGGTAGCCGATGATAAAGGTGCCCAATTCGGCGCAGACAAGCACGGCCAGCAGAATCGTAATGTGGCGGAAACTGGTTTTCATTTCGCCCCAGGCCTTTTTTATATGTCCGGTCATTTTTTGAACCAAAAAATACACATCCTCTCCTTATAAAGAAATTCAACTTCCCGCATGGCTTTATAACGGAGATGGCTGGTCAAGAACTTAAGAATAGCAAGTGGCTGCGTCTGCCTGCGGAATACATTTGATGGGGCACCGAAAAAATCCGTGTACCTATTATATATAAGATTACAGTGATTTCCGGTAAAAGTCAATTGACATTGTCAGCTACCGTTAAAATCCATTTACAAACCGTGCGGCAGCGGTTCCTGCGGCAGTTCCCACTTCGTTGTAAGCCTTCTGATAATAGTGAAATTCATCTTTCATAAGGCCGCGTGCACGCATGGTGTGAAACTGGTCGCAGACGAGTGCAACATCCGGAGATTCTGCCGCAATCTCGAGCTGTGCCTGCCGGATGCCTTCATAGCAAAATCCTTTGTCACCGTTGTACTCGCCGACAGCGATCAGGAAGCAGGTTTCGATTCCCTTTTCTTTTAAACGGGCAAACATATTTTGGAAGCCTGTCTTATAATCGGCAGGAGATGTTGAAAGGTCGCCGTCGGTCTCTCCCTGGCACCAGAGCATATACCGGTGGCGAACCGCTATGTCCTGTTCTTTCAGATAACGATCTGTCCGGTCCAAGCGGTCCAGCGCATCGGACAGATAGTCCTCATTTCCCTGCCATTCCCTGATGCTGGAGCCGCCTTTGCTTGCCGAAACGCCGATAACGGGGATGCCCGTCCCGGCATAGTATGCATTGATAAAGGCAGTTACCAGGGAACCGGTCTTCATGCCCGGTTCATAGATGCCGCCCGGCTTATTTTCATGCGCTCCGAAGGGCTCTGTCACCGGGTGCAGATGCCCCGGATCGGAAATGGCGCGGTATTCATATCCGGCCCCGGGGATAAGCGCAGGCGCAGCCTCCGGCCACTGCCCGGAGGTGATGCCGCGTCCTGCCATATTTGACTGACCGAGAAAAAGAAACAGGTCATATTTGTTTTTCATACTGTCCTCCGTCTTTCTGAAACATGATATATACCACATTATACAATGGGGCGATGTAATGTCAAGAATTATCATATTGGAGAACCTGCCGATTTGCTTGAACTTTGGTATTGTTTGTATTATACTGGTTATAATGTTCTGGATAACAAAAGAGGGAAGGCAATAGGGTATGGATCTTGAGAAATTATATGGAACCATTGGTTCTGATTATCATGTGGTTTGTGAGCGGTTTTGCGGGCATGAACGGTTGATTGAGAAGTTTGTGAGATCGTTTGTGGGGGACATGACGTTCTGCAATCTGGCGGCTGCGGCAGAGAGGTTTGATTATCCGGAGATTGAGCGCCAGGCGCATACGCTTAAGGGCGTTGCCGGGAATCTGGGTTTTGACCGGCTGTATCGGGCATGTGACATACTGGTTTCCTGCATCCGTTCCGGCCAGCTGGATGAAGTTCCCGAGAACTTCCAGAAGGTAGGGACGGAGTACGGGATGGTATGTGATATGGTTAAAGACTTGATGGAGAACTGAGCCGGGAAGAAGAGACCGGCTGTTTTTTTCGGCAGTGAAAAATCCTGCCGGGGGGATCACCAGATCCCCAGGGACTGCTGCAGAACCAGGCTGACTGCCGTGATGGCAGCCCAGCAGGTGAATCCGAGCAGGATGGATTTGCCGCCGGTCTTTACCAGCTTTACAAGATTAGAATTGAAGCCGATCGCTCCCATTGCCATGACGATGAAAAACTTGCTGATCTGTTTGAGTGTGCCAAACACCTGATTTGCGGTGTCCAACGCCGCTCCGGTAACGTATGTCGTGATGACGGTCGTGATGACGGAGGCGAGGATAAAGTAAAGCACAAACGTTGGAAAGACAGATTTTAAGCTTACCTGGGCATCGGAGTTCTGGCGGATCCGGAGATACGCAAGAACCAGGGTGATCGGGATGATAGCCAGGGTACGGGTCAGTTTTACGATGGTCGCGTATTCAAGCACAGAGCCTCCGGTCCCGTGGATGGTATCCCAGGTGGAGGCGGCAGCGGTCACGGAAGAGGTGTCATTGACAGCAGTACCGGCAAACAGACCGAATCCGTCGTTGCTGAGTCCGAGCGCTTCTCCGAATGCAGGGAACAAAAGCGCCGCCAGGATGTTGAAGAGGAAGATGACGGAGATGGCCTGTGCGATCTCCCCGTCGTCTGCATCGATGACCGGAGCGGTCGCTGCAATGGCAGAGCCTCCGCAGATGGAGGAGCCGACGCCGATCAGTGTTGCAATCTTAACCGGGATACACAGTTTTTTGCGGAGTACCAGCGCGACCAGCAGGGAGATGGTGATCGTGGAGATGATGATCGGGAGGGATGTCATCCCTACTTGTTTCACCGTGGCAAGGTTCAGGCCAAATCCCAGCAAAACGACTGCGTACTGCAGTATTTTTTTTGATACAAATGTGATTCCGCCGCGGTAGGGGGATTTATCTTTGATCATGGTTCCGAGGACCATACCTGCGAGTATGGCGAGGACCGGCGCGCCGATCAGTTCGAGTCCCGGGAACGCGCGCACGAGAAGCCAGGACGGCAGGGCGATCGTGAGGCAGAGCATGGTTCCTTTTATCGTTTCTTTGTAGTGGTTGTTCATGATGTGTCTCATTCCTTTCTATGGTTTCTTATGATAGCATCGACCAACCATAAAGTAAAATTATTTATATTTATCTAGCGCAAATTTTATGTTATGATAAAGGCAGGGGAAAGGAGGGGTTATTATGTTGGATTTCAGGGTGGAGACATTCTTATGTGTTTGTAAATATTTGAATTATACGAGGGCGGCGGAGGAGCTGTCGCTGACCCAGCCTGCTGTATCCCAGCATATCCGTCACCTGGAAGAATATTATGGGCAGAAGCTGTTTACCTATGACAGGAAGATGCTGACGCTGACTCCGGCGGGAGAGCAGCTGAGGAATGCGATGCTTGCCATGCGGCATGACATGGTACATCTGAAGCATGATCTGGCGGAGACGGGCAGCGGGATCAAGCGGCTGGACTGGGGGGCTTCCCTGTCCATCGGAGAATTTTTGCTGCCGGATCTGCTGTCCGGTTACCTGAGGCGGCATCCGGGGATCCAGATCGATTATCATCTGGCCAATACAGAGAGCCTGCTGGACTGGCTGGACAGGGGAATCATCGATTTTGCTTTTGTGGAGGGGAATTTTCCCAAGCGGGAATATGATTATGTGACGATTAAAAGCGAGCGTTTTATCGCGGTATGCGGCAAGGATTATAAGATGGAAGAGATGGGGAAGGTCTCTGCGCTGTTCCCCCATACTCTTCTTTTGCGGGAGGAAGGTTCTGGAACGCGGCGGATTCTGGGGGAATATTTAAAGTCCGTGGGGTATTCGTTTGACGATTTTTCAAGAATCTGCACTATGAACAGCCATCATATGATCCTGCGGCTTCTGGAGGACAACTGCGGCATCAGTTTTGTCTACGAAATTGTAGCGAGAAAGGCGATCAGCGAGAACAGGCTGAGAGAGTTTACGGTGCCGGGCTTTGATATGCGGCATGAGCTGAACTTTATCTGGAAGAAGGGAAGCATCTACCGGGAGTATTATCTGGACCTTCTGGAAGATTTTTACGGGATTGAGCTTAGCGGGAGAAATGCCTAGGCTGTGTGACCGGGGGACGGCGGCTGAGACTGGCGGCTGGGCGGAAATCATGGGGATGCCTATGCAAACAGATATCTTTATGTTATAATATTCCCACTATGAAAAATTATATTGTTTTTGACTTAGAGTGGAACCAGAGCGCGCGCGGAAAAGAGGACTCCGTGGAAGATTTTCCGTTTGAGATCATCGAGATTGGCGCCGTGAAGCTGGATGAACAATTTCATATAGTAGACGAGTTTCACCGGCTGATCCGCCCACAGGTCTATACCCAGATGCATTATATGATATCGGAAGTGACGCATATGGATATGCATGAGCTGCAGGACCACGGGGAAGCTTTTGTGACGGCGATGGAGGCATTTACCCGTTGGTGCGGCGAAGATGCGGTATACTGTACCTGGGGGTCGATGGATTTGACGGAACTACAGCGAAACCTGGTATATCACCAGATGGAGAATCCATTTCCAAAACCGCTGTTTTATTATGATGTGCAGAAGTTATTCGGGCTGTTTTATGCAGACGACAGGCGGGTATCTCTTGATGCTGCGGTCGAGCAGATGGGGCTGTTGGAAGAGCGACCGTTTCACCGGGCGCTGGACGACGCCTACTATACCGGGCGGGTGCTGGAGCAGATGGATATCGCGCAGATCAAGCCGTATGTATCCCTGGATTATTATCGCCTTCCGGAGAATCAGGATGAGGAAATCTATCTGGTATTCCCCAATTACTCCAAATATGTATCCCGGATATTCCAGGATAAAGAAGAGGCCATGGAAGACAAGACGGTGACAGAGATGAAATGTTACTGTTGCCGGAGGACTCTCCGAAAAAAGGTGCGGTGGTTTACCCCGAACCAGAAGATTTATTACGGGCTTGCAGTCTGCCCGGAACATGGATATCTGAAGGGGAAGATCCGGATCAAGAAGGTAGACGATGTCCGTGTATATGCTGTAAAGACTTTAAAGCTGATAGATGAGGAAGATGCCCAGAAGATCATGGAGCGCAAGGACGATGTGAGGAAAAAACGGTCTGAGCGGAATAAGGCGAAGAAGCTTCGGGCGAGGGAGATAATGAAAAAAGTGCGTCAGAAGAATGCGGATGCAAAATAACAGGTCAAAAAAAGAGGGCGCCAAGCCCTCTTATTTTTTGGAATCCAGAAATGACTTCCGGTTCTTTTTTGCCCTCTTTGGCCTCTTTCCAGAAGTGGAGGCAGATGTAGCGGAGCGTTTTTGCTGGATCAGTAAGTCGAATTCTGCCGTAGACATCCCGATATCCTGAAGCCGCTGCTGACGTTTTTGATAACGGGCAAGCCGCTCGGCTTCTTCTTTTTTTTCAATATGGATCTTCAGTGCGATCAGTCCTCCACAAAGCATCCCCAGTGCGGCGATGACGGCGAGAACAATCCATACGACCGACGGGATATGGATCTGCGGTCTTTGCTTTTTTTCCTGGGAAGCTGCGGTGGAAGCGGCATCTGCATTTTCATCTGCATCTGTCATGGCGGCAGTGGTCGGCGCTTCCGTGGATATCTCCACGACTGGTCTGGTTGCCGCGGCTCCGCCTTCGTTCAGCATCAGGTAGGAAGAGCCGACCTGACGGCCATTGTAAGTATAAGTGATGCAGGCCACCGCATCTTCCGGTGCATTGGAAGACAGGTCATAAGAGATCGAGGTGTCTGCATCTGAGAATTCCGCCGCTTTTGGAAGCGTGACAAAACGGTCTTTCTGGACGCTTAATATGGACAGGTCCGTAGTTGGAAGCCCGGCAATCGTCATATCGTTCTCAATGGAAGAATATGTTCTGTCATAATCTGACACTTTCAGCGATTTGAAGTTCTGAAAACCAAAATCAAGCAGTGCCTTTGTGTCGGTGTAGTGCGTCTGGTGTCCGTTTAAGATTACGGAAACCAGCTTCATCCCGTCCCGCTCAGCACAGGTGACAAGGGTGTTGCCCGCCAGGGAAGTGTAGCCGGTCTTCCCTCCTATGATGCCGGGATAGTACTGGGACAGATTTTTCTTTAACATCTTGTGCCCCGGATAGATCCGCAGTCCGTCGGGATTCCTCTTCGTGACGGGAAGGTCATAGTACAGGGTGGAATCAATCTGCACAAACGTCTCATTGGAAAATGCCGCCTTGGCGATCAGCGCCATATCATAGGCCGTCGTGTAGTGGTTTGGGTCATTTAATCCGCTGGGGTTGGTGAAGTTGGATTCCGTGCATCCGAGAGACACTGCTTTTGCATTCATCATCGCGGCAAACTGTTCGATCGAGCCGGCGAGGTGCTCTGCCAGCCCGTTGGCTGCCTCATTGGCAGAGCGGAGCATCATGGCATAGAGCGCATCGCGGACGGTAAGCTGGTCACCTTCATCGATTCCGGCATTGCTGCTGCCGGATTCTACATTATATACGGCGTTATGGGAGAATGTGACGATGTCGTCCATATCACAGTTTTCAATAATGATCAAAGCGGTCAGGATCTTGGTGATGCTGGCAGGAAAATAATTCACATGGATATTTTTCCCATACAGGACTGCTCCGGTATCTGCATCCATCACGATCCCGCCTTCTGCTGAGATGGAGATATTGTCCGGCCAGGACGGCGAGGCAAACGCCGCCTGTGGAAACAGGCCAAAGAGCAGAGTCAGGCTTAATAAAAATGGTAGTATACGTTTCATCTTTCCTCCATGCGTATGGCGGTCGGCCATACCGAATGGTTCTCTAAAGCTATCTTTTAGTATACTGGAAATTCTTTGACAAGTAAAGATAATTATTACAAAATTGTTAAGCGTGCCTGCGGGAAAACCGCCGCCACAAGGCGCACAGCAGGAACACCAGGATGACAGATATCCCATATGTGACGCCAATCCGCGCCGCCGTATCCACAAAAAATGGCTCAGGTACGATATTTATCAACAAATCTGTGGACGGATCCAGAATCCACAGGTCATTGCTGAAGAAAATCTCGTGGAAAATCACAAAATATTTTGTGAAGTTTGTGGATATGATCAGTGCGAGTGCAGACAGGGCGGCAAAGAACAGCAGCGTCCCTGCACAGATCGTCGATGGCAGCACCCGTTTGATATCGGCTTTCAGGGCAAGCAGCAGCAGGATGCCGGCCACGATCGCAATCAGGCAGCCGCGGCGGATGGCGATCGCGGCGAGGAACAGCCCGCGGACGTCTTCCATATGGGCAATTTCCCGCTCGTTGAAAAATTCCCGGGGCTGGCCATCTACGATAGTTGGGACATGCAGGTCTGCACGGTTGCCGCGCAGGTATGCCATCATCTCATGCGTCACGTCTAACAGGTCGTCCATCTCCATGTGGACATCTTCTGTCACGTTGTATTTTGCGTATTCTTTTTCATAGTATCCGGGCGTCCAGTAAGTGACGGCTTCGACCGATGTGATAAGCAGGGTGATCATCAGGGCGAAAGCGCAGAGGATGCCGATAAAGTTGTGGAGTAATTTCATGTAAAAACCTCTTTTCTTGTTATTGAAATTAAATCATAGTATAACATACCGGGGCTGTAAAAAGAAAGGTTTTACCAAGTTTTGATTGATTTCCTTTTAAATATACGTATAATAAAAAACAGGTTATATAAGAGGAAGGGAATAGAAGGATGCCGCAGGATATTACAATATTTTTTATGGTAGAATTGATCGGAACCATCGCTTTTGCCTGTTCCGGCGCTATGGTTGCGATAGAGAAACGGCTTGATTTGCTGGGAGTCATCGTGCTTGGCGTGACGACCGCCGTGGGAGGGGGTATGCTGAGGGATATCATCATTGGAATCCATCCGCCGACCTTATTTATGAAGCCGGTGTACGTATTGACTGCGTTTGCGGCAGTAGTGGCGCTGTTTTTGATCATCCGCTGCCGGGCAATGCCGATCGAAGCGCTGTCCTCGGTGACGTATGAGCGGGTCATGAACCTGCTGGACGCCATAGGACTGGGGGCATTTACCGTGGTCGGGATCGATACTGCGATCGGAGCAGGATATGAGGAGTATCATTTTTTGATGGTGTTCCTTGGGGTGATCACCGGTGTCGGAGGCGGCATCCTGCGGGATATCATGGCGGGACAGACGCCCTATGTGCTGAAAAAGCATGTCTATGCCTGTGCATCGATTGCCGGGGCTGTCTGCTATGTGGCGCTGCTGGATGTGATGCAGCAGGCGATGGCGATGGTGATTAGCGCGGTGCTGGTGGTGGCGATCCGCCTGTTGGCGAGGCATTATAAATGGAATCTGCCTACGGCGATGTAGGCGGATTCCATATCAATAAAATACTATTTCAAACTCCACCTTGCATACCTATTTGCTCCTGCTATAGAAATAATCCTCTCCTTTTTCATCGCCCTTTTTCAAGCACTTCCATTAAGTCTTGTTTATCATCAGAAATTCCAAAAATCAGCCATGCCTCCTGTAATCCTTTAAGATTTGCTTCATTGCTAAGTGCCGAAAAATATTTCCCAATTTCATTAAACGAATAATTGCTTCGTGCTTCTTTAAATTCTACAACCTCATTTTCAAAGGCTTATGACTAAATTCTATGACTAATCTATGACTTTCTATGACTAATTTTATCCTACTTTTAGTTATAACTCAAGAACACAAACAAAAAGTGAACAAAAAGAGCCATTCAAATATTCTGAACGGCCGGAAGATATTAGTATGAAAACGCCCCTGACCCTTCCCGGATCAGGGGCGCGTTTAGCTTGTTAGCAGACTTCTGTTTATAACGTCTTCTTTTTCCTCTTAATCACCTTCAACCGAGTAAACTCTTCCCGGTCCTTCTCCTCCAAAGAATTGGTAATATCCGTCACTAACGTCTGATACGTCGGAATCGTGATATTTTTCAGCGCATTTGCCCGTTTCTGTGTCTTGCGAATACTTGCGGCAAGGCGGTAAGCAGAGTTCTCAACCATCGAAAGCTTGATCGTCAGTTCCTTCACCTTCTCAAAATTGGCACGTGCCTGATCCAGCGACTCTTTTGTGCTGTAATAGGCGTAGGTCAGGGACAGCGGCGCAGGCTCATGCTGGACGAGAGGAATCTCAGTGCCCATGATGCTTCGGGTTTTGATCCGGATGGACTGTTCCACCGGAACAGAACCGGCGATTTCCTGGACATAGTTGATGCCCAGCTCGATATTGGCGCGCTGGAGCGCCGCATAGGCGGCGGTGAAGGTCGTATCAATCTCCGACTGGATTCCTTTTGCCTCGTCGATAAGCGCCATCAGCTCGCGCAGAAGGATGTTCCGTTTCTTATCCATCAGCTCATAGCCCTGGCTGGCGAGGGCAAGGGAATTCTTTGCCAGAATCAGATTACCTTTGGTAGGGAATGTATTCGGATTCATCGTATCCCTCCTCTCGCTTACTCTTCAGACATTGCCTCTGTCGGTTTATAATATTGGTCTAAGACCTTGGTATCGATTCGGTCAAGTTCCTCTCTTGGCAGCAGCCCTAAAAGCTCCCAGCCGATGTCCAGTGTCTTTACGATATTCCGGTTATCATGAGGATCCTGTCCTACAAACCGTTTTTCAAATTCCCTGCCGAAAACCAGATATTTCTTGTCTAACGGAGACAGCTCATCTTCACCGATGACGGAGGCAAGCGCACGTGCATCGCCGACTTTTGCATAGCAGGAGAAAAGCTGGTTTGCCACATCCTGATGGTCTGCCCTGGTAAATCCTCTGCCGATTCCGTCCTTCATCAGACGGGACAGGGAAGGCAGCACATTGATCGGCGGATAGACGGACTGACCGTTTAAAGAGCGGTCAAGGACGATCTGCCCCTCGGTGATATACCCGGTAAGGTCGGGGATTGGGTGGGTGATGTCATCGTTTGGCATGGTCAGGATCGGAATCTGCGTCACAGAACCGTTTACACCCTTTACAATCCCGGCGCGCTCGTAGAGTGCGGCCAGTTCGCTGTACAGATATCCCGGAAAGCCCTTACGGGATGGGATCTCGCCTTTGGACGAGGAGACCTCGCGCATCGCCTCGGCAAAGGACGTCATGTCTGTCAGGATGACGAGGATGTGCATGTTCTTTTCAAACGCCAGATACTCTGCCAGCGTCAGCGCCACCTTCGGGGTGATCAGACGCTCTACCACAGGGTCGTTTGCCAGGTTGATGAACATGGCAACGTGGGAGGAAACACCGCTCTCTTCAAAGGTTCTGCGGAAGAAATCCGCCACATCGTGTTTTACGCCCATAGCGGCAAATACGATTGCAAATTCCTCGTTGGAATCATCGCCCAGAGAGGCCTGCTGCACGATCTGAGCCGCAAGCTGGTCATGGGGAAGTCCGTTGCCGGAGAAGATCGGGAGCTTCTGTCCGCGGATCAATGTCATCAGCCCGTCGATGGCGGAGATGCCGGTACGGATGTAGTTACGGGGATATTCACGGGTCACCGGATTCAGCGGCTGGCCGTTGACATCCAGCATTTTATCCGGTATGATCTCGCCGAGTCCGTCGATCGGCACGCCGATGCCGTTGAAGGTACGTCCCAGCATGTCCTCCGAGACGCCAAGCTCCATCGGATGTCCGGTCAGCCGGGTGTGGACGTTGCGGAGCGCAAGCCCTTCGGTTCCTTCAAATACCTGGATGATCGCTTTATCTTCATAGACTTCGATGATCTGCCCCAGCTTCTTTTTGCTGCCGTCCACAGTCATATCTACAATCTCGTTGTAAGAGGCGCCCTGAACTCCTTCCAGAACGACCATAGGGCCGTTAATCGCACTTAAACCTAGATATTCAATTGCCATTTTCGCCCCTCCTTACGCATTTCGCTCTACGACGGCATCGTAGAACGTATCAATCTGTTTTTTGTATTCGTCAAATAGATCAAGCCTGTCGTTTGGTACATCGTATTTGATCGCGATGATCTTATCATAGATCGGGTCTTCCTTCAGGACAGACATCGGCATTCCCATGGAAATCAGGGAACGCGATTTTTTGTACAGGTACAGGATGATCTCCATCATCTTAAACTGCTTCTCCATCGGAACGCAGGTATCGTCTTTGTGGAAGGCGTTCTGCTGAAGGAAACCGACGCGGATGACCTTGGCGATCTCCAGGATCAGCTTCTGGTCATCTGGCAGCACATCGCCGCCGATCAGCTTGACGATCTCCATCAGGCTGCTCTCCTGGGACAGAAGGTAGACGATCCGGTTTCGGTAGTCCACGAATTTTTTGTCCACATGCTCTGTATACCAGGAACCCAGGTCGTTTAAATACTCAGAGTAGCTGGTCAGCCAGGAAATCGCCGGGAAATGTCTTGCATAGGCAAGGTTTTTGTCCAGTCCCCAGAAACAGCGGACAAAACGCTTGGTATTCTGGGTCACCGGCTCGGAGAAGTCGCCGCCCTGCGGAGAGACTGCGCCGATGATGGTGACGCTTCCTTCCGTTCCATTCAGGTTCTGCATCATGCCGGCGCGCTCGTAGAAGGCGGACAGCTTGGATGCCAGGTATGCGGGGAAGCCTTCCTCGGCAGGCATCTCTTCCAGACGTCCGGAGAGCTCCCGCAGAGCCTCTGCCCAGCGGGAGGTGGAGTCCGCCATGATGGCCACATGGTATCCCATGTCCCGGTAATACTCGGCAAGGGTCAGACCGGAATAAAGGCTCGCCTCACGTGCCGCTACCGGCATGTTGGAGGTATTTGCGATCAGCGTGGTGCGGTCCATCAGCGGGTTGCCGGTCTTTGGGTCGATCAGTTCGGAGAATTCCTCCAGGACCTGGGTCATCTCGTTGCCGCGCTCACCGCAGCCGATGTAGATGATGATGTTGGCATCGGACCATTTTGCGATCTGATGCTGGGTCATCGTCTTGCCGGTTCCGAACCCGCCCGGAATCGCGGCAGTGCCGCCTTTTGCCAGGGGGAACAGGGTATCCAGGATACGCTGTCCGGTGATGAGCGGCTGGCTGGCTGGAAACCTTTTGGCAGTCGGTCTTGCCACGCGGATGGGCCACTTCTGGGTCATCGTAAGCTTTACTTCTGTGCTGTCGGAGAGCTGGATTGTGACAAGCGGTTCTTCGATCGTATATTCCCCATCCTCTGCCACATCCAGGACATATCCTTCCATGTCGGGAGGAACCATGACTTTGTGGATGATGGCCGGGGTCTCCGGCACTTCTGCAATGATCGAGCCGCCAAAGAGACGGTCGCCTTTTTTTACTGTGATATGGGTCTTCCATTTCTTCTCGGTGTCGAGAGAGTCCACGTTGACGCCGCGGCTGATGTATGCGCCGCCGGTCTTTGCAATCTCGCTCAAGGGGCGCTCGATTCCGTCGAAAATATTGGTCAGGATACCGGGCGCTAAAGTTACGGATACCGGTCCGCCGGTTCCGGTGACGACTTCACCGGGCTTTATCCCGGTTGTCTCCTCGTATACCTGGATGATCGTGTCGTCGGAACTCAGACCGATGACTTCACCGACCAGGTTCTCTTTTCCGACATATACCATCTCGTTCATAACAAATCCGGCATCGCCCTTTAGATGGACGATGGGTCCGTTGATTCCATAGATCGTGCCTTTTGCCGCCATCATGCCTCACCTCCCGCCGTCAGGCTCAAGTCAAAGTGGAAGTTCTCCCTGGCCTCAGCCAGTTTGGTCTGGAAGGAGTTGTCGATCAGTATATGCCTTGCCGGGATGACGGCACGCGTTCCTCCTGTGAAGGAGTATTCGCTGATCCGGAAGGTGGCCTTGCCGTGGTGCAGCGCCAGACGGCGCTCTTTGTCTTCGTCTGCCGGATCGAGATAGATGATGATCTCATTATCCCCTGCAAATTCGACGGCGTGCGCTACCTGCCGCTCCAGAAGATGCAGATATTCCGGCGTCTCCAGATAGTTGGCAAGCATATCTTTCAGTTCCACAAATAATTTATCTTTCAGTTCTTCCTGTTTCTGTCCCAGTGTGCGCTTGATATCGATCTGCTCGATGGCGAGCTGTTTATTGATCTCCCGCTCTATTTTTTCGGATTCGAGCCGGACCTGCATATCCGCGCGGCGGCGGGAGTCGGCCTGATGCTCCTCAAAGGCTTTTTCCAGAGCTGCCGTATAGTCGTCCAGCATACGGTTGCTTCTGGTGCGCGCATCTTCCATACAGGTATCCAGGAAATGCTGTAATTTTTCCTCAGTTGTCAAAGTGGGTCACCTGCTTTCTATAATTTCAATCCAATAGCCTCATTTACATAGGACGTGATAAAGTCCGGCTTGCGGCCGGTTCCGTGGCGGTCGGGGATCTCGACAAACAGAGGAAGTTTATGGTTCAGCCTTACGTCGTTAACCACATCGGGGAAATCCCGTCCAAACTTCTCTGTCAGCAGTACGATCCCAATCTCCTTGTCGGCCAGGACTTTATCCAGTTCGCTGATGAGTTCCTGCTTTTCGTGGACCACCGCACCTTCTACACCGGCGAGGCGCATGCCGGTCCAGGTGTCGATGTTGTCACTGATCAGATACATTTTCATAGATTACAGTTTACCGAGGATCATGAAGGAGATGATCAGCCCGTACAGACACACACCTTCGGCAAGACCTACGAAGATGAGGGATTTACCAAGGATGGAGCCGTCTTCGCTGATAGCGCCGAGAGCTGCGCTTGCTGCTGCGGATACGGCAATGCCGCCGCCGATACAGGACATTCCGGTGGAGAGCGCCGCTGCCAGATAGCCCCAGCCTGCCGCGTTGTTTGCAGCAGATGCTGTCTCAGCCGCGATTGCCGTACCGGAGAATATCATGGCGCCGGATACGATGACGGTGCCGCAAAACAGCAGCGCGTTGATTGCCATTGCCTTTTTGTAACGTCCTTTTGTTTTCTCCCCCGCTGCAAATGCTCCAAACGGGATTGCGATGCTCAACAGTAATGCTGCTGCCAGTGTGATCTTTGCTAATAAAGTCATGATGATTCTCTCCTTTTATATGAATGTAATGGTTGTTAACTATACCTCTGTTTTTCCATAAGGTTTGAAGGCGCGTCCGCTGCCGCTGTAGAAACGGCTGAACAGTTCATAGTATTCCAGACGGAGCACCTGAATGCCAACGATCAATCCTTCCATGCCGCAGACGAACAGGTTTCCGAGGATGACTACCAGCCAGTTCGGGGAGCCGGCCTCTGCACCTGCCAGCATCAGCACCACCTCCATCATCGCCGCATGGCTGACTGCAAATGCGCCGACACGGACAAAGGAAAGGGTGTTGGAAAAGTAACTCAACAATACTTCAAACAGTTCAAAAAAACCTTGTACGATGAACATCCCTTTTCCTTCCGGAAGCACTTCGGCCTTTTTCTCAACAAGGGCCGTAAGCGGCTCCTTAAAGAAGATGGCAAGGAGCGGAAGGATGAACATGATGACCAGCACAACCGTTGCGGGAAGCGGGTTCCCGCTCATGTACAAGAATACTGTGACGGTGATTGCGGCGTAGAATACGATGCCGGCGACTCCGTTGGTGTCAAAATAAGCTTTTTCCGTATTGTGTACACGAAGGCTGTTGATGATATTGAGTATCATCGTAACCAGGACGATCCCCATGCCCAGAGCAATCGCAACGACAAATACGGTGTTTAAGTTTCCGATGAAAGGAAGCTGCATCATCGCCTCTTTCGGTCTCAGCCAGAGCGGTTCTATGATGTTCTCGAAGCCGAAAACACTGCCGAACAGGAAACCGAAGATCGTGGAGCAAAAGCCGCAGCAGGAAATGATGGCGGCAAGGTTCATCTTTTTTAACCGGTACAGCAGGTATCCGCCGACCATCAGGCACAGCCCCTGCCCCACATCCCCGAACATGAAGCCGAATAAGAAGGAGTAGGTCAGTCCCAGCAGGATCGTCGGATCCATCTCGTTGTATGCGGGAATTCCGTACATCTGGATAAACATCTCAAACGGCCGGAACAGCTTTGGATTTTTCAGCTTGGTAGGCGGACCGCTGACAATGTTGTTGTGGTCTTCCTCCACGAAGCAGAAGGTGTCGGCATCGTGTTCCAGTTCGGCCTGAAACGCCTTTGCGTCGTGCTCGGACATCCATCCGCAGAGGATATAGAAGGTGTGGTCGTCCTGCTTGGTGAGCGCCGCCATCTTTCGGATATCGAAACTGCTGGCATAGGACGACAGCCTGTCTAAGGCGGCTAAAAGGTCGTCTTTTTGGTTGCTGATGGCAGCGGCGATCTTGTTGTCGATCTCCCTGATCTGGCTTTCCAGCTGGTCGATCTTACCTTCCAGCAGATGAGATGCCTCATTTGGCGTGCCTTCATATTCATCCTGCAGGAAAAAACGTTCAAAATGCATCGAAGCATAGATCGCATCGATCTTGTCACAGAGGACTTCCGGTACGAAATACACGACCCACACATACTGGTCGTCTTCCTGGCACTTGTGGATGACAGTATCTACGGTGTCATAGATATATTTCATGAATTTGTCATAATATTCATGAGGGATGCGTCCAAACCGGAACTTCACGTGGCGGAAATGGAGAATGGAGCTGACATCGTAGTTTAAGTCGGTAAATGGGATGATATTTTCCATAGACGACTTCAACTGACTGCACTGCTCCTGGAGCGCTTCTTTCTGTGCGGACAGTTCCTGCATCTTTTGATGCAGCGTGTGGACGATGTCCAACGCGTTTTCCAGGGTGACCATTTTTCCTGGTATGCCGGAGACAGTGCCTTTTGGCGCCAGTTCTCCCTGGAAACTTTCCACCAGTTCCCTGGCTGTCTGCAGTTCCCCTTTATACGGATTGGCTTCCGTAAAGGGACGCAGGTTTGCAACAGTTTTTAGTTCAGACAATGCATTTTCCAGCTGGATTTCGTATTTGGATAAATACTGGCTGGTCATGCGGTCAATATCTGCCTTGGGACCGGTGATACTCAAAAATTTCATCGTTTCTATCACAAGTCAGACCCCCCTTTCACTTTTGATAACTAATGAGATGATTTCGCCAGGACTCAGTCCGTAGCGGATTCCCTCGATCGTGGTGATCAGCCGCTGCTTTTCAAGCTCCTTAAAATACAGGTAAGAATCCAGGATCGCAATGGAATACGGATTTTTACGGCTGACCATATGATAGATCCGGTTTTGGATCTGTTCATTTAATGCTTCCAAATCCGGGTGTTCCTGCACTTCGGCTGTGGGAATATTTCCGTAATAGGTGCCTTTTAACACTGCGAAAAAATCATTCATTGTCGCAGCCTCGGCCATCTTTTTGATGTCTTCGGATTTCAGGCGGTACTGGACCGGAATCAGAAGCGCATAGATATCCGCAGGCGGCAGGGCATAATATTTTTTGGAACGGTATATCCACTGGACGTTCAGCATGTCGAGTTGGCAGCCGAAGCACTGGTTCAGGATCTTCTGCTCTTTCTTGCTGAGAAGTTTTTCCTTTGCCTTCCAGACAGTCTTAAAATACAGCAGATCCAGCTTGAGCTCATAATCGAAGAGGGTGGCGCTTCCATCCTGCGTGGAACCGTCGGTTTCCGTCAGCAAATGATAATAGACGGAGCCTTCCAGACCGGCGATCAGCTCCTGCAGGCTGTCGGCCTGCGCCAGATTTATGAGGTCAATGTCAGAGTGCTTTTCAAAAAAATCCCGGAACATGGAAAGGTCCAGATCGACTTTCTGGCGGCTTATAACATTTCTCAGACATTTCTTTATGATGTCGATCTCGTAATGCATAAAGTAGAGGTCCAGGAATTTGCGTTGGGAAAGATTGGAAAACCGGTACAGTTTTGTAAAATCCCGGTACTTGGAGAGGGTAAGAAGCTGCTCGATATATCCGCGATGCAGCTTGGTATCATCCAGGTCGGTGAAGATGTCGGCATAGGCAGGCTGCTGCCTTAAGTACTCAGCGGCGCTGCGGACATCTTCCAGATTGGCCATTTCACGGAACTGGCTGTCGGAGATCAGGTGACTTTCCATCGCCCTTACCTTGGTGGTAATCCCACTGTAGGTCAGCAGACTCATAGTATCACTCCTCTATCAATGACTGGAATAGTTGCTTTACGTATTCTGTGTGATGCTCTTTATAGTTCTTTTCCATCCGTGCCAGCATCTGTCCGGCATCGTCCTTCTGCTTTGACAACTTGGAATTCATCTCGACTTCCATTCTGGCGCGCAGGTCGGAAATCTGCTTTTCTGTCCGGGCATCAAGTTCCTGGTCGAAGGCGGCGGTTTTTTCCTCCATCTCCTGGGCGAATGCTTTTTTCCGGGCATTTGCTTCATCCATCACGGATGAGGCGGCAGCTTCTATCTCGGATATCTGTTTGATGACGGTATCCATAGCAATCCTCCTTGTCCATTCATTTTATGTAGTATGTGCAGATGGGGTTGGAAGAAACACATTATAATAAGAAACTTATGAACCCCATAAGATTTACCTTTTTCATAATACTCCTTTTTTAGAAAAAATCCATAGTGAATATTGCGGAAAAATGGTTTCTTAACAAATTCTTTTCATGAAAAATGACGGGAAAACGCTTACAAAACAGAAATCCGCAGCGAGCAGAAATAAATTCTGCCTGCTGCGGATTTCAAAATGAGTATGAAAGAGGTTGTCATTGTGAAGTCAGATAACGGCTGGCTACGTAGGCTTCCTGCCCGTTGTACATGATCACTGCCCAGTCGTCATCGTGGGCGCGGACATAGTCTACCTGAACACCGGACTCAAGCTGGCCAATCCGGGCGTCCGTGGTGTTTGGGGCCGGGCGGACATTCAGGACATCTGTTGTCTTATAGATCACGGCAGCTGCTGTGGTCTCTGCCGGTTCTGTCGGTTCAGCGGCCGGTACCTGCTGCTGTTCGGTGGTAGTCGGCGCGGTGGTGGTCGGGTCTGTCTGCTCTTTTGCCGGCTTTACCAGCTTGATGACCAGAACCAATAGTACGATGCAGAGGACGGGAATCAGGAGTTTCAGCAGGTCATATATGGTGAAGCCTGCCTTTTTCTGCGGCGTCCGTTTCCTGCTTCTGCTGTTCTGTGCCTGTGACTGTGGACGCCCTGATGATGTCGGGCGGCTTGCCGGACGGTTCGCAGTCCTGGCGGGCCTTGTTCCGCGCTGTGCATTGCGGTAGTCATTGGCGAACGTATAGACCTCCTGGGAAAGCATATGATATGCCTGGTTGGCGTTGTAGGCATTGTTATCGCCTTCGTGGGCAGCCTTGTTGCCGATGATGCGGATCTTATGGTAATGCTCACAGGTTGTCTTGCTGATCCAGCGGTTCTGGTATAAGGCGTCGATCGTCTCCATCAGGTCTCCGCCGTCTACGATGCAGGCGCGCTCTGCCAGTAACCTTACCATAAATTCCAGAGTCTGTCTTGCCTTTACCATCGCGGAATTGTAGTCCTTTTGCCCGATCAGCCGTTCCGTATCCTTGACTCCGCGCTGGATCTTCTCCCAGCTGCTGTTAACATTGGTGCTTGCCATAGCCGTCCTCCTTTGTGTCAAATATATTAAAATTTTGTTAATTATTTTAAATCATGAGATTCAACCTGCATATATGAAAATATTATACTACGAAAGCAGGAATTGTGCACGCAAAATTTTGACAAATTATGTTTTGTAAGGAAAAAGTAAAGAGTGACTTAATCACTTGTCAAGAAATGATGGGGATGATAGAATGAGAGAGTAAACAAGAAAGCAAGTTTGAAGGAGAGACAGGAGATGAGATTACGCCATATTCCGGGGGCAGAGGAAAAAATTGCGAATAGCCCTTACGTGGTCCAGGCCCCGGAGAGCCACCGAGGGGAATTTGCCCGCCTGTTTGGCAATGACAATCCGATTGAGATAGAAGTTGGCATGGGAAAAGGAAAGTTTATCATGGAACTGGCAGGGAAAAATCCTGATGTGAATTATATCGGGATTGAGCGGTATTCCAGCGTATTGCTCCGCGCCTTGCAGAAGCGGGAAGAGATGGAGCTGTCCAACATTTACTTTATGTGCATCGATGCCAAATCACTGGATGAGGTATTTGCGCCTGGGGAAGTGAGCCGGATTTTCCTGAATTTTTCCGATCCGTGGCCGAAGGACCGCCATGCAAAACGGAGACTTACCTCGCCGGAATTTATGAAGGTATACGATAAGGTGCTGAAAGCGGATGGCGTCGTGGAATTCAAGACGGACAACAGAGGGTTGTTTGATTATTCGCTGGAGTCTGTACCGGAAGCTGGCTGGAAGGTGGATGGGTATACGTTTGATCTGCATCACAGCGACATGGCAGAGGGCAATGTCATGACAGAGTATGAAACCAAGTTCTCCGCAATGGGAAATCCGATCTGCAAGCTGATAGCGAGCCGCTGATCTGCATATACTGGTAAGGAAAACGGTATGATGGGTGGGAACGTCAATGGGTTGGAAGACAAAGATTACCCGCAGTCTGCGAAGCTCTACCAGTGATAAAGAGGAGTGGAACCGGAAAATCCTGAAATGGCACAAGTCATTTAAGGAAGTGGAGAAAGCGATCAACCGGGGGAAGAAATAAAATATTAAAACAGAGAAGGAGAAAAGGACATGGAGAAAAAATTTACAACAGCAAATTTTGAAGCAGAGGTTTTACAGTCAGAGATGCCGGTTCTGGTAGATTTTTATGCGGACTGGTGTGGTCCGTGCAAGATGATGGCGCCGTTGGTGGAGCAGCTGGCTGCAGAGTATGAGGGCAAGGCCGTTGTCGGCAAGCTGAATATCGACGAAGAGGAAGATATCGCTGCCCAGTACCGCGTTATGACCATCCCGACCCTTGCCGTATTTAAGGGCGGAAAGCTGGTTGATAAGCTGATCGGCGTGAACCCGAAAGAAGCAGTGAAGGCTATGGTAGATAAGGCTTAAAAAGGGTGTTTTAGCGCAGAAATGAAAAAAGTGAAATTTCTGTAAAAAAATCTGCAAAAAAGGGTTGACTTTTGGTCGATTATGATTTACAATAATGCTCGTGCCACTTGAGAGACATTGAATGGCACGAGCGGTAAGCGCCTTTAGCTCAGTTGGTAGAGCAGTAGACTCTTAATCTATTTGTCCAGGG